>CAVDHB010000031.1:23640-26110 GCA_963608705.1 Prevotella sp. P5-108
TCCATTACACCTTCTATTTGATTATGAGACTCATCAGCGTCTACACCGTCTATACGGAAAAACAGCAGAGCCACGGACGGGTGGACTGCATCGTGGAGACCAAAGACTACGTGTATATCTTCGAGTTCAAGCTCGACGGAACGGCGGAGGAGGCGTTACGGCAGATTGAGGAGAAGGGATACGCCACTCCCTACACTACGGATACTCGCCCCGTATATAAAATAGGAGTGAGTTTCTCCTCCGAGACAGGAACAGTCAGTGATTGGAAGGATTGTCTTCACAATCATAAGTAAACAAATGCGGATTTGACACAATGTAGACTCGTTCATAAGGCAATATACTTCAAATGCTGATGAATACGGCTTCGATGGTCAATGAATACGGCTTCGATGGTCAATGAATATAGCTTCGATGGCTAATGAATATAGCTTCGATGGTCAATGAATACGGCTTCGATGGCTGATGAAGTAGTATTGCTTTTTTATGGGTCTTTAAGGCAGGATATAAATCTAAATGCAGCACAGTCTATGTAGCGACTTGTAACTTGTCGTCCGGCAAAATGCACACAACTAATCAGCGAAAGATTTCAAGTCAAAGTAGAGCAATCGTGTCGCTTCTCCTGCATCATCATCGTTCAGAGGAATAAAACCATTCTTCTCATAGAATGGAAGAGCAGCAGCGTATGCGTCCACCGTCAAGAAACGGCATCCTGTCTTATTGTCCGCAATGAAGTAGCTTTTTATAAAATCAAGCAACTTCGAACCTATGTGCAGCCCCTTAGCTGAGACATCCACCCCAAGACGGCAAATCTTGGCGGCAGGATAGCTCTTCAACCTCTTCTCGTTCACGAAACGGTGTTTACGGAATCGATTAAAATCCGTCTTGCTTTCGAAATCGCTCAACGAAATCCTGTCATTGGCCAAGCTGAAGTATGCAACTGTCTTTTCAATGTTGCGACTATCAACCACTGCATAACTAACAGCAGTAGTTCATCCCTATAAAGACTTGCTTCCTTAAGGAGGAACTCGTTCAAATCATCATCTCCACAATCAAAAGAATCTGATTCAAAGTTCTCCCCTGTTTCTATCCGATAAATCTTGATATTATCAAGCATTATGTCCTATTTTTATAATGCAAGGAGGTAATTTACCTTCACGTCTATCCTTCTCACCTGCTTTCAATGCAGCCATCATGATATGATAGTTCTTCAACCTTCTATCTCGTTGCTCAGAAGTTTCCTTAGGAGGATTTTTCATTCTCTCCTCGAACCGCCGTGCATCCTTACCAAACAGTATAGGTGTTTCTTTTACAGGTCTTGCCATAGTTTGTTCCGTTATTCAATGATTTATGAGAAAATAAGGATCTCATTTTCTTATTGCACAATAAAAACGCAGTACTGCCGTGGTACGAATCATCGAGAGACTTGGCAGAAACTGATGTCGCAAAAATACAACTTTTATTCCATACCACCCAACTTTTGCGGACGTTTTTACCTCAAGGCCCTCAATAAGATGGGATGCTATAAAAGATTCAAGTTTCATGTTACCAAAACTTGATTTACATGAACAAGACATCTGGATAAATATTGAAAAATCCCCCGGTCTTCACAGACAAGGGGATTCAGAGTTCTTTCAAATATATGATAATACCGGTCTGTCTATAAGATGCCCGGCACTCATATCCTTTATTACTTTATTCATTCCGTCCTGTATTTTCTCCAACTGGGCGGTTTTCAGCGTGCGCAGCCCGCTTGCGTACTTTCTCATCAGCGAAGCGTTCATGCCTATGTCAATGATGCTTTTGTAAAGTGATAATCATCTAATTTAAAAGCTGCCTTTTCCATATTTCCTTATGCCGCAAAATAATACTGTACATCTACAGAAATTCCATGATTTCCGGAATCTACAGACACACCGTATCTGTGCGTTTTATTTTTTGATGCAGAATTTGAATACGACACAGCAATGCCCAACTGCTCTTTTACAAATTTGGCATATTCAATGACATCGGGACCAATCTCATTGAGATACTTTATCTCTTTCCAATCATTATCAAGAATTTCCTTCGGAGTGTTCTCGAAATATTTCTTAAGACTTTCAAAAAGATCACCCATAATCGATGTATTTAATTGTTTATAATGCTATTTTCAGAGTGCAAAGTTAATTCTTTTATTTGTAAAAGCACCATTTTTACTTTGTCGATTGTCCTCGTATACAAATATTTAACACATAAAGATTCGTAGGCGGATTCCAGGTAACTATTCAGAGGTAGGTGCATGACAAGGCATCAAATCTCAAATAAGGCTTGAATAGCATTGAATGAAGTTTTGGCTGTTATTACCGTCATGCCGTCTTGTAAATTCCTCCTTTATCGTATTCATAAAGTCTTCTCTAAGCTCCTTCATTGTTATCTTTTCAAATATGAACTATAATAAGAAAACTGCATACGGTTAACGATAATTAGCATAATC
>CAVDHB010000032.1:0-18163 GCA_963608705.1 Prevotella sp. P5-108
CCGACGAGCTTGCCATGCACGATAACTTGCATGATTATGCTAATTATCGTTAACCCTATGCAGTTTTCTTATTATAGTTCATATTATAAATCCGATTCAACGAACATTTCACTCCATTAGTCTTTGTGTGAGGATTGCAGATTTTTAATGTCTTGTTCTGATAATCCTGTCATCTGTATTATTTGATTGACAGTCATACCTGCCTGCCACATTTTCATTGCTATTTCCTTTTTTTCCTCAATTCTACCTTCTGCTTTTCCTTCTGCTTTTCCTTCGGCTCTACCTTGTGCTCTTCCGGCTGTTCTTCCTTTTTCAAATCCACTATCCACAGCCCATTCGTAGGTAGCCTTGTTGTCTCGGTAAACCTTCAGGCTTTCTTCATAGATTTCCCGATCTTTCTTATTTATACGTGCTATTTTTGCCATTTCCTCAAGTTTGTGGAACAGCTTTTTTTGAGAGGTGAAAGGCAGTTTTTCTAATGCTTCCATGTGTTTAAGTATAAAAATCCAACGTTCAAAGTCATTCTTACATTCCTCCTGTGTCTTGGTGAACTTGGGCAGTTCGAGGAATGTCATTCTCATCTTGTCTGAAAACTGTTGTCCAGAGTCTCTGTCCGCCAATATGACATCCGTTCTGAAGTCCTTTAAAGAAGGTGACAAAGTGAAGTTTATAAAGAACACTCCGTAAACGGCTTTTATGTTGTAGTCCCAATCATTGCCTTTTTCACCTTGGCTGATTATAGACTTCGACAGATAGAACAACGCTCTTTCTTTGAAGTACCGTTGTGCTCTGTTTTGCATCTCCACGATAATATATTCACCTGTGTCAGTCAGGCAATATATGTCGTAGATGATGCCACGTTCTTCCTTAAATTCAGGTGACTGTTCCTTGTCAAGGAACTGCAAATCGACAATATGCCTCTCATTAATGAAAAGGCAGTTAAGGAAGTCAATCAGTAGGTCTTTCGACAATTTCCGTCCGAAGATGTATTTAAATCCCCAGTCTGTAAACGGATTTATGTAACGTCCCATGGCTGTAAACTTTATTTCAGCCTCAAAGTTACGTAAATATTTCAGTTTGACCAATAAATGAACTTGTAAATTGCTTTTTCTGTTTTGAATTATACTGGAAGCGGCATGGGATAGAGCTTCGATTTGAGTATGCTTCGGTGCATAAAAAGAGAAAGTGTAATCTACCACTCCTGATTACAAATCTCCTCATACTCGGCAGCCGTCGAATAACATATCCGCCGGAACGGGAATAAAGCCATCGTTTAGCATAGTCTGTGGACAGTTCCACCTAAAAACACTCGCTTGTTCATGCAATAGGCTGCATTCCTTATCGAAGCCTTCTTCATTAGCCATCGCAAAAGGCTTCATTGGCCATCGAAGCCTTTTGCGTTTTTGCCTCATTAATTAATACACAATAAATCATCCCACGAATAACATGCTATAACTTCACATTTCTTGTTTCAAAAGCCTTGAAACCGCGATTGGTTATAAGCTTGGCATTGATAGGAATGGGGTCAGGAAGCATCTTGTATATTTGGTAAAAACCGTCTGCCATACCATTGGGAGAAGATACAGGAACACTACCCACCGTTAAAACACATATTTTGTGATTGAATTTTTCTATGAATGTCTTGACACGGGGAGATTCAAACAATAAATGTAAGGTGGCAAACAGTTGTGTCCTCGCTTTGGACAATTTGCTGCCCTTTTTGCCGTCGGACAACTCATGAATGATGAAACAGGCTTTATCGTCGGAACAATCATACGCAATGTAGTCTGCACGCCCTATACCCTTCGTCCATTTTCCAAATTGGTTTAGATACTCCTCATAGCGAATAAAACGTAATTTGTAAGTATGTCGCTCATCCCCGTTAAAATAGGTAGCGGTACCTTTTCCCACCATCCTTTTTATAGTGGAAGTCGTCCCCTTTCCATCCACTATGTCAAACACTTTATCGTCTATATCCTCTGTTATCACCTTCGGCTCTGCGGTGTATTCAGCTAATGTACCATTCCTTTGCCGGTTGATAACCTCCACGAGGTCTTTCTTCATCAAAAATTCCATCAGCCTATCGTATATTGTTGTATTCTGAATAAATTTCTGTTATGGGGTCAGACATGACACGGGTATCTATCAGACACTGCTCCCCTTTAATGTTCAGCGAGACAGCGTATCCGTCCGCTATTTGCAACACCTCTATGTCATGGAAATTCATGTGAGGAGAGTTAAGAGCTGGTTGTCCAGACTCGGCACGTCGTATCAACAGATTCAGATAATTCACAATGTATGGACTATGGGTGGCCATCATCAAATACATATTGTCCTTATGATCCATAAGAAAACAACGGTTTATCAAGAAGTCTATCAAAGACTTTTGGCTTTCAGGATACAAACTTAGTTCCGGTTCTTCTATATGTATGAATATATTACTATGAGAAATCTCGCCCACATTCATGGCAGCGTTGAAATGTTTCAAGCTGTCCGTATCCGCCAGATAACGGAATATGGATTTGTTCATCCCCTCTACTGAGTCATAATGTCTGGCGTAATATTCCACAATGAGGGAAAGAGGGCTGACTGTCTGAATACCCGAAGAAGCGTTTTCCAATCCAATGGTATATTCATCCTCCTCATCCATGCTGGAAATGACAAAACGTTCTTTGCTTTTTTCTTTTACCCGTTTCACTTCCACCCCCAGGTAATCAATGGGAAAAGTCTCTATTTCCGATACGGCAGTTCTGAAATCAGACAAGGTCTCCTCAAAATAAGACTCACTCTGCTCCACACGGGTCTTTCCGGCAATGACATCCGCAATCTCATTCCGTTTATCCGAAATGAAGCAGATTTTATTCAATGACAACTTGTCTTGCGGAATAATCTTCCGAGGAGTTACCAGACCTTCCCGTGTATAGGATATCTTGCATCCGTCATTTTCATAATGGATTTCCGTATTCTCCTTCACATATTCATCAATACCTGAGAATCTCAGCAAATCCTTCATATTAAAAGTAAGGTCTTTCAAGTTTTTGGCTTGTGAATGACGCAAGTAAGAGCGCAAATTGAGGCGTTTGTATATCCAACGGAACAGGGAGAGCACCTTCATAAGCGTACTTTTTCCACTGCCTGACTCGCCCACCAATACAGTAAAAGGCTTGATATGCGTAATCTCTATCTCTTTGATAGGACCAAAATTTACAATCTTAATACGCTCGTCCATTTGCTTCTGATTATTGATAATATAACTCATTGAATGCTTTTACAAAGGTAATACTTTTTTCGGAACATACCCAATGATTAGATTGAATAGAATAAAGCGACGCAAAATATATGTTTTTTGAGAACTTCAATAATTGCATTCTATGTCGCAATATAGTAGAGACGCGATTAATTGCGTCTCTACCTTTAGCGGATAATCATTATTGAATAAAACAACAAAAAAAAGGACGCACAGAATTGTGCGTCCTGACCTCTACAATGACCTACTAATCATTAAACGATGATGAAAATTATTCTGCAATGCAGATGCACACACGATTCTCGGTCATTGTAGAGAATGGTTGTTCCGTATCGCCTTTGAAAGCGGTGCTGATACGGTCGGCGGAGATGCCCGCTTTCTTTAACTCGGAAGCTACGGAAGCTGAACGGCGCTTGGAGATGCGTTGGTTTATCTTATAGTTGCCGGTCTGCTTGTCCGCATAACCGACAATGGAAACCTTGGCCTCGGGATGCGCCTTCAGATAATCCACAATACGCTGAATCTTGGTCTGCTCGCTGCTTCTCACATACGAGGAGTTTATCTTGAAGAAGATGTTTTCCGTCAAGGACTCCACTTTCTTCTCCGGCTTTGGCTCTGGCTTCGGTTCCTCCTTAGGTTCCGGTGTAGGCTGCTGTGCAGGCTTGGCCGGTTCTATGTAGGAGGCGGGTACCGTCTTCTTGGCTTTCTTGCCGAACTTGAAGGTGAAACCAGCCAGAGCGTTGAACTGCCAGTCGGCGTTGCCAGCCTTCTTGGAGTTGAACTTGTCGCTCAACACGTTGGCGTTCACTTCCAAGTTGAAGTACACGTTACGAGCCAGACGGAAGTCAGCGCCCAAGCCGAAGCGGCCCACGGGACTGATTTTGTTCTTCGTCCACAGATACTCCATATTGTATCCCTTTGCGGCGATGGCCACCGCCTCGTCGTTGTTGAACGCACCGTTGATGCCCACACCGCCGAAGAGGTAAGCGTTGAAGAAACGCTTCTCATTGTAGTGGCAGAAGAGGTTGCTCAAGTTTAACGTAGCGTCCACATTGCCCTGCAAGTAGTTGTACTTGTACTTTTGCAGAGGATACGTCCACGCACCCTTTGCCTGCCATCCGCTCAATCCAAAGCGCAAGCCCCATACGGGATTAAACTGGTAGCCCACATTCAAGGCGGCAGCCGGAGAAATCAGGTTCTTGAACGTTGTTTCTCCCACAGTGTGTGCGGCACCTGCTTGCACCTGCATATACCAGTGCGGGTTGAATTCTTCTGTGGTGTTTTGCGCACTTGCCATTCCACAGCCTGCACACAAAGCGCAAGCCAATAAACTTGTTCTTAACTTCATCGTCTTGTCGTTTTTAGTGTTTCTAATCTTTTATCATCCGTCCCTTTACAGCCAAAGTGACCACTCCGCTTTTAGCGTTACTGAATACATTCAGGGTTTTATAGAATGAACCCGCTTCGCTGCCAGTACCGTCATATTGCACTTGAATTTTAGCAGAGTCACCTTCCTGTATCGGTGATTTGGGATAATCAGTAGTGGTACATCCACAACCTGTTTGAACCTCTCTAATCACTAACGCATCCGGTCCTTCATTGTAAAGGACAAAGGTACAATGTTGCTTCACGGTATCTCCATGATAGGTTCCAAAGTCATGAATGGAATCCGTCACATGAATGGTCACGTCATCTATACCCAACTTGTTCTCTTTTTTATTACAGGAGACCAATGCCAGCATAAGACAGCCACTCACGGTGGTTCCCCAGAAGAACCGATGCATCCTTATTCGTACTTGATTTTTATCGCGCAACGACCTTCATCCATATCTTTTTGCGCACGATACAGCGCACCGTCTCGCAAGAAATAATAAGTGGGGTCTTCATTGTATTCAATGGTGGCGTACGGACGTTTATGGTCTTCACCGTCAAACCATTTGATGTTCTCTACTTTTGAGTTGCCCGCAAATTGAATAGTACCCGTATAATCCTTGTTCAACACGAACTTATTATTGAATTCATCCGTAAATGTACCGGCAAACTCATGGTCACTCTTTCCTCCACAGGCACTTAAGAGGATAGTGACAGCCAGACATAAGAACAAAACAAATCTTTTCATTTTACTCACTTTTTACAGTTATAAAAGGGTGTCCTCTTGTAGTTGGAGGGCACCCTTATTATCAGATAGTTGTGTTAATCTTTACTTGTTAGCAGGACCGATGGTCTTCTTCACAGGAATTTCAATATTCACAGGAATTGAACCCCAACCGTAGTTGACAGTTACATCCAAACGAATCTTGGAATCACCCGTTAACACTGTACCATTGTTCTTGTAAGTCAAGAAACCATATTGGGAAGTTTCACCGTTAATGGTTGTTCTTGTATCGTAGTCAAGAACGATGGAATTTGGAACAGCGTTCCATTGACCATTCAGGTACATTTCAGCTGAGTTCTTATTAGGTACGATATTGAACGGACCATAGTAGCCCCAGTAGTTAGTATGCTCGCTGAACGGACGATTACGCCAGTCAGTTGCAGAAACCACTTTCTCTAATGGCACATAAGATCCCTTCTCACCGAAGTCTACACCATCAATGAAGTTTCCTTCAGCTACTTTAGCCACGTCTACAGGACGTACGAACAAGGCAGTGTAATGGTCTTTACCGTTGAATGTAACAGTTACAGGATAATTGTCATTAGCACAAGCGTATCCTTTCACGGAATAGAACACTTCGAATGCCTTACTGTTCAACAATTTCTTAGCAATATTACTGCTCTTATTCAGCTCCACCTTGTTGTAAGCCTTATTGACTACATGGTTCGGGTTGTTGTGATTGTTGATAGTAGCGACAGTCTCTGTCGTTCCATTCAAGGTTGCCTTCAACTCCAAGCCATTATTAGCCACGGTGAACTTCACACCGTTCACGTCATAACCACCATTGCTTGCACCCTTCAGAGAAGTAACGTCCTCAATATCCTTGCAGAAGGTGTATTCATAATGATCAATGACCGTGTTGTTCAATTTCAGCAAACCATTCTCAGTCACGAACGGAGAGTTCAAATCATTGTCGAACACACAGTTTGTAGGACTGGTTGTTGTTGCAGGATTCGGCACAGCGACATTGAACTTAGACTGAGTCTTGGAAGCGTTCCAGTATTCATTGATGTAGCTTGCAGTGGTAATGTTCTCAGTCTTGTTGATACCCTTCACTTTAGCCTTGAATACAATCTCCACTTTCCGACCATCTGCGGCTTTATAGTAGCTGATATGCTGAATTTCCTTACCAGCGTTCTTCCACAAATCTTCAGTAGTTACTGTCCACTTATACAAGTAAGTGGTTGTACCACTGTTAGGATCTCTCAAGCTTGTAACTGTACCCACTTGGCCGTCAACGTTGTTAGCATCGAATGTGCTGTAAATGCTATGGAAATCGTCACGACTTAAATCCAAATGATTGTAGAACTGTACATTCACCTGTTCTACCGTACTTTGCAGAGTAAAGCCACCCTGATTACAAGTCCATCCAAAGTCTGTACCATTCTCACCGATGTGCAACACAATCTGTTCGTTCGGCTTCGGATCAGACTTATGGTCGGTCCAACGAATCTTGATATAAGAAATGGCTACCGCCTGATTCTTATTATTTTTATCGTACAATGTCACACGCACAATAGGAGTACGACCGATAGCAGCACGTCCGTCTGTACCATAAACTCTTGAGGTTACTTCACTTCCATTCAGGGTGATGAATTGTTCCTGCGGAGTTTGGTTGGTACCCGTCTTGTAATTCTTCACGATTTCATATTTGAAATCGAATCCTAATGCCTTCAAATCAGCATGACTCAAGGTACACTTTCTACCGTCAAGGCTCAGTTCGTGTGCCTCTACGTAGTCATTCAAATCGTATTTCTTATCATATACGAATTCCTGATCAACTGGCTCGTTATTGTCGGTGTTCACATTCCATACCTTATTGTTAGGAATACCAGCTTCTCTATCCAAGTTGCTGATACCAACAATTGCGCGACGATAGTGGAAGTCTTTCTTTCCGTCCAATACATCGTGACGGTTCTTGTCAGCGATACGAAGCTGTCCAAGATCTCTCTTGAACAAGGCAGCATAGTCTGAAGTCACCAACTCTTTAGTGTTAGCTCTTGTAGTCTGCAATGCCACGATGGTAGCCTTGTCCGCAGAAGCGGTCGGAGTTCCCTTAGTAGCTACTTTAACTTTCAGGATACCCGTCTCAGAGTCATAGCTTGCAATCTCCGGAGTCACGCTAAAGCCAGCGGCTCTCGTAAGAGATACGATACCTGCG
Organism: Prevotella sp. P5-108; assembly: GCA_963608705.1. Taxonomy (GTDB): domain Bacteria; phylum Bacteroidota; class Bacteroidia; order Bacteroidales; family Bacteroidaceae; genus CAVDHB01. The sequence continues at coordinate 7,564 of CAVDHB010000032.1, forward strand.
TCCTTCACGATATATTTCAGATTCTTCTTGACATCTTCGATATTCGCATTAGAAGGATTCACATGATAATATGCGTAAGTATCCGGATTTACGATAGTCGTTGTAGAAGACGCTGTAGACTTCTCAGCAGCAGAGTTCTCTCCGTTCAACCTTTCAGAGTTGTAGTGGAAAGAGCTAATCTGGATTCCAGGAAGACCTACTTCCTTCACTTCTACCTGTCCGATACCATCGGTAGCGCTCTCGTCCAAACGGTCACCGGCGAACACCAGTCCACGCAAGTTATTAGACAACGGAATGACTACACCCTTCGGATCCACCGTACCGTTTTTGTCTGGTACACCGTACAGTGTCAAGTTATTTTCATCCATCATACCCGTAATGGCTCCCGGGGCTCTGAAAGAGATATTTGTAGGAGTTACTTTACCGTCAGCGTCTACCTTGTCAAAGCAGCCAGTAGTGGCATTCGGCACATAATATGCTCCGTCTTTTCCGTCAGCACCTGGCTTTCCATCAGCACCTGGCTTTCCGTCAGCACCTGGCTTTCCGTCAGCACCCGGCTTTCCGTCAGCACCCGGTTGTCCATTAGCACCGTCTTTACCGAGCGCATAGTACTCAGTCTTCTTACCATCCTGATACCAATAGCCGTCTTTTCCAATGGTCCATGCTGTACCATTGACACCGTTCTTCACGTCATAAGACTGGCCATTGCTCAGCGTAATCTTCACACCTTCGGATGTGTTTTCCACTTTGGTAATCACGCTACCAGCAGTGATTTGACTTTTGATCTGGTCTAAGACCTTTGAAAGTTCATCAATCTGGTTCTGTAAGTTACTGATGTCATCATCATAGTCCTTACAAGAAGTGATTGACAAACCCGTGCCCATTAACAATGAGCTGAACAAAAGCGCATTAAATAATGTTCTTTTTCTCATGAGTTTTTAAATTAGTAGTATATTTTTCTCGAACTTCCTTAAGTTTTTCGTATTCCAATCCCACCTCTCTTTCTCACGCATATACGCTTCAGAGCATCCACGGTAGTAGAATCCGCGTCACTTTTTCATTTTATTCCGTGGCAAATGTACAAACTAATTTTGAATTTCACCCCCCCGAATGTTATTTTAGGTTAATCACCAATATTAATATGCTCTCTGGAGGTGAACAAGACTATCTTTAAGACAATTTTAAGCACTGAAAGTTGTAAATCGACACAATATTGTACGGCTTTATACACCAAACTTCCGCAAGGGATACCCTCATCCCATACACCTTATTTATAAAGCCGTTGTGTATACGATTGGTTCGTGAAAAATGATTATCCACAAACATACCACTATCCAGTCTTGCACGTTTGAACAAGTAGCCGTTGATATGATTGCGGATAATCATAGAAATTTTTCTCAAACCACTTCTGTGTGACTGTAAAAAGACAAGAATGAGACGCTGAAACATACGGACTTTCTTGCTCGTTTGACAAAAAAGCGGTATATTCGCCACAGAACCAACATTATTATTATCCTATGGGCAGCGAAGGAATCATCGAGAAATACATCAACCCGTATACAGACTTCGGTTTCAAGAAACTCTTTGGCACTAAACTGAACAAAGATTTGCTGATAAGTTTCCTGAATTCCCTGTTGCAAGGAAAGGAAGTGGTAAAAGACGTGCAGTACTTGAACACGGAGAATTTAGGCACGGCGGAATATGACCGCCGGGCTGTGTTCGACGTGTATTGCGAGAATGAGCAGGGAGAGAAGTTCTTAGTGGAAATGCAACGGGGAGAGCAGCAGTTTTTCAAAGACCGAAGCGTCTTCTACACGACTTTTCCCATCCGCGAGCAGGCCAAGAAGGGGCGTTACTGGAACTATGAGCTGAAGGCGGTCTACATGATTGGCATCTTGAACTTCATCTATGACAAGGAACATGAAAAGCAGTACCAGCACGAGATTCGGCTGTACGACTTCTCCACAAAGAGTCTCTTCTATGACAAGTTGACCATAATCTTTCTGGAGATACCCAAATTCACGAAAGGGGAAGACGAGCTGGAGACCATGATGGAAAAGTGGATGTTCGTGCTTCGCAACCTGGGACGTTTGGACGACCGTCCACTGGCGTTGCAGGAGCGGGTGTTTCTCAAACTGTTCAAAGCTGCCGAGATTGCAGGGTTCAAGCCTTCAGAACGAGTTCTGTATGAGGACAGTCTGAAAGCCTACCGCGACTGGTTCAGCACCATGGAGACTCAATGGCTGAAAGGACAGAAGTCCGGTCGAGCCAAAGGGCGTGTGGAAGGACTTGCCGAAGGACTCGAAAAAGGGCGTGAAGAGGGACGTAAAGAGGAAAGAATGATTTTGGCACGTCAATTAAGGAAAATGGGATTCTCTTCAGAACAAATTATACAGGCTATAGGTCTTACTCCCGAAGACGCACAGTCAGCCCTCAAATAACTTTTGAATGACGATAGTTAATAATGTGGTCGGATTATGAAGTGATGATTATCCGCAATCATACCGCCAAAGCCAAGGCTGTATGATTCTTCGTTCTTCACTTTAAAAGGTGGAGACGCGATGAATCGCGTCTCTACTTGTAGCCATGTAGTTAATCTCTATGTTACATAGAATGCACCTCACCGCTTATTTTCCACTCCTTCAGTGTATGTCTCTCACTGTCGAAACTGATGCCGACCTTCACTATCGGCAGGTTGTACAGGCGGAAACGTTCGGGGTACTGTCTCAAGTCTATCTGGTTCATGGCGGTGTCCGCACCCTTGTCGAGTTTCAGCTCCATTATATATAAGGTATGAGGACCACGCAGCACAATGTCCACCCTGCCACGGGGAGTACGTACTTCCACATCGGTATACATGCCCAAAATGCTGAATATCACGTAGAGCATCTGCTGGTAATGGCCTTCGTAATTGGTATTATCGCAATAAGGCACAGTAGAGAGGAAGGTCTGCAACAGGCGCAAGGCACCGTCCATGTCGTCCTCATAAATACATCCATACATCAGGCCAATCGTGGAAAGCCCCATGCTCGTATGAATACTGACATAACTCGGGAGGAGACTTTTCATCAGACCTATTCTTACCTCCTTGTTCGGGATGTCCAACAGATACAGCCCTGTAATCTCGGAATAGTCCTTAATCGTGATGTAGCCGCTTTGGTACAGGAGCGGGGAAATATCCGACAGTTGTTCCGTCGGGGCGTCAAAAGCGTCCGCAGGAATTCTCATGCCGCCTATATGCTGGGGCGTTACGTGATATTTACGAAGCATTTCTATCAGATAGGTAGGCGTTCCGCTTCCGAACCAATAGGAGTTCAACTTTCCATCCACAAACGCATTCAGCAGACTGAAAGGATTGTATATATCAGGAGATGGCCAAACAAAATGATAACCGTCATAATTGTCCTTCAGCTTTGCCAGTATCTCCTCTTTTGACAGATTCAGTCTTTCGGCAAACAAGGACAAGTCGTTGTCCATCTGGGTACGCATCTCCTCTTCAGTGATGCCGCATACAGCTGCATACGCCTCGTCCATGCTGATATTCTTGATGTTGTTCAGCTCACTGAAAATGCTCAGCTGAGAGAATTTCGTGATACCCGTGATGAACACAAAACGCAAGTAGCCATCACAAGCCTTCAACGGACTATAGAAATTACGCATGACACTACGCAATATCGGCAAGTTCTTCTCCTCATGCACCACGTCCAACAACGGAGCGTCGTACTCATCTATCAAGACCACTACTTTTTGTCCCGTTTGTCTATACGCCCTTTCTATCACCCCCTGTAGACGCTGGTTGAAATTCTGTTCATCCTCTTTTTTCCCATACACCTCCTCATAACGCACAAGTTTCAAATTCAGCTCGCTTTCCAAATCCGCTTTCTCCGCATACTTGGCGGTACTCATGTCAAAGTGAAGCACCGGGTATTTCGTCCATTCTTTCTCCAACTTTTCGATGGCCAAGCCTTTGAACAAATCCTTCCTCCCGGAGAAATAACATTCCAAAGTAGAAGTGAGCAGGGATTTGCCGAACCTGCGGGGACGGTTTAGAAAAACATACTTGGCATCGGAGGATGCCATACGATAGACATACTCCGTCTTGTCGATATACAGATAATCACCCTCACGAATATTCGAGAAGGTCTGTATTCCTATCGGGTAAAGTTTCCTGCGTCGTTCCATAATCTGTCTGTTTGATTTCTATAAAGCAAAGATAGCAAATTCTTTTCTAATACGTAAAACGATACACTTGAAGTTCCGTTTAATGATTATCCGCAATCATACCACCCAAGCCAAGGCTGTATGATTCTTCGTTCTTCACTTTAAAAGGTGGAGACGCGATGAATCGCGTCTCTACTTGTAGCCATGTAGTTAATCTCTATGTTACATAGAATGCACCTCACCGCTTATTTTCCACTCCTTCAGTGTATGTCTCTCACTGTCGAAACTGATGCCGACCTTCACTATCGGCAGGTTGTACAGGCGGAAACGTTCGGGGTACTGTCTCAAGTCTATCTGGTTCATGGCGGTGTCCGCACCCTTGTCGAGTTTCAGCTCCATTATATATAAGGTATGAGGACCACGCAGCACAATGTCCACCCTGCCACGGGGAGTACGTACTTCCACATCGGTATACATGCCCAAAATGCTGAATATCACGTAGAGCATCTGCTGGTAATGGCCTTCGTAATTGGTATTATCGCAATAAGGCACAGTAGAAAGGAAGGTCTGCAACAGACGCAAGGCACCGTCCATGTCGTCCTGCAGGACGCAACGGTACAAACGAGCCACGGTAGTCAGTCCGTCCGTGGTGTACTGATGCAAATAGTTCGGCAACAGACTTTTCATTAGTCCAATGCGGACTTCCTTGTTGGGGATGTCAAGCGTGTACAACTCGATAGCCTCATCATAGTCTTTGATAGTGACGTATCCGCTTTGGTAAAGTAACGGCGTAATATCCGTCATACGCTCCGTGGGTGCGTCAAACGAAGAGGCCATAGCTTCTCTTGACCCTATATGCTGAGGTGAGACGTGGTATTTACGAAGCATTTCTATCAGGTAGGTAGGCGTTCCGCTGCCGAACCAGTAAGAATCAATCTTACCTTTTGACAAAGCGGTAAGCAGACTGAACGGATTGTATATATCGGGAGATTGCCAGACAAAATGATAGCCGTCATAGTTCTCCTTCAATTTCGTTAACGCCTCCTCCTTGGTTATTTTCAAACCTTCCGCAAACAACGACAAATCGTTGTCCATCTGTGTACGTATCTCCTCCTCGGTAATGCCGCACACAGCGGAGTAATCCTTGTCCATACTGATGTTATCGATATTGTTCAGCTCACTGAAAATGCTCAGCTGAGAGAATTTCGTGATACCCGTGATGAACACAAAACGCAAGTAGCCATCACAAGCCTTCAACGGACTATAGAAATTACGCATGACACTACGCAATATCGGCAAGTTCTTCTCCTCATGCACCACGTCCAACAACGGAGCGTCGTACTCATCTATCAAGACCACTACTTTTTGTCCCGTTTGTCTATACGCCCTTTCTATCACCCCCTGTAGACGCTGGTTGAAATTCTGTTCATCCTCTTTTTTCCCATACACCTCCTCATAACGCACAAGTTTCAAATTCAGCTCGCTTTCCAAATCCGCTTTCTCCGCATACTTGGCGGTACTCATGTCGAAATACAGTACGGGATATTTCTTCCATTCCTTCTCTAACTTCTCTATGGCCAAGCCTTGAAACAGTTCCTTTCTCCCAGAGAAATAACATTCCAAGGTGGAAGTGAGCAGGGATTTGCCAAAACGGCGGGGACGGCTTAGAAAAACATACTTGGCATCGGAGGATGCCATACGATAGACATACTCCGTCTTGTCGATATACAGATAATCACCCTCACGAATATTCGAGAAGGTCTGTATTCCTATCGGGTAAAGTTTCCTGCGTCGTTCCATAATCTGTCTGTTTGATTTCTATAAAGCAAAGATAGCAAATTCTTTTCTAATACGTAAAACGATACACTTGAAGTTCCGTGTATCGTCTCACTCAATGCGCTTCCAGCCAATTCTTTCCCCATCCACCATCAGCTACGAGAGGCACTCGCATCTTGTAGGCGTTCTCCATCTCGGACAACACGATTTGCTCCACCTTCTCTTTCTCCTCGGGATAGACGCTGAAGTCCAACTCATCGTGAACCTGAATGAGCATCTTGGAACGGATACCCTCTTCCTTGAAACGACGGTAGATGGCTATCATGGCTTTCTTGATAATGTCCGCCGCACTGCCTTGGATAGGGGCGTTGATGGCGTTACGCTCGGCATAGCCACGCACCACGGCATTGTGGGAATTGATGTCGGGAAGATAGCAGCGGCGTTCCATGATAGTTTCCGTATATCCTTTCTCTCTCGCCTTGGCGATGCTGGCCTCCATATACGCCTTGATTTGGGGATAGGTCTGGAAATAGCCGTCTATCAACTCCTTGGCTTCCTTGCGGGGAATACCCAAACGCTCCGAAAGACCGAAAGCACTGATGCCGTAGATGATTCCAAAGTTGGCCGTCTTGGCTTTCGCCCGCTCTGTCTTTGTCACCTCGTCCAAGGGAACCTTATAGATTTTAGCGGCAGTAGAGGCATGGATGTCCTTACCCTCATTGAAAGCCTCCACCATGTTCGGGTCATTGCTCAAATGCGCCATGATGCGCAGTTCCACCTGTGAGTAGTCGGCAGAATAGAAGAGACATCCCTCATCGGGAATGAACACTTTACGTATTTCCTTGCCGTCGTCATCACGGATGGGGATGTTCTGTAAGTTCGGGTTGGAGGAACTTAAACGCCCGGTAGCCGCCACAGTCTGGTTATAAGAGGTGTGAATGCGTCCTGTGCGGGGATTAATCAGCGTGGGCAAGCTGTCCACATAGGTGGAAAGCAGTTTCTTCAAGCCTCGGTAGTCCAAGATTTTCTCCACTACGGGACTTTTCGCCTTCAGACTTTGCAAGACTTCCTCGGAAGTGACATAATTGCCCGTCTTTGTCTTCTTCGGCTTCTCGGAGAGTTTCAGTTTCTCGAACAAGATGGTACCCACTTGACGAGGGGAGGAGATATTGAAACGTTCACCGACTTCCTTGAAAATTTCCTCTTCTATTTCTTTCATGCGAAGGGTGAAATGCCGGGAAGTCTCCTTCAACGCCTCGGTATCTATCCGCACGCCACACCGTTCCATGTACGCCAAGACAGGCACCAACGGCATTTCTATCTCCTGAAAAAGCTTCTCGGCCTCCTGTTGTTTCAGCAAAGGAGCAAGCACCTCCTTCAGTTGTAACGTAATGTCCGCATCCTCGGCAGCGTATTCGTAGACCTCTTTAGGGGAAAGGTCTCGCATATTCTTTTGTTTCTTTCCTTTCGGGCCAATAAGTTCCTCGATATGCACCGTGCGGTAATGGAGCAGGTGCTCCGCCATATCGTCCATATTGTGCCGGAGTTCGGGATGGAGCAGGTAATGGGCTATCATCGTGTCGAACATCGGGCCATCCACCTCAATATCGTAGTTCTTCAACACCTGCATGTCATACTTTATATTCTGGCCGATTTTCAGGCTGCGGGTATTCTCATACGCTTTCTTGAACTGATTCATGAAACGACGGGCTTCCACTTGGTCGGCAGGCACTGGCACATAAAACGCCTCGTGGGGAGTGAAAGAAAAGCTCAGTCCTACGAGTTCAGCGTCAATAGGGTCAGTTCCGGTCGTTTCCGTGTCTAAACTGAAAGCGTCCGCAGTCTCTAATTTTCTTATTAAATCCGCTATATCTTTTTCTGTATCAACAAGATAGTAAAAATGAGGCGTGTTTTGAACCGTCTGAGATTTCGTTATTTGCTCCGTTCCTGTAGGAGAGGGGGTCATTTCCGCAAAGAGATCGCCTTGTAAAGGAATATTTTTTTGCGGTTGTTGAGCTTCGTTAAGTATTCGCTCACCCAACGCCTTAAACTCCAATCTGGCCAAGATGGCACGCATCGCCTCTTTGTCCATATCCTTCCGGGCAAGTGCGTCCATATCCAACTCAATGGGCACATCCTTTACGATGGTCGCCAGTTGCTTGGAGAAGCGAATATCTTCGGCGTGTTCCTCCACTTTCTTGCGCAACGCCCCTTTCAGTTGCTCCGTATGCGCCAGCAGATTCTCCACGCTTCCGAAATCATGCAGGAGTTTTTCCGCTGTCTTCGGTCCTACGCCCGCACATCCGGGAATGTTGTCTGCCGCATCCCCCATCAATCCCAAAAGGTCGATGACTTGCGAGGGATGCTCTATGTCGTACTTCCGCTTGACTTCCTCCACGCCCAACTTCTCATAATCCTTTCCCTTCACCGGCGGACGGAGCATATAGACACACGCATCCACCAACTGCGCATAGTCTTTGTCGGGAGTAATCATATACGTCTCTATTCCCCGCTTTCCAGCCTGATAGGAGAGGGTGCCTATCACATCGTCCGCCTCGTAGTTCGGCACTTCAAGGATAGGAATGTGGTAAGCGTTCAGTATCTCCTTTATAATAGGTACGGCAAAACGAATTGCCTCGGGTGTTTCCTCCCGTTGCGCTTTATAGTCCGGATAGATTTTATGACGGAACGTGCCGCCTTTCGGGTCGAACGCCACGCCGATATGCGTAGGCTCCATCTTGGTCAGAATCTCATCAAGGGTGTTCAAGAAGCCGAACACCGCCGAAGTATTCTCCCCTTTCGTGTTAATACGAGGGGCGCGAATCAACGCATAGTAGCCACGGAAAATCAGTGCGTATGCATCAAGCAGATATAATTTTTCCATATATGTTTTTAAAATCCGTGGTAAATGTACGAAAAAATACGCTTGCTATCTATTTTATTTGTACTTTTGTAGCAAAATTCTTCTTTTATATGGACGCATTAGCACAAATACAAAAGCCGATAAAGGCTGAATTGGACGAGTACAGGAAGTTGTTTGAGAAAGCACTGACACATGACAGTGCCTTGTTGGGCAATGTACTCCAACATATCCGCAGCCGGAAAGGGAAGATGATGCGTCCGATGTTAGTACTGTTGGCGGCCAAATGGGCTGGGGGAGTGAATGCCTCCACACTGCATGCCGCCGTAACCTTGGAAGTGCTACACACCGCCAGTCTGGTACATGACGATGTGGTTGACGAAAGTGCTAAACGCCGGGGACAGTTGTCGGTGAATGCGGCCTATAATAATAAGGTGGCGGTACTGGTGGGCGACTACCTGCTTTCCACCGCTCTCATTTATTCCGCTTTCACCAACCATATAAAGATAGTGGAGAAGATTTCCCTACTTGGGCAAACCTTGTCGGAAGGAGAATTGTTGCAACTCTCCAATGTGTCTAAAGAAGAAATCGTAAGCGAGGAGTCTTATTTCCAAGTCATTTCCAAGAAAACCGCGGCTCTCTTCGCCGCTTGCGGTGAAATCGGGGCTATCTCTGCGGGAAACAATCCTGAGATAGCGATGAAAACGAGACGTTTTGGCGAAATTGTCGGTATCTGTTTCCAAATCCGTGATGACATTTTCGATTATTACACGAATGCGGCCATAGGCAAACCCACCGGCAACGACTTGCGTGAGGGCAAGCTGACTTTGCCTGTCCTGTATGCGTTGCGCAGCACAGGGGATGAGCGTATGCGTGCTTTGGCTTTCAAAGTGAAAGAGGGGGAGGTCAATGACGAGGAGATTCACGAGTTGGTAGAATTCACCAAAGCACACGGTGGAATCGAATATGCCGAGCGGAAAATGGAAGAACTCCGTCAGGAGGCGTATGAATTGTTGAATGATTGTCCGTCAGCTTTACAAACATCCCTGAAAACGTATATCGATTTTTGTATTGAACGGAAAAAGTAAGAATTTATCCGCTATCGTACCACCGATAGATACAATACGGTGAATAGCGACTCATAACTCACCGTGTAAATTTCGTCATGCGGTGAGTAAATTTTGCCATACGGTGAGTTATGAATTCTTTTTCACTGGATTCCTCACGAAGAGTACGAACGTATCCTGTTCTCTACAGCGGAGACTTCTTATACTCAATTTAGAAAATACACACACGCTGTTCTTTTGAGAACAAGGAAACAGCCATTCACAGAAAAAATATCGGGGATTCACCTACATAACTACATAAACCACTCATAAAATACTGTATATTAAAATGATAGCTTTATGTAGTAAGAGCGGTTTACCTACATTTTACTACATAAAACTACATAATAATTATCCGCAAACATACCACCGTACTATCTTGTACATTGCAATATAACGACTAAACTAGTAGAGACGCGATTCATCGCGTCTCCACATTCATCTGTGATGACTTGTATCTGTGATTACACTATGAAAAGCGGAGACGCGATAAATCGCGTCTCTACCTAAACAATGTTGATTAGTGGTACGATTGCGGATAATCATTGTATTCTTTTAGCATATCTCCCGCACGGTGCATAAGCTCTTGTAACTCACCGTAGAAAATAAATTACTCACCGTAGAAATTTCGTAACTCACCGCAGAAATTTTATTATTCACCGTAAAAAAACGACCATGAGACTCAGAACCATTACCA
>CAVDHB010000033.1:0-19257 GCA_963608705.1 Prevotella sp. P5-108
GCCGCCGTTTTACAGGAAGTGGAGTTGTTCCGAAAGGAGCGACTCCGCTTTTTTTGTGCTTTCAAGTGTGTGGAAAAGTCCTTGGAAAATTGTACCTTTGCACTGTCATAGTAAGGGAAAATGAATAGAATAAATACACTTATCTTTGATTTTGGAGGTGTCATTGTCAATTTGAACCGAGCTGAAGCCGTTAGACGTTTTGAACAGTTGGGACTGGCGGATGCGGATTCTCGATTGGATGTATATCGCCAACAAGGTATTTTCAATGATATAGAAGATGGTAGACTGGACAAGGAGGGCTTCGTTCAGGCTCTTTCTTCACTTTGCGGCCATCCTTTGGAGGAAAAGGAAGTGCAGTATGCGTGGCTGGGTTTCTTTCAATCGTTGCAGCCAGGGCGACTGTCTTTTATTCAGCAATTACGCAGGCTATACAGGGTGTTTGTGTTGAGCAATACCAATCCTTTTGTGTGGGAGTACATGGATTCTCCCTCTTTCACGAAGGAGGGGCTTCCGGTGTCTGCTTTTTTTGACAGGCTCTATACCTCTTTCCAGTTAGGATACACCAAGCCTTCAGCGGAGATTTTCCGTGCGATTTTGACGGATGCGGGTATCCATGCGAACGAGGCACTGTTTATAGATGACGGGAGAAAGAATATCGAGGCTGCCGCTGCGTTGGGATTCCACACCTTGTTAGTGGAGAATGGCGGAAGCTGGGAATCGGCTTTGTCAAGGAAATTGGAGGAGAACGTATGATGAGAGGTCTTGTTCCTTATACCATTAATTGTAGCGGTCGCTTGTTAGATTTGTCTGAACCCCAGGTGATGGGCATCTTGAATGTGACCCCTGATTCTTTTTATGCGGGAAGCCGTAAGCAGAGCGATACGGAGATACATGACCGTGTGAGGCAAATCGTGGAAGAAGGTGGCTCTATGATTGATATCGGAGCCTATTCCAGTCGGCCTGGTGCGGAGGATGTTTCAACGGAAGAAGAGATGAGACGGTTAAGGCACGGTCTGGGTATTCTGTATGACGAATGCCCGGATGCGATTGTGTCTGTGGACACTTTCCGTGCGGATGTGGCGCAGATGTGTGTGGAGGAATACGGTGTGGATATCATCAACGACATTTCCGGGGGCGATTTCGACAAGGGGATGTTTGATATGGTGGCGGCTTTGAAAGTGCCTTATATCTTGATGCACATCCAAGGAACGATTCAGACAATGCAACAGCATCCGCATTATGAGGATGTGGCGAAAGAGGTATGCGGGTATTTTGCCAAGCGGGTGCAGAAGTTGAGAGACAGAGGTGTGAAGGATATCATTCTTGATCCGGGATTTGGATTTGGAAAGACGGTGGAGCAAAACTATGAGTTGATGCGCCAGTTGGACAAGCTGAAGATTTTCCGCTTGCCTTTGCTCTCTGGAATTTCCCGGAAATCGATGATATACAAAGTGCTTGGCGGCGGACCTGCGGAAGCTTTGAACGGCACAACTGTCTTGAATACGATTTCTTTATTGAAAGGTGCTTCCATTCTGCGCGTGCATGATGTGAAGCCTTGTGTGGAGGCTGTGAAATTGGTATGTGCGTTGTTAGCGTGAGTGGATTAATAAATCATTGATTATGTTCTTTGCATTTGGAATAAAAGATTTTATCGACATTCTGCTGGTCGCCTTGATGTTGTACTATTTCTTCAAGTTGATGCGGGATTCCGGCTCCTTGAACGTGTTTTTCGGCATCTTGGTGTTCATCGTATTGTGGCTGCTCGTGTCGCAGGTGTTAGAGATGAAACTGTTAGGCTCCATCTTCGACAAGTTGGTGAGTGTCGGTGTGATAGCCTTGATTATCATCTTCCAGGATGAGATACGTAAGTTCTTATACAACTTAGGCACGCACCGTCGGATAGGCAGCTTGCTGCGCCTGATACGGGGTAACAAGAAGAAAAAGGTGGAACATACCGATGTGCTTCCTATCGTGTTGGCGTGTCTTAGCATGAGCAAGAAGAAGGTGGGTGCTTTGATAATCATCGAGCGTACTTATCCTTTGGGTGAGATTGCGAAGACCGGCGAGGAGATTGACGCGAATATCAACCAGCTGTTGATAGAGAATATCTTTTTCAAGAACAGTCCGTTGCATGACGGTGCCATGATTATCAATCACGACCGCATTGAGGCGGCGGGATGTATCTTGCCCGTTTCCCATAACCTGGACATTCCCAAGGAGCTTGGTTTGCGCCATCGCGCCGCTTTGGGAATCTCACAGGAGACGGATGCTATCGCTGTGGTGGTGTCGGAGGAGACTGGAGGTATCTCCGTGGCGCGGTATGGCCATTTCCGCCTGCGTGTCACTTCGGAAGAATTAGAGCGTGCGTTAGTGGAGGAATAATCCTATTTGAGAAATTCCCTGGCGTATTCAATCAATGTGTCTTTTCCTTTTTGAAGGTCGCTCTCTTTCATGGATACATAGATGTCCGGCTCTATGCCGAATTCGGTGTAGTTCATGCGTGCGTCGAACATTATGCTGGCACTGAACCGTACAGACCAGCCACAGGGAATTTCCGAAGAGAAGGGAAAGCCCGAACCGCCTCCTGTTTTATCGCCAATCACCGTGACATTAGCACATTCTTTCATTTCCTTCACGAAGTCATTTGCCGCACTGTAGCATCCTCTGTTGGTCAGTACCACCACTTTTTTCTGCCAACGGATTCCGTTGGAGGGGGAAAGGTAGATGGCTTGCGGCTTGGAGAAAGCGTTGTGTCCCGGTCCTGTCTTGTGAGACATATAGCCCACCAGTATTTTCTTGTCGGTGAAATGTTCCGCCAGACGGGTGGCGTAGGTCAGTGTGCCTCCAGGGTTGTCTCGAAGGTCGATAATCAGTCCTTTGCATAAAGCCAGTGTGTTCAGCACCTCTGCGATGTTTCCGTCTCCCACAGGGTCGGAGAAACTTTCGTAGCGTATATAGCCAGTGTTGTCATCGAGGGCTTTGTACTTCATTCCGGCGGCAATGGCGTATTCTTTTCCTGTGCCCAGGTATTTCTCTACAATATCCGCCCGGTAATTGGCCGGATAGTCTTCTTTCCATCCCCAGTAGCGTCCCACGTCATGCGCTGCGTAGAGATTGACGTGTCCGTCTTTCAATTCCCCCAGCATGTCGCTCATGACCTCGAAAAGGTTTTTTTCGGTCATGGTGGGGGAGATACGTTTCTCATACACGGTATGGATGCTGTCCCAGTTTATCTTCTTATAGTCTAAAAAGCAATAATGCTCGTCTATGGTTTTCCACAGTGCGTTAAAGTTGCCCGTGGGATTGTCCGCATATTGTTCCTCTGAGATACAGCTTTGTACAAGCAAAGGCAGCAGCAGGAGACAGAGAAGTTTTTTCATCATCGTTTGTGTGGGTTATACATCAGATAAAGGTGTTTCACCACACCTACCATGAAAGAATGTGTGTAAGTGTGGCATTTCAGGTTGTTCACATGGCTTTGGTGGAAATCTCCCACATAGCCTATTCGCAGGGAATAGGTGCGGAATGGGATGTCCAGCGAAAGATAATGCCGCATGGAAGGCTCGTTGCCCGGCCACGTCATCTTGACATTTCCCTGCGATTGTCCCAACGTGAAAATCTCGTAATAGCTTTGTCCGTATTGCGGGGAGAACATCACACCGAGAAAAGGAGCTGTCAGCTGATAGCGGGCTTTCCACCAGTTTCGTCCTATTCTGAAACTGTATTTCGCCATGCAGGAGGCTTCCACGTTGAGATAGAGCTTTCCCTGCGCCGGGTTGTTGGCGTTCTGGGAAAGATAGAAACAGCCTGCGTTCAAGTCGCCCATCAGTCCGGCGTAGAGTTGCAGTCTGTTCCATTCGTGTACACGATAATGCCAGCCGAAATTGAAATTCACCAGCCCGGCGTACTCGTTATACGTGCGGGCGGGATTTCGGGTATAGGCGAACCATCCTTGGAGTATGGTCTGAGACAACACTTTGCCTTTTCCCCATTTTACTGGACGAGTCTTCTCGTACATTATGCGGGCTTGTGGCCCGTCATATTCAATAGGGGAGAGGTAAGTGTCCAAGATATGGGAACGTCCTGCTCCGAAAGTGAAGGCGTGTTCCACGATGCGGTGGAATTGCAGACTGTCCTGTGCGTTCACTCCTGTGCAGAGGACGCTTGCGACGGCCAGTGCGTAAATGCGGTTATTCATCATCCTTCGGATTTTGTGGGGAAGCGAACAAGTCTAACTGTCCCTCTTCTTCTATATAGGGGCGTTTAGGGGCGTTTTCAATTGGTTCTTCCTGTGGCTCTTCGGGTTCAGGCTGTCTCAACGGTTCTATTTCTTCTATCTTCTCCACTTCGAAGGTGGTCAACCGTTTGCCTTTTGCCTTGTAGCTTTTCACTCCCACGTAGTCTTCAACCTCGATAATCTGTGCGTCCCGGAAACTGTCCTTTCCACCGAAAGTCAGCTGTAGACGGGGATAGGCCGTGTCTGTCAGCAGTACCCCTTTGGAAGCCTCATTCTCACCAAGGTAATTTTGCCGGATGGTTTTCACTTCGAAGCGGAAGCGTTTCACGTAAGGGTAGTTCTTCTGGTCGGCGTCGAACAACACGGAAGTCCACACCTTGTGTTCGTCGAATTTCTCAATCAGCCTTATATTGTCCTCGTAATGGTTATTGGGGTCGAAGTTGGTGGTGTAGAACTCCCCGTTGTCCAATACGACCAACACTTTGTCTTCCGTTTGGAATTCGCCTAAGAACACACCCCTTTCATCGTAGTTGAGGCGGTTGATATCCTTGTCGAACCACACTTTCCTTCCTCCGAGCGTAGAGATACCGTGTGATTTCATCGTTACTTTCATCACCTCGTTCTTAGTCACAAGGTTTCCCATGGCTTGTTTCCCCTTGATGGAGAGTTCACTGAAATCGTATATCAGGAAATCCTTCCTTAGTTTGGGATTCTTTTTCAGCAGCACCTTGATAATCTCAGCCTCTCCGTTGGGATTGGCTGTGAAGTAGAGGATGCGTGAGCCTTTGTTCCCTTGTGTCACATCGTATTCCCTGTCTCGGGTGACAGAAGCTACGTTGAACCTTTTCATGTAGCTGTTGCCCGTTTTTCCGTCACGGTACACCACATTGTAGGTCATCCGTTTGTCGTTCTTTTTGAACACATTGACATACAGCAGGTTCTTCCCCACGAATATCTTCTCGGCGATGCGTATCACCTTGTACTTTCCATCTTTGTAGAAAAGAATCACGTCGTCAATGTCCGAGCAGTTTGCCACAAACTCATCCTTTTTAAGTCCTGTGCCGATAAAGCCCTCGCTTTTGTTCACATAGAGCTTCTCGTTTTTCTCCGCCACTTTGGCGGCCACGATGGTGTCGAAACTGCGTATTTCCGTCTGTCGCGGATATTCTTTCCCGTACTTTTCTTTCAGGTATCGGAACCAGTCGCAAGCCACTTCCACCAAGTTGTTCAGCTTGCGGTCAATCTCGGCAATTTCCGCCTTTATCTTCGCAATGTTCTGGTCAGCTTTGTCCTTGTTGAATTTCAGGATGCGAGCCATCTTTATTTCCATCAGCCGCAGGATGTCTTCCCTTGTGACCTCTCTGACAAACTCCTTGGTGAACGGTTCGAGGCGTTTGGCCACGTGTTTCACGGCGATGTCCATGTTGGAAGCCTGTTCAAACTCTTTGTCCTTGTAGATGCGTTCCTCAATGAAAATCTTTTCCAAAGAGGCGAAATGCAGCGACTCTGACAGTTCTCCTCTCTTGATAAGCAGTTCTTTCCTTATCAACTCTTTGGTATTGTCCACTGAACGGCGCAACACATCGCTCACACCGAGGAACACAGGCTTTTTGTTTTCTATGACGCAGCAGTTGGGTGCAATGTTCACTTCGCAATCCGTGAAAGCGTAAAGTGCGTCGATGGTCTTGTCGGCGGAAATGCCGGGCTGCAAAAGCAGGCGTATGGCCACCTTTTCAGCCGTCATGTCCTCTACTTTCCGTATCTTTATCTTTCCTTTTTCCACCGCCTTCAAGATGGAGTCGATAAGGGTAAGAGTTGTTTTGCTGTAGGGGATTTCAGAGATAAGCAGTGTTTTGCTATCTTCTTTCTCTATTTTCGCTCTCACTCGCAGGATGCCTCCCCGTTGTCCGTCATTGTAGCGGGACACGTCGATGCTTCCGCCAGTCAGAAAGTCGGGATAGAGTGTGAAGGGTTCTCCTTTGAGATAATTCACCGCTGCGTCGCAAAGCTCGTTGAAGTTGTGCGGCATGATTTTAGAGGAAAGCCCTACGGCGATACCCTCTGTACCCTGTGCGATTAATAGGGGAAACTTCACGGGCAGGGTGATAGGTTCTTTGTTTCGTCCGTCATACGAGAGTTTCCACTCGGTCGTTTTCGGGTTGAATACCGTGTCAAGCGCAAATTTAGATAATCTCGCCTCAATGTAACGGGCTGCTGCCGCATCATCTCCCGTCAAGATGTTTCCCCAGTTTCCCTGCGTGTCCACTAACAGTCCTTTCTGTCCCAGTTGCACCAAGGCGTCCTTGATGGAAGCGTCTCCGTGCGGGTGGAATTGCATGGTATGGCCCACTACATTGGCCACCTTGTTGTATCGTCCGTCGTCCAGCCTTTTCATGGCATGAAGGATACGCCGCTGCACGGGTTTCAACCCATCGTTGATGTCTGGCACAGCGCGTTCCAAAATCACATAGGAGGCGTAGTCGAGAAACCAGTTCTGGTACATTCCCCCCAACTTGTATTTCTTCACGCCGTTTCCGGGCTCATTGTTGTCAGGGACATAGTTGGAATGTGCGTTGCTTTCTTCCTCGTGGAGATTATCTGTTTCTTTGTTCTTGTCGCTCATAAATCGTTTTCCTCTTTTTCGGGATTCTATGAGTGCAAATTTACGTATAAATCATGAGATTTCAGTGTGGAAAGGGCAAAAAGTGTGTAAACTGATTTATACCTAATATTCCGAAATATACGAAAAGGGTATAATTCATGCCGTAAGATAAGACATGAGTGGATAATCTGTGATAGAGCTGTTCCTCTTTGTTCGCAGATACCCCTAAATCTCTTCTTGCTTTTTAGAAGTTTCAGTATCTCCCTGCTCCTTCTCCCCTGCTGTGTTCGAAGCGGAATCAGCCTTAACCTCCTTTTTTTTATTCTTACGCTTTCTACGGAAGAAAGAGAACTTGTGCTTTTTCTTTTCTTTCGCTTCCTCTCCGAGAATAGCCTTCACGGCTGCTTCCTCCTCTTTTTCCTCCGCAAGCAAATCTGCCTGCTGTTTAGTCTCATCTATAAGCTGAAAATCTTTCTTGCGCAGCACAAAGCTGTTGGACAAGTACTTCTCTCGCACGATTTTGTTGGAAGCCAGTTCCTCTGGCGTTCCCTGAAAAAGAATTTTCCCCTCGAAAAGCAGATAGGCGCGGTCTGTGATACACAAGGTCTCTTGCACGTTATGGTCGGTAATCAAGATTCCGATGTTACGGTACTTCAGTCTCCACACAATATGCTGGATGTCCTCCACAGCGATAGGGTCTACTCCGGCGAACGGCTCGTCAAGCATGATGAACTTCGGGTCGATGGCCAGACAGCGGGCAATCTCCGTACGTCGGCGTTCACCACCGGACAGCTGGTCTCCAAGGTTTTTCCTCACTTTGTCCAGACGGAACTCATGAATCAGGCTTTCCAGTTTCTCTTTTTGATAAGCCCTCGGCTTCCCGGTCATCTCCAACACAGAGGCTATATTGTCTTCTACACTCATCTTGCGGAAGACGGAAGCCTCTTGTGGCAGATAGCCAATACCCGCTTGCGCTCTTTTATAGACAGGATATTTCGTAATATCAAGATCGTTGAGGAAGATGCGTCCTCCGTTGGGCACAATCAGTCCCACGGTCATATAGAAAGAGGTGGTCTTTCCGGCGCCGTTAGGTCCCAGCAGTCCCACAATCTCCCCTTGTTTGACATTGATAGACACATGGCTCACCACAGTACGTTTCCCATACCGTTTCACAAGGTCTTCCGTACGGAGCGTGAGTTGCGTCTCCTCTGCGTTCTTTTCTTCTGCCATCTTTTCGAGTAATGTTTTATCAGCGCGAAAATACACTTTTTTATTGGAAATCTTGTCGTGGCGGCCACTATTTCATTCCCATACAGAGAAAAGAAATGTCCCAAAGAGTTCGAGAACCTGACGAGGAGTATCGAAAATCAGGTTCCTCTGACATTTCGAGTGACAGACAATCATCACGTATATAGAAAACTTTGTTAAACTTTCCTCATTCTCCCTCTGTACTATTTTGCTATTACACCGAAACACTTTACCTTTGCGGTGTCATACTAAGATAGTACAGGCAGACAATAAATAGGAACTATGAATATGAAAGAGCCATTTGTGCAGATTAACAACTTGACTTTCTCCTATGGGAAAGGGATGAAACCGGTCTTTCAGGACTTCAATCTTTCTTTTGACAGGGGATGTGTCTACGGACTGTTGGGAAAGAACGGGACGGGAAAGACTACATTGTTGTATTTGATGGGCGGATTGTTGAGGCCGTGTCAGGGTGAGGTGCGGTATGATGGCAGGCGTACTTTCCTTCGGGAGGTAGAGACGCTGCAAAACTTGTTCCTTGTGCCGGAAGAGTTTGCGCTGCCGGATGTGCCGTTGAAAACATACGTGCGGCTTACTTCCGTGTTCTATCCTCGCTTCAGTCAAGAGGCGTTGCGTCGGTCTTTGGAGACGTTCGAACTGGATGCGGATGTGCATTTGAAGGAATTGTCCATGGGACAGAAGAAAAAAGCCTTTATGAGTTTCGCTTTGGCGGCGAACACTCCGTTGCTTTTGATGGATGAGCCTTCTAATGGATTGGACATTCCCTCCAAGAGTCAGTTCCGAAAGGTCATCGCTTCGAATATGGACGATGATAAGCTCATTCTTATTTCCACGCATCAAGTGAGAGACATTGACACGCTTTTAGATCATGTGACCATCATGGATGGCAGTAACTTGCTGTTGAACGAGTCTGTGAATGAAATCACTTCCAAGTTGGCGTTTAGAGAAGTGGCGGTGGGAGAGTCGTTGCCTCATACGGTCTATTCACAGCCTTCGCCCTACGGGCAGAGCGTGGTGCGGTTGAACAAGGATGGGGAAGACACACCACTCAATCTGGAGACGCTTTTCAATGCCGCCATTACGGAGCGGGAGAAAATCAGACAGGTGTTTAACTAATCATTAATGTTGCATAGACATGGATTTTACAAGAATAAAACAATTGATGTTTTTGGACATTGTAGTCAATAAACGGAGAATGCTCGCACAGGCTGCGGGATTGACTTGCATCGCACTGATTCTCACTTATCTGACAGCTTCTTCCCATTCGTCAGATTTTCCGGCAAAGTATGCGAGCTATTATGTGCAGTCAGTTTCCAACATATATAGCGTGCTGTTCTGCTTGTGGTTGAGTTTGTCTTTGGCCCGTTTTTCCAAGGGGATGAAAAGCAGGGCCGAGCGGATTAATGTGCTTTCGCTTCCAGCTACCACAGCGGAGAAATATACGGCCAGATTATCGATGGCGGTGTTTTCTCCTGTTGTGCTGTTTATGGTGGCACTTCCCATTGCGGAGGTGTTGCGGCTGGTAGTCATGTGGCTTGAGGGCCAACGGGAGAATCCCACCTTTCATTTCCTTGTATGGGAGGCGATGGGGCAAAGTGTGGGCAGTGGATTTCGGTGGAATATGACTCGGTTTATTCTCAACGGGTTCGACTATGTGCTGATGGCTCTTTGGTATGTGTTTGTCCTGTCCTGCTTTCTCATGGGAGGATGTCTGTGGTATAAGCATCCTTTTTTGAAGACTTTGGTTTCCCTTACGGGGGGAATGTTTGTACTCTTGTTTTTGCTAGGAGGATTTATCCAAATGGGAGGGGAAGGCTTGGAAGATTGGCTTCGATGTTTGCCGGAATATCATTTCTTATGGATTAGAAGGGCGTTGGCTGTGCTGATGGCGTTGGCTTCCGTGGGGCTTTGGGTTGGGAGCTACCGGGTGTTCGCAGGTCGTCAGGTGATTTCTCCCAAACGTGCTTGGAGTAATCTTTTAAAACGTAAAAGAAGCCTATGAATTTCAAGGAGTCAAAATCCATCTATTTGCAGATAGCAGACCGTATGGAGGACGAGATACTGCAAGGGAAGTATCCCGTGGGAGAGCGTGTACCCTCTGTGCGGGAGTACGCCGCACAGGTGGAGGTGAACGTGAATACCATCGTCCGCTCCTATGAGTACCTGCAACAAAGAGAGATTATTTACAATAAAAGGGGCTTGGGGTACTTCGTGTCGGACAACGCCAAAGACCTTATCCTGCGTGTCCGTCAGGAAACTTTCATGAACGATTTTGTGCCGGAGTTCTTCAGGCAGATGAGATTATTGCATATACCTTTGGAAGAAGTGATGAAAAAGTACAGAGAATCTTGAATAAAGCCGTATATTTGCATCGCTTATCACTTATTTATGAACTGATATGTCGTTAATTCATTTAGAAAACATACATAAAACTTATCACAACGGAGCACCGCTCCATGTGTTGAAAGGTATTAACCTTGATATAGAAGAGGGTGAGTTCGTGTCCATTATGGGTGCGTCTGGGTCGGGAAAGTCCACCTTGCTGAACATTCTTGGTATTCTCGACAATTACGATTCAGGGACTTATACCCTGGGCGGGACACTTATCAAGAATCTTTCTGAGACAAAGGCTTCCCATTACCGCAACCATAAGATAGGCTTCATCTTCCAGTCGTTCAATCTCATTTCGTTCAAGGATGCGATGGAAAATGTGGCGTTGCCTCTTTTTTATAGAGGAGTGTCCCGGAAGAAGCGGAATGCGTTGGCGATGGAGTACTTGGACAAGCTGGGACTGAAAGAGTGGGCGCACCATCGGCCGAACGAGATGTCTGGAGGACAGAAACAGCGAGTGGCCATAGCTCGTGCGCTTATCACACAGCCGGAAATCATCTTGGCCGATGAGCCTACGGGGGCATTGGACAGCAAGACTTCCGTAGAGGTGATGCAGATTCTGAAAGAGGTGAATGACGAAGGGATGACGGTGGTGGTTGTGACCCATGAGAGCGGCGTGGCCAACCAGACGAACAAGATTGTGCATATAAAAGATGGCTTGATAGAGCGTGTGGAGGATAATATAGACCATGACGCCTCGCCTTTCGGTAAGAACGGATTTATGAAATGACACACCATGCTTGATTTTATACAGGAAATATATGGCACAGTAATGCGGAACAAGCTCCGTACGCTGCTGACAGGATTCGCCGTGGCCTGGGGCATCTTTATCCTTATTGTCTTGTTGGGAGCGGGAAACGGAGTCATCAATGCGCTTGCTTCCCAGTCTGCCGGTTTGAACTTGAACAGTGTGGAGATGGCGCCGGGTATGACTTCTGAAACCTATAAAGGGTTGAAGAAGGGACGGCAGATAAACTTCTCCGACAAGGACTTGCAACGGATGGACAGGCATTTTCCCGGGCAAATATCTGAAATGGGAGCTACTTTGCAGCAAGGCGGAGTGACCTTGAATGTAGGGAAGCAATATTTGTCCTTGAGCTTGAATGGGGTGACACCCAACGTGCAGGGTATCAATGGGGTGAAAATGGCTGAGGGGCGTTTCATTAACCGCAAGGACATTGAGCTGGACAGGAAGGTGATAGTCATTCATACCAAGGCTGCCAAGACGCTGTTCAAAGACGAACACAACGGGGTAGGTCGGTATGTGAAAGGTGGGAATACGGACTACCTTGTGGTGGGAATTTACACTGACAAGGGAAACGTAGGCACTCCCGACGCATACGTGCCGCTTTCCACCTTGCAACGGGTGTATGGAAAAGGAGATACGCTTTCCACCCTGGCTTTCAACACGCAAGGCATGACTACGGTGGAGAAGAATGACACGTTTGAGGCTAATGTGAGAGGATTGATGGCGCATACGCACACGTTCTCGCCGGAAGACAATGGAGCGGTATGGATTTCCAACCACATTTCGGAATACTTGCAGGAGCAGAACGCCATGAGCATTCTCCGCGTCTCCATTTGGGTCATTGGCTTGTTCACTTTGCTGAGCGGTATTGTGGGAGTGAGCAACATCATGCTCATCACGGTAAAGGAGCGTACCCATGAGTTCGGCATCCGCAAGGCGTTGGGGGCTTCGCCCTTCTCTATCTTGAAATTGATTATAGTGGAGAGTGTGGTGATTACTACCTTTTTCGGTTATATAGGTATGGTGGCGGGAATCGCCGCCACGGAGTACATGAGTGCGATGGCGGGTGAGCAGACGGTGGATGCGGGTTTTATGCAGTTCACCGTCTTCAAAGATCCCACGGTGGACATCAGTACTGCCTTGCAGGCTACCTTTACATTGATATTAGCCGGTACATTGGCGGGATTTTTCCCGGCTCGTAAAGCGGCCATGGTGCGACCCATAGAGGCGTTGCAAGGATAAAAAGACAGAACTATGGTAGGATTTGACTTGGACAAATGGGAAGAGATCATTCAGACGCTCACCCGGAATAAGACACGTTCCCTGCTCACGGCTTTTGGTGTGTTCTGGGGTATCTTCATGTTGGTGTTCCTCATGGGAGGGGCTGACGGTGTGCAGCAGCTTATCGCCAAGAACTTCACGGGCTTTGCCACAAACTCCAGTTTCTGCATAGCCGGACAGACGGAGCTTCCCTACAAGGGATTCCAGCAGGGACGCACTTGGGAAATGCAGAACTCCGATGTGCAACGGGTGAAAGACCGTGTGCCGGAGCTGGAGGTGGTGACTCCCTCGCTGAACCGCTGGTCGAACAAAATCAGCTATAAGGATAATATGACACCTTGTATGCTTAGGGGAGTGTACCCGAACTACGGTGCTATCGAGACACAGAAGATGGAGTACGGACGGTTCATCAACGAGATGGATGTGAAAGAGAATCGGAAAGTCTGTGTCATCGGACGTAAGCTCCATGAGTCGCTCTTTGGAAAAGGAGTGAACCCCTTGGGGAAATATGTGCGAGTGGATAGTATCTATTACGAGGTAATTGGGGTGAATCATGCGTTGAGTAAGATGAGTGTGGGAGGACCTGCGGAGCAGAGTGTAGCCTTGCCGTTCAGTACCATGCAGAAAATGTACAACATGGGAGACAAGATAACCATCTTGTGCATGAGTGCCAAACCGGGGTACAAGATGAGCGAGTTGCAGCCTCGTGTTGTCCAGACTCTCAAACAGGCGCATCTCATTAATCCGCAGGATACGCAAGGTGTCATTACAGTAAATACGGAGGCAATGTTCGGAATGATGGACAGCCTTTTCTCCGGTATCCATCTCTTGACCTGGATGGTCGGTATAGGTACATTGTTAGCGGGGGCTATTGGTGTGAGCAACATCATGATGGTCACTGTGAAGGAGCGTACTACGGAGATTGGCATACGGAGGGCTATCGGGGCGACCCCTCGTCAGATTCTGACACAGATTCTGACCGAAAGTGTGGTGCTTACTTCCATTGCCGGACTGGCGGGTATCAGTTTCTCCGTGCTGTTGTTGCAAGGACTGGAGATGGGGATGCGTATGTCGCCCATGGGAGATGGCGTCTCGTTCCAGATTTCTTTCTGGATGGCGGTCGGCACGGCGGCACTCATCATAGTGTTAGGTGTGTTGGCGGGGATGGCGCCTGCGTTCAGGGCGATGTCCATCAAGGCCATTGACGCCATCAGGGATGAATAGTAAATAAGAATAGAAGAATAAAGAATGATAATATCAGATGAAAAAGTACATTAGAATCATCGGTTTGGTGCTGTTGGCATTGATCTTTGCAGGCACCTTTGTGTTTCTCTATCAGAAATCGCAACCCAAGGAGAAGGAATATGAGTTGCTTACGCCTTCCTTCCGGGACATAGACCAGACCACGGTGGCTACGGGAAACGTGGAGCCGAGGGACGAGGTGGCTATCAAGCCGCAAATCTCCGGCATTGTGGCGGAGCTGTTCAAGAAGGCGGGAGATCGTGTAGTTAAGGGGGAGGTTATTGCCCGCATACGAGTGATTCCCGATATGTCGCAGGTGAACCAGGGTGAGAACCGGGTGCAGCTGGCCAAGATAAACTTGGCGCAGGCGTTGCGGGATTTCCTCCGTATGGAGAAGCTGTATCATGACAAACTTATCAGTGCGGAGGATTACGAGAAAAGCCGTGTGACCTATCGTCAGGCGGTGGAGGAACAAAACTCGGCCAATGACGCTTTGCAGATTATCAAGGAGGGAGTGTCCAAGAGCAACGCTTCATATAGCACTACCTTGGTGCGCAGCACGATTACGGGATTGATTCTCGATGTGCCGGTAAAGGTGGGGAACAGTGTCATTATGAGCAATACGTTCAATGACGGTACTACCATCGCCAGTGTGGCGAATATGGGAGATATTATTTTTGACGGGAAGGTGGACGAGACAGAAATCGGACGGGTGTACAATGGAATGCCTGTGAAGATTACGGTCGGAGCCTTGCAAGACCAAGTATTCCAGGCTCGCTTGGAATACATCTCTCCCAAGGCGGAGCAAGAGAACGGGGCGAATCAGTTTGAAATCAAGGCTGCCATACAGATTCCGCAAGGCGTAGAGATTCGTTCGGGTTACAGTGCCAACGCCACGCTGACCTTGGCCAGTGTGAAACACGTGTTGAGCATACCCGAAAGTGCGGTGGAGTTCAATGGGGAAGAAGCGTATGTCTATGTATTGAACTCAGCGAAGAAGGATGAGGCACAGACGTTCACTAAGAAGAAAATCCAAGTAGGTGTCAGCGATGGTATCCATATACAGGTGCTGAGTGGACTTACACCGAAGGACAAAGTGAGAGGCATGGAGAAAGGAAACGATAACCAGTAAATGGGATAAAGAATGAACAAGCGTTTGAGAACCATCATATTGTCTATGGCAGTAGGTGCTTTCTCTTCGGCTTTCGCACAGGACAAAGTGTGGAGCCTGAAGGATTGCATTGACTACGCCACGGCGCACAACCTTTCCATTCGGCAGCAAGCTGACAAGGAAAAGCAGCAGGAACTTTCCTTGAACACGGCTCGAAACAGTAGGCTGCCGAGTGTGAGCGGTAATTTAGGGCAGGATTTTAATTTCGGACGTGGACTGACGCAGAGCAACACTTACGCCAATCGCAATACGATGACCACGAGTCTGCAAGTGGGGGCTTCCGTGCCTGTTTTCACCGGATTTCAGATAAAGAACCAGATAAAGGCGGATGAGTGGAGCTTGAAGGCGGCCACGGCGGATTTGGAGAAGGCAAAGGAAGACTTGAGCGTGAACATCGCCACGGCTTATCTGCAAGTACTGTATGAGAAAGAGTTGTGGAATGTGGCTAAGATGCAGACCGTGCTTAGCAAAGACCAGTTGAAGCTGAAAGAAGGATTTTTCAAGAACGGCAAAGCGGCGGAGTCGGATGTCTACGAGGTGAAGTCGCAATTGGCGCAAGACGAGTTGGATGAGACGAAAGCGGCTAATAACTATAAGTTGGCCTTGCTGGATTTGTCACAGCTCTTGGAACTTCCCTCTCCCGAAGGTTTTTCTGTCCAAGAACCTGCCGAGGATGCCGAGATGTTGATGCCGGAGAACCCTGATGACATCTACCAGTCGGCCATCACCTTGAAACCTGCCGTGAAAGCGGAGGAATACCGTTTGAACGGTACCGAGCATGAGATAGCCATCGCTCGTAGCGGATATATGCCACAAGTGTCACTCACTGCGGGACTGGGTTCCAATTATTATCACACTTCTGGAATGGACAACAGTGGATTCGGCAGACAGGCGAAAGATAATTTCAACAAGAGTATCGGATTGACGGTAAACATCCCCATTTTTGACCGCTATACAACTCGCAACAAAATACGTCAGGCGAAAATTGCCCGTCATACGCAGCAATTGGCGGTGGAGCAGGTGAAGAAAGACCTGTACAAGCAGATTCAACAGGCATATTATAATGCGGTGGCTTCCCAAGCCCAGCTGCGAAGCAGCCGTACAGCCGAGGAGTCCGCAAAGGCTTCGTTTGAGTTGATGAGCAAGAAGTATGACCAGGGAAAGGCCACGGCTACCGAATATAACCAGTCTAAGACAAACCTTGAGACTGCGGAGTCTAATCGTATACAGGCGAAGTATGATTACTTGCTACGTCTGAAGATTCTTCGCTTCTACAAGGGCGTGGCATTGGAGTGATTGCATACTCATTTTTACAGGAATCCCCGTAAGCGGACTGTTGCTGCTCCGCTTGCGGGGATTCCTGTTCTTTTCAATGTTGCTAATGAGAATGTCGGCTTAAATACTTTCGCACTGGTTCGTCATAATATTTCAGAAAGAGCCAGGCTAATGCAATGTTGCCTAAAAACAGCAAAACCGCCACGTGCCATACTTGTCCGAAGCTGTACTCATGTTTCCATACCCATGCGTAGAACAAATACATGGAGGGATAGTGGATGGCGTAAAGAGGGTAGGAGAGGTCACCTAACCATCGGGTAAACCTGTTTTTGTCAGAGTTTTCCGCACTGGCGGCACACAGCACGACAATCGGAAATACGATGAGGATGCACAATGCGTCATAGAGTCCGTTGAGCCACAGGCGGTTTTCTCCTAAGTGAGGCATGGCGAGAAAAATAATCAATGTAAGGGTGCACAGGGTGAATGTATGCTTGGTCTTTATTTTGAAAGAAAGGCGGGAGAGTAGCAGTCCTGCGGGAAAGGCGAAAAACACTCGCAGCAGACCGCCGGGAAAATTCCATCCCTCTAATGTCCAGCCAACTCCCATGTGTCCGTATCCACTGCCGTTTCCCACAGCGAAACTCAGCAGTCCTATTCCGCAAACCGCCACGAACGCAGTGAGCCAGCGTGTGGAAAGTTTTCGGAGAAAAAGGGCGTAGACAATATTGGCAAGGTATTCAAAAAAGAGCGACCAGCTTGGACCGTTTAAAGGAAACATCTCTCCATTTCCTCTTACTTCAAGTCTGCCGCCCGGAAAGGCTGGCAGCATGAGACACCCCACAGCCAATGCGCCTAAGACAGCCGCAAAGCTGACCGAAGAGCCGTCCCATTTCACCATGCCTTGCGCACAAAAGGAGATGGCTCCCAATATGCAGCCTAATACCACCATGGGATGAAGACGGATAAGCCTTCTGCGGAAGAAGCCCAGAAGTGACATCTTGCCTTTGTTTCCCCTGTCAGCCCATCGGTCGTCATAAGCATAGCCCATCACGAATCCCGACAGCATGAAAAAGAAATCTACCGCAAGATAACCATGGTTGATTTGCTGGGTGGCTGGACTTGTGGCGAATCCTTCGAAAAGATGATACCACAGCACAATCAGTGCCGCCACTCCTCTCAGTCCGTCCAAGAGATGATAATGTGGTTTCGTGTCGGCGAAAGCGGCGGCAGACATATATTTGCTATTTTTCATACGTTGGTGTTTTCTGCAAACATACGAATATTTTCGCAATTAGGCAAGTGTGCTGCTTTGTACGAAGTTATTCGGTGAATATTTGCTGTATTCACCGAATATTTTCGGCGAATAGCTTGTCTAATCACCGAATAGTGTCTATTTTTGCGGGAAACTTCCTGTTATGCGATATATTCATGATTATGACAATTGGTGGCAATTCCGCTATGATAGTCAGCGGATAATGAATGAGCTTGGACGAGTACGCTCTAAGCAAGGATTGATTATCGGGCGGATGCTGTCGCTTGGTTTTGATTCTCAAGATGAGGCTGTGTTGTCAACGATGTCTATGGAACTCGTTCGTTCTTCGGAGATTGAGGGTAAAAAATTAAATCTTGAGGAGGTTCGTTCATCTATAGCCCGTAGGCTTGGTATCGTAACGGCTGGACTGGTGCCAACTTCACGTTATGTAGAAGGAGTGGTGGAGATGCAGTTGGATGCCACACAAAATTATAACCAGCCGCTTTCATCAGAGCGTCTTTTCGGCTGGCACAATGTGTTGTTTCCTACAGGGATGAGCGGATTGTACCGTATTGAGGTAGGGAAGTACCGTAGTGGAGAGATGCAGGTGGTTTCGGGTGCTATGGGAATGGAAAGGGTACATTATCAAGCTCCTTCCGCTGATAGAGTACCTATGGAAATGGAACGGTTTATTTCGTGGGTAAACGGTACTGAGGATATTGACGCTGTGCTGAAAGCTGCCATAGCGCACTTGTGGTTTGTGTCAATTCATCCATTTGATGATGGGAATGGGCGGATTGCAAGGGCGTTGACAGATATGTTGCTGGCTCGTTCCGAAAATAGCGGCAAGCGTTTTTATTCTATCTCAGCAGAGATGAAACTGCTGCAAAAAGAATATTACGAAGTATTGGAACGTACACAGCATGGGGATGGCGACATCACGGATTGGCTGTTGTGGTTTCTGCATTGTTTTGAACAGGCATTAAACGCTACAGAAGATGCGTTGTCGTCAGTCTTGCGTAAAGCTGATTTCTGGGAACGTAATCGTAATGTGTCATTCAATGAGAGACAACGGAAGTTACTGAATATGCAATTTGATGGATTCTTCGGCAAACTCACTACGGGCAAATGGGCGAAGATAGCCAAGTGTTCTACCGACACGGCACTCAACGATATCCGAGACCTTGTGGAAAAAGGTATATTGAGAAAGGCTGAAGGGGGAGGACGCAGCACAAATTATGTGTTGGCGTAAAATGCGCTTTTCAAAGTATCTTAAGATACATGGGCAAGTATCCTAAGATACATTGCGAAGTATCTTAAGATACTTTGTAATGTCACCTGTATTGTTGTCTTTTCTGATTTCACTAGACACTTTTTCTTTTCATAAATTGAATAACTAGACAACCACAATTAGACATACTGAAAGACTAGACACAGTTGTACAATCCGTGTGGAGATTCTGGTCATCTGGCGAACAGGCTGCGTCCACGGTTGTCTTGTTTGGCAAGGTGACACCTTTAGACAGGACATGGGTTGTGGACTTTGATGTGTTGGTGCGGGCTCTCACCTTGATGTTCCGTCCGGTTGGGCAAAGATGAGTTTTTCCCTCTATGTCCGTCATCTTTTTTTATGATAAGTCTTGTTTTTCCATTTCTTCTCCTATGATTATCCGCAAACATACCACTCTCTTGGCTATAACAACTAAACAAGTAGAGACGCGATTCATCGCGTCTCCACATTCATCTGTGATGACTTGTATCTGTGATTACACTATGAAAAGCGGAGATGC
>CAVDHB010000034.1:0-19980 GCA_963608705.1 Prevotella sp. P5-108
CGGTGAGTTACAAGAGCTTATGCACCGTGCGGGAGATATGCTAAAAGAATACAATGATTATATGCAAGTTATGTGAATGTGTTGATGATTATTAAGGACGGTAGTTACTACCGTCCTCAATATATAGGGTTTATTCTAGGAATATACTTATTTTCTCGTTGCACGGCGTGATCCAAAGTTTATCAAATCTATAAATTGGGAGGTGTCATTTCCTATTACACAACCCCTTGTCCCCTTTGGATACTCGCTATTTGATGGAACTTCACTTGAAATATCAAAAATGAAGCGTGCATATTTGTCTAATCCG
The DNA here is from genome assembly GCA_963608705.1 of Prevotella sp. P5-108. Taxonomy (GTDB): domain Bacteria; phylum Bacteroidota; class Bacteroidia; order Bacteroidales; family Bacteroidaceae; genus CAVDHB01. Next base: position 308 of record CAVDHB010000034.1, read on the forward strand.
TAATTGCTTCTAGGAAAGTAAAGAGGTTTATTCCTCTCATTAATGGCCGCATTATAGATTAACACGTTGCCATCAGAACTTCTCAATTTCTTGATGTCAGAAATGATGGATTCCACCGCTCTCATATTGGCATCTTCGTCTCCGTATGCTATAGTAGGTATGCCATCCGTGATGTGTATGACTACAGGGGCTGGACAATCTGGATACTCGTTTATGTAATCCTTACATTCGTTTTTAACCAGACAAAATGCCTCGTACATATTTGTACCGCCTTCCGCAACTTGCGGTGTGATTTTTCCCCGCAGTTCTTCTGCAATTAGGTCTATTCCCCCCTTCAGTAAAATTCTTGGGGTATCTGTATAACTGATAACTTCAACATAACATCTCCGTTTTACGTCTGAACCATTTTCATTACGCTCGATGATTTCATCGATAGTGTCATTGATAGCCTTTGCCGCAACAAGGGCACGTGTACGATCTCCGAATCCATTCTGCATAGAGAACGAACTGTCTAACAGAAATAATAAGAATCCCGGAGTCGCTTGACTCCAGGACGTTTCATAATTTGGCATATTATGTTTTTTAAAGCTGTTCAACTTCTATAGAAATACAAATGTATTTTTTTGAGGCTTCTACTTACTCAACTGTGATAAACTATCATTATAGATTATAATTCCATAATTTGCATAATAAAATCCCTCAGATTTCTTGGAAGTGTAGTACCTGGTGCAGTACCAGATTTAGCGCCCTGCTGTAGAGAACCTGATTTGATACCATGTGTGGTACCATGTCTAGAACCCTGTTGTGGAGAACCTGATTTAGCACCCTGTGTTTTACCTTGTCTAGAATTCTGTTGTGGAGAACCTGATTTGATACCATGTGTGGTACCATGTCTAGAACCCTGTTGTGGAGAACCTGATTTAGCACCCTGTGTTTTACCTTGTCTAGAATTCTGTTGTGGAGAACCTGATTTGATACCATGTGTGGTACCATGTCTAGAACCCTGTTGTGGAGAACCTGATTTAGCACCCTGTGTTTTACCTTGTCTAGAATTCTGTTGTGGAGAACCTGATTTGATACCATGTGTGGTACCATGTCTAGAACCCTGTTGTGGAGAACCTGATTTAGCACCCTGTGTTTTACCTTGTCTAGAATTCTGTTGTGGAGAACCTGATTTGATACCATGTGTGGTACCATGTCTAGAACCCTGTTGTGGAGAACCTGATTTGGCACCCTGTGTTTTATCTTGTCTAGAATCCTGTTGTGGAGAACCTGATTTGGCACCCTGTGTTTTACCTTGTCTAGAATTCTGTTGTGGAGAACCTGATTTAGTACCCTGTGTGGTATCAGGTTTATGATCCTGCTGTGTGTTACCTGGTTTAGTACTCTGTGTGGAAGAAGCGGATTCTCTGCGAATAGTACCCTGGGGAAATTTGATCCCTTCTATGACCTGTTCAAGAGGACGTAGCCCATCTATACTTCTTTCCTCCAAAGAACGTACTAATTTTTCAGTAAGAGTGCTTATATTCTTATCACTATCTCCTAATAAAGTTTTTATGACCTCCGCCCTACTTCCCTTATCTAAGTCCGGTTTGGTAAATAGAAGTATTTCTGGGGAAGTGGTTTCTCCTCCTCTTGTAACATATCTCTTCCAATATTCTGGATGAACGGCCAAAGCCTGTAGACTTAAATATATAATCAACTCAGAGAAGTAGTCAGATTTGGGAGACAAATATTTATTGTTTTTCCTTGCCTCATCTAATTGGAAACCTTGACTACCCTTGATTAATTCTTCCTCTGATTGTCCTAAATCTGGCACATACATTGAATCATAATCAATTAAACGAATATTTTCTTCTTCATCCACCAGAATGTTGCCAGTAGACAAATCTCCATGGGAGATTTGATAAGAATGGAGAGTCTTTATCATTGTAAGAAAATTATTCGCAAGTGCTTGAATACATTCGGTATCGTTCAGATGGGAATAAACATATTCTCCCAAAGAAGGTAATTCAAGCCATTCCCTTACAACAATGGGTATAGTGACAGTGTCGCTTATACGAAGTCCCTTTTCATAACAATCATATTTTACGAAATAGGGCAAGTCAGTTGAGCGTAACGTCTCGGAAACAATCTCTGCTCTGTGTACTAATTTTGAGAGGATATTTTCATCACACCGTTCAGGTACCCAACAACGAATAGCATATTGTTTTCCCTCAACTATATAGTGAAATACCGAGCAAAAGCCACCATTGTATACTAGTGGCTTATTCCGTTTATTCAGTAAAACAGAACCTCCTTGTAAGAAGGCTGGAAGTAGGTTTCCTTCTTGTTGTATCGCTCTTTTTATATCTGCACGCTCCATTTTTCTCTATTAATAATTTACATATTGAAAAAGCAGTCAAAAGATGTAAGATTTTCTGTTTTTGGCGTTTCCTCCCGGGGTGGGCATTTATGATTGTTTGTACGGTCTTTGTCATACACAATATTAAATGCGTCTTCACCATCATATTCTATGACAACCATGGTGCTGTCATCATTTTTCATGGATTTGAAACGGCGCCAATAATTTATAAGAAGTTCAAAGTCATTCTCGTTTTTCACTTTCAGAAGTTCCTTGATAAGGCTTATATCTTGGTCTTTCTCATAAGCTTTCTCAAATAAATCAGAGAAAGGATCGGACACAAGCAAAAGAGTAGTGTACGGTTTTAATTCTCCCGATACATTTCTCACTTTGCCTTGATGCCTGAGTTCCGCATCAAAATAATCTGGATGATTATCAAACTGATTATTCGTTTTTGAACTGAATATATTTATAATCTTATTGTCATATACTTCAATAAGGCAACTGTCTCCTAAAATCTTGCCTTCCCATTTCTGTCCTTTAAAACGAATACCTACTAATGTGGCAGCCCCCACATTGCCATTGTTTAATTTCGTCTGTACAATTCTTCTTATAAAAGGTCTCAGACGATCGACGAGTGGGGTGACAAGCCAATGCCATATATTTGACATGGCCTTTTCCATTTGTGGACTGTCACATTCCCAATTCCTATTGACATAGGCATTCGCTACCAAATCCGCCCATAATTTAGGATAGAGGGATTGAGAAACACCATCTGACACAGCCACAGATTTTGTGACTGGATTCAATTGAAAACTGTCTTGACAGTCCTCGAATTCTTCGCTCTTTTTATGAGTTATAAATGCTTTGATTTTCATGATGAAAACTCCTTAAGTATATGCTCAGTATGTATCAGTGGCTTTACAAGAACCAAATTCAATGAGAGTCACTAAATCTGACGCTTCAGATCCTATTACACACGCTCTGGCCTCTTTGGGAAAATCCCTACCCACATGATCGCTTGAAATATCAAAGATAAAACGAGCATACTTGTCAGTTTTGCTGAAGATTTCCTTGGAGGCAGGGAAAGAGACTGAATCCACATCATCCCTAATTGCAGCATTAAACACCCATATTTTTCCATCGGCATTACCCATTTGCATTATCTCATGAACTATATTCATGGTTTCTTGCATACATCTTGCACTGTCATAAGAAGGGATTTGGATTCCATCCCTACAAATGCCATAGAGAGGTTCTCCGTCTGTAATATTAATAATGATTGGAGCTGGAGAATCCGGGTATGATCTCATAAAATCCTCACAGATTCTTTTCGCCATAACAAAAGCCCCATACATATTTGTAAGGCCACCCTTTATCTTGGGAGGTAATATATAGCTTTCTCCTGCAATGGGTTCCAATTCATCAATCCATCCTTTAAGCAGTGGTTCTACTTCATCTTCGTAACCTATTACATCTATATGACAACGACGTTTTATTATGTCTCCTGATAGAGAGACCTCCAGTATATTTTGTATTGTACTGTTCAATGCCTTTACGGATGCCACAGTACGGGTTGTATTTCCAAATGGATTACCCATAGAACCAGAACAATCCAATAAAAAGACCAAACAACCTGGAGTGGCCGTACTCCAGTTTAGTTCATGATTTCCCATCTTTTATACATGTCTTTAATGTATCGCCAATATTTGTCTGGCAGGTTGAGAACCAAATTCAATGAGTTTCACCAAGTCTGAAGCTTCAGATCCTATTACACACGCTCTGGCCTCTTTAGGAAAATCCCTACTCACATGATCACTTGAAATATCAAAAATGAAACGAGCAAACTTGTCTCTCTCCTCAAATAGTTCTTTAGTGGCGGGGAAAGAGACGGGATCCACACCGTCTCTAATTGCAGCATTAAAGACCCGAACAGGTCCATCGTCACATGTGATTGTCATTATTTCTTCACGGACCAGTTTCCTTACTATTGCTCTGCATTGCGCATAATTCATAAAATTACCGTCAGTGAGAAACGCAGGATCTCCATCTGTCACATTTATAATGACGGGTGCTGGATAATCAGGGTGTATTTGCACAAAAGCATTGCAGGCATCTCTTGCAAACTTGAAAGCTTCGTACATATTTGTTCCCCCATCTTCAAGTTTATTCTCGAAATAAATGGGATACGATGTATTATTTACATCATATACAACTACATTCTCTTCGGCGTCATTTAGATTATCATATTCAACTGTGCCATCATCTTTGATGATACCATATCTAATAGATGGATCCTTATCAGGATCAAACTCCGAAATCTTTCCTTTTTTCAGCTCTCTTATATCACCAGCATATCCCAGTATATAAATAAGACAGCGATTCCTAATGGTATTACCCACATGGCAAGACTCCAATATTTCTGCTATTGTCTCATGGATAGCTCTCGCTGCAACTGCTGCACGTGTTGCGTTTCCCATTGGCTTACTCATAGAGTCCGAACAATCCACCAAGAAGATTAAACATCCCGGTGTAGCCGTACTCCAGTTTAGTTCATGATTTGGCATTTCTTTGTACTTTTAATATGTTAGAATTACAAACATGCAAATATAGGGGGATCTTATTTATTAAACAAAATCACAGATTTAGCAGACACTATTGAATTTCGGACATTGTGTGATTCTCATGCTGTTTTATTAAACTATCATAGCTTTTTTGATGATCGAAACGATAAATAAAAAAAGTAGAATAATAGACAAATATGCAAAAATACTATATACTCTGGCTTGCTTTTAATTACTTCACCACTAATTCCCCCTCCTCGGCTAAGTCGTGACAGGGAAGCTGCAAACGTTGACATTCGTGGCGGTAACGCATTCGCTGGCGAAAGGAAAGAGAGGCGTCCAAAACAATGTGACGGACTTGGAAAGACGTGAGGGCTTCTTGCAACTCGCCATAGAAGCCTTTGCACACCCAGATATAGTCTATCCGTTGTGGAGTGACAAACTCTTGACGAAGCCACATGACATCTTTCAGCATAAGGACGGTGGCCAAGGGAGTTCTCCACAATCCGTCCGTAGGCTGTACGACTTGAGGAGGGGAAATTCCCATGCGCTTCCATGTATTCCGGCGAAGATAGTCCGTGCCAGAAGCTACCCGCTCTTTCCACACAGGGAACAACTGGCTCTTTCCACTATGACTTACCCACTGCACCATCGGACAATAGCGACTCACATAAAAAACCATGTACGACGAAGGGGGACTGGCATAACGATGGCTCACCAAACCTCCGATGAACAAGATGCCCCACAAAAGCATCGCATACATCCATACCAACCGACTAAGGTACTTACGGAGAAAAAGGAGGGCAAACAGTAGATAGCTGAGCCAACACAACACAGCGGTGAAGCCCGGAACGGACAGAGAGATGTATGGCAAACCGGCCATCCACCGTATCCCCTCGTTTTGCCAAGAGAGAAGAGTGTGTAAGACAACGGAAATGCTCTCGCCGACTATTCCCCACTCCCATCCCGCAAAGGAAACCACCGCCTGCCAGGCAAATCCGACCATAGCGCCGAACAAGACCAAGGAAGACAGTGGCACTATCCAGAGATTCGTGAGCAAGTTGTACAGAGGAAGGGAAGAGAAGTAGTATAGCTGCATTGGCAGGATAAAGATTTGCACTGCTAATGTGAAGGAGATGACTTTCAAAAAATAATCCCATACAATATGACGTGTACGCAGCAGACGAAACAGGAATGGATGTAACAACAATATAGCCAGCACACTACAGAAGGAGAGTTGGAAACCGACATCGAACAGTGACGAAGGGTCGATTAGGCACATGAAGAAAGCGGCCATACACAGGTTGTTCACTGAAAATGTCCGGCGTGAGAAGAAGGAAGCCGCTACCATGAGGGTGTACATCCAAGCAGCCCGGACTACGGACGAAGGTGCCCCTGAGAGAAAGACTAAACTCCACATCAGGAGGATGATACAGCCACGGCCTATCGCACGTCCACCTGGAAGACGGTACAGACTGAAGGAAAAGAGCAACTCCATACAGATATAAATCAACGCCATGTGAGAACCGGAAAGTGCCAAGATATGGGCAGCTCCTGTCACATTGTACTCGTCTTTCAACTCGGCGGAAAGACGAGAGGTATCACCCAAGGTGATGGCGGCAAAGAGGGCGGAAGTCTCTCCTCCCTCAGCGATAAAGGGAGCAAGCATACGGTTGCGGGCTTGCAGGAAATACAATCGGAAACGATCGATAAAGGAAAGCTGTGACCAGAAGGTTTGTGGAGCATCCACCTTGTACCATCTCCACGAAGCTACGTATGCCTGTCCGCTGATGCCCGTATTTCGTAAATAGGTGGCATAATCAAATCCTCCTAACACCGGGCTATTCCGAGGCTGAAATATCCTGCCGAAGAAAAGCAGAGCATCTCCCGCTCGAAGGGACTTGGCCAGCGTATCTTTCTCCAAAGAGATAATCACCCTGCGCTGTATCTCCGTCTCCTTTCCGTCTTCAGAATATGTGGAAAGCAGCTGCACGGGAACTTGGAAGGTGGTACTCTTCTCTGAGGGATTGTCCATCAGCATCGCCTTGTACCAAAGGCTTTCCTCCGACCATTCTTCCGCTAATTGCTGCCACTGTAGCAGCCGTCCTCCCCACCCCATACCCAGCAAGAAGAGAGTCAGCACAACACCGAAGAAAGGAGATTGAAATGAAGTTGTTTTCTTAAAATACAGCACCGTTAGCAGTAGTGCAGAAACCGTAAGAAAACCATACACCCCTATCCCTGTTAAGGGACACTGGATATATTCCGACAAAGCGATACCCGTCACCAAAGGGATTAACAACCGCAGGAAGGGACAGCTTTGCCACGTGGAGATGAACTCTTTTCTCACCTGCTTGCTTTTGGTAATTTCTACAGGCTGTAAAGATAGTTGTTTCTCCGTACGGTTTCCTCCTATTTCCTTGTTTATTAATGTTTTTTGAGGATATAATGGGGAGCAGCAGCAATTGGGGATATGATTATCCGCAATCACATTGTTTAGGTAGAGACGCAATTCATTGCGTCTCCGCTTTTCATAGTGTTTTAATATCTTACTAATCACAGATACAATTCATCATTGATGAATGTGGAGACGCGATGAATGGAGACGCGATGAATGGAGACGCGATGAATGGAGACGCGATGAATGGAGACGCGATGAATCGCGTCTCTACTAGTTCAATATTGCAACGTGCAAAACAGGAGAATGACATGTTTGCGGATAATCATCAAACCATATAACTCTTACCCCTAACTTACTTGAGATACACTGCCATGCTACACGCAGCCCAAAAAGAAAGCTCCGAAGCAAGTTTACCTCAGAGCTTTCCCGCTCATTTACTTATAAAGACCCGCAATCAGAAAGTTGCGGCCTGTAAGTCTGCTTTTATCTTATTCATGCAGTTTGCCAATCGTTGATACGTCTTGTCTCCCGCCTTCTTCACTCCGCTACTGTACTGCCTCATCAGTGACGGATTCACCCCCGCTCTCTTAGCAATATCGCTGATATTCAAGAAAGAGAAGTAATTGAAGAAGGACTGCAAATCGTATTTATACACAAATTCCACTTTCGGAAACTCCTTACCATCCAGACGAGCGTCTTCTACGGCCTCCTTGTAGCAAGCCGCCAAATCAGCCTTCGCCTCTTCAACCGTCTTTCCGGTCGAGTTCAAGCCCACACCATCAATGTCATTTTCCGTATAACACCAATACATCCCGTCCTTGGCTTGTTCCACTGTCACCACTACTTTCATGATATGAATTTATTACAGTTAATATATCGACCGTATAAAGGTAGCAAAAAAGCTATAAATGTGCAATGTTATACATTTAATTTGAGCTAACATGGAGTTAAAAGTCACGAACATAGACTTGACAAAGCTTTAAGAATTACACAGTAGAGACTAAGAGCATCAGAATCAAGAGACTAAAAAAGCGGGACTGCAAGTTTCCTTGACAGTCCCGCTTTTATAATTGAGATGAAATGTTATTTCATTTCCTTGTAATCTATCACATTCTTGCGATTGGCTACCATACGGTCGTAGTCCTCTTTGTTTCCGACAATGATTTTCTGCCATTCACGCAATCCCGTACCAGCCGGAATCAAGTGACCGCAGATAACATTCTCTTTCATACCTTCGAGGTTGTCCACTTTTCCACGGATAGCCGCATCGTTGAGCACTTTGGTTGTCTCCTGGAAAGAAGCGGCGGACATGAAGCTCTTGGTCTGCAAAGCGGCACGAGTGATACCCTGCAAAATCTGAGTGGAAGTAGCCGCCACGGCATCACGCACCTGTACTAACTTCAAGTCACTACGTTTCAAGAAGCTGTTCTCGTCACGCAACTTACGGACGGAAATAATCTGTCCTTTCTTCAGGTTCTGGGAATCTCCGGCATCCGTCACCACTTTCTTACCCCAGATACGGTCATTCTCTTCCACAAAATCGAGCTTGTCCACGATGTCAGACTCCAAGAAGCGCGTATCGCCCGGTTCGTTAATCTGCACCTTGCGCATCATCTGGCGAACAATCACCTCAAAGTGTTTGTCGTTTATCTTCACACCCTGCAAACGATACACATCCTGAATCTCGTTCACAATGTATTCCTGCACAGCCGTCGGTCCTTTGATGGCCAAGATGTCGGCAGGCGTGATGGCACCGTCAGACAACGGCGTACCGGCACGCACAAAGTCGTTCTCCTGTACCAGAATTTGCTTTGACAACGGCACAAGGTACTTCTTCACGTCACCCATACGGCTTGTCACCACGATTTCACGATTACCACGTTTCACTTTGCCCATGGTAATCTCTCCATCGATTTCGGAAACAACAGCCGGGTTAGACGGGTTACGAGCCTCGAACAACTCTGTCACACGAGGCAGACCACCGGTAATATCTCCGGCACCACCCACGGCACGAGGAATCTTCACGAGGATATCGCCGGCTTTCACTTTCTGGCCGTCTTCCACCACTACGTGACCACCCACCGGGAGGTTGTAGTTACGCAACACTTCTCCATGCTCGTCTTTGATAACACAGGTAGGAATCTTGGATTTCTCCTTGGACTCAATGATGATGTATTCCTTCAAACCTGTGGTCTCATCGGCTTCCACACGATAAGTCACATTGTCTATCAAATCAACCATCTCGATGGTACCACCTTTCTCCGTCACAATCACGGCGTTAAACGGATCCCACTTGGCAATCATCTTGCCTTTCTCCACAATCTCACCGTCAGCGGCATAGAGCAACGCACCGTAAGGCACGTTCTGGGTAGACAATGTAATGCCTGTGTTCACATCCACGAAGCGGACTTCCGCCAGACGGCCTACAACCACTTTCACGGCCTCACCTGTCTCGTCGGTCTTATCCACCGTACGCAGTTCCTCAAATTCCAGCTTGCAGTCATGTTTAGCCACGATACTTGCATTGGCAGCAGCGTTACCAGCCACACCACCGGCGTGGAACGTACGCAACGTCAACTGTGTACCCGGCTCACCGATAGACTGTGCGGCAATCACACCGACAGCCTCACCAAGCTGTACCATACGGTTATTGGCCAAGTTACGTCCATAACACTTCATGCAGACACCGTGTTTGCTCTCGCAGGTCAGCACGGAACGGATTTCCACGCTCTCAATCGGAGACTCTTCAATCTCCTTGGCGATTTCCTCCGTAATCTCATCGCCAGACTTGACAATGAGCTTGCCCGTGTTAGGATGATAAATATCATGTACGGACACACGACCGAGAATACGCTCATACAGAGAAGAGATGACTTCATCGCCACTCTTCAACGCCGTACAAACCAATCCACGGAGGGTTCCGCAATCCTCTTCTGTTATAATCACATCATGGCTCACATCCACCAGACGACGGGTCAAATATCCTGCATCAGCCGTCTTCAAAGCGGTATCAGCCAAACCCTTACGAGCACCGTGCGTAGAGATGAAGTACTCCAACACACTCATACCTTCCTTAAAGTTAGAAAGGATAGGGTTCTCGATAATCTGCGGTCCTTCGGCACCGGCCTTCTGCGGCTTGGCCATCAAACCACGCATACCTGCCAACTGAGCAATCTGGTCGGCAGAACCACGGGCTCCAGAATCCAGCATCATGAAGACAGCGTTGAATCCCTGGTCGGCTTCCGTCATCTGCTTCATCAATTCCTTCTTCAAGTCGGCGTTCACGTGTGTCCACGTATCAATTACCTGGTTGTAACGCTCGTTATCGGTGATGAATCCCATGTTGTAGTTCATGGTGATTTGCTCGATCTCCTCCTCACCTTTCTTCACAATATCCTCTTTCTCTTTCGGGATGATGATATCGTCAAGGTTGAAGGACAATCCACCTTCGTAAGACATCTTGTAACCCAAGTTCTTGATACCGTCCAGGAACTCGCAAGCCTTCGCCATACCCACCACGCGGATTACATCGGCAATCAAGGTACGCAATGTTTTCTTGGAGATAATCTCGTTACGGTAGCCAACCTCGTCAGGGATAATCTGGTTCACGATGACACGTCCCACTGAAGTCTCGCGCATCTGCTTCTCCAGCTTGCCCTCCTCGTTCAAGTCGTTGACAAGTACACGTACCTTGGCATGGACATCCACTTTATGACGGTTGAAGGCAATGATAGCCTCCTCTGGTCCGTAGAACGTCATACCTTCACCTTTGGCTCCCTCACGGAGCTTGGTGATGTAATACAATCCCAACACCATATCCTGTGAAGGCACTGAGACCGGGGCACCATTGGCCGGGTTCAAGATATTATGTGCCTGAAGCATAAGCAACTGAGCTTCCAACACCGCCTCGTTGCTCAAAGGCAAGTGAACAGACATCTGGTCTCCATCGAAGTCGGCGTTGAACGGCGTACAAGCCAAGGGGTGCAACTGGATAGCCTTTCCCTCAATCATCTTCGGCTGGAACGCCTGAATACTCAAACGGTGAAGAGTCGGGGCACGGTTCAACAATACAGGGTGTCCTTTCATCACAAATTCCAGGATGTCCCAGATTATCGGGTCACGGCGGTCAATCAACTTCTTAGCGGATTTCACCGTCTTCACGATGCCACGCTCAATGAGCTTGCGGATAATGAATGGTTTGTAAAGCTCGGCAGCCATCAACTTAGGCAGACCACATTCGCCAATCTTCAATTCAGGGCCGACCACAATCACGGAACGTCCTGAGTAGTCCACACGTTTACCCAACAAGTTCTGACGGAAACGTCCCTGCTTTCCTTTCAATGAGTCGGAAAGTGATTTCAACGGACGGTTGGAGTCAGACTTCACGGCACTGGACTTACGGGAGTTGTCGAACAAGCTGTCCACAGACTCCTGCAACATACGTTTTTCGTTACGAAGAATGACATCCGGTGCCTTGATTTCAATCAGTCGTTTCAAACGGTTGTTACGAATGATGACACGACGATAAAGGTCGTTCAAGTCGGAAGTGGCGAAACGTCCACCGTCCAACGGCACCAACGGACGCAAATCCGGTGGAGTGACAGGGATAATCTTCATAACCATCCACTCAGGCTTGTTACGTCCACGGCTGGAACGGAAAGCCTCCACCACCTGCAGACGTTTCAACGCCTCGTTCTTACGCTGTTGGGAGGTGTCAGAGTTGGCGCGGTCACGCAACTCGTAAGACAGGGAATCCAAATCCAGACGCTGCAACATATCATATACAGCCTCACCACCCATCTTAGCGATGAACTTATTGGGGTCTGTGTCTTCCAAATACTGGTTGTCCTGCGGCAGTTTGTCCAACAGGTCGAGGTATTCGTCTTCTGTCAACAAGTCATTGGCAGACACACCTTCTTTCTCAGCCACACCCGGCTGGATGACGATGTAACGTTCATAATAGATGACGGCATCCAGTTTCTTGGTAGGAAGTCCGAGCAAGTAGCCGATTTTATTCGGCAAGGAACGGAAATACCAGATATGTGCCACTGGCACCACCAACTGGATATGTCCGCAACGTTCACGACGCACCTTCTTCTCTGTCACTTCCACACCGCAACGGTCGCAGACAATACCTTTATAACGGATACGCTTGTACTTACCGCAGGCACACTCATAATCCTTCGTAGGACCAAAGATGCGCTCGCAGAACAAACCGTCACGCTCTGGTTTATAGGTACGGTAGTTGATCGTTTCGGGTTTCAGCACCTCACCATAGGAGTTCTCCAGGATTTCCTCAGGGGAAGCCAGTCCGATGGAGATCTTAGTGAAGTTACTCTTTATCTTATTTTCTTTTCTAAAAGCCATATTTCTTATTGTTATAGGTGTAAAGAGTTGAAATTATTCGAGGTGGATGCTCAATCCTAATCCTTGCAGCTCATGCAGCAACACGTTCAAGGACTCCGGAATACCCGGCGTGGGCATCGGGTCGCCTTTGACAATTGCCTCGTATGCCTTGGAACGTCCTGTGACGTCATCAGACTTGATGGTCAGCACTTCCTGCAATACGTGAGACACACCGAAGGCCTCCAACGCCCAAACCTCCATCTCTCCGAAACGCTGTCCACCGAACTGAGCCTTACCACCCAACGGCTGCTGTGTAATCAAAGAGTACGGGCCGATGGAACGAGCGTGCATCTTGTCGTCCACCATGTGTCCCAGTTTCAACATATAGGTGATACCTACGGTCGCTTTCTGGTCGAAAGGCTCACCCGTGGCACCGTCATACAGACGAGTAGAACCCAAATGAGGAATCCCCGCTTTCTCTGTCCACTTACTAAGGTCTTCCAATTTCGCACCGTCGAAGATAGGAGTGGCGAATTTCACGCCCAACTTCTTACCTGCGGCACCCAAGATAGCCTCGAATATCTGTCCCAAGTTCATACGTGAAGGCACACCCAGCGGGTTCAACACGATATCCACCGGTGTTCCATCTTCCAAGAACGGCATATCCTCCGGACGTACCAACTTACAGATAATACCCTTGTTACCGTGACGACCGGCCATCTTATCACCTACACCAATCTTACGCTTCTTGGCGATGTAGACTTTCGCCATCTGAAGAATACCAGAAGGCAGCTCATCACCAATCGTGATGGCGAATTTCTTACGCTTCAACTCTGCCTCCAAGGCTTTGCTACGTTTCAGGTAGTTCATTACCAAACGGCCTATCAAACTGTTGGTATGGTCATCGTCCGTCCATGCGGAAAGCTGGATGCCCGTGTAGTCAATCTCAGAGAGTTTACCCATGGTGAAATGGTCTCCCTTATTAATCACCTCGGTATCTGTGTAGTCTTTCACACCTGCGGAAAGTTTTCCTTCCGTCAGTTGGGCCAACTTCTGAATCAAGAGTTTCTTCAAGTCGTTCTGCTGCTGCTCATAGCTGTCATCCAACTTGGCCAACACTGCCTTGTCAGCGTTCTTTTCACTACGAGACTTCTGCACACGGGTATAGAGTTTACGGTCTATCACCACACCGCTCAATGAAGGATTAGCCTTCAAGGAAGCGTCTTTCACATCGCCTGCCTTGTCACCAAAGATGGCACGGAGCAATTTCTCCTCAGGTGTCGGATCACTTTCCCCTTTCGGAGTGATTTTACCAACCATAATGTCACCCGGCTCTACTCTTGCACCGATGCGGATAATACCGTTGTCATCCAAATCCTTGGTAGCGTCTTCGCTCACGTTCGGAATATCAGAAGTGAACTCCTCCATGCCGCGTTTCGTCTCACGCACCTCCAGTTGGAACTCATCCACATGTACGGAAGTCAGCAAGTCCTCACGCACCACACGTTCGCTCAACACGATACCATCCTCATAATTGTAACCCTTCCACGGCATATAAGCCACCAAAAGGTTGATACCCAAGGCCAGCTCACCATTCTGTGTAGCATAACCCTCGGTGAGGATGTCGCCTTTCTTCACACGCTGTCCCTTGTCGCAAATAGGATGAAGGTCTACCACCATATTCTGGTTTGTACGACGGTATTTCGGTATTTTGTATTCTTTGACTGCCGGCTCGAAGCTGACAAACTCGTCGTCTTCCGTCTGGTCGTATTTAATACGAATAGTCGTGGCATCCACATATTCTATTACACCATCACCCTCAGCGGTAATCATGGTACGGGAATCCACACACACCTGACGTTCAATGCCCGTTCCCACAATAGGAGCTTGCGGACGAAGCAACGGCACAGCTTGTCGCATCATGTTAGAACCCATCAACGCACGATGGGCATCGTCATGCTCCAAGAAGGGAATCAAACCGGCGGCGATAGAGGCAATCTGCTGCGGAGATACATCCATCAAGTCCACCTGAGCAGGCGGCACCACGGGATAATCGGCCTCCATACGGCACTTCACCTTCTCACGCTGGAAGGTTCCGTCGTCATTCAAAGGCGCATTACCCTGTCCGATTACCTTGCCTTCCTCGTCCTCTGCGGTATAATACTTAATGTGGTCATTATCCAAATCCACTTTGGCACCCTTGTCCACGCTTTCATCCTTCAACACTTCACGGTAAGGAGTCGTGATAAAGCCAAGGTGGTTGATTTTCGCATAGACACACAATGAAGAAATCAAACCGATGTTCGGGCCTTCAGGAGACTCAATCGGGCAAAGACGGCCATAGTGTGTATAATGCACGTCACGCACCTCGAAGCCGGCACGCTCACGAGTCAAACCACCAGGACCCAGGGCGGACAAACGACGTTTGTGCGTTACCTCTGCCAAGGGGTTTGTCTGGTCCATGAACTGGGACAAGGCGTTTGTTCCGAAGAATGAATTGATAACGGAAGAAATCGTCTTGGCGTTAATCAAGTCAGTCGGAGTGAACACCTCATTGTCACGCACGTTCATGCGCTCACGAATCGTACGGCTCATACGGGCAAGACCAATGGAGAACTGATTTTCCAACTGCTCACCTACGGTACGTACACGACGATTGCTCAAGTGGTCTATATCATCCACCACCGCCTTTGAGTTTTCCAACTCAATCAAGTACTTGATAATCTCGATGATATCTTCTTTGGTCAAGACACGTGTGTCCGCAGGAGTGTCAAGATTCAGTTTCTTGTTGATACGGTAACGTCCTACCTCGCCTAAGTCATAACGTTTCTCAGAGAAGAACAGGTTGTTGATAACCTCACGCGCACTGGCGTCATCGGCCGGGTCAGCGTTACGAAGCTGACGATAGATATAGAGCACAGCCTCTTTCTCCGAGTTACTCGGATCCTTCTGCAAGGTATTGAAGATAATACTATAATCAGAAGCGTTGGACTCTTCCTTATGTACAAGGATTGTAGAAGAACCACTGTCCAGAATCTCCTCTATATGGCTTTCCTCCAATATCGTCTCACGATCGATAATAACCTCGTTTCGTTCGATGGAAACCACCTCGCCTGTATCCTCGTCCACGAAGTCCTCAGTCCATGATTTCAGGATTCTGGCAGCCAATTTGCGCCCCACACATTTCTGAAGGTTCTCTTTGGTAACCTTCACCTCTTCCGCCAAGTTGAAGATTTCAAGAATGTCCTTATCCTTCTCAAAGCCGATGGCACGCAACAGGGTCGTCACAGGTAATTTCTTCTTACGGTCGATGTAAGCGTACATCACGTTATTGATATCCGTGGCAAACTCTATCCACGAACCTTTGAACGGAATAATACGGGCTGAATACAACTGCGTACCATTGGGATGGATGCTTGAACCAAAGAACACGCCCGGAGAACGGTGCAACTGAGAAACTACCACACGTTCAGCACCGTTAATCACGAAAGTGCCATTTTCCGTCATATAGGGAATGGTTCCCAAATACACGTCCTGAATCACCGTGTCGAAATCCTCATGGTCTGGATCCGTACAGTACAGTTTGAGTTTCGCCTTCAAAGGCACACTGTATGTTAATCCTCTTTCAAGGCATTCATTGATTGTATAAAGCGGTGCGTCAATATAATAGTCTAAGAATTCGAGCACAAAGTTATTACGGGTGTCCGCAATGGGGAAGTTCTCGGAGAACACTTTATACAATCCGTCCTTCTTACGTTGCTCAGGCGGAGTGTCGAGCTGTAGAAAGTCGTGGAATGATTTTAACTGCACGTCAAGGAAGTCTGGATAAGGCATCGGGTTCTTGACCGTAGCAAAATTTATTCGTTGATTCGTTGTATTTGAAGACATCAAATAGATGGTTTGAAATTAGTAACTATAAGACACAAAAAGGTTAAGAACTCCCCCTTGGAGAATTCTTAACCCGATTAACCTCTGTAAGGTCTGATTATTTCAGTTCTACAGTAGCACCAGCTTCTTCGATAGCTTTCTTCAAAGCTTCAGCGTCGTCCTTAGAAACGCCTTCTTTCAATTTAGAAGGAGCAGCGTCTACGAGATCTTTAGCCTCTTTCAAGCCAAGACCGCAAGCTTCCTTGACAGCCTTCACGACTTTCAATTTAGCGTCACCAACGTTAGTCAACATAACGTCGAATTCAGTTTTTTCTTCAGCAGCGGCGCCTGCGGCAGCAGGACCAGCAGCAACTGCAACAGCTGCAGCAGCAGGTTCAATTCCGTATTCATCTTTCAGGATGTTTGCCAATTCGTTTACATCCTTAACTGTCAAATTTACCAATTCTTCAGCGAGTGCTTTCAAATCTGCCATTTTCGTATACTTTTAATTGTTATTTACTTAGTTGAATTGTTTGAATTTTATTCGGGACGTTCGCCCAGAGTCTTTAATACACCATGTATTGTATTCGCACCAGACTGGAGTGCGGAAACAACGTTCTTCGCAGGAGATTGCAACAAAGCCACCAATTCCGCAAGCAATTCTGCCTTGCTCTTGAGTGCGGCCAGCGCATCCAACTGTTCGTTACCGAAGTAGAAGCCTTCCTCAGCGTAAGCGGCTTTCAAGGCGGGTTTGCCGTCTTTGGCCACTTTCTTCAACATTTTGGCAGGTGCATTTGCCGTGTTGCAGAACAAAATAGCTGTGGAGCCTTTCAAGGAATCATACACCGGAGTGTAATCCACCTCAGCGATTTCAAAAGCTTTGTGAAGCAACTTGTTCTTCACCACGATCATCTTGGTCTCTGCTTCGAAACAGCTTCTTCTCAGCGCGCTCGTCTCTTCTGCATTCAACGCGGTCACGTCGATCAAGTAGAAGTGAGCATACTCTTTGAGCTGCTCTACGAGACTATTGATAATTAATCCTTTATCTTCCTTTCTCATGATTCTTCAAATTTTAAGCCTCCTCAGCACAAGTCTTCGGGTCAATCTTGATACCACGGCTCATCGTACTGGAGAGATAGATACTCTTCACGTAAGTACCCTTAGCCGCAGCCGGTTTCAACTTGATGATTGTGTCGATGAAAACCTTTGCATTCTGGAAAATCTGATCAGGATTAAAAGAAACCTTACCGATTGAAGTATGGATGATTCCGCTCTTGTCAATCTTGAAGTCAATCTTACCCTGTTTCACCTCGCGTACAGCCTTCGCCACATCCATAGTCACTGTGCCGGCTTTAGGATTAGGCATCAAGCCACGCGGACCGAGGATACGACCCAGCGCACCGATTTTACCCATGACAGAAGGCATTGTGATGATTACATCCACATCTGTCCAACCGCCTTTGATTTTAGTGATATACTCATCCAAACCAACGTAGTCAGCACCTGCTTCTTTAGCGGCAGCCTCTACATCCGGTGTACACAGGCAGAGCACACGCACTTCCTTTCCCGTACCATTCGGCAAAGACACCACGCCACGAACCATCTGGTTTGCCTTACGAGGGTCTACGCCCAGACGTACATCGATATCGATAGAGGCGTCAAACTTAGTGGTAGTGATATCTTTCACCAATTGTGCGGCCTCTTTCAAGGAGTATGCCTTTCCTGCTTCAATCTTGTCGGCTACTAACTTTTGATTTTTTGTCAGTTTACTCATTTCAATTGAAGTTTTAATTATTTACCAGGAAAAGTTCCTGTTACTTTAATACCCATGCTCCTTGCGGTTCCGGCAACCATTCTCATGGCAGACTCTACTGTAAAGCAGTTCAAGTCCGGCATTTTAACCTCGGCAATGGCTTTCACGTCATCCCAAGTCAGCTCAGCCACTTTCGTACGGTTAGGTTCAGCAGAACCTTTCTTTTTCTTGGCAGCTTCGAGCAATTGAACGGCCACGGGAGGAGTCTTTACAATAAAGCTGAAAGACTTATCCGTATAGTAGGTGATAATAACCGGAAGCACTTTCCCGGCCTTATCCTGAGTCTTGGCATTGAAGGCCTTGCAGAACTCCATGATATTGATTCCTTTAGAACCCAAAGCAGGTCCTACCGGAGGAGAAGGATTCGCAGCGCCTCCTTTAATCTGTAATTTGATTAAACCAGCAACTTCTTTAGCCATTTTCGTTTATTTATTGTTTTGATTTATTGAAGAAGAAGAATTACATACCGTAACGTATGTCTTATTCCTTCTCTACTTGTTCATATCCTAATTCCAACGGTGTAGGACGACCGAAAATCTTCACTTTCACTTTCAGTTTCCGTTTTTCGAGGTTGATTTCCTCTACCGTTGCGGAGAATCCTGCAAAAGGTCCTTCCTTGACTTTCACACTTTCACCCTCGGTATAAGGGCATTCCATGCTGATTTCGTCTTCAGGCATTTCCTCCGCACGACCCAAGATGCGATTCACTTCATTCTGGCGAAGAGCTGCGGGCGCTCCGATAATCTGACCGTTCTTGCGTTTTTCTCCTACAAAGAGGAACACATCCGGCGTATTACGGAGTTTGTACGCAACCTCACCCACCAAAGACGCTTCTACAAGCACATAACCGGGAAGATAAGTTCTTTCCTTTATCACAGATTTACCTGCCACCGTAGTGCGGTATTTCTCGACAGGGACTATCACTTGGAACACGTTCTTGCCAAATTCGGTATCTTTCTCGTTCTTGATTTCTTTCTCAAGATAATCCCGAACGGTCTTTTCCTTACCACTCATGGCAACCAACACGTACCATTTCTTTACATTCTCAGCCATTGTTCCTTGATTTATAAAGAATGAGGATAAATCGTCTCCATCACGAATTGGAATAAAGAATCCAATGCGAACACCACTACCGCAATGATCAAGGAAGCATATAATACAACCATTGCGCTATGTGCCAATTCGCCTCGTGACGGCCACGTAGTATTATGGACAAGTTCATTGTAAGATTCCTTACAATATGTACTTAATTTCTTCAACATACTTGTGATAATTGGCACGGAAAGAGAGGCTCGAACTCCCGACACCTGGTTTTGGAGACCAGTGCTCTACCAACTG
>CAVDHB010000035.1:0-65491 GCA_963608705.1 Prevotella sp. P5-108
TATCCGCAATCGTACCACTAATCAACATTGTTTAGGTAGAGACGCGATTTATCGCATCTCTACTAGTTTAGTCGTTATATTGCAATGTGCAAGCCAGGAGAGTGGTATGTTTGCAGATATTCGGATAAAGTCTATCCGAATACCTGCTGCCACAACATTTTATTACTGACGACGATTCTGACATTGGCTTTCATGTACTGTTACATCACTGTGGTATTTTGTCCCTGTGTGTTCACTGTGGCGACAGCCATAAAATATAATTGTCATTTTTTATCTTATATTAATCTGACTGCCTGCAAAACATCATTCCTCCACAAAAGTTGTAATCGAACGAGGAAGTGTGACCGCTTCTTTTCCAGCGACCAACTCTCCCACCGGCGTGATATGCTCGTTGTGATAAGCGGACGTGCGATAGGCTTTCCAGCTTTGCTGGCCAGGAAGTGACAATGCCAATTCCTTGTCGGCATAGTTAATGGCCACTACCACCCACTTCCCGTCCGGGTTCTTGAAAGCCGAAATCATCAGTCCTACCGGGTCGGTATCACCCTTAAAGAAAGGACGACCATCTGACTTGGAGACAGTCAATGGATAGCGGACGGCGCCTGGACGGATAAAGTAGCTGTAATTTCCCAACGCCCATAAGAGCTTGGAATCTACCACACGGCCTTTCTGCGGGTCAGTGGCATCGAACGAACGCAACAGTCCGTCCTTATAGTCTCCGCCTACAGCCCTCCACCACTGCCAGCTCTTGGCATTAGCGAAGACCAAATCATGGTGGATGATGCGTGCCACATAGAGTGCCGTCTTCATGGAACGGTCAAAACCACCACCGAAACCTATCTCCTCATCATTACTCATGATACAGGTCTCCGTCTGCCAGAACCCTTTGCCATAATGAGCCAACTCTTCACCCAGCCGCTGACGGATTTCTTTCATTGTGCTGACAGGCGTGTTCGTCCAGTAGCTGTGCGCACCGATAAGCGGCAAGACGTTCGGCAGGTTGCCGATATAGGTCTCCGTACTATCTGGTGTATAAAAAGTACGCAAAGTATAACCCCTGTCCCATTTCGTCTGATGGATTCCTAAGAGACAACGATAATCGGACGATTCGTTCACTAATATTTGGGTCGTGGAACGAGCCTTCTGCAAGTCCTTGCTTAGCAGACGCACCAACCGTACAATCTCCCGGTTGGTAGCTGGTGTACCCTCCTGACTTGTCCCTGTCCAGTTCCAATGCCCATCCGGCTCGTTCACCGGGCTGATATAAGAGAAATGAATGCCGTCTTTCTTCTCTATTCCCTGTAATGCCTTTACAATGAAACGAGAGAACGCCTCATACTTATCCTCCTTCAAGTTATAGCCATCCCCCTTGCGTCCGAAGTTCGTGGCCAGTCCATTCTTCGTGTAATACACTGGCGGTGAGTTGAGAAACGCCAAGAAGCGCACGTTTTCTCCCCGTTCTTTCGCCAGTTTCATGAAGTTGCGCTGTCCCTGTTGCTTCGTCCAGTCGAACTTTCCGTCTGCATTCATCAAGCATTCTGTACGGTTTCCCTCATTCTCAATACGGCTCTTTTTCCCCTGCTCCGTGCTGCCTGCCCCCAGGTTAAACCGCCAGATGTTCAGACCGATACCCAACGGTTGGCCTTTCGCATCCGTCTTACGGGAAAAGAACCAGTCGGCCACTTGCGTTTGTTTCTCTTTCGGCCACATCCCGATATGCTGGAAACTCCAGGCATCCGAAGCGCCGAAGCCATCCATCACCTGCTGTGGCTTATCCGTCTGAATCTGCAACGAGTATGCCGAGTGTTCCTCCGCCATCAAAGGTTGCGCCGACAGACTAAAAAGTGCGACACACACGGCGGCAGTGTGTTTTAATGAATAGTACATAATATAGATCAGTTTTATCACTTAACAAACAGTCAGCATGCCCTACGCACACTGACTGTCTTATCATTTCCCATCAATATCCCGGATTCTGCTTGATAGAACCTCCCGACAAGGTAATTTCCGTAGGAGGAATGGGGAACAGCACATCCCGGTTCTCCTTGAAGTCCACTCCCTTGTTACTCGGCTCCTTCTGGTTATCTTTCTCCTGCTTATCCGTGGAAGTCTCCAGATTGTACTTCACGAAACTTCCATTGGGTCCCATCACATTGCAGATGGCCGCCTTTCCATTGTCATCTTTCCAACGGCGCAAGTCATACAAGCGGTTGTCTTCCATCGCCAATTCCAATCGGCGTTCCAGACGGATAGCGTCTCTCAACTGCTTGCCGGAGGATGTCACAGCAGGCAAATTCACCCTGGCACGTACCTTGTTCAAAGCCTTGCGCGCCTCCGCATCCTTATGCAATGCATTTTCCACTTCTGCATACATTAACAACACGTCCGCATAGCGCAAGATACGATAGTTAAGCGGGTTCTTGTCATCAGGATACGTAGTCCACCGACTGTCTTTGGGAATATACACCTTACGGCTGGTACGTCCCGACTTGCTCTCTCCAGGTAAATTCTCCCTGTTTGAAGTGGGAGGGAACGGATTATCCTCCGTGATAGAAGGATCACCCGGCACCTCCGTAGCGTCATTCTTGATGATTGTCCATTTCAGACGAATATTGTCTCCCGCATCCAAGAACGCCTTCTCCAAGTTGCTTGTAGGCTGCATCCATGACCATCCACCATCCGAACGGTTTCCGCAGACATACGAAAGGGAAATACCTAAATTATAAGTCTGGTCATATTTTGTCTGCACCTCGAAAAGAGACTCCTTGCTATTATTATGGTCGATAGCCCACACCTCGCCAAAATCAGGCAGCAGTTGGTAACGCCCACTGTTTATCACCGCTTGCAACTGTGCCTCGGCCTCTGAGTATTTTTCTTGATAGAGATACACCTTGCCAAGCAATCCCTGTGCAGCTCCCTTCGTGACACGTCCCACATCAGCTCCGTCATAGCTTTCCGGCAAATCCGCAATAGCTTCCGTCAAGTCTTTCTCCACTTGGGCGTACACTTCCTCCAGCGTATTGCGGGTCACACCCTCCACTTCCGTCGGCATCTGCATTCCTAACATGATAGGCACTCCACCGAAATTACGGGCAAGGTCGAAATACTCGTATGCACGGATAAACTTCGCCTCTGCCACCAGTCTTTTCTTCACGGTCTCATCTATCGGAGCGTTCGGAATATTCGTGATACACAGGTTACAACGCAAAATCCCCTTGTAACGGTACTGCCAGAAATTCTGACAACCATTCCCAGCATTATAGGTATTACCCGTATAATACGCGTTGTCTCTATAATCCCCCGCATCCTGTGTGGTGTTGCCCATCCATGCGTCATCCGTACACATCTCGGAGAGCAGCATGAATTTCTGTATCTGCCACCATCCGCCAGTCCATAACACAGACTGGTAACATCCGTTCAATTGTTTCTTGCAATTGGTCTCGTTGCTGAAATAACCGTCAAGGTTCTCCACACCCAACGCTTCGTTGTCAAGGAAGTCCGAGCAGGAAGAGGACACCAGTCCCAAGCCGGCCATCAAAGCCGCACTGAATATATATTGTTTCAAATGTCTCATTGTAGAAGGTCTTTAGAAGTTGATGTTAAGTCCGAACAGATAAGTACGAGGATTCGGATAGTTAGTGTAAGAAACTCGTGAGTCTGAGTTATTATAGCCGGTGTAGTCAATACCAGCCTCCGTCACACTCTGTCCCAAAGAAGCCATTTCCGGATCTAAGCCAGAATAGCCAGTGATGGTAAACGGATTCTGTACGGAGAAGGACAGACGCAACTGTATGTTCTTTGTCCATGCTTTCGGAAGCGTATAGCCGATTTGCAGCAACTTACAACGGAAATAGGAACCGTTCTCCACAAAGAAGGTGGAAGGATGAGTGTAGTTACCATTCGGATCCGACGCACTCAGACGAGGATAGGTATCTGAAGTCCCTTCTCCATGCCATGCTTTCTCCAACGTGCCGGCATAGATATTGTCTCCAGACATACCTGAGTAGTTCTGACGGGCAGTGTTGAAAATGTCATTGCCAAAAGTTCCGTAGAAGTTGGTCGTGAAGTCGATGTTCTTCCAAGACACGGAAACGTTCAATCCCGCCATCAGTTTCGGGAACGCATTACCGATAAACGTCTTATCGTCATCGTTCACTTGCCCGTCACCGTTCACATCCTTATAGCGGAAGTCTCCTGGATGGGCGTTGGCCTGCATCTTCTCCCCATTCTTGTTTGTATAGGAGTTCACTTCTTGCTGGTTTTGAAAGATACCATCCACCACATAGCCATAGAAGCGACTAATCTCGGCGTGTTCATCATTGCGGATAATGTAGTTTCCGTTAAAGGTACCCGTATAAAGAGGCTGTCCGTTCAGCGCACCCGCTTTGTTCTTCACAGAGGAAAGGTTCACTCCCACACTGTAATTCCAGTCACCTTTACGATCCGCCCAGTTCACGGAGAGTTCCCAGCCCGAAGCGTTCATACTACCGATATTCTGCCACATCTGTCCGTTCCACATCGGATAGCCAAGAATCAGCAGATTATCCTTCTTCAGCAGCATGTCCTTTGTTTTCTTTTTAAACCACTCCGCCGTCACAGTCAAACGGTTCTGCAAGAAGGCCATGTCCACACCGAGGTCAATATCCTCCACTGTTTCCCACTGCAAGTTCGTATTACCTATATTAGCAATAGTAGTACCTTGTGCACGGTCAGGCGTAGAGCCAAACACATAGTCAGCCTCCGTATTATTCACATACGTTTGGTAAGCCGCATCATCAATGGACTGGTTACCCACACGTCCCCAGCCGAAGCGCAGTTTCAAATTGTCGAACACGTGCTGGTTCTGCATGAACTTCTCCCCTGTCACACGCCAAGCCACTGACGCTGCGGGGAATACCGCATATTTGTTTCCTTTCACGAACTTGGAAGAACCATCCACACGGACGGAAGCCGTCACATAGTAACGTTCTCCATAGTTGTACATCACACGTCCCAAATAGGAAATCAACGACTGGTAACTGTTGATACCCGTAGCCTGGTAATTCTGTGTACCCGCACTGACGTACTGCATATTCGGGTCATTAGTAGGTGTGTTGTCACGAGAACCAGTCAGCCAGTAATTCTGGAACTTCTCCATCGTATAACCACCCATGAGATTCAAGTTGTGCACCTTGTTGAAGGTCTTCATCCAGGTGATGGTATTAGTCCAGTTCCAGTCCACCCAGTTGTTCATCGTGCGGGAAGCCGTGCTGACCGTCGCCTGCTCCTTGGTGTCCAGAGAGAACTTCGGAGTGAAGCTATCAGACAGACGGAAGCGAGCGTTGATACCAAACTGGGAGCGCAATACCAGTCCTTTCAACGGCTCTATCTGAATGAAAGGAGTGGCCAACAAACCATATTCATCTGAATGACCGGCTACACGTGCCAATTGTGCCACTGGGTTCCATATCTCACTATTGTGTGAACGTTCGTAATTGTTATAAGGATTGTCTCCCCACTCGCTTTGCGGTTTCATCACAGGTGTAGTCGGATCCATGTGCATGATGTTGGTCATCAATGCCGGCGTATCCTGCCATCTCTCGTACTTCGGGGAGAAGTCGATACCGGCTTTCACCACCTTGTTGAAGGTATATTCCATATTCATGCGAGCCGTCAGTTTCTGCCAATTTCCCGCACCTTTGTATTGGGAATCCTGTCCGTAGTAGCCTACACTGACCGCATAAAGCAAATGATCGTTACCACCTGTGAAGCCGAGGTTGTAGTTATGAATCAAAGCCGCCTTGCGGAAGCTTTCCTTCCACCAGTCTGTGTTAGAAGCATTGTTCTCGTTCCATACAGGCTCATTCCCGTCATTGGTATAACGCATCTTCTGCACTTTCTCATACTCGGTGGCACCCGCCATTCCCGGATTACTCAATGTCTGGAATCCTGCATTAGCCGAGAAAGTGAACTTTGTCTTTCCTTTCTTTCCGTGTTTTGTCGTAATCAAGATGACACCGTTCGAACCACGTGTACCATAGATAGCGGCTGCGGAAGCGTCTTTCAACACCTGCATACTCTCTATGTCATCGTCGTTCAAGAAATTGATGTTATTTCCCACAGGCATACCGTCCACCACATACAACGGGTCTGAACCGTTGATGGAGGATACACCACGGATGACCACTCGAGGGGTAGCACCCGGACTACCGGCAGAAGCAATTTGCACGCCGTTCACCTTACCCTGCAAAGCGTTCATGGCGTTTCCTGTTTCCAGTTTCAAATCCTCTCCTTTCACTGCGGCAATAGAACTGGTCAAGTCGCTCTTCTTCACCGCACCGTAACCGATGACCACCAACTCGTCAAGATTGGCTGTGTTTTCCTTTAATACTATATTTAAGGGTTCGGTACCAGTGACGGTTACTTGCTGGGGAGTGAATCCGACATAGCTGACGGACAAGACACTTCCCTGAGCCGCTTTCAAGGAAAACTTTCCATCCAAATCCGTAATGGTTCCCTGACGGCCAGCTCCTTTAATCATCACACTCGCTCCAATAATAGGTTCACCTGTGGCATCTTTCACCACACCCGTCACTGTCCCAGCTTGCTGCAGCACCGCCATGGAGGCGTTCTCTTCTGCCAAGGAAGGAAGTGACATACCGAAAAAGCCAGTACCCAATAAGAAGGCAAATAGCATTTTTTGATTGTAAGTAGTACTCATATAGTTGTTGTTTAGGGTTTCTTTCGGCTGCAAAGATAGGAAGTGGACGAATATACAGGCTGAAAAAATCTTGCAGCAAGGAGATACAAATCCGTCAATCATACAATTTTCATTCAAGAGCCTCTTATTTTATGTCATGCAACATAGAATGCAACAGTCGGTTTGTGCGGTAATCCCATTTATGCTATCTTTGCAAACAAAAAGAGACGACTTTGAAACAGCATACCATCTATAAGTTAATCCTGTTATACATTCTTTGGGGAATCTTTATCCCCATAGGAAAAGCGCAGCCCTTTCTTCCCCGTCAATGGGACTATAAAAACGGACTGTCCAATAATTACGTCCACTCGCTCACCTATGACAAACGTGGCTACCTCTGGATTGCCACGGAAGAAGGACTTAATCGGTTTGACGGTGTAAACTTCAAGAATTATTTCAAACACGACAGGCAGACACTCTCCCTGACGGGTAACGAGCTAAACTGTGTGATGGACGATCCCTCCGCACCCAAGCTGTGGATTGGCACACAGCGTTTCGGACTGAACTGCTATGACTACGCACAAAACACCTTCCATGTATTCCGTTCCACAGGACATCCCGACAGCCTTGTCACAAATGACGTGACCGCACTATACCCGGACGCAAAGGGAAACCTGTGGGTGGGCACTTACTGGCAGGGTGTGGACTATTACGACAAGACGACCAATAAATTCATCCATTACAACCAATCCTCCTTGAAGGGATTTCCCAGCAACCACATTCAGACTGTCTATGACGATGGACAAGGCAATCTCTATGTGGGACATTACCAAGACGGACTCACGGTGCTGAATCCACACACCCGCACTTTCCGCCATTACACCTTTTCCCGGACAAATCCCCAAAGCCTGCCCGACAACTCTGTAAACAGTATCTTCAGAGACCATGCAAACCGTCTTTGGATTGGCTGTGGAAAAGGATTGTGCCTGTTCATTCCCTCTTCCGGGAAGTTCCTGCGAGTGAATACCCTTTCACACAGTGTGTTCGACATCATCGAACCTCACAAAGGAGAATTATGGATAGCCATGGAACAAGGAGGTATTGTCATCTTGCACACCGACAAACTGGCTATCTCCTCCTCTACCACGACCATCCAACTACCCGAAAACACACCTTATCCCACTATGGAGTATTCCGGAGAAAGTGTCCGTTGCCTCCATACAGACAACTACGGCAATGTATGGGCCGGAGTGTGGGGAAGAGGTATCAATATGTTCAGCCACACTCAACCGTTTTTCTCCTTCATTCCCTATTCTCCCATTCCCTCTCCACAGTATTTGAGTGTCCCCACGGTGCTCTCCGTGTGCGAAGATACGAAAGGAAGACTGTGGATTGGCACGGACGGAGACGGAGTGAATGTGTTTGCACACGGACTGCGTATAACCACACTCAATGCGAAAACCGAAGGATGGGAAGGGAACTCTGTGCAATGCGCCTACCGGGACAAGGAAGGAAACTTGTGGTTCGGCTGTTACTATGGAGGCACACGCTTCGTGAAGAACGGAACGTTGCAATCCCGCCAAGTCTTTTCCAAAGCACTGTCCCATACAGACACACGCTGTTTCTTTGAAGAAGGAACTCGGATGTGGATAGGGACAAGCGACGGATTGTACGCCGTCGACAAGAAAAGCCTCCGTGTCACCGAACACCGTTCGCTGACCGACAACCTTGTACGCTGCATGACTAAAGACACAAGGGGGAACTACTGGATAGGCACTTTCGGAAGCGGCATCCATATTTACTCTCCGCAATGGAAAGAAATCACCAACCTACGAGTTGAAAATCAGTTTCCATCCAACACCATCCACCAATTCCTCCTAAAAGACGGAGAGTTGTGGGCAGCTACCGCCGAAGGTATCGTCTCGTTCCCCGCTTCCGGAGACTACCGCCATTACACCTTATATAATAAGGAGTACGGACTGAATAACGCACAAATATCGGCACTGGTCACAGACCGCAACGGGAATCTGTGGATTGGCACCAACCACGGCATCTCCTGTTTATTGAAGAAAGAGAAACGAGTCTTAAACTACGCCTATCAAGACAATATCCCGATGGGAAGCTGTTCCCCACAGGCCGCATACCAAGGTCATGACAACCAGTTATACTTCGGCACTATTAACGGACTGTGCTATTTCTCACCGACTCGCCTGCTGTCCCGACAGCCATCCACACAGACTTTCATCAGCAGCTTCTCTATACTCGGCACCTTGCAGGAAAGTGGAGACGACGAACAAGAAGTATTCATCAAGGGAGGAAAAGTAGAACTTTCCCATGAAGAGAACAGTTTCCGAATCCGTTTCAATACCCGGAACTTCGCACTCTCTCCCGACATGGAATACAGCTATATGCTGAAAGGATGGGACAATGAATGGTACAAGGCAGAGAAGACAAACAGCCTTTCCTTCCGAAACGTACCCCCTGGCCACTACACCCTGCTCCTACGCTCCCGGCTGAGAAACCATTCATGGAATCCTCAACTCACCCAACTCTCCATTCATATCACGCCCCCTTGGTGGGCATCCTGGTGGGCTTACACTTTCTACGCCTTGTTAGTCATCGCCATACTGTACGCCTCGCTCCGCTTTTGGCAACACAGGGTGCATTTACAATATCTCTACGACTCTGAAAAGAGTCAGCGGAAACACGAAGAGGAGCTGAACCAAGAAAGGCTGCGTTTCTACACGAATATCGCACACGAGCTACGTACACCGCTCACCCTTATCATCGGTCCGTTGGAAGACGAGACAAAAAGCAGCACGTTGGCGGAGAAAGACCGAAAAGTCATCACGCTAATACACAAGAACGCACTGAGGTTACTGGAGCTGATTAACCGGTTGATGGAGTTCCGAAAGACAGAGACTGACAACCGACAGTTGAAGGTGACGTATGCGGACATCCGACAGACTATCCAAGATACAGTATTGAAATACAAAGAGTTACGCAAATCGGGGGGGGTAAGAATGCAGATATTGCTTCCCCATACGCCCGTGAAAGTCTATTATGACCCCGAAGCGCTGACTCTCATCCTTGACAACCTGTTGTCCAACGCCTTCAAGTACACATCCAAAGGAAGTGTCATGCTATCCTTAGTGGAAAGAAAGGACGAAGTGGACATCTGTGTGACTGACACGGGTTGCGGAATCTCTCCCGAAGCCCTGCCCCACGTCTTTGAGCGTTATTACCGAGAGGAACATAAAAAGAAGATAACTGGCACAGGAATCGGACTGGCCTTGGTGAAGAAATTAGCGGAGTTACATCAGGGACGTATCACCGTGGAAAGCCAACAAGGAACAGGCTCGTCTTTCCATCTGTTCTTGCAGACAGCGAACACCTATCCCGAAGCTATTCATTTGTCCAACTCCACACCCACAGTGGAAAAAAGGCAGACACTTCCTCCTGCGGGAAAACAGACCCTGCTTATCGTGGAAGATGACAAAGACATTCAATCCTACATCGCCAGTGCCTTCACAGACACATTTCTCATCCTCACCGCCGATAATGGCAAACAGGGATGGGAAATGGCCAAACTACGTCAGCCAGACATGGTGGTAAGCGATGTGATGATGCCTGAAATGGACGGATTCACCCTGTGCAGAAAACTGAAAGGAGATGTAGAGACCAGCCATATCCCTGTCATACTCCTCACGGCCAAAGACATGACTGAAGACCGCACAGAGGGCTATCAGTGTGGAGCGGACTCGTATCTGACCAAACCGTTCAGTGCCACCCTGTTGAAAAGCAGAGTAGAAAACCTGCTTGCCCAAAGGGTCTCATGGCAACAAAACATACAGACCCAGCTCAAGGCGGGAGAAAAGACACTTCAAGAGAAACGGGACAACTATAACAACACACTCAATGAGATAGACAAACGATTCATTCTTCAGATTGACAAACTCATCAAAGAGAACCTGTCCACGGGAGAGTTGGACGTGGCATTCCTGGCAGACCGTATCTTCATGAGCCAAGCCACACTCTACCGTAAGATGAAATCATTAACCGGACTGTCCACCAATGAGTACATCCGCAGCATACGGATGCAAGAGGCGGAAAGGATGCTGATAGAAGGAAAGTGGCAGACGACCGAAATCGCCCGCCACGTAGGTTTCGACAACCTTGCCTATTTCCGAAAATGCTTCAAGAAAGAGTTCGGCATGACACCGAGTGAATACGTCAATGCGTTGAAACCACAGTGACCACCGCAGGTTTCAGTCCGGCGGACTTCACGGTCAGTGTTATCTTACCTGCTTTATCCGTGGATTTCAGAATGACCAGCGCACGTCCTTTCCATGCCTTGCACGCAGGGGTCTTGTAGCCACGGGTATCCTGCATATCCGCACTGCCCGCCGCTTCGAGAACTCCAGCACCTTTCACAGAAAGTTCCAGCAAGTTATCAGCCATCGGCACCACACGTCCTTCCTTGTCTGTGACTTCCAATGTCACATAAGAAAGATCTTGTCCGTCTGAATGAATCTTGGTTCTGTCCGCCACGGCCTTGATTTGATAAGGTTTGCCAGCAGTGGACAAGGTACGGGTCTCCATGACCTTTCCTCCGTCTATTCCTTCCACTTTCAACACTCCTTCTTTATAAGGAAGAGAGAACACGGCCTTAAATTCCTCGTTGCGTCCCGTGGTCTTCTCCCCTACTAATTTACCGTCTTGATACAGACGCACTGAAGGATAACGGGAATAAATCTCCACTTCCACAGGTTTACCTTCATATCCCGGCCAGTTCCAGGACTCCCAAGTCGGCCATACTGCCCACAAGCCTGTGGATATCTTAGCCTTATAACCGTCTGGCTCTTTCACGGCCATATACAGTTTCTCGCCCGTTCCCTGATGCAGGATGTCACGATAATGCGAAATAGGCTTACGCCATCCCGTCACATCAATGTCTCCACAATAGGAACCGTGCCAAGGGAAAAGCGGACGATGGTAATGCTCTCCCGGGGTGTCCCCTTCGTACCAGTACCGTCCGATGCCCGACTCTCCCAAATAGTCCATACCCGTCCATACGAAGTCGCCGATAATATATGAATGGTCAGTCATCATCGCCCAGTTCTTAAATGCATCTTTGGGATAGGACTCAGTTTGCATCATCACCCTGTCAGGTACTCGCTGATGGTCGGAGGGCGCTTTATGAATCATGTAGTTGTAACCCGTGATGCCCAACGTAGCCGCCAAGGGGTCATAAATTTCCCAGTCCTTGTCCCATGCAGCCAACGCAGAAGTCACCGGACGAGTCGGGTCACACTCTTTCACCGCATCCGCCAGTTTCTTGGAAGTAGTGACAATCTCAATCTTCTTCCGTTCTATCACCTCGTTTCCCGTACTCCAGCTGAAGATGGAAGGATGGTTACGATCTCTGCGCACCATTGTCTGCACGTCTGTTTTCCACCATTGGTCAAAAAGGGTAGAATAGTCATACTTGTTCTTTCGCTCCCTCCATCCGTCGAACGACTCATCAATCACCAACAGGCCGACACGGTCGCACGCATCCAGAAAAGCCTCAGAAGGAGGATTGTGTGAGGTACGTACCGCATTGAAGCCGGCTGCTTTCAACAACTCCGCCTTACGTTCTTCCGCACGGTCGTAGGAAGCCGCCCCTAACAGTCCGTTGTCATGATGCACACAGGCGCCGTTCAACTTTATCGGTTGCCCGTTGAGCAACATTCCTTTCTCGGCAGAGAAAGCGAGCGTACGCACACCGTAGGCCTGTTCTACTTTGTCCAGCAGTTTGCTTTCACTCGTCACAGACACCGTGGCCCTATATAAATAAGGAGTAGACGGAGACCACAACTTGGGATTCGACAATGCGATGTCCGCTTCCACCGTGGCACAGCTGTCCGCCGGTACAGTCACCTTCTTCACCACAGATTCCCCGGAAGACAACGTAGTACGCACTTCCACCTCACGGGATGTTTTGGTCTCGTTCCGCACCTGTGTCCGTACCACCGCTTTGTTAATTTCAGGCGTAGTGATATACACACCGTAGTCCGCTACATGGACAGGATTCGTCGCCACCAACCATACATGCCGGTAGATGCCCGACCCACTATACCAACGGCAATTCTTCTGTTGCGAGTTGTCCACCCGTACCGCCACGACATTCTTTCCCGTCTTGGCAGTTTTTGTGATGTCGCAGAAGAAAGAGCTGTATCCATAAGGATGACCTCCCACACGCTGGCCGTTCACATATACCTCCGAACGTTCATAGACTCCCTCAAAATAGAGCCGCACCGTCTTTCCCTTTAAAGAAGAAGGAAGCGTAAAAGCCTTACGGTACCATCCAAGTCCCGTAGGGAAATAGCCTCCGTCATTGCCCGCTGGATTCTTTTGGTCAATCTTCCCCTCTATGCTCCAGTCGTGCGGCAAGTCTACCTGTCTCCAACGGCTGTCGTTGAAACCAGGGTTCACCGCCTCTTTGGTGTCTCCTAAATGGAAACGCCATTCCTTGTTGAAAAGTGATTTACGTTGTTGATAACTCTCTTTCGCACTCAAAGGCGAAACACTCGCCCACGCCAAAGCGCAGGTCATAATGGTAAGACAGGTTCTTCTCATTTTGTTGTATATTTTGTAAGTCAGCGGCAAAAATACACCTTTACGGCCAATCCCCCAAGCCATTAAGTGTAGTTTATACCAGAATGAATGTTTTGATACACCTAATTGGCAAAAAAGCATCGGTGAATCTTCTATATAGTGAGATTTTATTTGTATCTTTGCGACACACTGAACACATGGAGAGAGCCTAAAAGCTTACCTCTTAAAAAACATATATTACCAACCTAAAGACACATGAGAAAGAATACACACACATTGTTTACCGCTATACTTTTAGCATCGGGCATCCACACATACGCCAAGACGGGATTAACCCGTCTTCAAGTAGAATACACACAGACTCCCTTGGCCGTGGAGGTTCTGTCGCCTCGCTTTTCCTGGCAAATGACAACGGACGACAACCAACGGGGATGCCGACAGACCGCTTACGAGATTACTGTAAAAGATGAACAAGGGAAGGAAGTATGGCATACGGGAAAGGTGAAAGACGATGGTTCGCTGAACATCTCTTATGCCGGAGACAGACTACAGCCTGCCACCCGATATACTTGGACACTCAATGTGTGGAACCAAAAGAAAGAGAAGATGACCGCCACCTCCTTCTTCGAAACAGGACTGGCCATGACCCCGAACTACAACCATGCGGTCACGTCACTCTCGGACAACGGAGAGCTAAAGGCATGGAGCGGTGCAAAATGGATTGGACGAGGGGAGAATGCCACAATATTTTACGCACCGTACCTCCCCGTGTTCCGTCTCCACTACGAAGTGCGGCTTGACAGGAAATCACAAAGCACGAAGGCCGCCCTCCTCTTCGGTGCCAATGACCCTCGACTGATGGACAAGTACAAGAATCTTCTGGGAGTAGAGAACCTGCGGGACTCCTCTTATATCAAGATAGAACTGGACATCGCTCCGCTGGCAAAGAAGCAAGAGGCGATGCTTCATGTC
The DNA here is from genome assembly GCA_963608705.1 of Prevotella sp. P5-108. Taxonomy (GTDB): domain Bacteria; phylum Bacteroidota; class Bacteroidia; order Bacteroidales; family Bacteroidaceae; genus CAVDHB01. Next base: position 14,252 of record CAVDHB010000035.1, read on the forward strand.
TACCGTAAGGGCTACAAGACGGAAGAGGACGGACACAAACCCATTGCATCTTTCAAAATACCACCGACACTTATCCACCCGACCAATCGATATGACACACATAAGGTCGACATTGCGGTAAACGCAGGGCAGACGGATATTTACATAGACGGCAGTGAGAAGCCTGTAGGAAAACTGATTCTCAATCCTACGGGAAAACGAGGTGGAGACTATATCGCCTACCCTGTAGTGGGAGACATGGGATATGCTGTACCTCCTCGGCAGAAAGCGGTGTTCTCGAACATCACAGTGAAGAACTTCCGCAATCCGCAACGTGTTATCACAACTGTATTGAAAGACTCGCTTTCACTGGACGGAGGGAAACAGGGCGCATTCCATATTCAAGCACTGAAGGAGAATACCGCTCCTATGCTCCGTACCGTCTTCACCACGCCCCACAAGGAAATCGCAAAGGCACGCTTGTACGCCACCGCCCGTGGTATTTACGACCTCTATCTAAACGGGAAGTCTGTGAGTAAGGCATACTTCAACCCTGGCAGCACGCAATATGACAAGAGCCAGACATATCAGACTTTTGACGTGACTTCCCTGCTGAACCAAGGTACTGACAACGCCTTGGGAGCGATACTCGCCGAAGGCTGGTGGAGCGGAGGAATTACTTATGAACCAGCGAATTGGAACCTATTCGGCGACAGGCAATCTCTCCTTGTAAAACTCCAAATCACCTACAAAGACGGCACGACACAGACAGTGGTATCAGACCCTCAAACGTGGAAAACATTTGATGACGGCCCGGTAAGATATGGCAGTTTCTTCCAAGGCGAGGTATATGACGCACGCAAAGAAAAGGCGGTGGAGGGATGGAACACAGCCCGTTATGACGATAGCCACTGGAAGCAAGCAGTGGAAGTGAAAACAAACCCCGACTTCAAGATGGCGAACAACTTTCAGCTGCTCTCGGACATGGCCAATCCAGTGATGCCCACCGACACACTGACAGCCAAGAGCATGGAGGAAGTGCGTCCCGGTGTATATGTGTACGATTTCGGACAAAACATGGCGGGCGTACCCTTGCTGAAGTTCCACGATGTACGCCCCGACACAAAAGTAAATGTACGTTTTGCGGAAATCAAATATCCCGACTTGCCAGCTTACAAGGAACACAAGGGGATGATTATGACAGAGAATCTACGAGTAGCGCAATCACAGGATGTCTACACAACCAAAGGAGGAGAGGAAACGTTCTCACCCCGGTACACCTACCACGGATTCCGCTACCTCGAACTCACCGGTGTGGAAAAGCCCTTGAAGACGGAGGATGTGAAAGCCATCGCCCTCAGCTCCATGAACGGCTTACGTTCTCATTACGAGGTGTCTGACTCCGCCGTGAACCGCCTGTGGAAGAATATCGTATGGTCCACCCGTTCCAACTTCTTATCCATCCCCACCGACTGTCCGCAACGCAACGAGCGATTGGGATGGATGGGCGACATCTCCGTGTTCAGCCGTTCGGCCACTTACCTGACAGACGCTTCGCAATTCTTGCGCCGGTATCTCGTATCGGTACGTGACTTGCAGTCGAAGAATGGGAAATACCCGGACGTAGCGCCGACAGGATGTGGTTTCGGAGGACTGTTATGGGGAAGCGCAGGCATCACGGTGCCTTGGGAATTGTACCAACAGTATGACGACAAGGCTCTCTTGGAAGAACATTACGACTCCATGAAACGATATATCCAGTATGTGCTGAAAGACTGCATAGACCCGAAAACGAATCTCATCGTGCAAACCCGTAGATGGGGAGACTTGGGAGACTGGTTAAGCCCGGTGGAAAAGCAGGACGACAAATCATTGATATGGGAAGCTTATTTCATATTCGACCTTGACCTCATGACCCGTATGGCGACTGTGTTAGACAAGGGAGAAGATGCCCAGTGGTTTGCGGAGCTTGCCCGACAACGGCGGGTATTCTTCCATAAAACCTATTTAGATGCCAAGACAGGACAGACACATTTCTCCGCTTTCGAACCCGCCAGAGAAGGGAAGCCTGTAGACACGCAGACCTCGTATGCATTGCCTTTGGCTTTCAATATAGGGAAACACAAAGAGATGGCCGCTAATCTGAGACGGACGGTGGTGGAAGCAAAAGACAACTACCCCGCTTATTCCCTGCTTACGGGCTTCATAGGCACGGCATGGATCAGCAAAGCCTTGTCAGACTGCGGCATGACGGATGTGGCGTACCGTCTGCTCCTGCAAGACACGTATCCGTCCTGGCTCTATCCTGTAAAGAACGGTGCCACAACCGTCTGGGAACGCTTGAACTCCTATACCGTGAAAGACGGTTTCGGCAAGAACAACAGCATGAACTCTTTCAACCACTACTCCTTCGGAGCGGTCGCCGCATGGATGTACAACTACTCATTAGGCATCCGCAGGGACGAAAAGCATCCCGGCTTCAAGCATTTTATCCTGAAGCCGGAAGCAGACCCCACAGGCCGTCTCCGTTTCGCCAAGGGCTATTACGACTCAATGTACGGACGGATAGAAAGCCAGTGGATGCGGAAAGGCGATTACACAGAATACCAGTTCACCGTTCCGGCCAACACGTCCGCCACCTTGTATCTCCCAGCCTCCTCCGTCAAGCACGTGAAGCTGGATGGCAAGAAACTGCGCAACAGTGAGATGCGGTTTGACGAAGAGAAGGGATATGGACAGATGGAACTCGTCTCAGGACGATACAGCTTCACGGTGGACAAGGAATAACAGGGTGATACCCTGCCAATGACACGCAGACAGAAAGCCTTCGGCGTCACATTTTAATCTGCACTCCCGCCATCACCGTAGCCCGGGGCATGGGATAGCCAGCCATTGTCTCGTATCGTTGAGCGAGAAGATTCTCGGCCTTGCACCATAGCCTCAGCCATTTGGCCACACGAAATGAGCCTCGCAGATTCCACAGTGTGTAGTTCTCCGTCACGAATGGAGTGACAGACGTGTACAGACCGTGGATATATTGCACATTCGTGGAAACCATCCACCGGCCTTGCTCATACAGCAGACCGAAGTTCAACTTGTGCTGGGGAGCAGCCACCACGGGGCGTGCCATGTGAAGGAAGCTGTAGTTGGCGTTCACTTGCCAAGCGGATGTGAGACGACAAGCCAGCCAACCTTCCACTCCGCTGTTGTAGATTCTGCCCGTATTCTGGTTCAGCATCCCCGCTCCTGCGGGATTCGGAAGCGTCTGTATCAAGTCCTTACCGTCAATATAGTAGACATTTGCTCCGTAAGAAAGCCTGTCATTCCACAGTTTCCCGGAAAAGGCAAGCTCGTAACTCCACAAGGACTCCGCACGCAAGGCGGGATTCTGAGGAGGGAACATATACATTTCCCGGATAGTGGGATAACGGAACCCTTTGCCGACGGACGCCTTCAGCTCCATCGCATGAGGAAGATGGAACGAGACACCCGCTTGCGGCACCCACTCCACCCCGTGATCTGTACGGGAATCGGCTCTTACTCCGGCTTCCAAGGTGAGGACATCTCCGGCCTGCTGACGCATCTGGGCATAGCCAGCCACTTCGTTGAGATATTTGTCTACCAACTGTTCGCTGTCTCCTTTCTTCTCACCCTCCACATAACGGTTCCATGCCTTGCCGCCAGTGCGGAAATAATCCAGCCCTACCGTCAAGGTATTACCTTTGAACAGGGAAGCGGACTGATAGACAGACACACCCGTCATGTAGTCCTCAGAATCGAAACGATAAGGCTTCGGGCTATTCTTGTCCGAAGTATCAGCCGTATAGCCGTCGTTTATCCAATGATTGCCCCAATTATAGAACACACTCACCGCCCCGGCAGTCTGTCCGTAGTGGTTGCGCAAGGCCAGTGAAGTCATTCCCCGTGTCACCCGTTGGTCAGCATCCAGCAAAGGGACTTGCACAGAACCAGGTTGTGAAGCGTTGAAATGGGTGATATTCACATCACCGCTCACTTCCCAATGTGCGGACAGCGTATAACCCAACTTCACATAGCCGCCATACTGCTCAAAACCCATATCCCGGCGATGGCCGTCCGTACGGTTATAAGACAGGCTGGCCACGGAGTAGAAACGTCCTTTCCGCAGGAGATTGGTCAATTCAGACTCCATGGTGCCATACGAGCCACCACCCAAAAGCAGGTTTGTCCGCACTCCGTCCGCTGGCAGCTTCCGGGTGAGGATGTTCACTACTCCTCCCATGGCGTTAGAACCGTACAACACGGAAGCAGGTCCGCTCACCACCTCCACTTTGTCGGCCAAGAAAGACTGGTATGCGTCGGAAATGGGATGTCCCATCAAACCCATGTACTGCGGATGTCCGTCTATCAATACCATCATCTGGCCACTTCCTCCGCTCAATCCACGGATGGAAAGCCCGCCAGCCGCACCACCCGACACACCGTAGCCCAACACGCCACGCCCAGTGGTGAACAACCCCGGCACACGCTCGGTCAATACCGACAAGAGCGATGGCTGCAACGAACGTTCAATCACACGGCGGTCTATCACGGTCACAGGTTGCGACAATTCCCGCTCTTCCGTCTGGGTACGGGTACCAGTGACCACCACCTCGTCTATCTTTGCCACAAGCGAATCAGCTTGCTGCGCCCATGTCGCCACGGGCGCCAGCAAGCCTATCCATAGCATACCTTTCCTCATGCTTACCATTCCAGTTTAATCAGAGAGACACCCTGGCGAGGCAACACGCCACTCAGGAAAATCTTTCCGTTCACCACATTCACCCATCTTGGCGACTCACACAACTGCAAGTCCCCACTACGCTCCAAGACTGCCATCTGGTCCTTGGTAGGCGACTTGGGACTTCCCATCTCCAGCCATTTGGCGTAAGAATTGCTGTGAGTGCCGTCCACACGGTAATGAGTGACCAACACTTTCTCCGTTCCTTTCACTCCTTTAATATATAAGGAGATGTCCGCCGGACGCACCGCAGTGTTATTCACGTCGTGATAGTTCCACAACATCACAGCCGCCTCATTCCCTTTCCGGGAGGCCAATACGCCCACATCGGGCAGCTTACGCACGCTCTTGTCCACTATGGAGTCCAATGGTAGCATAGCGGAAGACTTCGCCTCCACCAAATCGCCCCCCATCAGTCCGAACATACGGAACACGTTCAGCACGGGCTTCACCACACCGTTGGTGGAAAGGTCGCGGAACCCGGCGAACCACGGCTGATTCTCGAACTCGAACGCCCAAGTGACCGCGCCTATCAAATTCATGTCATACTTGCGGGAAAGCTCGTAAAGGCGGGCGTAACTATCGGCCACGGTACTGGAATAGACCGTGCCGTTACGGTAGTTGTACTGCGGCGTGTACTCAGACGAGCAGGCAGCGCATCCCTCCGGGTCGAACTCGCCCACTATCAACGGCAAGCGTTTCAGATCGGGGAATGAAGAAACCACCTCGAAAGCAGCCTTCACATCCCGCAACTGCGCACCGATGTTCATCCGCACCGTGTCATTCTGGAAACGGGGGCTACCTTTGGCGTGAAAGCCGATATATCCCAAGGGGGAGCCTGTCTTCCCTGTGGCATAGTTACGACCGTGCAGGCAATGCTCCAAGAAACGGGTCAGGAACTTGCGGTTGCCACCCCAACTTGCTCCGGCCGTATGCGGGCCTCCTATCACTGCGTTCGGCAAAGCCTTCCGCACTCCGTCAGCCGCATAGTCATACAACTTGCAGAACTCCTCGAATGACCCTTTGAAATAGTCCACCGGCTCGTTCCACACTTCCCAGTACCACTTGGAGACTTCTTGCTCTCCATACCGTTCCTTGCAATGCTTAGCCCATTGATAGACGAGTTCCCTCCATTTGTCATAGCTCTTGGGAGGATAAGCCCATCCAGTATATATTTCGTCATACTTTGACTTGGGTGTCCAATGGTGCTTATAGGGTTGAGGATGTGTAGAAAGTGCTTCGGGCATGAAACCGATTTGCACCAAGGGATGCATTCCCCTTTGCACATACGTATCGAAGATGCTGTCCACAATGTTCCAGTGATACACGGGACGCCCCTTCCTGTCTTCCGTATACACATTGGTTGCCCCCCATTTCAAAGCCGGTGTGCCGTCTCCAGAGGTCAAGAGGTTATGCGCCCTCACGTAAACAGGCACCGAGCTAAGCCGGGATATGTCCGTCAAGAGTTTCCGTCCGTCTTTCATGTACGTGTAGTTAGGCTCGTCATAGCCGAACCACGCCCACAGCGGTTTCATAGGCTCCAAAGTCTTCTCCAAATCCACGGACACACTGGCCCGGTCACGCCAGTAGTTCTCCAACCTTTCAGCCTCCTTCTCGGAGATGGGAATGATGGCGCCGTGCTTGGGAGATATGAAGTTCGTGGCCTTCATCGGCCCTTCATTAAAATGGCCGAGGTTGGTGAAATGCTTGAAATCCGTGGTCTCCGTGAAACCGAAGTTGTGCGGATGAATGCTGAACACATCATACATCAGCACCCACTTGTTCTCCCCCGTGCGTTTCCACACATTCGGTGCCTCGCAGGCATTCGGCTCTGCGTCGAGCCACTGGTCCACATACTTGTATCCACGGTTGATATGACGTGAGACTGCCATGCGGATTCCTCCGGGTTGCTCCTGCGCCACATAGGCCAGACAATACCTGCCATCGGGCATACGGGAAATGTCGGCATCCAATATCTGCACCTTCGGGTTGGGATATTCAAACAATATCTTCGGACGAGTCAGAAGACGGGAATAGTCGTTGTCCACGTAGGAGTAATAGAGCTTTGTCTTTCCGTTTCCCAAGCGCATGGTGAAATACAGCATCAGCTTCTTCTCCACGGGGTCGTAAATCGTCTCCGGCGCCCAGGCGCAGCCTACATCCAAGTCGGGGAACTCCTTGTCCACATGAACCACATGACGTGTCCAATGCACCAAGTCATACGACTTCATCAAGACGAAGCCGTGGTTGTTTCCCCAACCGTACTTGTCATAGTCCCTTTCCCACTGCGTCTTACGGAAGCCCATCTCCTTCGCCCGCAGATTCAAGTCGGTCATGGAGAGGTAAAAGGCTCCGTCCGGGCCACGGTACACATGAGGGTCACGAACACCCCGCTGGGTAGCAAGGGTATCGCCCGCCATGACTGGACGGGCGTTGTTCACAGCGGTAAAAGAGTAGCCGTCACGACTGGTGGCCATATACAGGCTGCTCGTAGCGTCCTGATGGAACACGAACAGGTAAGCCCCCTTGTCGTTTTTCGCTTGCACACCGCCGCCAAGCAGACATGCGGCCAAGAGAAGCGAAGTCTTCAAAAGATTCAGTTTCATATATTATGGTAATTTATCTATTAGTTTATCCAAGCTCTCAATCCGATACAGGTAGACAGTCTTCAAGTGACGGATGGAGGAGTCATAGCCCGTAAACTGGTCGAAACGAGCCGGGTCTTGCCCTTTCCATAGCCGTTCGTCCGCCAAGGCGGAAGGACGAATCAAGGTATCCCAACGGTCAATGTCTTCTCCCAGCCGCTCGAAACGAGGCTTCAACTGCCGCCAACGCTTACGCACCTCCTCCTTGAACGCCGCGTCTTTCAGCAAGCGGTCGTACCACAAGGCACGGGAGTCATACAGGCTGTCGCCTGTCAATGCCCGCACATCGGACAATCTGAAACGAGACGGACGGATGTCTCCGCCACGGTCTACACCCACATTGATGAATGCGAGGTCGAAGTCCCACACGGGACCTGCATGGAGCTTTCCTCCTTTTTGCAGATACATATAGCAACTGCGAGGGCCGTTAGGCTCGGCGTTCTGCGCCAGCTCGTGTACCAGCCACCAGTCTGCGAACGAGCGTTTGTCCAAATACTGTTCAAACAGTGTTTGAAGACTGGACGAAGCGTCTGTATAGAGCATCCACTCCACACGGTTCAAATACTCACGAATGAAACTAATCTGCGCAACGGTAGGCTGACGGGGATTCCGCACATGGAACGGCAAGTGCCTCCACTCCGTGCGGACGTAATCAGGAGCGCCTATGTAGTCATCCCCTTCCAAGAGATAATCCTCCGGGGAAAGCTCCACACAGTGGTCGCCCACCTCCACACCCTTGGTCATCAGGTACAGTCCCTGTGGTTTTCCGTTCACCACCACGTCCACGAAACGGTCTTCGGCTATCCACCGCAACGAGGTACACCGGGCGATGGCCAACGCCAGCGAGTTTCGCACATTGCTGTGGTCCATAAAGTTGGCCAACAGCAACCAGTTTTTTCCCGGCCTCATTCCCAACAGTCCTTCCTCCTTTGGCAAGCGGAAGACGAAAGGTTTCTTGGGCTTGGAGAACGTGGAATGTCCACGAGCTTTTATCGTCACCCCGCCAGACTGATACGCCGTCTTGTCTCCCGGAGAGACCAGCCGGAATGAGGTGCAGTTCTTCCACTCGTCTCTCGAAAGAATGGGCTGTCCGTCCTGCGTCTCTATATATAAGGTGGAAATACGTCCCAAAACCTCCGCCTTCACGCCCACCCATGCGAAAAGACAAAGACACAGCACAAACGCTTGTGTGAATCTATTCATTTGTCCAAGTCAATTAATCTTATACTGTTCCCTGCCCAGTTCGATGCGCCTTGTCCACAGCCGCGGGATTCAGCGAGGCAAGAACAGTCTGCAATGGTTTTATCGTTACTATATTAAAGATTATTCAAGAAATACACCGGTGAGTTTCTCGCGCCTTCCTTGCGCAGCACTCCCATGTCCGTGAAACGCTTCAGCCATCTGAGTGCCGTGCATTGCCGCAGTCCGAACTCCATTTCCATGCCTCTACGGTTGATACAATGATGGACGGCAAGGTACGCTTTCAGCTTTGCCAGCAGTTCCTCTTCTGTATAGGTTCTTGATTTGGAAGAGAACGACGCACGCTCAAAACGCACCTTCCCTTTCACCTCCCGCAGCAGCGAGACGGACGGTCGGAAATTGATATTCCTCACCCGGATATGGTTTCCCCGCACTTTCTCCACGGGTGTTCCCTCCGGCATATCCAGCTCAGCGGACAGAGAGAAATAGCCGATGGACGGCAGGTAGAAACGGTTTCCATCTGCCAGCTTCCATGCCATGACCTCCCTCAACGCTGACAAAACGGCCTTTACGTCCCCTTTGGTCAGTGAGCAGGAATCCTGGATGTACGTCTCCAACTGTGCGGCGGTCATGCACGGAAGGTCGAAGATACGGGCGAAAGGTCGCTCTTTCCCCCGCCCTTGCGCATTGGGCAAGGACTGAATTTCATATTTGATAGCCATAGGCATTTGTATAGTTAACAAGACAAAGATAGCGAATATTCATCAAAAAGCGAAGAACAAGACGGATAAATGCGCAGAATCAGTGTGTTAAACATCGCAAGATACGGACTTCACAGTCTTTCACCCCCTTGTAAACCCCTGAAAACGCCCATCCGCTCCACTTATCACATATGATACACACACTTATCACGTATGATACACACATTCATCTCATACGATACACACACATGTATCATACGTGATAAGCCATCCAATTCGCCGTTTTTCCACTTATATCTTTATGGAATAATCTTATATCCTTTGCGAGAAGGTTGCATTACTCTTCCGAAATCCGTACTTTTGCACAATACACAAACGAGACATTCATCAATAGAACACCGTTTAATTCAAAACTAAAACGACAATGAGTATTTTGACATTTATTTTTCCGCCCTGCGGAAGACAAAACAAAACAGCGTCCATCGCACTCTTGGTAATGCGAGTGGCTTTCGGACTGCTCTTGATGACTCACGGATGGATGAAGTTGAGCAACTTCTCCGAGATGAGCGGACAATTCATGAGCTTCCTCGGCATGGGAGGCGGCGTATCATTAGGCTTGGCCATCTTTGCGGAGTTTTTCTGCTCCATCGCCGTCATCTTCGGTTTTCTGACCCGGTTCGCCTGCATCCCGATACTCATCACCTTCTTAGTGGCGTTCTTCGGAGCGCACGGAGGCTCACTTTCGGGAGAACACAGCGGTGAGCTGGCGTTGGTTTATCTCCTCGCCTACCTGGCGATTTTCCTCGCCGGAGCAGGAAACTACTCGTTGGATAACGTTCTTTCGAGAAAGACAGGGAAATAATATTCCTATTATATAAAGCGTCCCCGGAAGCACACAAGCTCTCCGGGGATATTTTTATGTCTTATACACAAAGCAGTATCATCACCTGTGCGATGATGACCCGCACGAACATTCCTAAAGGGTAGACCGTGGCGTAGCTGATGGCAGGACTGTCGCCTGGAATAGTGGTGTTGGCGTAAGTGAGTGCCATGGGGTTCGCCATTCCTCCGCAGAGCATTCCACAGGTGTTGCCGAAGTTAAGATGGAAACACCGCATAGCCACGATACCTATCAGCAATACAGGGACAAACGTGAGGAACAGGCCAAAGCTGATCCATACCACACCCTGTGGGCCTACCAATGTATCAAAGAAATGCTTACCCGCATCCAGTCCCAGACATGCCAAGTAGAAGGACAAGCCCACTCCCCGAAGCATGAGGTTCGCACTGCGGGTTGTATAGGTGATGATATGGAAACGAGGACCGTAGCATCCCAGCAAAAGTCCCGCTACAATAGGACCTCCGGCCAGTCCCAACTTCACGGGAATACTGCTGCCAGGGAAACTCAACGGGATGGAGCCGAGAATCAAACCAATCATCAAGCCGAGGAAGATAACAGCAAGGTTCGGATCTTTCAACGAACCCACACGATTGCCTAACAGTTTCTCCGCACGGTCTATGGCCGCACTGGGGCCTACCACCGTCAGACGGTCGCCTAATTGAAGCCGCAAACCCGGCGTAGCCAACAGATGCACCCCACTTCTCAGCACCCTCGACACCGTGATACCCATGGAACTGCGCATACGCAAGGCGCCCAGTTTCTTTCCATTTATCCCCGAACGGGACACCAGTATATTCCTAGACACAATGTTCTTGTCCAGCGCATTCCAGTTAATGCTGTTTTTATTCCAGTCCTTGTTCTCCTTCTCACCAAAGATGATAGTCAAGGCTGTCACATCCTTCTCCGTGGTGATGACCATCAGCCTGTCCCCAATCTGGAGAATCTTGTCTGGCTCTGGTAGACAGACCTTTCCGTCTCTCCAAAGCCTTGTCACGATGAAAGGAATCGGATGGTTCCCGTTACGTATTTCTTTCAGCGTATGCCCTTCCACAGCTGGGTTCTTCACAATAAAAGTGGCAATATAGGTCTGGTCTGCGTCCTCCTCCTTCTCTTCTTCCAAGTCCACAGGACGCACAAAGAATTTCCTCAACACAATCATGGCGAGTATCACGCCTACCACTCCCAAGGGATAGGTCACGGCACAACCCAACGCCGCAGAAGCGGAAGGCAATCCAAGCTGTTTCAAGGTCTGTTGGGCGGCAGCCAATGCCGGCGTATTCGTCGTGGCACCACAAAGTACCCCCGTTATGTCCGCAATGTCAATGCGCATACCGAGACCGATGAGCAAGGCGAACACCGTGCCGACCAGAATCAACAGCAGACTGACGAGGTTCAACCTCACCCCTCCCTTTCGGAAAGAGCTGAAGAAACCTGGGCCTACTTGCAGTCCCAAGGCGTAGACAAACAGTACCAGCCCGGAACTCTCGGCGTAGTTCAGCATCATCGGGTCTACGGACAAACCCAGATACCCTGCGAAGATACCCGTGAAGAATACGAATGTAATACCAAGGGAAATGCCTTTTACCTTCAATCTTCCAAGTGCCAACCCGGAAAAGATTATAAGTGAAAACACTATCACCGCCTGAATAGCGGAATGTGTAAAAAGTATGTCGTTTATCCAATCCATCTCGTTTCAATGTATTAAGGGGATGCAAAGGTAGCGGTTTTTTCCGAGATAACACAGGCTTTTGATATCATTTTATAAAGCTGTTCAACCATGAAAGTCTTCCACAGGCGGCACATCTCACGATCGTTTACAGCCTGTTTATATCTCCACACGCCACACTCAGTCCTTTAAATCTTGGAGGTGTTGAATTAAAACAATACCACAAATACGGTACATAAATACCACGTTGGTGGTATTACTTTTGGAAATAAAAGCCATACCTTTGCAAAGTCAAACAATAAAAACTATTATCATGAAAAAACTGTTATTAAAGATTGCATCAATAATGAGTTTGATCTGTCTGATTATGACAGGTTGTTCAAACAACAATGAACCAATCAATGCTGTCGATGAATCACAAACAATCAACTTGGCTGAGTATGAAAAGGTTGTTTATAACAACAGAGAACTTTTATCTGATTGGGCTTATGCTAAACAAGATGCTCAAAACAAGGTAACAAAGGCAACAAGTTTAAAGGAGTCTGAATATTTTGAGAAATTGAAAGACAATGTACTGCCATCAGCTTCTCGCTTTGCCTCAGAACTAAACATAACAAAGGAAGATCTTGAATCAATGATGGGAATAAAAATTCATGACAATGAAGAATACGAAAATACTCTTGTAGGATTGATGCTGTTTATCACTACTATGGATTGTTCAAGAATCGATGATGAGCCACAAACGAGAGGTGGTTCTTTCACGAAATGCTTCTCTGAGGCTACAGGAATAGCTGCTGGTGCCGCTATCATCGGACACCTTGCAAAAGGGGTTGTATCTAAAGCTGTAGTTAGAGCAACTTTGAAATTAGTCGCCAAGGTTGGCACGAGGACGCTATCTGGAGTTGGTTTGGCATTGATTGCTGCTGAAATAACATACTACATGTGGTAAATATGTCTTCTTTTTCAAAGGGTTTATTCAAAACATACTCCAGCACATTTTATCAATGTGTAGTAGTCATTGGCTTAATTGTTGCCATTGGCTCTATGACATGAGATATATGCACTAGCTCATTCAATAATAAAAATGCAATAACAGATATATGGGCTTTGGTAACGTGTCTGACCTATATCATAGGGAGAGATAATAAACATAAATACAGTATAATGTGGATAGTGTTGTTTTCTCAGATTATGCTGGCATTATGGATTTAAAATAAAAAAGGGATGTAAAAACTACGAATGCACACGCCCCCAAAAGGGAACTTGCCACTTTTTGGTAAATCCACCTAAGTCGCAAGTTTCTTTTTTGTCATAAGCAGTCCTTGTATCCAATGGCCAGGGATGGATTCTGAATAGGGATGAACTGAAAACAAGACTTTACAATCGGTTTATTTCCCCATCCGCCACACTCTGTCCTTTATATCTTGAAGGTCTTGTATTGAAACGATAGGTCAGTGTTATTTGGATATTACGATGGTCATGATAGAAAGAGGAATCGAAACGTCCCACAGGAGTATAAATGCCATAACGAGTTTTATTCATCTTGAAAATATCATTGCACAATATATCCAACGTCCAGTGTTTCCAAGTTTTCACAAAGTCCAGACTTACCAAACCAGAACTCCGTTGATACAGTCCGCCCTCATACCCACTCTTTACATAGCGAGCGAACAGGAATATGTTGATTTCATGTGGAAGAACAAAGTAACTGGAAAAAGAGACTTTACCATACATTTTTTGAAAATGCCCCGCTTTCCATACAGTCTTTGCCAAATTAATATCCGTTGTCGAGATATTCATGGATATGCTAGGAGTCCATATTCCAAACAACGTCTTACTATAAGATATTCCTGCAGATAGTTCCGTCGCCTTTGGATAATTCCCATACGTGCTGAGCAGGATATTATTCGCCCCATCATAGAGTTGGAAGTCACTCACTAACGCATTGTTCTTATGCACATAATCCATATTCACAAACAAGCCCTTCCAAAATAGCGAGTAGTTGATATCGTGTACGAATTCCGGCTCCAGCGCAATATTACCCTCTTTATACACATGACGAGAGGAATAGATGACATTTCCATCCAACTGACCATACGTCGGCTGAACGATTTTCTTTGAATAAGACAGCCCCATACTAACTTTCTTCACTGGGAGTGACAAAGACAATGTGGGATAAACACTAGACCACTTCCGATAGAATGAACGATTGACATCCATTGTGTTCACATAGTCTAAATCAAGAAACTCATAGCGTAGTCCCATGTTCACTTTCAACTTATGCACAGGAATTATCAGGCTGGAGAACGCCGCATATCTGTGCTGGATAGCTTGCTGATGGTCATCGTCAATAATACCTTCAAAATTAGAGTAGACATTTTCCCGTTTGGTGTGCATATACTCTATGCCACTAGTCCATTCTCCCCAACCTGTTTTATAAGCGGCCTTCGCCTGACTGACAAAGAAACGGTTGGCTAAATCGTTATGGGTAGTCACCTTTCTTTTACCCATATCAATGATATCCTCATCCACCACCCCGTCTGCATCTTTATTCTGATGATAATATTCATTGTTTATATCTACCTTCATCTTCCCGATGTGTCCAGCATAATACAGACTAGCCCGATGAGCAGGAGCCTCTTCTGAGTGGCTATTTAAATAGCGTTGCGTCTCTTGGGAGAGTTGTTTGTCCGAATAGGCAAGCTGACTCCCTCCCCCTCCTTTTACCTGCTGATGATTATAGGAATAATATCCTCCGATACTGTTATGCTTATTCAAATAATAATCAAATCCCACTTTTCCCAAACACTGCTTTGTCGTCATTTGCTCTGAAGCATGGCCTTCCACAGTAGCAGGATTCTTCGTGAGCAAATTATACGTTAAAGAACCTTCTTGATGATTGGTATACTTTATATAATTCAATGTACCAAACACATCCAAGTTATGATGATGATACACCACTTGTGCCATCTCCTGAAAAGACGGCTTGTAAGCCTGCTGATAGTATGAAGTGGCGGTGACACTCACCCCTTCATCTGTCTTTCGTCGAGTATGAACCTTGATTACAGCGGAGGCACTTGCGTCATACTCGGCTCCAGGATTGTGAAGAATTTCAACATAGGTGAGGTCTGTCGATTTTATCCGTTGAAGTTCCGACATATCATGCAATATGCGTCCATTAAGATAAATGGCCGCTTTTCCTTTACCAAACACCTTGAATCCATCCTCATCCGGGTAAACGCCCGGCAAGTATCCCAGTACCTTGGATGCATCACCCACATTCCTCAACGCCGACTTTGCGATGTCAGCAATAAGCACATTGTCTTGTAACTTGAAGGCTGAAGCCGTTCCTTTTACCGTAACGCCGTGTAAAGCCGTTGTATGTTTATGCAACATAACAAGTTCCACATCCTCTTTAATGCCTTTAATCTTCATTGTTTCAAATCCCACCCTTGATACATGGAGCATCACAGAATCCCTATTCACTGTCGAATCAAGTTTCAACTGAAAAGCACCTGTCTTATCGGTGGTACATCCCTGCAAGAAACGCCCGTTATGTAATACAACCACATTGGCAAATTCCAATGCCGTTCCGTCCTCTCTCTTTACGAAACCTTTATACACCTGTGCATGGGAAAACAGACAGATACACAGGCCAAAAGCTATTATAATATTCCTACGCATGTTTTCGAGTTTTAATATATTCATAGATGCAATCTTCAACTCCTTTTTTGGTAAAAGGACATAAATCATAAGACGTTTTTTCCAATTTATTATCAATTCTTCGACGATTACAGCCACCATCACAAATGGGGAATAAACAACATCTCATACATTTCATATCATGATACTTATCCGAACCGACCATATACTGCGCAATGAGAGCATTATTCGTGATGCCTTTAGACAGAGACCCCACTTTCCGGTTGTTTATTCCTATATCATTCCAACATTTGAATAAATCTCCATTTGGAGCAACGATAAAACTATTCTCAACGCTAGCCGAGCAACTTCCCAACTTATGCTTAGGCAGAAAATCAATATCGCTAATCCCAGCATCATGCGCCAAGTTCAAGAAAAAAGATGTCTTATCTTTTGAATCGCAACAATTAACCTTACAATTAGAGTTCGGTTGAACAAATGCTGGAGAAAGTAGTACATTCTTAAAATCTTTCCATCTACTCTTCAATCTTTTATACAAGAATCCAAATTCATCCTTATTACCCTCATGTATGTTTGTACGTACCACAACTGTACATTCTGGCACCATTCTTACCATGCAATCTATATTGGAAAGAATTGCGTCATAGGTCTTACCTCCCGTCTTCAATATACGAGACTTATTGTGAGTTTCCTCATTACCATCAATTGTTATTTGGACGAGACTCACATGGCCTAACCTAAAAAAGTCACAAACTCTATCCGTTAACAAATAACCATTAGTCACAATTGATTGACGAATCAAAGGAAGTTTTGATTTATTCTGTATTTTGTAATATAAAGATTCTATATTATCAAAACCTATCAATGGTTCGCCACCAGACCAACAAATTTCCAAATTGTCACAAGTCTGTGTAAAACTATTTATAAAATCTATAAGTTCATCTTCCACATTTGCTTTCATCAAAGAAGAAGGCAAACTTGCTTCATAACAATATGGACAAGCAAAATTACAGGAAAGAGTCGGAGCAATCACCAATGACAACGTTCTATTAGTCAGACTCTTTAATCTCTTTGCATACTCCATTTTATAGCAGAAGTCACAATCATCACTCTCTCTATCATCATCTATAATCCTTTTTATGGCCAAGTATGATTCCATTTTATCATTAATAGAGTCTGCATCTACTCCAAACTCAATAGCATGCAATATCCATCTATACATCATCTCATCTACAGATAACAAAGACAATGTTTTTAGATTATAAATATAATAAGCACCTTCCCTTGTAAAAGGAATTACAAAACGAGAAATTTTCATAGACTTAAGTTTTTTATAAGAATATTTCAGCCCAATTCCATGATTGGGCTAAAACATTCCCTGTATTTACAAATTACAAAGCCATTAGTTGACCTGATGCAGCGGTAATCTTTCCTAGATCGCAGCGGATATTTCCACTCGTTCCCACAGAACATACAGCTACAAGTTCTTTTGCGTTTCCACCTCTTAGACTGTTCATTTCTTGCTCCACAAGATCTGACGATCCAATAAGTTCCTTGATGTTTTCCAACTTTCCCATAATTTACGTTTTAGGATTTCACATTAAATAAACTCTCCAGAAATTTACGTTTTTTGGAAATTACGCCGTTTTAATCAGAGCGGAACTGAATTATAATTTAGTCGACTTTATTATAACTTTCTTACTTCACTGCAAATATACCATTTATCTAAGCAAACCCCAAATACAATATCATATTTCTTCATTTTCCATGATTTATTTAACAGAATGAGTCATTCAACAGTCTCATATTATCTATTTTGTGTATTATGATAATGTCTTGTGAGGAAATCAGCCGAGTACTACACCACATTTCAGTAAGGTAAGCGGCATCTCGGCAGTAAAAAAGAACAAGTTCTTTTTGTACTGCTCTCGATTTGCACTAACTTTGCACCCAAAGAAGAAGACTATGATTGAATATGTAAAAGGTGAATTAGCGGAACTGCAACCGACTCTTGCCGTGGTGGACTGTGGCGGAGTGGGCTACGGACTGTGCATTTCCCTTAACACGTACTCCGCCCTGCAAGGGAAGAAGGAGGTGAAACTGTTCGTACACGAAGCCATACGAGAGGACGCTTACACGCTGTACGGTTTCGCTTCCGCAGAGGAAAGGAGACTTTTCCAACAGCTTATCTCCGTGAGCGGAGTGGGTGGAAACACCGCACGGATGATTCTCTCGGAACTGTCTCCGGCAGAACTGTGCAATGTCATCGCCACAAGCAATGACAAACTGCTGAAAACTGTGAAAGGCATCGGGCTGAAAACGGCACAACGTATTATCGTGGAGCTGAAAGACAAAATCAATATGGAAGGACTCTCCTCAGCCACACCTTCACCGAATGCCGCCTTCAGTGCGGCTAATAAGAAGGTGGCCGAAGAAGCCATCTCCGCACTTACTATGTTGGGATTCGCCGCCAACGCCTCCGCCAAGACGGTACATACTTTGCTGAAAGAGAATCCCGCACTGACGGTGGAGGAAGTGGTGAAACACGCTTTGAAACATCTATAACATCACATTATGGAACAAATCACGCTGCTCACACCCGCTCATTGGCAGGACTATGAACTGATAGACTGCGGAGAGTTCGAGAAACTGGAACGTTTCGGGAAATACATCACGGCACGCCCTGAACCGCAAGCCGTATGGCACAAGTCCATGTCCCAAGCGGAATGGCATCAACTGGCGAACGCCTATTTCGAGAAGTCCAAAGGTAGTGAAGAACGAGGAAACTGGCATCTGAAACCACAAATGCCCGAAAGCTGGTGGGTAAGCTATCGCTCCCCACAACTGGATCTCCGTATGCGTTTAGGGCTGACCTCTTTCAAACACGTGGGACTCTTCCCCGAACAAGCGGCCAACTGGGAGTTTATCGCTGACTGCGTGAAAGCCATTGAGGGTACGCCTCGTGTGTTGAACCTCTTCGCTTATACAGGAGGTGCTACCCTGGCCGCCAAGGCTGCCGGAGCTGAAGTGACCCACGTGGACTCCGTGAAGCAGGTGGTCACATGGGCCAGAGAGAACATGGAACACAGCGGACTGTCAGACGTAAGATGGATGGTGGAAGACGCCCGCACGTTTGTGCGCCGGGAAGTAAGACGTGGCAAGCGTTATGACGGACTTATACTTGACCCTCCGGCTTACGGACGGGGACCTAAAGGAGAGAAATGGATATTGGAGACTGACTTGCTACCGTTATTAGAGGACTGTGCACAACTGCTTGACCCGGCGAAGGGATTCTTAGTGCTGAACCTTTATTCCATGGGCTTGTCTCCCTTATTGGGACGCACCCTCATCCGTCAGCTGTTCCCTAAGTTCAAAAGGGAAGAGTTAGGCGAACTCTGCTTTACAGACCGCTTCGGGAAAACCCTGCCGTTAGGAGAGTTCTTCCGGGCTACCAACTTATAAACTTTCAACGTATGAAACGACATATCCCCTATCGAACCATTGGAATAGCCACGTTGTGTATGGCCGCATTGCCGCTATGGGCACAAGTGCCAGAAGAGACTATGACTTGGCGCACCACGGGAGAGACCAACACTTCCACGGGAGATTACGCTCCCTTGTGGTTCACGGCTAACCAATACGGACTTTCCAGCGAGAAGCCTACCAGTGCCTATCTGAGAGCCGGCACGACTTATCTCCGCACTTTCAAGAAAGGCTGGCAAGTGGAAGTGGGACTCGACTTGGCCGTAGCCGGCAGACAAGCCTCCACGTTCGTGGTGCAACAAGCCTACGCAGACGTGCGATGGAAGAAACTCTCACTCAGTGTCGGCAGCAAGGAACGGACTTATTTCCCCTTGGAGAAAGACCCCTTGCTGAGCAACGGCATGATGGTAGAAGGCAGCAACACGAGACCCATTCCACAGGTACGCCTGCAAATGGACGATTACCTCAACGTCCCCTTTACCCGTCATTGGCTCGGTGTGAAAGGGCATATCGCTTACGGCCTATACACAGACTCGAAATGGCAGGAAGACTTCGTGGCCACTGGACAACTGTACAACAAGAATGTCCTGTACCACAGCAAATCTCTCATGCTGAGAGTAGGAAATAAAGAGAAGTTCCCCGTGGAATTGGAAGTCGGCATCGTGGACGCCTCCCAGTTCGCCGGAAAACAATTCCGCAAAGAGAAAGACGGTTCATCTACACTTGTGCAAGACTTTCCTGGAGGAATGAAGTCACTCTTCAAGGCTTTCATTCCCCGGCACGAGAGTACCTTGGGCAATGTGACGGGCAACCATTGTGGAAGTTGGAACTTCTCGCTCACCGGGTATCTCGGAAAGGGCTGGAAAATCAAGGCATATCTTGAACATTATTTTGAAGACCATTCCCAGATGTTCTTTCAGTACGGCCCGTGGAAGGACGGTTCTCCCGGTGTGGAGCTGACCTTGCCCAAGAACAAATGGCTTTCCGCCGTGTTGTGGGAGGGTGTCTTCACCAAAGACCAAACTGGACCTATCCTGTACGACCATGTAGGCGGCTCCTTTACAGATGTACAATTAAGCGGTGGTGACAACTACTTCAACAACTTTCAGTACCTTGGCTGGCAGCACTGGGGGAACAGCTCTTCCAGTGCCTTCATCTACGGGCCGCAATATAACAAGGACGGATGGAACGGCATCAAAAGCTCTCGTATAAAAGCACACCATATCGGCCTCAGAGGCAACCCCTCGGACGAATGGAACTGGAGAATCCTCTTGTCCAATGTACGGACATGGGGTTCCTACAACACTCCCCTCGACAAAGTACGCCATCAGTTCAGCTCGCTCTACGAGGCGACATACAGCCCACGTAAATTCCAAGGATGGAAGTTCTCCGCAGCACTGGGATTAGACCGGGGAAACTACTTGGGCAACAGTGCCGGAGTAATGGTAAAGGTAATGAAATCGGGTGTTTTATTTAAGAAGACAAGAAAATGACTATAAAGAGAATCGGAGAATGGGCTGTGTGCATCTGCCTGCTGCTGATAAGCGTAGCCTGTGAGAAAGCCCCCCTTGACAACAAGATAGAAGGTTTCTGGCAAATGGAGACTATCACCACCCTGAAAGACGGGAAAACCACGCAATGCAGCCGGATGTACTACGCTATCACCCGCTATGTAGTGGAGCTTTCGGAAAGGCAGGGCGACAAAGGCTATCCTGCGCTCATAGGGCGTTTCGCCTATACGGACGACAGCCACTCCACAGTCATCATGAAAGAGTTCAAACACCGGGCTAGCACAGCGGATAACAAGGAACCCGCCACGTTAGAAGAATTGAATTACTACGGAATAGACAAGGACGAAACACGGTTCGAAGTAGTCAAAGCTGACGGAAAGACCTTGATTCTCCGTTCCGACTACGCCGAAATAAAGTTGAAACGATTCTGATAAATGTAGAGACGCGATGAATCGCGTCTCTACTAAAAATTCATTCTTGTGAGAATTCTTTGATATGTTGTTCGCTCTTCAAGCGGCAAATCAACAGACGGTCTCCACGGTCTGTCACGATGTAGTCTTCCAGTCCTTCCACAATGACCTTCTTCTTTTCTGGCGCATGCACAATGCAGCCCTTGCAGTCATGTAGATGAATGCCCTTACCCACTGTGGCGTTCCCATTCTCATCTTGCGGAAGCAAAGTGTGAAGAGAGCCCCAACTTCCCAAGTCACTCCATCCAAATTCCGCCGGCAACACATAAATATGAGAAGACTTCTCCATCACCGCATAGTCGATGGAGATTTTATCGCAGGTCGGGAAGAGTTTGTCCACGGTCGTCCGCTCGTCAGCCTTTCCGAAGGATTTCGCCATCTCCTCCATCACTCCCGTGATTTGCGGAGCATACTGGTTCAATTCCCGTACAATCGTCTTCACGTTCCACACAAAAATACCGGCGTTCCAATAGTATCCTCCTGCCGCAAGATAAGACTTCGCCGTGTCCAAGTCTGGTTTCTCCTTGAAAGCTTTCACCTTGAAGATGTCAGAAGCAATCTCTGTATGGGCCACTTTCCCATCCGCCTCAATATATCCATATCCCGTTTCAGGACGGGTAGGCTGCATTCCCAACGTCACAATGGCATCTGATTGAGCAGTGAACGCCAAAGCATCCGCTATTCTCTTACGGAACTCCTCCACATTAATCACCAACGCATCGGAAGGTGTCACTACAATATTCGCCTCCGGGTTTTCCGCTTTGATTTTCCAACAAGCGTAAGCAATACAAGGAGCCGTATTACGAGGTGTAGGCTCTGCCAACACATGGCCTTCAGGTATCTCCGGCAACTGTTGGCGCACAAGATCGGTATAACGTTCAGAAGTCACCACCCACAAGTTCTCTTTCGGACACAAGGGTTCAAAACGTTCTGCCGTTAATTGGATGAGAGACTTCCCCAAACCAAGTACGTCAATAAACTGTTTCGGATACTCCGGCACACTCATAGGCCAGAAACGGCTACCGATACCGCCGGCCATAATCACGATATGCGTATTACTATTACTCATTATTATATTGTATAGGTTTTGACTGCAAAGGTATGTAATTTGTGCTTAACAAGAAACTCTTTTCCCACAATTCATGTGTATATTGGAAAGATTATGCGTATATTTGCGGAAATACTAAAGATTAAAACATACCGAATATGAAAAAATTACTATTGGCAGGCTTGCTGCTCGTCTCTATGAGCTACGCCTGCGCACAAGAAGAACGCATTCCACTCGGCGAACCTTCCGCCTCCAGAGGAGCAGACATTATGAAAGCGTTACGTGAACGCCAATCCACCCGTGAGTTCTCCACCAAAGACCTTTCCCACCAAGACCTCACCGACTTGCTCTGGGCAGCCAACGGATTCAATCGTCCCGACAAACGCACAGCACCCAGTGCCATGAACAAACAAGACATCGAGGTGTACGCCTGCACAGCTAAAGGTGCGTATCTCTATGACGCAAAAGGGAAACAATTGGTATTAGTGAACAAGGGTGACTTCCGCCAGGACATCGCCGGACGGCAAGCATCCGTGGCACAGGCACCTGTCATCCTCGTGTTAGTCAGCAATCATGGAGAATCCACCTGGACGGCGGAAGACGCAGGCATCGTCTCACAAAACATCTCCCTGTTCTGTGCCGGAGCCGGTCTCGGCACTGTAGCCAGAGGTTCCATGAACAAAGAAGCTTTACGCAAAGACTTGAAGCTCACAGAAAAACAAGCTTTGTTGCTCAATCATCCTGTGGGATATAAGAAATAACAATCGCAGCGTACTCGGAGGATTCCAAGTACGCTGCTAAATTTACGCATTTTTCCAACGTTCTCCCAAGGAAAGGCAGATTCCCTTTCCAAGTTCTTCAAACGAATTATCTTATTTACTCTCTAATACAAGTTTTGCGGTTTTCACTCCTTTGGCGGAAGATTGTATGGTAATCTGTCCGGGCTTGCCCTCCACAGACTGCACAATAGCCGTCATCATCCCATTAAACAAATGCATCTGAGGTTTCTGAAAAGACTCTAAACACGTAGGGTCTCCATTCGCACCCGCACGGTATGTTCCCTTTCCAAACACCTTGAAAGACACCAACGCATTCGCATTCGGACACAAGTTACCATCCTTATCCACCATCCGTACTGTGACAAAGCACAAATCTTTCCCATCAGCTGAGATTATCTTGCGGTCGGGAATGAGTTCCAAATGGTCGGGTTTCCCTGCCGTATGGATTTCCGTCTCCATTCGTTTGTTTCCCTGAGCGTCATAAGCCACAGCCTTTACAGTACCCGGCTCATACGTGGTATTCATCCACATCAGACGGTATCTCTTCTGCCGTTTCAACGCCTGTAAAGAATCGTTACTCCAGCTGTTTTCCATCGTTACAGAAAGATCCTTTGTACGCTTTCCCTGGCTTTTGCCATTGATAAATAACTCCACGGTCGGGTAATTAGAATAGACAAAGACAGGCGTGGTCTTTCCTTCCCTCCCTTTCCAGTTCCAATGAGGCAGGATATGCAACGTTTCTTTCGGCGTGTTCCAGAAGCTACGATACAGGTAATAACGGTCTTTCGGCAGTCCGGCTAAATCCATGATGCCAAAATAAGAGGAATGCGAAGGCCAGTTTGTATAATAAGGTGTAGGTTCCCCAAGATAGTCAAACCCCGTCCACACAAACTCGCCCATGTGATACGGCAACGTCTCATACAGAATGAAGTTGTCTTCAGGCAATTCCGACCAGCTGCAACGCTCCAAGTCATACGAAGAGCATTGATTGTCCGGATACATCGCCATTGCTTTCCGCTCTACAGGGAACTTGTACACACCTCTCGAACTCACGGTGGAAGCCGTTTCTGTTCCCACAACCACACGCTGAGGTATCCGTTTGTATGCCTCCGGGATGACAAACCAACGGTAGTTGAAGCCTGGAATATCCGACACCGCCATGAAATTATTCTTTGAAGTATAAGCAGCTTGATCTTCTCCGTTCGAACATGGACGTGTAGGATCTTCCCTGTGATAGATGTCCTTTATCATCTTGCATATCTTGGGTCCGTTCGCTCTTCCCTGGTCAGGCACCTCATTTCCAATACACCATATCATCACAGAAGGGTCATTGCGATAATGACGCACGACATTCACAATATCTTTTTCCACCCATTGGTCAAAATACTTGTGATACCCATTCTTCATCTTCCGAGTCTTCCATTCGTCAAAACTTTCCACCATCAGCATCATTCCCATTTCATTACAAGCTTGTACCAATTCCGGCGCCGGCATATTATGGGATGTACGAATCGCATTGGCTCCCATCTCTTTCAAAAGACGAATCTGACGACGAATAGCCGCCATATTAACCGCCGCTCCCAAAGGTCCTAAGTCATGATGCAGACACACTCCTTTGAACATCGTTCGCTTGCCGTTCAAGAAAAAGCCTTTTCCCGGACGGACTTCAAGAGAACGAACCCCGAACACGGTAGTATAACAATCTTTTTCCTGTCCGTCTACATACACATAAGACAACGCACGATACAGATTAGGATGTTCCGTATCCCAGAGAGCCGGATTCTTGACAACCATCGTCTGGTCTGTCAAGCTGTCATCATAAGCCGTCAGCGCACGTTCATCCTGCGCCACAACTTGTCCATCTTTATCCTTTAAGAGCGTCTTTACCTTTATACGTTCGACAGCTATTCCTTCAGGGATGGACACCTTGGTACGCACACGTACTTTCGCATACGCAGTGTTCACCACTGGCGTAGTAATCTGTGTACCCCATACGGGAATGTGCACTCCATCCGTAATCACTAAATGCACATTGCGATAAAGCCCCGCACCGGGATACCACCGGGAAGCCTCCTCTTCATTCTGCAACCGAACTGCCAAGGTATTCTCCTCTCCGTTGGCATGCAACAAGTTGGAAACATCCAAATAAAAGGAATTATATCCGTAAGGCCAGAAGCCCGCTTTCTTTCCGTTGACATACACTTCCGCATGACTCATCGCTCCGTCAAAGACCAAAGTAGCCCGTTTTCCTTCCTTGTAATCTGGAGCCTTGAACTTCAGCCTGTACCATCCGGCACCCACGAAAGGCAATCCACCAGTACGTCCGGCCTGCGCTTGCGCCTCGGTTTGTCCGTCCTGCACAATGGCCATAAACTGCCGGTCGTTATTCTCGTTGAAAGGGCCGTAAATCGCCCAGTCATGCGGCACGGTGACCGATTGCCATTTTTTATCATTGAAATTGCTCTGTGAAGATGCCGGTGAATCTGTCCGAGTAAACTTCCATCCCTTCTCAAAAGTCACTTCTGAACGTTGAGCTTGCATCGCCCACGGTGTCATCAGAAAGGCTGAAAATACTAATAAATGTAGGTTATTCATAAGTTTTTAATTGGTTATAGACGCAAAGGTAAGGAAAATAAGTGAGATTTAAACCTGTTGCGCAAAGTTATTAAAAAACAAAGATTTTAAGAAAGTGGTCTGAAAGGTGAGTGACCTATATGATTCAATACATTTACAGTTAGAAATCAATTATATAAATTACAGTTTCTTAAAACAGAAGCTGTCCATCCACATTGACTATTGCATAGAAAATATGGACAGACAGACTACCGATATATAGTAAACGGATTTGTCAGCTCTTTACCAATTTCATCATTCTTATTGTTTCTTTTGTCCGATACAAGTTCCGTTATTGATGAAGCCGCTCACGAAATTCCACCTCTACGATGCGAAGTTCGCTGCGTGTCTTCTCGCCATCCTTTGCCTTTAACAAATCAAGTTCACCAGCTTGTGCCACTGCCACCTCGATGATTCCGCCAAAGGCATCCTTGTCTTGAGCAGCTCCTATCTGACGGATGGTAATGCGGTCACTCCATACGGGCCTGTCCGTGGTCAGATGAACGTATCCAAGACTTTTGGGAGTATTTCCACGCCATATTACAGTGTCGCCAGCCAATACCTCCAGCGGATAGCTGCGCTGACGCCATCCGGTCAGCTTGATGCAAATGTCATCAATCAGGGCACGACGCACCAACTTATAGGTTATCCAAGCGGTGGAACGACGACCATCATTCTTCCATTCGCTCAATTCATTGTCGTCAAAGCTTTTAGCCGCATCAACCTGGTTGCACCCGGCAAACACGCTGTCCACCTGCACATCCTGTGTCTTCATAGTGTAAGAGGATGTTAACGGTGTTTCGCCACGATCGAAGCGACTGGGTAGCTCGTCTCCCGGAACATAGGTGCTCAAACCATCCTTAATCTCTACAGGTACTGTGCTAAATGAAACCGTCTGTGTGCCTAATCCCTTGGCTGAAGCCGTGAGTGTAACTTTCCCGGCTTGCTCCATGGAGCGAAGTATCACTCTTGTCACCCCAGCTTCCACAGGCAGGCTTTTCGCCAACACATAGTTGTCTTTCGCTTGTGCTACACCACCACGCCATTCGGCTGCGCCTTGAAGGTCAAAGCTAATCATATCATTGGCCAAAGGACAACGGTCTCCGTTCTTGTCGACAACCTCCACCTGTACCATGGCAATGTCAGCTCCGTCCGCATGGGTTCCTTTCGGTCCTTGCATCAAGGTGAGCTTCAAATTGGCAGGTTCGCCCACGGTATGCTTAGAATAACTGCTCTCTCGTTTCCCCTCTTTGTTGTAAGAGACAGCTTCGATAGTTCCCTTTTCCCAACGGATGGAATCGAAAGTGAAAAGGAAGTGGTCACTACGCTTGCCAAATCCCTGCGACTTTCCGTTGACGAACAGTTCTACCTGTTCGCTGTTGGACACTACATAAACTGGTTTTACAGTTTGAGGAGTGTAGTTCCAATGTCCGATGATGTAGGTATGTGGTTTCTCTATGTCTACCCAGCCATCCCACATCACTTGATGGGCAAAAAAGGCGTCTTTGCGGATGCGCAACGGGTCTACAACACCGCTTATACGGTAGTTCATTTCACTTCGTCCATGGGTTTGTGTATCAGAGAAGACAATTTTCGCACCTCCGGAATTTACCCTTCTGCCTGTACCGGGACGTTCTTGGTAAAGATCGTTCCAACGACGAACCAACTCGATGGCAAACTGATCGGAATTATGATTGTAGTCATCTGCGGGCTGGTTTTTATATAATGGCCCGGCTCCCTCCTTATGGAACGGATAGCTGTATTCATCCCAATATTTACGCAAGCCCTCATCCCGGCAATATTCTGTCTGTATCATGGGACTGTGTTCGCTCTTGTTCACATAAAGCATCTCTCCTCCGTATTCTGATTCACGGATGTCCAGCATCTCTCGTGAACCAATGGCACGTCCTCCATATGGGTCATAGAGGTCTCGAATCTGCCGCATCTCAATCATGTGTTCACGACTGATGGACTCATTACCCGACTCATAAAACAATATGCTTGGATTGTTGCGGTTGTAGATAATGGCATCACGCATCAGCTCCTTGCGCTGTTCCCAACGACGGCCGTTGACATCACGTTCGGCATCGCCTGCTGGCATCATCTGAATAACTCCCACACGGTCGCACGATTCTACATCCTGTTTCCAAGGTGTGATGTGCATCCATCTATAAAAATTACCGTTTCCTTCCATCATCAAGCCATTGGAATAGTCACTCATCCATGCAGGAACACTCAATCCCACTCCGGGCCATTCGTTGCTGGAGCGTTGGGCATAGCCTTTCAACTGAATGACACGGTCGTTCAGCCATACCATGCCCTCACCGAAACGAGTCTTACGGAAACCTGTGCGTGTAGCTACCTCGTCTACCGTTTTCCCATTCACTGTCAACAACGTCTTGACGGTATAGAGATACCCATAGCCCCAACTCCAGAAATGTATTTTGTCCAATGGCGATTCTGCCGCCACAGTGGCAGTCTTACCTGGCTTTATACGTACCGGAGTGTTGCCAAACCGAGCCACTCGCTTGCCGTCATAGTCATAAATTTCCACTAAATATCCTACGGACACCTGCTTTTCCGTTTCGTTTTTCACTTCCGACTCAGCATGGATTATCGCCTTCCGACTTGCCACATTGATGTCTTTGGCATATACATACACGCCTGTTGTTTGAAGATTGCTATATAAGGGCAGTGTCTGATACACTTTATTGGTGATATGCAACCATACGTTCTTGGGAATTCCCCCATAGTTGGCGTTAAAGTTGCGGTCGTTCCACTGGAATCCACTACGGGTGGCACGTTCTTTGTACCGCCAATCATTGTCTGTGCGCACGGCGATGACGTTTTCTCCTTTATAATTGATGTAAGGAGTCAAGTCGAAGCCTACAGCCATCACACCGTTCTCGTGCAGTCCGATGTGCTTTCCGTTAATGTAGAAATCTGCACCTTGACGCACGCCTTCAAATTCTATAAATATTTTTTTCCCTTTGGCAGAGGCAGGCAGACGGAAGTGCTTGCGATACCATGCCACGGTATCAGTCATTTCCGCAATCCGCACTTTAAATGCCTCGTCTTCGTTGAAAGCACGCGGCAGGCTGATTCTCTTCCAATGACTATCTTTGTATTTGGGGTTATCCGCTCCCTTGGCATCTCCCACATGCAGTAACCATTGTGGATTGAAATTGTACTTTTCCCGAGTACCTGTATTCTGGGCAAAAATCTGCGTGATTCCTATTAATAATAAGGATAGCAGCAGTGTGGTAACTTTAAGGCTTTTATTCATCTTGTCCTTGAATTGGTTATTAATAAAACTGCCGCAAAGATATGGAGGATAAGGGAAATACAGGTGTACAAATGTTGAAATGAGATAATACAAATGTTGAAAACCAACTATTTATGTCTATTTCTCAACATTTGTACAACTTGCGGCGTATTCAGAAGGTTTCATGCCAAACTCTTTCTGAAAGCAACGGCTCATGTAAGAGACAGTTCCGAAACCCGACATATAAGCAGCTTCGCTTACACTTTTCCCTTGTTTTATCAGCAGAGCGGCACGCTCCAATCTTGTAGAGCGAATGAGATTAACAGGTGATTTCCCGATTACATTCATCAATTTACGGTAAAGACCTGTACGTTCCATTCCCATATCCAGGCTTAATTGCTCCACTGAATATTCGCTGTTGTTGATATTGCGCTCGATATACTCCAATGCCTTGTTTACAAACTGCTCGTCATTTTCCGAAAGAGAATGTATCTCATTTACTTCTTTTATCTTTTTGAGCGGTTCTTTTCTCACACTTCGTTCCTCTCCCAACTGTTTCTTGATATTCAAGAGCAGGGAATATATGTCAAGTCTTCCGTTATGTTCGGCAATCACCTTCTCCGTGGACAGGTGATTGAAAAGCTCACTTACATCTTTAGCACAATTTTGAATCTGCTCATCTGCCATTTTCTCCTTTTTGCGATTCAAATAATGACGTATGAAGAAGAAGGCCACCGATACTGCCACCAAGAAATATAAGAAAAAAGCCACAGTAGATTCGTACCAAGCTGGTTCCCTATAAATATCGAGCGTCAGTGTCTTCTTACTCCATTGTCCGTTAGCGTTTGTGCAACGAAGATTGAGTGTATGATGTCCTTTGGGCAAGTCGGCAAAACTGATTCGATTCTGTCCGACCGGGAGATAAAACCATTTGTCTCTTTCTCCATACTTATAGGCAATTCTTGTTTTGGCAGCATAAAGAGGCCGCAAGGAGGAGAAGAATAGCTCAACATTCCGTTCATCAGGACGTAAGCTGATTTGAGAACATTCCACATCCACCAGATGAATACTGTCATTTGATACATACGAAGATAAGCGCAATATAGGCTGGTCGTTACCGTGTTCAGTCAATATGTTCTCGTTTAAGATACTTATTTCTCCTTTTCCACCAATCAAGAAACGTCCGTCATCCGTTTTACACATACATTGCATACCGTTCAACTGGATTGCACGGTCATTCCCTTCTATTGTTGCCGTGCCATAGCTTTTCTCATCAAATAAATACAGCCTTCTTTGGGTCAATATCCATACACGCCCTTGACTGTCCGTTTGCAACCCTGTAATGTTCTCTCCTGTCAATCCTGCCTCGTGAGCCATTGATTGGGCTTTACCTTCACCTGTAAGACGGAACAGATTGCCAGAAACCGTGGCCAACCATACGGAACCAGTATGCGAGACGGATATATAGGAGACATTTTCATTGGGAACTTGTCTTTGCATAGTGCCAGTGTCCAAATGATAAACATACATACCATTATTCTCAGTACCTAACAACAGTGTTCTTCCCTGTTTCTGGATAACATTCACAATTCCTACATTAGGCAGCTTGTGAAAAAGCTGTTTGTTTGAAATGTCATACTGATACAACCCGTCTGTAGTACCAATCCATAAGATGCCATTATCATACTCTAATGAATGAACAATACTCCCTTTCGACATGGTTACTACCTGCGTTGTGGAGGTCGCCATACCGTTTTTCATGTGTGTCATGACAATTCTATGATTGTCAATCACTAAGAAAAAGAGACCATAGCCTGGAGAATGTGCTATGATGGGGGAGACCTTTCCTCCGACAAATCCACTGTTAGTGTACAGCCTGGTCAATCGCCGTGTTTCTGTGTCGAAGTGATACAATCCTTGCCGTTGCTGACAAAACCATACATGATGACCTTTCATGGACAAAGCGGCTGGGGAAGCCAAGTGTATATCCTTGAAAGAAAGTGGAGGCAATACGAATTTCTCCGCATCATATTTGGCTGCATGAAACACCACTGAATAGGGATAAGTTGCCGCCACAAAAGCATTGCCGAACAGGTCTAATGCCATGTCACGATTCTGCAACATCATCGGCTGTTCCATGTTTTCAACTGCTTGCAGTGAAGTTGGAGACAGCACTTTGTAAGCTCGTATTTGGGTGGGAGTCATGCACCACAATAATTTTGTCCGGGAATCAAACGCCATTTTCTGTATACCTTGTACACCGTCAGAAAAATGTACGGGACTGTATTGCCCTGTACTTTTATCATATTCGTAAAGCCCCTTCCCAACAACCGAAAGCCACAACTTGTTTTTTGTGCCCGGTATATCCAAAACGGCGGCGGGACCTCCTTCCGCAAAAGGCCAAGCAACGCCCTTGTAGTTTTTTGCGTTCTGAAAAAGAAGCGGACGAGTATGTTTTTGGAGCGCCCATACACAACCTGAGAAATCTTCATACATATAATGCACAGGTACATGACGCCCCTTGTAAACAGACGGAGTGAATCCTATACGCTTTCCGTTACGGTCATAACAAAGTACCGAATTATTGGCAGCAATCCATAAGTATCCATTTTTGCCAACCAATATGTGGTCGATACTCCATGCGGAAATACGCTCGTCGGCAAATTTTTGTATGGCATAGTTCCTCTTGTCAATATAATAAAGTCCCCGCTTGGTTCCAAAATAGACTCGGTGTTTTTCCCTGTCCTCCGCAAGACAAGTGACGTAATTGCTTTGCAACAAAGCTCCAGAAAGATAGCTATACCGAAAAACGCTGACCGAATAACCATCGTTACGATACAATCCACTGTCTTCCGTACCCATCCATACATATCCTTCGGTATCAACCAACACTTTATTGACATTCGTGGTCGGCAATTTTTCCTGAACGGGCAATATGGAGTATAATATATGTTGTGCTTTGACAGACAGTGTACACAACAAATACATCAATATATAAACTATGGTTCTAAATCTCATAAAGTCGTCTTAACGAATTGCAAATATACGCATATAGAATGAAAAATAAGAACAACCCTATCAATTTAACAAGAGATTTCATAGGTTACTATCACAGCCTGTAGATTATCTCAAATTAGGGTAGAAAAAATCATTCCACAGAGTCATCAGAAAGGCTGAAAATACTAATAAATGTAGGTTATTCATAAGTTTTTAATTGGTTACAAAGGCAAAGACAAGGGAAATAAGTGAGATATGGAAATCTTAAATTATTAGTCTAAAAATTTCTGTATCGCTATGATTAATTAACTATAGCTTAAAGAAACACAGGTAACACTTTTTTCTCGTTCCATATTGCCATCACGATTTCATGAAACAGAAATATTATAAAAAGATCTTAGTAGACTGAGGAAGAAGATGAATGTATCATACCCAATACTTTAAGCAAAAAATAGAAAGATTTAGTTACGTATATGGAACTTATATAGTTTAGTAGTGTTAAAAATCGGGCTTTGAGAAGAAAATACTTGAATAATTTTCTTATTTCAAATTTATTAATTGTATTTTTGCTGCAACATTAAATAATACGACGACTCAGTCAACAGCTCCGACTAAGTCGCATAGGAATAAAAGGGGCTTAAAAGTAGACGAGTATGAGTTCTAAAACAAATGTTAAATCTGTATCGGGTGAAGCACCATCAATCTATGCAATCCAACAAGGTTCCGCATATCTGAAAGTTGGTGATGTAGGCAATTCTGTTCTTATATGCAGAGATTTACTTAATCAAAAAGGCTATTCCTGTGACTTGACAAGTGAAACCTATGATTCAGCCTTGAAAAGTGTTGTCGCAAAATTCCAGAAGGATTTCGGATTGACCAGCGATGGATTGCTGGGGCAATCAAGTTTAGCTGTCTTACAAGACAATGTGAGTGACACGGAATGGCTTGTTGATGGCGTGGTGAATATCACGGCAGGGAAATTAGCACGTATGGGCTTCAGTAAGGAGGTGTTAAAACCAGCCAATGTTACTGCTCTGAATGAGGTGTGCAATCGTTACCACATTACTTCTAAGACCAAAGTCAGACACTTTTTGGCCCAAGGTTTTGTTGAAACAGATAGAGGAAGGACCTTTACTGAATACATCTATGTACCTGGACGGACCAAGAGTGAATATGCCGAGAAGTACCAACGATATGCACCATACTGTGGCGGTGGTTTTATACAATTGACATGGGATTACAATTACACTGCATTCTACAATTACATGAAAAATACGCTGAAAGTTACAGATGAGGAGATTAAATCTCCAGCGGAATATGCCACCCAGCATGTTGCTAAGAATTACACTTTTGAGAGTGCTGGTTGGTATTGGGATGTGCACAAAGATATTAATACTAAAATATCTCAATGGGCTCCTTTATCAGCAGACGAGACCGTAACAAAGGTCACGAAAGAGGTCAACGGCGGAACAAATGGCTTACAAGCAAGAAAAAATGCGTATGCAAAATCAAAGACAATATTCAAATAGAAAAGATAGAGGTGTACCTAATTTGGTACATCTCTTATTGCTATGTATTACGATATTGGCTATGCCAATGTTTGGTATGTCATGCCAACAAAACAAACGTGTTGTACCAACAAGTAAGCATACTGACAGTATTCATACTAAGATGCCTTGTGAAACATCATCGGAAAAAGAATTATTTCACATTGACAATACTGTAACAATAGACAGTATAGCTCACTTGCCAGACACCAACAAAATTTTTGTTTTTAAGGATGGCAAAAAAATCCAAACCATAACATATAAATATGATTGGGATGAATATGGTTCTCCTACCATCGGACGTGATTCGATAGGGAAAATAGATTTTGTAGATGTTGATTTTGATGGGTATAACGATATTTTAGTATATAAAGGAGGTTTTGGAAATCAGGGAGCCGATCTTTATGACTGTTTCCTATGGAATGACGATGAAAACCAATTTAAAATTGTCCCTTCGTTTTCTCACATACAGAATCCTTCTATAGACAATAGGCTAAAATGTATATATTCTTTCTCCAGAGAAAGTGCTGCTTGTTACGTTCATGGGAAATATAAATTTCAAAATGGAGAGTTTCGTGTTATTTCAACCTTGAAGGTAAAAATGAACAAAGACAGAATAGCAACATATATATTAGAGACCTCCAAGAATGGTATCTTACAGAAAAAAATATTGCATTCCACTAATTTGGGAGAGTGGAAAGAAATAGTAATGGGAAAGTGAACACGTCACTTATTTTCCCTTGTTCCTATAACCATGATAGCATCTTCTATATCATGCGATGAGGCTGTGTCGTAATTAAAGTCTACCACACAGCCTCATTAAAGAATAATTTTCACCAGTTTCCGTTCAATATCTAAATGAGCTGCCGCCCAAGAACTCTCTCAACAGCGAAGTGGGGGGCAGTTCCTTGTCTCCCAAGGAAGTGAAATAGCTCAGGAAACGCCGCAGTCGGCATGCCTCGGAATATTCCGGCACATTCTCTTGCACCTGCTGCAACAGCGGCATGGCCTCATCCTTCAACACGGCCAACTCATAGAGCAACGCACTGTTGAACATCGCGTCCGCATTCTCCTGATAAGGGAAAATCCACTTGTCCTCTCCCCTTCTCACACTTGGCCAACGGCGAATGGTGTCTTCCGCCGTATAGCCACGGTACTTGTTATCCCGGATAATACGCCGCAACAACCGGTTGTCCGCCGTGGGAATATAGTTATGGTCGTCCAAGAGGATAGTGGTCAAAGCAGACACATAAATCTTATACTTGCAATAGTCGGGAATACGGGCGGTCAGTTCCGGGTTCAAGGCATGGATACCCTCCAATATCAAATAAGTACCCGACAACACACGAATACGCTCCCCACTCATCTCCCGTTCCCCTTTCTGGAAATTGAAACGAGGCAGTTCCACTTCTTCTCCCCTCAGCAGACACTCCAAGTCATGATTGAAATAATCAAGGTCCAAGGCGTAGAGCGACTCAAAATCATAGTTGCCGTCCTTGTCCAACGGTGTCTTCTTACGGTCTACGAAATAATTGTCCAGTGAGATAGGTACAGGATGCAACCCCGAAGCCATTAGCTGTACGGACAGTCTCTTGCTGAAAGTGGTCTTTCCGCTGGAAGAAGGCCCAGAAATAAGAATGATTTTCACACTTTTCCTTCCCGCTATCTCATCCGCAATATGAGATATTTTCTTCTCTTGCAACGCCTCTGACACATTGATAAGGTCTGTGGCCAGCCCCTTGGCACACGCATGATTGAAATCACCCACCGTACGCACTCCTAAAATCTCCTGCCAGCGATGGTGTTCATTGTATATTTCGAACATCTTCGTCTGACTCACCACCGGTTCCAGGGTCACGGGATTCTCCCGGTTGGGAATACGAAGCAACAGTCCCGTGTGGTACGGCACTAAATCAAAGAGATGGATATAGCCAGTGCTGGGAAAGAGCGAACCATAATAATAATCTACCGTATGGTCAAGGGTGTAATAGAATGTGTACAGCGTGCCTATGCTCTCCAACAGCTTCACCTTGCTGTCCATCCCCCTGTCCCGAAACAGCTCTATCGCCTCTTCCGTGTGACATTCAATCCGATGGAAGGGTATGTTTGCGTCAACGATTTCCTGCATCCGCTTCTTGATACGTTCCACATCTTCATCCTTGACAGGACGACCGATTTGCAGATTACAGTAATACCCCTTGGATATGGGATTCTCCAGCACGATATGCCCCTTGGGAAACAAGTCTTCCACCGCCTTGCACAGCACGAAACAAAGCGAACGCATATAAGTACGCATACCCGATGGAGCGAGAATATTCATGAACTCCACGTCCTTGTTTCGGAACACCCTGAAGTTCAGTCCTTCCGTCTTGTTGTTCACTTTCGCACTGGACGGACCATAAGGCAAATCCAGCTTCAGCAACTTGTACACATCTACCAGACTACTCCCCACAGGAACCTTGACGGACTGCTTGTTGTTCTGGCAATAGATTGTAACCGTGTTCTCTTGCATGTCTTTCTATTTATTCCGTTCTTTTTCCAGTAATTCAGTGAAGGCACGCATACCTTCCGAGGCTTTCATACGCAGCGCATGAACGGTGCGTCCGTAAGGAGCCTGCACCGGCTTGGGGTCAATGAGGTAGACAGGAATGTCCACCGGCACATAATTCACCAGTCCCGCCGCAGGATACACATTGAGCGACGTACCGATAATCAAGAACAAGTCTGCCTGACTGGCATACTCCACCGCCTCTTCCATCATTGGCACCGGCTCCTCAAACCACACGATGAAAGGTCTCAACTGTGAGCCATCTTTCGCCTTGTCGCCCAAGTGGATGTCAAGATGGTCTTCGGGCAACGTAACTACCTGTGTCGGGGCATTGGGATTACGGCTGGAAGTCGCTTTCATCAATTCCCCGTGCAGATGAACCACCTTGGAGCTTCCCGCTCTCTCATGCAAGTCGTCCACATTTTGAGTAATGACCGTCACGTCATACCATTTCTCCAATTGCGCCACCAAGCGATGCGCCTCGTTAGGCTGCGCTTCCACTAACTGATGACGCAAACCGTTATAAAAATCAAGAACCTTCTCCGGGTCTTGGTGATACCCTTCCGGCGTGCAGACCTCCTGTACTGAATACTTTTCCCAGAGACCTCCAGAGTCCCGAAAAGTGCTGAAGCCACTTTCCGCCGAGATACCTGCCCCTGACAATACTACTAACTTTTCCATCTGATTCGTTGTTTATATCACAAAGATACTTAATTTTCCCGTGCAAGGGACTGTTCCAATGGAATAAAAACGTAAATTTGCACTATTTAGAGCAATAGACAACTAAACACTAAGTAAATAAGAATGAATAAGGAAAGTTATGCCTTGGGACTGCTTATCGGCAAGCAGTTGACCGGCCTGGGTGCTTCAGACATTGTCGTGGAGGATTTTTGCAAAGCAGTGACAGACGTATTGACAAACGCTAAACCGGCAATCTCACCTGCAAGCGCACAGCTTATCGTCAACAAATTCCTACAGGCCAAGAAGACCGAGATGGAAAAGAAGATAAAAGAAAAGGGCGAGAAGTTCCTCAAAGAGAACAAGCAAAAAGAAGGCGTAATTACTTTGCCCAGCGGATTGCAGTACCAAGTGCTGAAAGAA
Organism: Prevotella sp. P5-108; assembly: GCA_963608705.1. Lineage (GTDB taxonomy): Bacteria > Bacteroidota > Bacteroidia > Bacteroidales > Bacteroidaceae > CAVDHB01. The sequence continues at coordinate 51,128 of CAVDHB010000035.1, forward strand.
GGCGACGGTAAAAAACCGAAAGCGACTGACAATGTGCGCTGCCATTACGAAGGCACACTGATTGACGGTACCGTGTTCGACAGCTCTTACGAACGTAACCAGCCGGCGGACTTCCCGTTGAACGGTGTAATCAAAGGATGGACGGAAGGCGTGCAGCTCATGAGTGAAGGTGCAAAATACCGTTTCTTCATTCCTTACAACCTCGCTTACGGTCCTAAAGGTGCCGGGGATACCATTCCGGGATACAGCACATTGATTTTCGATGTGGAATTGATAAAAGTACTTTAATACGACAAGATATATCACATAGATAAAATGAGAAAAGTAAATTACTTATTGGCAGCCGCTGGTGTGGCCATGTGCTTCACAGCCTGCAATGGGGAGTCCAATAACAAGAGCAACCTGAAAACTGACATGGACTCTCTCTCTTATTCTCTCGGTATGGCCAATACCCAGGGACTGAAAGAATACATGACACAGTCATTGGGTGTGGACACCGCCTATATGCAGGACTTCATCAAAGGTCTGAACGAAGGCGTGAACTCAGGAGATGACAAGAAGAAAGCCGCTTACTACGCAGGTATCCAGATAGGACAGCAAATCGGACAGCGCATGATTAAAGGTATCAATCAGCAAGTGTTCGGTAATGATACGACAAAGTCTATCGACGTGCGCAAGTTCATGGCAGGATTCATCGCCGGTACACTCGGAAAGGGTGGAGCTATGACCATGGAGCAAGCTAACATGATTTACCAGGAAAAGATGGCTTCCATCAAGGCTAAACAATACATGCCCAACAAAACCGCCGGAGAGAAATTCCTCGCAGCTAACAAGACAAAACCGGGTGTGGTGACATTGCCGGACGGACTCCAGTACAAAGTGGTTAAACAAGGCAACGGCCCTGTACCCAAGGCTACAGACAACGTGAAAGTGAACTACCGTGGTACACTCATTGACGGTACTGAGTTCGACAGCTCTTACAAGCGCAAAGAACCCGCTACCTTCCAGTGCGACCAGGTCATCAAAGGATGGACGGAAGCATTGACACGTATGCCGGTAGGTTCAAAATGGATTGTATATGTACCTGCCAGTCTCGGCTATGCCGACCGTGAGACAGGCAACATCAAACCGTTCTCTACATTGATATTTGAAATCGAGCTGTTGAGCATCGAGAAATAAAGAAGCAGACTGATACTTTAAATATCCTTCTGAAAAGGGTGACATTTCATAAGATTTGTCACCCTTCTGTTGTTTTTATGCGTCATAATGCAAGGGAATTAATTATTATTGCTATCTTTGCAACAAGTTTGCGGCAGAATGCGCAAGAAATAAAGTAACGAATCACTAAAACAACAGAATGATATGGATAAAATAGACGCATTGGACAGAAAGATACTAAGTATTATCTCCGAGAACGCCCGTATTCCCTTCAAAGACGTGGCGGAAGAATGCGGTGTGTCACGCGCCGCCATCCACCAGCGTGTGCAACGTCTCATCGAGATGAAAGTCATCGTTGGCTCAGGCTACCATGTAAGTCCCAAGAGCCTTGGATTCTCCACCTGCACCTATGTGGGAATCAAACTGGAGAGAGGTTCCATGTACGGAAATGTCGTGGCCGAGCTGAATAAGATTCCCGAAATAGTGGAATGCCACTTCACCACGGGACCTTACACGATGCTTGTCAAGCTTTATGCCTGCGACAACGAACACCTCATGGACTTGCTCAACCACAAGATTCAGGAGATACCCGGCGTGACAGCCACGGAAACACTGATTTCTTTGGAACAAAGTATCAAACGCGAAATACCCATTGTAAAGTAACCACTCATGAACTGGAACCTGCCAGGACTCTACGGAGTGCTTATCGGGATATGCACTTTTCTTATCATAGGAGTGTTCCACCCGATTGTCATCAAGACCGAATACTACACAGGCACACGCTATTGGTGGGTATTCCTTGTAGTGGGAATCGGCGGCACGGTGACAGCCTTCTTCCTTCCGAGTATCTTCTGGGCCTCCCTGTTAGGCGTGTTCTCGTTCTCCTGTTTCTGGAGTATACTGGAACTTTACGAACAAGTGGAGAGAGTGGAGAAAGGATGGTTTCCCATGAACCCTAAACGGAAGGATGAATATAAACACCAGCCGGATACAAAGTGTCAGACAAAAAACAATGAATAATTATTTTGACTGGAAGGCCGAGTACGATTCTATCAACTCGGCCTTCCCTAATAAAAAGCATTCCCCGCTCATCGGACTGACGGGGAATTTCGCAGACTCGAACACTACTTTAAGAGATTTTTATTATCAGTCTGTCTTACGCACAGGAGGCACTCCTGTTATCATTCCACCTTACGAACAACACAACGCCCTGCTCAACACCCTCGACCATCTGGACGGTCTCGTACTGACTGGCGGAGGAGATCTCAACCCGCTCTTCGTACAGGAAGAACCCATTTGTGCGTTAGGTTCCGTCAACATGGAACGGGACAAACAGGAGTTGCTGCTTGCCAAACTGGCGTTTGACCGCCAGATTCCCACCCTTGGCATTTGCCGAGGCATACAAGTGTTAGTGGCCGCCTTGGGAGGGAGCATCTATCAAGACATTTACACACAAGCAAACGCCACACTCAAACATTCGCAACAACAGGCTCGCAACTATGCGTCGCACACAGTGCGGGTAGAAAACGACTCCATCTTATACCATCTGTTCCATACGGATTCATTGGCGGTGAACTCATTCCACCACCAAGCAGTAAAAGCCCCTGGCCCTCATCTGAAAGTCACGGCCACGGCACCGGATGGTATCATCGAAGCGGTGGAGTCCAACGAATACAAGTCCATTTTGGGTGTACAGTGGCATCCTGAATGTTTCGTACAGAACCCACTCGACGAGATGCTGCCCATCTTTGAATGGCTCACCGCAGAAAGCGAGTCTTTTTATCAAGCCAAAGAATTACACAAGCGAGTGCTTTCCTTAGACACCCACGAAGACACCCCCATCATGCTTTGCAAGGGTTACCAGTTTGACCAGCGCAAGCCGGAGATGTTGGTAGACTTACACAAGATGACACAAGGCCGTCTGGACACAGCCATCATGGTGGCTTACCTGGCACAGGGGGCAAGGGACGAGGCAGCTTCCTTAGCGGCCACAGCCAAGGCCGACCGTATCTTAAACAAGATTGAGGAGACCGCCGCACGTTTCTGTTCTTTCGTGGACATCGCTTATACTCCCGCCGAGGCTCAGCAACTGAAAGACCAAGGCAAACACGCCATCATGCTCGGTATAGAGAATGGATATGCCATCGGGAAAGACCTCAAGAATGTGGAACGGTTCCGACGCAGAGGAGTAGTCTATATGACCCTCTGCCACAACGGGGACAACGACATCTGCGACTCCAACCGAGGAAACCATGAACACAATGGCGTGAGTCCATTCGGAGTGGAAGTCATCAAAGAGATGAACCGTACAGGAATGCTGGTAGACCTCTCACACGGAGGCGAAAAGAGTTTTTATGACGCTGTAGAAATCAGTTCGCAACCCATCGTCTGCTCTCACTCCTGTTGCAGGGCACTATGCGACCATCCCCGCAACCTGACAGACGACCAGCTGAAGACACTGGCTCATACAGGCGGCGTAGCACAGATGACCATCTACAACGGTTTTCTCCGCAAAGAAGGGAATGCGAATATCCTCGATTTGATTGAACATTTGAACCATGCGGTGAATATCATGGGGGTGGAACATGTAGGGCTTGGCACGGATTTTGACGGAGACGGAGGTATCTGTGGATGTGCCGATGCCTCGGAACTTATCAACTTCACCCGCCGTCTGCTCCGGGAACGTTATACGGAAAAGGAGATACGCCTCATCTGGGGAGGAAACTTTTTCCGGGTGATGGACAAAGTGCAGAAAGCCGGTATCTCCATAGGAAAATAAACATAAACGAAACAAAGTTATGAACAGACTACCTATCCTTGCCGCCCTTTTGAGTGCTTTTCTCCTACTGCCTTCCTGCGGTAAGAAAAACACCGAGGCCACGGCAGCGGAAACTACACAATCCATTCAAGCGCCCACTTTCAATGCGGACAGTGCATACGCCTTTACCGCCGCACAATGCGCCTTCGGACCACGCACCATGCACTCCGAGGCACATCGTAAATGCGGAGACTACATTGTAAAGAAATTCAAGGAATACGGCGCTACCGTCACGGAACAGAAGATGGAGATTACACCTAAGACCACGGAACCTACCGTGGATGACCCCACAGGACGCAAGCCCTATCAATGCCGCAACATCATCGCCTCCTTCAACCCGGAGAATCCCGAACGGGTACTTATCTGCGCCCATTGGGACAGCCGCCCTTGGGCGGATAATGACCCGGACAAGAAGAACTGGCACAAGCCTGTGATGGCAGCGAATGACGGTGCCAGTGGCGTGGCGGTCATGCTGGAAATGGCAAGAGCCATCGCCTCGGAAAAGAGCCAAAAGTTGAACGTGGGCATTGACTTCATCTGCTGGGACGCAGAGGATGCGGGTACACCTCAATTCTCCAAACAACAAGACGACGAGTCATCCTGGTGCTTGGGATCCCAATACTGGGCGGCCAATCCACACGTAGCTGGCTACACGGCACGCTATGGAGTGCTTTTGGACATGGTGGGCGGAGAAGGTGCCACCTTCTATCAGGAGGGATACTCCCTGCAATACGCCAAGGACATTGTGACAAGGGTTTGGGCCACTGCTTCGGCCAAAGGATACAGTGCCTTTTTCCCCACACAGGGAGGTGGCTATGTGACAGACGACCATGTGCCCATTAACCAGACGGCCAAGATTCCCTGCATAGACATCATCCCCTATTACCCCAACAATCCCCGTTCGGGATTCGGAGACACATGGCACACCGTCTCCGACACAATGGAACATATCAGCCGCAACACACTCAAAGCAGTGGGCGAAACGCTCATGGACTTAATCTATAATGAACAATAAACAAGAAAGATAAGAATTATGGCAACAATAAACGAAGCACAAGACGAAGTGATAGAAGAGTTCTCCGATTTTGACAACTGGATGGACAAATACCAACTTCTCATCGACTTGGGAAACGAACAGCAACCACTTCCCGCTCAATACAAGACAGACAGCAACCTGATTGACGGATGCCAAAGCCGGGTATGGCTGCAATGTGACTTCAAGGACGGAAAACTCATCTTCACCGCTGAAAGCGACGCATTGATTGTAAAAGGCATCATCGCCTTGCTCATCCAAGTGCTGTCAGGACACACGCCGGACGAGATTCTGAACGCAGACCTCTATTTTATCGACAAAATCGGTCTGAAAAGCCATTTATCCCCTACCCGTAGCAACGGACTGTTAGCAATGGTGAAGCAAATCAAGGCTTATGCGCTGGCCTACAAACTGAAAACAGAGATGAAGAAATAATGAATAGCATGAACAAAGAAAGAATCATTCTCCCAGCTCCACATATCGTAGGAGCGAAGAGTTTGCCGGAAGCTTTGTCGCTGCGTTGTTCTACAAGAGAATGTGCCACACGTTCCATCGACGTCCAGACACTCTCTAATCTGCTATGGGCCGCTAACGGCATTAATCGTCCTGAAGAGAGTCGCCGCACGGCTCCTTCAGCCTTGAACTGTCAAGACATTGACCTCTACGTGTTCTTGCCTGAAGGGGTGTACCTCTATGAACACGAGACTCATTCCCTTCATCTGAAAAGGGAAGGTGACTACCGGAAACTCATTGCAGGTAAACCCTCTCCGGCCCGTTCACAGGAATACGCAGCCTCTTTCCCTTGCACGATACTGATGGTCTCTGACCTTACCCGTTTCCAGATGGGTATATCGGAATCCGTCCGTTCCTGGGGATATATCGATGCAGGCATTGTCACAGAGAACATCTGCCTTTTCTGTGCCGCCACAGGATTGCACACAGTGCCAAGAGTCTCCATGGAAAAAGAAGCCATCATCCAGCTCTTGCATTTGGGTGAAGAACAGATTCCTGTGATAAACACGCCAGTGGGATTTGGTGAATAAGTCCAAGATAAAACTTTCGATACCTACCGCAGAGATGGACGTTCAGTCTGTCCCTGCGGTAGAATTTTATCTTAATTCATGCAATTAGCTTCGATCCTCATCGAAGCCTTCTTCATTAGCCATCGCAAAAGGCTTCATTGGTCATCGAAGCCTTTTGCGTTTTTTGCGTCACTTTTCCCGTTTTCCTCTTCTCCAGTCTAAAAGAAACCGCTATCTTTGCATTAAGCCTATGGGACAATTTATCAACCCTTTCTCCGACTGGGGATTCAAGCTGAACCTAAAGGACAAAGGATGGGACGTGGAATTTAGCCCTGACGACGGGAACTCAGCGGGAATAAACGAATGGAAAGCTGACATTGTAGGAGGGAAATAATTCTATAATACCTATTTAAAGTTCTGAAAATCGTTTGGATTTGAAGACGTTGTAGGTATGACAGAATAATTTCATATATTCGCAGTTATGGATGGGAACAAGAAAAATGGGATGGACGAAGGGAAAAGCAATGAAAGAAGAAGCTTGCCAAGTTCTTCTATGATTCCGCAAAACTAATACTTGGAGGATTAGTTATAGGAGGAATAAGCCCTATATTTACCTCTACAGTGAACATTATGAATATTCCGCTTGTAATCGCGGGGATAATATGCACGTTGATATTTGCGAAGATAGGAGACAACTTATTAAAATAAATTGATATGACACAGTTATTGGTAACATTCATCGCTCTCTCTGTGGCAGGAATCATTTTCCTGCTGTGGATGAAGACTAAGAGCGGCAAGAAATGGCTTAAGAGCCTTTAGCCATGGCAACCATCAAGGCTTTCGCAAGACAGGTTTAGAACGTTGGATCTTTATATTGAAGAATATGGAAAGACTTAATCAATTGCAGTTTTTGACTGAAAACCCCGTTTTTCAAAAATTGTCGAGAATCACCAACATTGCGGCCATGAAACCGAATGAAAGGCAGCAATACGATGAAAGCATCAAGATCTACCGGGACAACCTCGCTGTCTATAGTGGCGCTATTGAACAAGGTATCAAACAAGGCCGTGAGGAACAGAACAAAAGTACGGCCCGTAAAATGAAAGAGAAGGGACTCAGTGTGGAACTATTGCCCAAATCACAGGACTCTCGGAAAGCGAAATCGCCAAATTATAAAATGAGAGTACACCAGTAACGCAAAACAGTTCACTGGAGAGGAACTTCCCTATCAATGTCTTCCATAAAAGTGCTGTGCCACAATATTTTTCTCACACAGCACTTCATTTCCATGTCTGGGATTAAGCCAGACACAGAAACAAATAGAAGACTATGAGATGGAAGAAAGATGAATTTGTCGCATTGCAGTGTAATTGTTCAGAAAACATTTAACGAGCTATTGAAATTATATAGCCCCTTGTATTTGACTATCAAACAAATCATATTGAACCACACGTTGAACCTTTGCACAAGCCTTCGCCTCTTTCAAATCAAAGTTAAACACCAATGCTTCCACTATACTGTGCCGATTCTCTATATGCCCCCCATTATGATAAAAATGAGTTTGTGTCAATATATTAAATTGATTCCAATAACGCTTAATCATTTCATTGGCACGAAATTCATTATGATGCCAAGTGGACAAAATAAAAGACGCAGATGTTTTAGATAGTGCGTCAAACAAAGCCTCCTCATCTTTTTCTGTCCAACCATTATAGTAATCTACATATCTGCCAAAATAGGGAGGGTCACAATAAATCAAATCCCCCTTTTGCGCACGTGCAATCGTTTCAATGAATCCCTGATTCTTGAACATCCAATCTTTGTGTTGTATAATTTGTTGAACCGCTTCTACTTGATTACAAATCTTCGTAATATAAGCCGGTGAGAATCTATTAGGTTTCTTACAAAAAGGAATATTCCATTCTCCCTTACGGTTAAAACGCATCATACCATTAAATCCAGCTCTGGACAGAAAAATAAAATCAAAAGAATCATGCGAATGATTAAAGCGATTCTTAACTTCACGATAATACGCATATCCATCTTCTCCCGCGGAAGAGAGCATCTTCGATTCATGTTCAAGGTATGCACGCATATTTAGGGGTGTTATTTCCCCCTTCAAAATGCCATTATAGAAATTCATGATATGTGGATTCGTATCTCCTACCATAAATTTTCCTCTTAATGGAGAATTAAAACCTACAACTCCTGTCCCAAAGAAAGGTTCAATCCAATTCGCACTTAAAACATCTACACCAGAGCGAAGTATTATGTCATTTATCCATGGTACAAGTTTTGTTTTTATTCCTTGTGACTTTATAGGAGGTATAATGGTATGCATGATTATTTCTTTAATTTATCCAACTTCTTAACTTGTGATTCCAGATATTCCTGGTACGTCTTTAAATTATGATAACGAGGCAGTCCAACGCCCGCAGTTTTTGCATCTGCTTTATTAAAATAGCCCATCCAATAATCATCAAAAACATCTTCACCTAAAGACGAGAATGGGCCTTTTCCTCCTATCAAATCTGAAATGTCTGCTATTCCCCCTATATTTCTTGTATTGCCACTTCCGGGTATATCGCTCGCTATTTTCCATTTAGGTTGAACAAAGAAAATAAACTTTTCAATTACCGAATGAATAGCAGATAACTCATCAATAGAATATATTCCTTGCTCATGGTTGTCTACGACACATTGCTTATATAATATTCCTAACACTGTATGAGAAGAATATGAATTATAGGTATAATCCATATTCTTTATCGTGTCCCTGTCACGAAAATAACCCCAGTACGAGCCTAAAGTCAGACCATTGACACTATTATCTGTATAATAGCTGGTCTTAAAATCAACAGCAAAAAGATTCCCTTCCTTATCCTTAAAAGTCAAATCAGGATAAAAATTTTGCTTTGACGGAAGTTTCATTTCCAAACCGTTGTCAAGAGCAAATCTATGCAATTTAGGAATAAGCAGTATCTCGATAATTTTAGAAATTACCTTTGTATCATTGGTTATGGTATAGACATTCTTATTGATGTCAATGAACCCTTTCACAATCCAATCTTGACTATCCGTTTCTATATAAGACTTATATGTACTAACTTCCGCTGATAGAAGATTGAAAAATTCTACTTTTGTCATTGATGTATTTTTATTGTAACAATTCCAACTTTCGTATTCCTTATATAAAGGAAGATAAAGTCTGTCACGACAAAGATACAATAAAAATTGAAATAAAGTCAAATCCGATCTTTATAAAACACAACAAATTCCTTAAAATAATCACAAAACAAGAACGGCTCTACAGAATAAAGCATCACGAAATCGTAACAGGCAAGGGTGAAGATGGAGGGAATATAAAAAAGACGCAACTCCTTTCAGAGCTGCGTCCCTTCATTATATACTCACTATGAGAAATTTGACAAGTTTAGATAGCACGCAAGAATGCTACCACTGCGTCACGGTCAGCCTTGGACAAGTTATAGAACTTAGATGCCGCAAAGTAAGCATGACTGTTCTTGCTGTAAGCGTGCCACATGATGGCTTCCACCTCATTACGGGCACGACAGTCGTGCAAGCGATCCTCGGCACCAGTGTTTATTTCAGACAATCCACGTCCCCACAACGGAGTCGTACGACACCAAGAACCGTGCAGGTCATTTTTCATGTAAAGTTTATGCTGCACGAAGTCTGAGTAAGGATAAATGGTCTGATTGGGATAAGTAGGCAATTTCTTTCCATTCAAATTATCTGACTGCCAATAATTATCACTTCCTGTCTTCCATGATGGACGATGACAAGAAACACATCCCATTTGTGTAAACAACTCTTTACCACGTTGTACTTTCGGATCGTTCAAGTCACGGGCACGAGGAATGGCCAATCCACGATGCCATACCATAAAGGCATAATAGTCCTCATTAGTCATGTCCGGTGTAAACGGATGTATATTGTTCTCAAACTGGTCAGTCTTAGGAGATAATAGTATCTTAATGGCATTTGCAATACCCTCCCTTGTGCCATCTGCATAATAAGGAGAGCTTTTTCCCTGCTTCAAGACTGCATCAATGACCTCAGGCGTTTCAGACATTTTCAGAGCCCAGGCATCAGTCGTATAGAGATTAGGACGGTCTGGACGGGAGACATTCGTAATATTCCATACAGCATTAGCACCAGGCCCATCCTGCAATGTACCACGAGTTAATGCGTATGTATAACGTTTCAAAACAGCTGGACCGTTTACTGTTTGACCACCTTTTATAAAGTGTCTGCTCTTAGGCTGAGAGCCATCAGCTAAAGATCCTTTGGATGTAAATGTGCCATACCATGCACCTGGAGCCATATCCATTGTTTCGGCATTGAACATACTTGGGTTCAAGTATTCACTCACATTCTGACCACGTTTTTTAAATCCTTCCGCCTCGGATTTATATTGAGCGATGATGTCTTCTTCAGGAATGGCATCAATCAAACCTGTACCAGGAATACCAATAGTAGACTCTATACGCACCTCATAATTTGAAGGTACCGGATCTGTATTAAAGGCGCTCTGTGGTATTTCCACTACTGGATATTGCATATAGAACTTTTCACCATCAGGGAAGGTGAAATACCCATTTCCCACAGACGGTGCAATGCCACTTTCCATCTTATCCAACTGTTTCCACTGGAGATTGACTTTTGATTCATCAATGGGGGCAAAATTTTTAAACGGACCGTGAGCCTGTGTTTGCGGCATGCCTGTTACTTCTGCAATAAAGGAACCATCATTGCTTCCCGGAGCAGTAGGATGATATACGGCCAACAAATATCCCATACCATTACCGTATGAAGTGGTATAACGGTCAAAACGTTTTCCATGTCCATAATTTGGATGACAGTCCAGACAGGAACGACGTACAGAAGCAGGACCGAGTCCTTTAAACGGTGCTGTACTTTCAGAGAATTGACGCTCAAATATCAACTCGCCTCTTCTGAAATCCGCATCCATATCTCCTGTGACGGATTTTGTAGGATCTTCATAACTGGTGGCACTAATGTTCTCCGTGGTACCCAACTCACCTCCAGGGAACCATTCTGACGCATCAAAATTTCCAACCGCCTGTCCGACTACCGCAGCTTCCGGCTGACTTGCTGCATCTTTTGCATCCTCCACATTATCATCGGAACATGCCGTGAAAGACATTCCTAATCCCATGGAGATCAACGAGATGAAAAAATAATCAGTTTTCTTCATGACTTTATTGTTTACATTATTATGATATAACTTTTGGAAAGCATGAAACGTAGTCCCTCCTTTTCGGAAAGGCTACGCATTCATTTATTCTAAAATCCTTAGATTTATTCTGCTTGTTTAGCAATCCAGTCTCCAGCTTTATTAACCTCATCATCAAGAAGATGAACTGCATCAATAGCCTTCTTCACTTGTTCATGACCAGGATTATCCACAAAGGCGATTCCGCTGTTCTTTGCATCTTCCAAAGCTTTGAGCGCATCATTCAATGCAGCAGACAAATTTTTAGTACGATCATACCCCTTCTTCTGCAAGTAGTTCAAAAGAGAGTTCTGAACAGGTGCGGAAGCGTTGTTATCAAGTGAGCCATACAATGTATGTTTGATGGAATAGATATTATCTTGATAATCTTTGAATGAACGTTTGCTGTAAGGAGACTCTATGTAGTTACCAGCGTCTTCACTTGTACCCTGACCAGTAGCCACACGGTAAGCCTGTCCCATTTTCTGAGTATACACTTCCTGAGAAATGTTAGAGCAACCACCCTTGAAAATATTGCTCAAATTTGCTGGCCATGTATTAAACCAAGCACCTTCACCTGACATCAACAGATATTCTCCGTATGCTTTTCCACTCTTAGAAAGACCTGCGGTACCTGTTCCGTCCAATACGTATTGATTTTGATGCAATACCTGGATACGATCAGCAGGAGTATTTTTACCTGCCCAACCATATTGCAATAAGAAAGTCATGTTACGCACATCACCTGCAATAGCGGACAAATAAGCCAACTCGTCAATACCCTTTACACTTGTCATACCTTCCTCAGTCTCATTCTTTTGAAGAGCTTCAACCGTACGATTCTTACCATCACGGAACAATACGAACTCCATGCCATGGAAGCCTAATACAGACTGGAAACTTGCATTGTTGTCATAGACAGCCTTCGCAGGATCTGAACCTTTCAGACTTGCCAACAGAGTCTGATCAGTCAATGCATTGACTAATTCCGTACGATCCAAAGGCCATGAGTCGATATGCGGGTCAATATTATTATCCTCTGCAGCGCCATACAAAAATGCTTCGCTTTCTTCCCAATACTGACGAGCTTTTTTAAATGCTTCGCAAGCTGCATCGATATCACCTTGATTCCACTTTCCAGCTTTTGCATTGGCATACAACTTATCACAAGCTTCTTTCAATACCTGTGCATTCTTCGCCAAGTTGTCGTAAGTGGGGAACACAATATTATTCACATAGTCCGTTACAATCGTTTGCATAGAAGCAGGCGCTGCATTCGGATAGTTTTGAACTGGATCTACAATCTCAGTTGAATCGCCAGCATTATCATCGCTGCACGAAACCATTCCAAAGGAAACTGTTCCCATCAGGAACAGAGTCATTAATTTTGAAAATTTATTCATTTATTTAGTTAGTTGATTATTTACTTCAATTAGAGAAAGAAACCTTGATAAGCTATGCCAATATTAATGGCCGGCTCGTCATTATATTGACTTTTGAGATTACGGTAATTATATTCCGCTTTTACGCAAATCTGAGGTATGGGATAATAGTTCACACCCGCAGCCATTATATGCTTGTTGGTGTACTGATTTGTCTTGGCATTGATATATGAATCATAGTATTCATAATGTCCAAACACATAGAGTTTCTGTTTGTCACGCAAAGACGAAATCTGAGAGAAGATATTATAACCCACCTCTACACTGGTAGCAATGGCATGACTTCCGAAAGCCTGTTTCTGGTAAGGAGCGCCACCACCCGCTATACCATTCTTCAAAGAACTGATAATGTCGGCATCTCCTGCATAGCCGTAATCCACATTACCTCTTGCTATCCAATTATGGTCATTGTAAGTGAAATCAAAAGCTCCGATGCATACAGTACCCTTGACATCCTTATATTTGGAATCCTTATTTTCCATATCGTGTGGGAAAGAATTATGATTAGAACGACCATAATAACCACTAATTCCCAAACGAAGCCCCTTGATACTATAGTTATCAATACGACCTACGAAACCATATTTATTGGCAACCTCAAATTCAAAAGGAGCTGTAGTACCTGTACCTACCCAGTTCTCACGATTGAATTGGAATGCGTCCAGTCCTGCTACAAGTTGTGCTTCATATCTGAAATCTCCCGTACGTCCCCATAAAGAAATTCCCGTCTTATGCCATGTACAAGGAAGAATCGTCCGCTCGCCTTCTGGACGATAGACAGTGAAAAAATTCAAAGGCTCATGATAAGCATTAGTCAATCCCACAGGAACCACAATATGTCCTGCGCGAATATTAAACGCACGACCAAAAGACTTTTGCAACCAGAATTGCTCTAATTCAATTTCTCCTCCCTTCTCAGTCTCAGCCTCCCATTCGTAAGCTTCCTCATTTTCAGGTTCTACCGCAGAACCGACACCACCATGTTCAAACTCTATCTCAGACCCCATAGACCAGCCTTTACCGAAATCATAACCTAAATAAATGACAGCATGAGGTATGTCAAAACGTCCATGACTCGGATCATCCTTATGAGCCTTCGCACTACTATAACGATACACGTTATCACTGTAGAAGTTACGTGAATAAGCAACTTCTCCGTATCCACCCACGCTCAGTCTGTGACCTTTCACATGTTGCATCACACTGTCGGCTGCGACAGTCTGCGCATTCGCAGCCATCGGCGCCATCAGAAGGCCGAGCATCAAACATTTGCTGAATAAATTCATCGTCTTATCTTAAAATTACTTTTTATCGAAACCCTTGCGTCACTGTGGGAACGGGCTTTTAAACCTATACTCACTTGCGACCTCTACCTATTTCAAAAGCCGCGTGGCGTTTTCTCAATCACGGTGCAAAAGTAGCGGGGTTTCGCCACACACACAATACTCTTTTCAGGTGATTTTGCCACAGGAAATACTCACTATAGAGTATTTCGCCATCCGCTACCTAATATAGAGTAGGAAGTAGACAGGATAAAAATATCTTGACAAAGAATATATGTGACTTTGACAAGCAATGAAGTGATTTAAACTTTTGTATTCCATCAAAATAAGAGTGGAAAAGCACAGTGT
>CAVDHB010000036.1:0-26573 GCA_963608705.1 Prevotella sp. P5-108
CGAGTTCTGCTACAAGTTCAACCGCAGGTACTTCGGGGACAGGATGTTCGACAGGCTCATGGTCGCTGCCGTGTCGTACAGGACTGAATTCAGACATAGAATATACGGGAAGTCTTAATAAAGTGAATAGTTTTTTGTGAAACAAGTATCAATGCGACTTTTGCATCGTTGGTAATGGAGTCAGATAGTGTAAATAGTCGGCATAAAGACTTAATATACGTTCGATTTCAAAGAATAGAATAAGAATATTACGCTTTTGTGCAAAATAGAGTGACTAACACATATGTATAAGAAAAATAGTTTGTAATTTTGTAGCAACTTGAAACAAATTAAATATGTTGGTAAGTTTTTCATTCGGAAATCATAAGAGCTTCAAGGATGAGAATAAAATTAGTCTTGTCTCGGAGCTTGTAGATGATAGTCACGAGTATTCAGTGTCTTCTCCCTTTGAATATTCGGTGCTAAAGGCCGTGGCTATCTACGGAGCAAATGCCAGCGGAAAATCTAAGTTGTTTGACGCATTGGCTTTCTTAAGAAGTATTGTATGTCCACCTCGCAATGTAAATATTCCAGCTTTTGATTTTTGGAAGGAGAAGTATGATCCTTTCCGACTTTCTACGGGAATGGATGGAAAGTCTTCGTTCTATGAAGTGGTTTTTCTTTTAGGGGAAATTCAGTATCGTTATGGAATAGAACTGAACGCTAATGGTATTCTTGATGAATGGCTATACAGAAAGAATAAAAGAGAAGTTCTTATCCTATCAAGGAAGATTAGTGGGGACGGTTCATTACAGATGAAAATTGGTAAATCTTATATCAATTCGAAAGTATATTCCAATGTTGTATCAGCTGGAATGGTATCACCAGAGGTTCCTCTACTCACTATATTATCTACGTTTAATGATACATTATCAAAAGAAGTAGTACAGTGGTTTGAACATATAAAGATTGTTTCGGCTAATGAGATGATTACTCCAGTTAGAGCTCTGATGAATGAAAGTAGTAAAAAGGAAATTATAGATTTTATGCAGGCATTTGATATCAATATTGAGGATTTTTCCATGCATGAAATTAATCCTGATATGATTCCCCCAAAAATAAGGAGTATCATTGGTGAGAATGCTTTGAAGAATCCTGTATATGATGGTATTAGTACGACTCATAGATTGTATAATGAACATTATGAAAAAGTAGGAATCAGACAATTTATGATGGAAGTGGATGAGTCTTTTGGCTCAAACAGACTACTTCGGTTAAGCTGGCCTATATTAAGCTCTCTGAAAAATGGTGGAACCTTGTTGATAGATGAGATAGATTCTGGTTTGCATCCGTTCATTATATCTTCAATTATTAAGTTGTTTTATCAGACCACCAACAAGGCTCAACTCATCGTCAATACCCAAAACACATCTCTTTTGTCGTATCCTATTGGTTATGAGGATAATGAAAAGAAGTATTTATTTCGCAAGGATCAGATATACATTGTGAATAAAAATCGTTATGGGGAATCAAATGTTTATCCAATAACTTATTTTCAGCGAAATATCAAAGCAAGTATAGAGAAGATGTATTTAGATGGTAGTTTTACAGGAGTACCGTATGTAGAATTTGATAACATTATCAATCTTATATGTCATGAATCACAAGAATAGGAAAAATAGTTATAAAAGGACAACTGGCAAGGCTAAACCGCATCGCCAATTTATTCTTTATGTGGAAGGCCGAAATACAGAGAAAAGTTACTTTGACCTTCTGAAGAAAGCTAACTGCAAAGTGAGTCCTGTCACCAAGCGAGGACAAGGTATTTCTAAATGTGTTGACTTTGTAAATGATTCGTATAAATCTTGGGCATCCTTGCCCAAAGAAGAAAAAGAAAAATATGATAAAAGATGGCTTGTGTTTGATGCAGATGGAAGGACGGATTTTTATGAAGGAATAAAATTAGCCAGAAAAAAGAAGTTTAAAGTAGCATTTTCAAATATGTGCATTGAGTACTGGTTTATATTACATTTCATCAACCATAATGGCAGTGAAATACCTAAGTTTGGAGACTCTTATTCAATGGCTCTTATTAAAATGATAAATGATCACATCAAAAAATATAATAAGAAAGAAGGAGCATCACATATACATATAGAGGAGTATGACACAAATAGCAAGAACGTGAAAGAAGATTTCTTTGATCACATGATGGCGGATGACCCTGAAAACAAAAAAAGTCGTATTGTTTTAGCCTTTGAACGTGCTAAAGCCATACATGAGACGAAGAAAATACAAGGATCGGAGTTCAGAGAATCGGTAACGACTATCTATGAATTGCTTTTTGAACTTGGCGTGATAGAGAAAAAGAAAGGAGAGTACGTTCTTTTCCGAAAATAAGACACAATTGTATCATAGCGATTAGTAATCGGAATTGTCTCTATCTATATAGGGGGGGTAGTGGACATTGCGGATAAATTTTTCGTATTAGTCGGCAGTGATAATGCCCTTTATATGGAGAATGTTATATAAGGAGCAACTTAACTCAACAGAAATGGAGTTTGGAGGAATGAATTCTACTTGGCTCCTCTAAATTAATGGAACTTATCTTGTGTAAAGCATCGTTCTAACGATTTTTGATAAGTATATGTTTGAAGCATTCTCGCAATTCTTCCATTATTCTTCTCCGAAGGATTTGTTCCCATATTGGATTTATCATATTACTATGGTAGCACGCATCCATTACATATATTGTGTCCCCCTTTATGACGTAGGCGAAGTACCAATTGTAATCAGTGGCCATATAATATTTCTTGCGTTTCCATTTAGGCAAAGCCGCTTTTCTTCTAAGCAAACTCTTTTCTATTTGATGTGCGGATTTGAAAGTCTTTTGTACATTACGTACTATATCGTCATAGGAAGATGTATTTGGATGTGCCTTATAGGCTTTCTTGTAAAAGGATGTTATTCTATTAATAGCCTTTGGCTCAATTATGTATTTATAATCTTCCATCCATCTCAAATAACTTCTTTATTACGGCAAGTGTGATTTGTTCCCCTTCCTCCAAAGTCATACCTCCTGTTCTCTGAATTTCCTCACTAAAAACAGTTTTCACCTCTCCGTTCTCGACAAATACCTTGCTGCCGTTTATGTCAACGACCTCGTTCAGCCTTTTCCGCCTTGCTGATTCCCGAATAACTTCTCTCCGATTTCTGCTATCGCTGAATATACGTTTCTTTTCCATGATACAGTTCCTTACTTATACATATTTAGTTCTCCGCAAATATACGGACAATTCCCGTTATGGGAAAGAGGACACGGCGATAAATTGAGTGTTTCCTTTATGATTCCCAACTCCTAAAGAGCTGGCGGTTCTTCTTTTAAAGAAGGCTGACGGCAGACGGGGTTAAGACCTGCTGTCAGCCTGTTGTTCTATGGGGATACCCACCGGGGAAAATCGTCCGCCTTGGAGTTGGTGGTACGATTGCGGATAATCATAAAATTAAATCCATATTACGAGAGAATGCAATCAGGACGTATGTCGTAGAGGACATCGTAAATAAATACATGAATTGCATTGAAGAAATTATTAATATACCTTTACTATCACAGCATTTTAAGGATGTCATAAGTCAAGGGCAACTTGATGATGTTCTTAATGAAATTATCTTACAAAGCAAGGTAGAATTCAACTATGAAGAATAAATGACAGAGAAACATGTACGAGAAATATACAAAACAAGCGTTGCCATTAAAGCCATATAGAGAGCTGTTAGGTACGGCTTTATGCGTATTTAATTCAAATAATAGCTTCATCATCGAGAATATACTTCGGAATGATGAAGATGCAAATTATAATTGGTATCAACTTATAGATTGCACTTCTGGACAATTGAAGACACCCATAAAGAATACAATTACGAAAAAATCAGATTCTGATATTGCAAACCTTTCCGATTCTCTTTGTGAAAAAAGGAACAGGATAGTTCATAGTTTTCAAATAACAGATGAAGATGGAGAGCAAAAATTAGCGACAAAAGAACGAAATGGAAACCAATACGTAATTACAGAGGAAATTCTTATGGATTTCATCCATGAAAATGAAAAGCTATCTACTAAGCTTCATAAGTTTAGGGGGGCTGAATTAATTTGACGTACATTGTGATTTGAAAGTTACGAATAAAGCGAGCCGAGGATGAACTGCACCACGCGGAATATAGCGTGCAGCTTGTCCACCTTCCTTTTGATACGCTCACGCTCCTCATCGGTTTCATCCATACCGATTTGTTCGGCGTACCTTTCCTCCGCCTGTTCCCGGAACTCCTCATACTTCCCGTTCTTCTTGTCCTCCAGCAGCAGGCGTTCGCGCAGTTCCTCCCTCTCACGCCTTGAATAGCCTTCAAAGGGATGGAAGTAGGAGTCGTAGTATTCCACTATGGTCTAGTTGATTATCTTGTCCTCTATCTTCTCTGGCTCTTTGTTCCCCTTGAATATCAGGAATATCAGGGATTTGAGGAAGTTCTTCTTCTCCCCGAAGTTCTGGTCATATTCCTTCTTCGTCACCTTGAACGGGTTCATGGAGATGGGCTTCTCCTTGGAATAGCTGATGTAAGTTCCCTTGTAGTAGCCGCAGATGCCCTCGTAGGAGTCCCCCGTATCGACCATCACCACATCGGTATGCTGTTCCAACAACTGTCTTACCACGCTGTTCATGTGGAAGCTCTTGCCGCTTCCGCTCGGCCCGATGCAGAAAAAGTTGGCGTTGTCGGTCATCTTGACCTTTCCCTCCTTGCCAGTTATGTCGATACATACTGGCAGACCCTGTCGGTCTGTATAGTACGTGGTCAGCGGCGTGTCCTCCGAGGCTTTCATGTGTTCCTTGAAGAAGAAGCACAGGGCGGCATCGGAGAGCGTGAGGAACAGGTCGTAGTCGGGGTTGAAGGCGTATGCGTTGCCGGGGAAGCTGTCCGTGAAAAGCTCCAACTGGTTGTAGGCTGTGCGCGAGGGCATGATGCCGCACTCGTACAGCTTCGTCTCCAGATAGGATGTCACGGGTGTCACCTTGTCCGCCGGACAGCTTACCAGTATGTTGAAGTTGCAGTAGACCAACAGTGAGCTGTCCACGGCGAGGCGGTTCAGCACCTCCTCGATGTCTGCCTTGGCAATTCGGTTGCTCGGGTCGGGCATTGAGCCGTGCCGCTTCGCCTTGGCCTGTAGCTTACGGAGCAGCTTACGCTGTTCAGGTATCTGCACCACTTGGTTGTACACCACACAATCCGAGTGGGGCATTTGGGTCAGGAATGACAGCAAGTCTGTGGCGATGGCGTAGCCGTTGATGTTCGTCTGCGTGTAGGGCTTGATGACGGACGGCAGATTTATCTCGTCTATGTCCACTAAAGGGTAGGAACGGATGGTGCGTCCGCCTGTTTTCAGGTACTCGTCCGATGCCTTGAAGTTGGTCATCGAGAAAGACCCGTGACGGAACTGGAAAGCCATGAAGCGGTGGCAGTATTCATCCACCTCTTCCTTTAAAAACATCCGGTGCCGGATGTGCTTCTCGCTGAGTATGTCGGCCACCTTGCTGACCTTGGAATGGAAGTCCAGCCATTTCTTCGGGTCGTACTGCACGAACTGACTGCGCCGCGCTTCCTGCGTCACAATCAAGTATGTACGTATCTCCGTGAACTCCCTTCCCTCGAAGTACCTGAAATAGCTTTGTGTCAGGAACTCGGCATCATCCGGCACGTCATGGTGGTAGCTCTGCCTGCAAAGGATGTCCTGCTTCTGCAAGGCATAGCCCTCCCCAAGCGTCTGCACGATGCCCGAAAGCACGTCATGGAAGCGGAGGTACTGCTCCGCGTCCGTGCATAGCTGCTGCACTGGGTTGGTCATCTCGAAGATGACTGACGGTTCGCCCTTGGCGGAGAACAGTACGACATGGCCGTCCGTCTTTTCCAGCCCTGCATAGAGGCCGTCAAACGCTCTTTTCTTGGTATGTGCTGCCATATATTACAACGGTAATGTCATTGGTTACGTCTCAAATTCCTGTAGACATGGATTCCCATGCTCCTCTTCTTGTTGTGAAGCCCTCCACGCTGCTTGACATAGATGATAATCAGACCTGCCACGGCCATCACCAACATGGCTATAAACCCGGCGAGCTTTCCCAAAATAATGGAGAACAGTATGAAGCCTACGAACGACACGCCGATGGCCACTGCCGCCAGCGTCAGAAATCGTCCCCGTATGCCCATGAACTCCAGTGGTTTTTGTAACCCTTTGAAAACAGGGAAGCCCTCGTGATTCATTTCCATGCCGGTAATGGTATCTTGACTATTGGAACCGGAACTATTTGAAGAACAGGGGCAGTGCCTCCGACAGGGCGATGAAGGCGATACATCCGCCGATGGTCAGCATGATGGTCTTCTTCACGTCTTGGTCGCCGTTCTGTAGGCTCGACACCACGCGCGTTGCCGCATTGCTGCGGCACGTTTCACAGTGTCTGCCTCCGAACCGTACGTACACGTCTCCATGTATACGGCTCTCAATTATTAACATAACTCTCATAATACACCTTTTTGGATTAAAGAATTACAATGCTCACATACGACCAGTGTCTTCCGATGTCGTTTGAGCATCAGAGCTTCCGACTTCAACTCACCTTTGAGCTGGTTCAAGTTGCGGACATGGTGCATAAGCATCTGTCCCTCCGAGCCGCAGATTTCGCAGCGTCCCTCCAAAAGTCTTTCGGCAAGGCTTGGATAAGGGATGGCGATGCGTTGTGGTACATAGTCGTATGCTGCATTGTTCTGAGCCACCTTGCGCTTGAAACCACCATTGTAGAGGATTCTGTACCTTTCTTTACCCTTGCTGTCCTTATAGGATAAGTAAATGCGCAAAATTAGTTTGCATGAAATAAATCTTGTTTTTTCCGTTTTATACATAATGGGAAAGTCAAAAGTATTAGAGCTGACAGAGGCGGAACGCCTCTCACTCGAAAGGGGATTCCGCTTGGGCGGAAAGCATTGCTTCCGTATGCGCTGCCGTGCAGTGCTGCTGAAAGCGGATGGTCTGTCTTCAGTTGCGGCTGGAGCGCAGACGGAAATGAGCCACGTGAGCGTGAACGCCTGGATAAAGCGGTTCAAGTCGGAAGGCATCGATGGATTGAAGACCCGTCCGGGACGTGGCAGGAAACCAATCATGGACTGTTCGGACGAGGAAGCCGTACGCCGTGCGATAGAGCAGGACAGGCAGAGCGTTGGCAAGGCAAGAGCCGCATGGGAGAAAGCCTCGGGAAAAGAGGTGAGCAACTCGATGTTCAAACGTTTTTTATCAGCATTGGCGCAAGATATAAGCGTATAAGGAAACGCCCAAGGGGAGTACCCTCGCCGCAACTCTATGAACACAAGGTCTGGAAGTTGCAAGAACTTGAGAGACAGGCGTCTGATGGACGCATAAGGCTCTATTATGCCGATGAGAGCCACACATGTACGGAAGGATACGTCCCTTACGGCTGGCAGCTGCGGGGTGAGGACGTGTATGTCCCTTCCCAAAGGGTCGCACGCCTCAACATCTTTGGGATGATAGACCGTGACAACCGTTACAAGGGATTCACCACATTCGACAGGATGACGGCAGACAAGGTCATAAGTTTCCTCGATGAAGTCTCCTTCGGCTTGGAAATGGATACCTTTGTCGTACTTGACAACGCTTCCGTCCATAGGAACAAGAAGATAAGGGAACTCCGTCCAATATGGGAGCGGAGAGGTCTTTTCCTCTTCTTCCTGCCTCCGTATTCTCCGCAACTGAACATCGCGGAAACACTCTGGCGCATCCTCAAAGGAAAGTGGATAAGGCCACAGGATTACATGACTTCCGACATGCTTTTCTATACCACCAATAGAGCTTTGGCGGACATAGGGAAAGGGCTGCATATAAACTTCTCCAAACATGCCGCTTAATTTTGATTAGTTACTTATGACAAAATTCTTGTCCTTTCGGTATTTTGTCCTTACCTGCATTGACGACAGGTTGAGTTTCTGTCCGAGGGTCTTATACAGACTCCACTCCATGATGTAGCCGAATTTGGAACAGACTGAGGATGTGTTGTTGGCGATGGAGAAGTAGTTGTAGAACCCTCTGATTTCCCCATTGAACTGGGCAAGGATATCTTCGGGTTTCATACCAATCATGTATCCTCTTGCCGTAGATTTCCAGCAGTCCTTACCATTGGGACGCTCTATTTTTAGTGCGCCAGATTCGGACAGCTTTCGCCTTACGGTTTCAATGTTCACAGACAGTACGACCGCTCCATTGAAAACTCTAGAAAGGTAGCCCCTCTTGGTCCTCTTCTTCGCTTCGGACTTTCTTACAGAAACTTCGTAGCCTAAGAATCTGGCATTGTCTTGCGCATGAGTGATGAGCGTTTTCTCGTCCGAGAGTTCAAGCTTCAGCTTTTCACTCATGAATCGGGAGATATTGGCTTTCACCTCCTCGCACTCGGCCTTGCTGCCTATAATTCCGATAAGGAAATCGTCAGCATATCTCACGTACTGCATTCTTCTGTAATCTTTGTCCATTGCATCCTTTACGGGCATTGATAGCATCTGCTTACGCATTTTGTTATAGGTCAGCATAAGTTCAGCTCTCTTTACCTCATCTGTTTCTGTATCCATTCTCTTTTTCAGCAGGCTTCTGCGAGTGTTCAGGCGGAAGTATTCGTTGTTAACGTGTCTTTGCTTTCCCTTACGGTAAGCCCCACAATACTCTTTCATGTACTTGTCGAACTCATCAAGGTAGATGTTCGCCAGAATCGGGCTGATGATACCTCCTTGCGGAGTACCCGAATACGTGTTATGGTACTTCCAGTCTTCCAAATATCCCGCTTTGAGGAATTTTCTTACCAGACGCAAGAAACGTTCATCGGCTATCCGTTTACGTAGGATGTCAATCAGCACATTGTGGTCTATGTTGTCGAAGAAGCCTTTTATGTCTCCCTCAATAAACCATTTTGCGCCTGAGAACGTTTTCTGAATCTGCGCCAGGGCAGTATGGCAGCTTCGGTTGGGACGAAAGCCGTGTGATGTCCATTCAAAGGACTTCTCATACATCGCTTCCAGTAACATCCTTACTACCTCTTGCACCAGCTTGTCCTCGAACGAGGGTATTCCCAGCGGACGTTTCTTTCCGTTCTTCTTGGGAATATACACCCTGCGGGCGGGATTTGGACGGTAGGTCTCATCTCTGAGACTTGTGATGACACGCTCTATTCTTTGAATGCTCATTTCATCGATGGTCTTACCATCTGTGCCGGCTGTCATGTTGCCCTGCTTCGCATATATGCGTTGGTAGGCGATGAAGAACATCCGTTCATTGAATAGATTACGATACAGCCGCTCGAACTTGTAGGCCGAAACGCTGCTGTGTTCCATGAGAGTTTTTAATACTCCTTCGGGATTTCTTTTTGATGAATCGCTCATCTTCCTTCATTTGTATTAAGTTAATAACTGTCCCCCTTCGCCATGTACAGGGCTTTCCCCTGCTCGGACTACTATGAGGACTCCGTTGCCATATTGGATATTCAAGGTCTGATACCTATAGCCTTTCGGCATTCCAACTTAGGCAATCTCCGCTTAGACATTTGCCAACTGTCTGGCACGACAGACTGTCGGATACGACTTTCGTCTCTTTCCGCTTATTGCGGCTACGTTGTGGTGAAGTTCTTGCACTGGCTTCAAATGCAGGGAAGCAGCGCACCACAATACGGCGTATGTAATTGCCTTCCACCGTAACTACTTCATTGGTCGTGAGACTATCGTTCAGTCAATCCAGACTTTATCCTTGTGTCTGTCTTTCTCCCTTGCGATTCAGTCGTGACTCGGCAATTAGTCAACTTGTCGCTTTCCCGACATGCTGTGTTCCCTTTAAAGTTTCCTCGCCAGGTTAGTCGGGTGGAAGTGGGTCATCGAACTCTGACCCAACCTCTTGACAAAGAGGTATTTAGCAAATATCCGCTACGGACGCACGCATCTTGAAATAGACATTGAAAGCCCCGACAAGCACGATGACGGCTGCGATAGCCTTCATCAGGTTGGACACGGGTGTCTGGTAGGACGTGACCTCCTGCGTGGCCTTGGTGAAGCCTGCCGCTCCCTTGCTTCCTGCCATGGCCTCGCCGACCGATATGGTGAGGCAGGCGAGTGCCATCACACATCTTTGTGCGGGCTTAGATGCCATGATCCGGTCTGCCGCACGTTGCATTCTCTTCTTTAACTGTTGCATTGTTCTAAACATGTTTATGGGTTCTATCGCCAAAGGAACAGGTGTCGCCAAAGTAACGTCGGCTTTCCGACTTGAAAGCCTTCTATATTCGTTGTTTTACAATTTTTACCTTGCGTTCTCGCAGGTGAATATGACGGTGCCGAGGTCGCTCGTGCCTGTTTCCGCCAGCTTGTCTATCTCATGGATGATGTCCTCCACAAGGATGCCGTCAGTCATTATGGCTTCACGGTAGCCGGGACGGTGGTAGGGATGTTCCGCCTTGTCGGTTTCTCCATCCATATCTCCGTCGTTGGCTTCATCTGTTTCCTCGTTTTGGGCAGCTATCTGCCGTTTGTCAGCCTCATCCCGGCTGACCTTTACAGGCTTGAAGGTCTGCGCCTCGTCCGATATGTCAATGTCCTCTTCACTTTGTTTGTCCTGTTCTGCCGCTTGCATGGCTTTTGCTCTTTGTATGTCAAGGACTATCAAAGCCGCATAGTAGAGCAGCAATGCAATGAAAAGAAGGAATACTATCTGTCCGTACTGCATGGTGTGTTCAGATTGCTGTTAGTAATGTTATCCCATTTTGTGGGAAGGGGAGAAACCTGAGTCCAAGCTTGGTTCCGCGATGTTCCAGATGCTTCCTGCGTACAAGATCGGCGGCATAATAAAGGATATTCCGCTCTCTGCCAACAATATATCCGATACTTTTCAACCGTGAGCGAAGCCGTACCCTTGCCCTGTTTGACACCACCTTGATACGTGTCACAGGGTCAAGACCGAAGACCACGTGCCGCCGTTCTCGCTGTATCATCTCGCCACGAATCCGTGACGACACCCTGCGTACCTGCTCCTTGGTGCGTTGCAACCCCAGCTTGGCGGCGATACGGCTTACGCTCATCTTGCTAATGCCCAAATCCCTGCCCATTTCGGAAAAGGACTTTTCATGGAAGTGGCTGCGGATATGCTCTGCCCGTTCCATCCATTTTGACTTTACGGTCTTTACGATGCCCAGCTTGCGCGCCTTGTCCTTTACAGCCGTCTCGCACAGGCCGAGCAGGTTGGCGGTGTAGGCCGTGGTCTCCACGGGGTAGGTAGCGATAAGCAAGGCGGTCTTTTCCTCATTCCATCTGTTTCTTCCCATGGTCATGACTCTTTGAAGTTAGTGAACAGTGATTTCTTCTCACGGCGGTACAGGGCGAGCCGTGGCAGGAACGCCCCGAAGAAGGCCCGGACGATGGCGTTCACCAGATCGGAACGGCAGCGGTTATGGATGTCGCAGTCGTCCAGCGAGTCGGCGAGGTCGCGGTCTAATTTGCAGACTAACCGCTCACTCTTGTCATCCTTCGTTCCATCGTTTTCAAGACAGGACAGGAAGTCCTGCCAGTATTTATCCATGTCGTCCGGAAGGGAAACGGATGGGCCTGTCTTGCCATTGTCCGTCTCTGGACTATCCTGCACATCGGATAATTTTTGATGTCCGCCGGAAAGCGTCATGTCGGGGTCATTGATGCCTCTTGTGAGGTCGTCTATTTCAGGTATGTCTCTTGTCATTGCGCTATGGTTGTTGATTTACGGATTATTGTTTCTTATCACTGTCTTCTGCCGGGCTATCCTTGCCTGTGCCTTTCTCCATGGGCTGTATGTCAGAAAGCATGGCCTTACGGATGGGATTTGCCGTACCGAAGATGTCAGTGTAGATTTTTTCAAAGACTGGCGTAACGATACCGCCCTGCATGTCGAGGGATGCCATCGTGCTGAAACGCTCCATGTCGGCACGCTTGGGTATCTTGGCAGTCACGTGTCCGTAGTTGGAAAAAGCTTCCCTCGTGTTCTCCCAGATGACAAGCTCGGAGCGTTTGCCGACCCTGCCGTCATGCAGGTTGGGGATGATGAAGAGCCGAGCCTTCATCTGTCCGCCCACGGCCTTGCGCAGGCGGTCTATGAACATGAGGAAACTGGCGGTGGAGGGCACTGTCACCAAGTCGTAATGGAACGGTACGATGATGATGTCCGAGTTGACGAACATGGGTATCAACCCGTCCGCTTTCAGGCTTCCGGGGGAGTCCATAAGCACCACGTCAATGCTTGGGTCGTTGTGCAGCTTCTCCATCAATGATGTCATGGCCTGCTTGTCGTTGGCCTCGTATGAAAGCACGTCGTAGGGTGCGTGTTCCTCTCCGTACTTGCGGATGTCGGCCTTGCGGCACTTGACGATGGAGTGCTGGAAGTCACAGTCGATGACCAACACGCGCACGCCCTTCGTCACCAGATAGTTGGCGAAGGTCACGCAGAGGGTGGTCTTGCCGACTCCCCCTTTCTGGTTGGCGAAGGTCACTATGACAGGTGTCTGTATCATGTCCGTGCGATGATTGATTTTTCCTCAAAATTACCATCCCATTGACCTCAAAAACGAAATGTGCAACACTTATATGCTCTCGGTGTATAATACCTAAATATGCAAAACCGGGAAACTTTGCTATGATGGATTCTAAAGACGAAAAAGGTTACGGCAGAAAGTCCACACATAGACTTCATGCCGCAACCTTCCTTTCAGATATTGCACTTCTGTTACCTTTTCAGTGAACGCCCATCATCAATGTCGTCATAGTTCCCTTTATGTCCGACTTCCCACTCTCGTTTCTCACTTTGGCTACCGCCTCCTGCATCGCGCAGTTTGGTATGGCGTGTAAGAGGACTGCCAGATTTGCGGTTAAGAGGTTTGGATGGTTTCTTATTGGTAGGCTTACGTTTCAGCTTTTCAAGGTCAAATCCTTCTTCCGTTAAATTTACGATGATATACTTCTTGAAATTGATGGCATATATGGCATCCCCGTCCTCACGTATGATGAAGCCATCGACATAGAGACTGCTCTTGACAGATGTGGCACTCTCATCATTGAACAGTTCCTGTAAGCGATGGACGGAATCTGTATAGGTCTTGTCTCTGTCCAGCGAGAGCGTGGCAAGTTCCGGGCGGTTCACCTTGAATATCTTGCATAGCATGTCCCTTTCGGCTTCGTTGGACGGTCGGAACTTCTCCACCCATGCTATGCGGTTGTTGCGGTTGATGGCTTCCGCCATGAAAGGTTTCAGCGGACGTGTCTGCCCGTCAAAGTGGATGACACTTTTCTTTATATAGGCACGCTGTTTGCGGATCTTATCGTAAATCTCGCCTTGGGTCATCTTGGGATTGAGTGTGAGCAGACGGTCTATGAAGTCCTCAATGCGATCAAGGCGTTGCTCAGGTGTGGCGAAGTCCAAAAGCTCATCTACAGCCAGCACTCTTGCCCCGTTAATGACAGTCTTGTTTGCATGGTCAACTACCATGTATCCATACGGCTTATCCTTCTTGCCGAAAAAAGCGAGGTCTATGCCAAACTTAGTTTTCAGCTCCTTCTGCAACTCTTCCTTGCTTGTGCTTACGTCCCGGTACTTTTTGAGTATGCTCCTTAGCTGACGGCTGCGTGTTCTGTCACGATAGCCGCTATGATACAACGATTCAATCTCGGAGAGCGGAAGTTTTTGCTGCACCTTTCCACCACGTTTGATGAATGCCATTCCATCCTTTTGGTATGCCTCATAACCCTGAGAATGCATGACCGCCTTAAACTGGGCAAAAGAAGAAAAGGTATACTGCATGGCAGCATCTATGTCTTTCCCTGTTTTCTGTTTTCGATTCATTCCAAGGATGCGGTCTATGGCTTCCTGTGAACGCCTCCGCTCATGTCCGTGGAGGATTTTCCTGCCATCAGGAGCGATACGTGAGGTGACGATATGCAGGTGGGTATTGTCAGTGTCATAATGGGAATAGACAAGCAAAGGATGTCCGGGTTCGGCATATCCCATTTCTTTGAGATAGCGGTGTGTGAACTCCAGCAATTCGGATTCCGACTGCTCATGCCCCCTGCAGGATATGGCCACATGGAACTGTGCTTTTTGGATTCTGCTATTCCGGGATGTGTATTCCTGAAGATACCTGACCAGCTCATCAGGTGTGGGTTTACCGAATGTACCGAAGTTTTTGATTTCGAGCAGACGGGCGACACCTTTCGAGACTTTCCGTTCATTGTAACCGACGGCATGGAAGTTCGCACTTCCGGGTAATATAGTGGCTATCATCTTGTGTGTTGTTTATCGGTGGATTGGGATAATCAGGATATTCGCGACCTTGGTATTTAGAGCTTGGCGGCTCTTTGGGTTACGGCATCGAGTTCCTTTTTTAGCCCGTTCAAAGTGCGCTGCGTTTCAAGGACTGAAGGCATCAGGACTTCCTTAACATAGCTTGGCGATAACAATCCTGACACCGAAAGCTCATTAGCACGCTTGACCGACTGGTTCAGGTTGCCGCCAATATGGGATAGTTCGTACTGGAACTTTCGGTAGAACGCACCAAGTTCTTGTATAAGTTCAAGCTTTTGTTTCACATTCACATTGGAATATTCCGCCACGGCTGAACGAATATAATATGCTACGGAATGGTAATCTTTTGACAGCTTTTTAAGCGAAGCTGCTTCCTCTGGGGTGAGCCGTAGCTGGAATACTTTGGTTCTCTGTCTCGTCATACTCTGATAAACTTGTTTGTTGGTTTCCCGGAAACATTTCGCAGGGCGAAACAGCGATGTAATCGCCCCGATGCGTAGCAGTCGGCAAGTCACCTTTGGCAGGGCGAAACGGAGTTTTGTAATGACAAAGGTACAACTTGCTTGACAACCCCTGCAACGCAGGTCAATATACTTCCAGAATCATTTTTGCACCAAAATTACCTATGGTAGCCACCATGTGGAGAATTGGGCAACACTATTCTTGGCAAGATGTTTCTCCGTGTACCAAATTCCATACTTCTGATTCTTAAAAGAACATGATATATTGGTTCCCGAAGTCTATGGCATTGAGAATTAACGAAACACGTGCGTTTTGTATTCAAAAGAAAATGTTTATGTGTTTCATGGGTTTGTGGTTTCGTGGACTATCAAATGTTATTATTGGGTTGTTTAGTAGTCTGATATACCATAGTCTCGATTCCTTGTTATTGAAGATATAAGGAAAGCGGATGTCTTGTACACCGATTGCCCACCAACCGCACTATATTGGTATCGAAATATTTTGAACCCTGTTCCTTAGACTTTGCTGTAATCATGTGACTTGTCAAAGCAATCCAAGTTCTTTTGAACAAAAGGGAAGAAAAGTCAGTATGCTCCTTGTCATCGAAGTTATTATACGTATAGTCTTATGGTAACACTATTCCATGATTCGTAAATATCAATCTATAGATTTTGCGATTTTAGGTTTCGTAGTTTCAGATAGTTTGAGCACTTATTTTCAAGGTAGAGAATATTGAATACGGCTTGATAATAGCAACGAATTTATTTGCGTATTTCGTTGATTTTTAGCATATTTACGAGTTAAAACCACTGTATTACAGTGTAGTCGTTCACACTAAATATCATGCTATGTTTGAGTTGTTGCTTCTTATATATCTGCTGCCGCTCATAGCAATCGTTGTGTTGCTAATGAAGCTGGCCATTTGGCTGGTCAGAAACGCCTTTCGACTGGCATTCTGGCTTGTCAAGAAGTGCCTTGTCCTTTTGAGTAAAGTTTTATCGTTAGCTTTTGCCTTCATTGCAAGTGGCAAATCCTTCATCCGTAAACCTATAAACAGATAGACGATAAAAGCCATACCTGTCAATACTATACAGATACGGCTTTATGGGATGTGGGTAAGTATTTTCCTTTATGTCAAGAGAAGGACTTACATTATAGTTGGCTAAAAGCCCTTGCTTCTCTCATATACCACTTCCTTTTGCGAATCACAATTTGTGAGGCGGAACTGTACGGTGCAACCTGTTGGGATATCTTTGGGCAGTTGCTTGACTAACCTTGATATAATCTCTTCCACATTATTGAACCCTATGTCCGTAAATTCTCCTACGACTTTGCCTTTAAAATACGCCCGTCCGTAAATCATCATCTTCTTTGTGACACGGAACATCTTGTCCGCAGGTTCTTCCAAATCCTTCGCCTTGCCTTGCTTGCTATGCTCATCGCTGAAGAAAATGAAGTCTATAATCTTCGCATTGAGTTCCCATGCAGGCGTGAAGTCAATCTTAACGTATCCTCTCGTTATGTTGAAGCCATGGCTATGGTTCATACCAAATGCCACGTCATAGATATTTGCTCCGCAATCGTTCTGCGCTATGGTCGCCCATGTATGCCGAAAAGTATAGAAGCAATAGCAATCCTCTTTCTCCATGCCCATGTCCCTGCAGATAGCACGTATACCATGGTTCACGTTTGCGTTGAAGCTGTCAAAATTGCTGTACCGCTTATGGAAATTAAACAGGTAATCATCGTTCTCGTCCGAAAGGTACTTGTCAAAGGTGGATTGTATAAACGGCTCGATGCGCATTTCAATATATGCTTCGTCCCTACGGCTATGTCTGGTCTTTGCCCTCCTGTAACCGACAACTCCGTTGTTATAGTCTTTCTTTCTAAGCTCATACAAGTCCACGGTATTGATGCCGCCAATACATAGCGACAATAGTGCCACGTCTCTTGCAAGTTCTGGAAGGGAAGAGATGAATTTAGACTGTGGCAGTGGACGGTTGAAAAACTCACGACATGCCTCCGCGCTTATCGCACGCTTCGGTGCGGTGTCAGATTTGGGTATTTGCAGTTTCGACCATGGGTTGAATTTGATGCGTAAGATGTCACGCTCCTCGTCATTCAATTCGATGATGGCTCGCTTAAAGATTTGCCTGATGCAGACAGGATACATTTCTTTTGCCCGGTTAGTTTTGGCCAAATTCTCTATCCACTTCCTCAAAACTGATGTCGTAAGTTGGTTAAACATTATTCGGTTCGTACCGAGATAACGTTCCAAGTGATTAACTGCAAGTTGATAGTTCTTTGCAGTACGCTCATGTCCCCCGTCAATCATACGACTTATATGTAGTGACGCATATTCGCTAAAACACACATTGTCTTCCGCATGGGTTAGATACTCTATTAATTCTGCAACTGAGTAACATGATACATCTTTCCGATTCAC
Source organism: Prevotella sp. P5-108 (assembly GCA_963608705.1). Lineage (GTDB taxonomy): Bacteria > Bacteroidota > Bacteroidia > Bacteroidales > Bacteroidaceae > CAVDHB01. Next base: position 17,292 of record CAVDHB010000036.1, read on the forward strand.
CATTTCGGAATATCTTAATATTTGCCGTGAGCAGTACTCATTCACAACTGGATCCTTAATATCTCCAGATTTCGATATTTGTTTGGCTGTAACAAACTTATCAGTTTTGATATAGCCAGTTTTTGTGCGATGAACGACGCGGATGTACACTTGATAAAAGCCATCCGCTCTTTTGTATCTGACAGTCGATTTAAATGTAGCCATATATCATTGATTTTCAGTAATGTTCTTTTGTAAATCCTTTGTAAGTTCTTTGTAAGTGCACTCGTTCAGATTTGTAAGTTATTTGTAAGTAACTAATGTTCATTTGGCTCAGTTTCTGCGGTCAAATGCACGAGCCGCCTGAAAACAATTTAGGCTGTAATGCCTGAAATACAGTGCATTACAGCCTAAATCAATGATTAGCTAATACTAACTATTATTCCTCTACAGCAGCCTGCGCGGCAGCCAGACGTGCGATAGGCACGCGGAACGGAGAGCAGCTTACGTAGTCCATGCCAATCTTGGCGCAGAACTTCACGGAAGAAGGCTCGCCACCATGTTCACCACATACACCGGTACGCAAGGTCTTGTTGGTCTTGTGTCCGTCTTCCACGGCTTTCTTAATCAACTGGCCCACACCTTCCTGGTCAAGCACCTGGAACGGGTCTACCTTCAAAATCTTCTCATCGAGGTATGTCGGCAAGAAGCCGGCCACGTCATCACGAGAATAACCGAAGGTCATCTGGGTCAAGTCGTTCGTGCCGAAGGAGAAGTAGCTTGCGTATTCCGCAATCTGGTCTGCAATCAGAGCAGCGCGCGGAATCTCAATCATGGTACCTACGGTGTAGGGAACTTCCACGCCTTCAGCCTTGAACACTTCCTTGGCCACACGGTCGATGATGTCTTTCTGCAACTGCAACTCCTTGGCGGTACCAATCAACGGAACCATTACCTCAGGACGAGGATCGAGACCTTCTTTCTTCAGTTCCGTAGCAGCCAACATGATAGCTTTCGCCTGCATCTCGGTAATTTCCGGATAGGTGATGCCCAAACGGCAACCACGCAGACCCAACATCGGGTTGTGTTCGCACAAGCTGTCCACACGCTTTTTCACGGTTTCCAAAGACAGGTTCATGTCTTTCGCCATGATAGACTGTCCTTTCTCATCGTGAGGAACGAATTCATGCAATGGCGGATCCAAGAGACGAATCTTCACTTCCAGTCCGTCCATCGCCTTCAAAATACCCTTGAAGTCTTCCTTCTGCAACGGCAACAGTTTAGCCAACGCTTTCTTGCGACCTTCTGTATCGTTGGCCAGAATCATCTCACGCATTGCCACAATCTTGTCTTTCTCGAAGAACATGTGTTCTGTACGAGTCAAGCCCAAGCCCTTGGCCCCGAAGTTACGAGCCACCTGTGCGTCATGCGGAGTATCGGCGTTGGTATATACATCCAGTTTAGAGTACTTGTCGCAAAGATCCATCAGCTTCTTGAAATAGCCGGACACTTCCGCGTCTTTCGTCTTCACCTCGCCTTCGTACACCTCTCCGGTAGAACCGTTGATAGAGATGTAGTCGCCTTCTTTCAAAACCTTACCTTCGATTTCCACGGTACGAGCCTTGTAGTCCACGTGCAACTCACCTGCACCGCAGACACAGCATTTACCCATACCACGGGCCACCACGGCAGCGTGAGAGGTCATACCACCACGGCAGGTCAGCACACCTTGAGCGGCAGACATACCCGCCAAGTCCTCAGGAGAAGTCTCCATACGAACCAGCACCACCTTATGGCCATCCTCATGCCATTGAGCGGCATCTTCAGCGAAGAACACAATCTGACCGGAAGCGGCACCCGGAGAAGCCGGCAAACCACGAGTCAAGACTTTTGTCTTCTTCAAAGCGTCCTTGTCGAATACGGGGTGAAGCAATTCGTCCAGCTTGTTCGGCTCGCAACGCAAGAGAGCGGTCTTCTCGTCAATCTCGCCAGCGTCCAGCAAGTCCATGGCGATTTTCACCATAGCGGTACCCGTACGTTTTCCGTTACGAGTCTGGAGGAACCAGAGTTTGCCTTCCTGTACGGTGAACTCCATATCCTGCATATCCTTGTAGTGGTTCTCCAACTTCTGCTGCATCTCGTCGAGCTGCTTGTAGATTTCGGGGAACACCTCTTCCATTGAAGGATATTTGCTTGCGCGCTCCTCTTCAGAGATACCCTGCAATTTAGCCCAGCGGCGAGAACCTTCCACGGTAATCTGCTGCGGTGTACGCACGCCAGACACCACATCCTCACCCTGTGCGTCTACCAGCCACTCACCGTTGAAGAGATCCTCGCCAGTAGCGGCATCACGGCTGAAGCAAACACCCGTAGCGGATGTGTTGCCCATATTTCCGAATACCATGGCCATCACGTTGACAGCGGTACCCCACTCATCGGGAATTCCCTCCATCTTACGGTACAGGATGGCACGTTCGTTGTTCCAGCTTCCGAACACCGCACAGATAGCACCCCACAGCTGTTCCATCGGATCGCTCGGGAATTCGATGCCTTTGCGCTCTTTGATGAGAGCCTTGAAACGTTTCACCAATTCCTTCAGGTCATCGGTGTTCATGTCAATATCGAGGCTGATGCCACGTTTCTTCTTCACGTCCTGGATGATTTCCTCGAACGGATCTATATCGTCTTTGTTGATAGGCTTCAGTTCCAGCACCACGTCACCGTACATCTGCACGAAACGACGGTAAGCGTCCCATGCGAAACGAGGGTTGTTTGTCTTCTTCGCCAGTCCTTCCACCACTGTGTCATTCAGACCCAGGTTCAGGATGGTGTCCATCATGCCCGGCATGGAAGCGCGCGCTCCAGAACGTACAGAAACCAACAACGGGTTCTTAGCATCGCCGAAAGTGGTACCCATGATGTGCTCGATATGATGCACCGCCTTCTCCACATCGTCCTTCAAGATAGCAACGACTTTCTCCTTGCCAATCTTGTAGTATTCGTTACATACATCCGTGGTGATGGTGAATCCAGGAGGAACCGGAAGGCCGATAAGATTCATCTCAGCCACATTTGCTCCCTTACCACCGAGCAAATTTCTCATTTGGGCATTACCCTCAGCTTTTCCGTTGCCGAAAGTATAAACTCTTTTCTGATCCATACTAATATATTAAAGTAAAAATGTCAGTTAACGATAGGCACAAGTCCTTGTGCCGTTGCGCTTGCAAAAATACACGAAAAAAACAAGTTAGCAAAAAAAACTCTTTGGAAAGTTCTGAAATATCGGTAATATATGTTACTTTTGCGCACGAAATCAATGATAACAGCGTACGCAACATTCAACAACATAAGCAATATGTCAAGAAAGAAAAAGCCGTTGCCGCTTTTGGAGAACGTGGAAATCACCGGAGTGGCAGCAGAAGGAAAGGCGTTGGCACGTGTGGACGGAATTGTGATATTCGTACCTTACGTGGTGCCGGGAGATGTGGTAGACTTACAGATTCACCGGAAGAAACACAGCTATGCGGAGGCTACGGCTGTGCGTTTCCATAAATACTCCGACCAACGGGTGAAACCTTTCTGCTCCCATTTCGGAGTGTGCGGCGGATGCAAGTGGGAATGCCTTGACTACCAATGGCAACTCAAGTACAAGCAGCAACAGGTGGAGGACAACTTGACCCGCATCGGAAAGGTGGAGCTTCCAGCCATCTCCCCTATTTTAGGAGCGGAGAAGACCACTTTCTACCGTAACAAACTGGAGTTCGGCTTCAGCAACAAACGCTGGCTCACCTACGAGGAAGTGGCCGCCGGCACGAAATACGAGCACATGAACGCACTGGGCTTCCATATACCCGGTTTGTTCGACAAGATTCTCGACATAGACAAATGCTGGCTGATGGACGACCTGCACAACAAGGTACGCAATGAAATACGCCGTTACGCCAACGAAAAAGGACTCTCTTTCTATGACATCAAGGGACAGACAGGATTGCTGCGCAACCTCATGTTCCGCAGCAGCAATTCCGGCGAATGGATGTTGCTTATCCAGTTCCAGATGGAGTCCGAGGAAGACAAAGAGGCCGCAAACAACCTGATGCAGCACATTGCGGACAGCTTCCCCGAAATCACCTCTCTGCTCTATGTGGACAACCACAAGTGCAACGACACGATAGGCGACTTGGAGATACACCGGTTCAAGGGAACGGACTGCATCTACGGGCTGATGGAGAACCTGAAATTCAAAATCGGGCCGAAGTCCTTCTACCAGACCAACACCGAACAGGCTTACCGATTATATAAGGTAGCAAGAGACTTTGCCGGACTCACAGGCAACGAGCTGGTGTACGACCTGTACACAGGCACTGGCACCATCGCCAACTTCGTGGCGGCCAAGGCTTCCAAGGTCATCGGCATTGAATATGTGCCCGAAGCCATAGAAGACGCCAAGGTGAACTCCCAAATCAACGGAATTGCCAACACCCTGTTCTACGCAGGCGATATGAAAGACGTGCTGACAGACGAGTTCGTGCAAACGCATGGCCGTCCAGACGTCATCATCACCGACCCTCCCCGTGCGGGAATGCACCCCGACGTGGTGCAAGTCATTCTGCACACCGCTCCGAGAAGGATTGTGTACGTGAGCTGCAACCCCGCCACACAAGCGCGCGACCTGCAATTGTTAGACCCGCTGTACAAGGTGATGAAAGTGCAGCCCGTGGACATGTTCCCCCACACGCATCATGTGGAGAACGTGGTATTATTAGAAAAGCGAACCAATTTATAATGTCATGAGAGGAAACACAAAGATAAAAAGAGGCTTCATACGCCGTCCGCAATCCACCCTGTACAGAGTGAAAGAACAGGCCGAGCTGATGGACTTCTTGCTGAAAGTGATGAACGGCACCAGCCGAACCCGTGTGAAGTCATTGTTGGCGCACCGTATGGTGTCGGTGGACAACGCCGTGACCACCCAATACAATTTCCCCCTCCAGCCGGGCATGGTAGTGTCCGTAAGCCGAATTGGCGATTTGCATCCTTTCCACAGTCCGCAGATGGACTTGGTCTATGAAGACAGACATCTCATGGTGGTGGACAAGCACGCCGGACTGCTGACGGTGGGAACTGCCCGCCAGCAAGACACGGCGCAAGTCATTCTGAACAACTACCTCGAACAAAAGAAACACGGCTTCCACGTACATTTGGTACACCGGCTTGACCGTGACACGTCAGGACTGTTAGTGTTCGCCAAGGACATACCCACCCAACAAGAGTTCGTGCGCAACTGGCAAACTGGCATTGTGACCGATCGCCGCTATTTAGCCGTAGTGGAAGGACGAATGGAGCAAGAGGGTGGCACCGTGCACAGCTGGCTGACAGACCACAACACCCATGTGACCTCTTCTCCCGTGGATGACGGAGGAAAAGAGGCCATCACCCATTTCCATGTACTGAACCGGAGCGACAAGTACTCGTTGGTGGAACTGAAGTTGGAGACTGGGCGCAAGAACCAAATCCGTGTGCATTTGCAGGATTTGAAGCATCCCATCGTGGGCGACCAGAAGTACGGAGCGAAGACCAACCCCATCCACCGGCTGGCACTCCACGCTTACCGCCTCTGCTTCTACCACCCTGCCAATATGCAGCTCATGAACTTCGAGACCCCCTACCCCGACGAGTTCGCCCAATTAATCGAGAAGTAGAAGAACCGTACTTTTCCCTATTTGCCCGCCTACGGATTAATTCGTAATTTCGCGGACTGAAGAAACAGAACAAAAGAACAAGAATAAAGATGGCTAAAGAATTGAAAAACCTCACCAAGCGCAGCGTGGACTATTCACGCTGGTATAACGAGTTGGTGGTAAAAGCTGATTTGGCTGAACAAGCCGACGTGCGCGGCTGTATGATTATCAAACCTTATGGCTACGCTATCTGGGAGAAAATCCAACGAATGCTGGACGACCGCTTCAAGGAGACAGGCGTGCAGAACGCCTATTTCCCCTTGCTGATTCCGAAATCATTCCTCAGCAAAGAGGCGGAACACGTGGAAGGATTCGCCAAAGAGTGCGCCGTGGTGACACACTACCGTCTGAAAGCCAATGAAGACCATACGGGTGTCATCGTAGACCCTGAGGCGGAATTGGAGGAACCCCTTATTATCCGTCCTACTTCTGAGACGATTATATGGAACACTTACCGCAACTGGATCAAGAGCTACCGCGATCTTCCCCTGCTCTGCAACCAGTGGTGTAACGTGATGCGCTGGGAGATGCGCACCCGTCTGTTCCTCCGTACCTCCGAATTCCTTTGGCAGGAAGGCCACACCGCACACGCCACCCGCGAGGAAGCTGAAGAGAGAGCAAAGATGATGCTCCATGTCTATGCGGACTTTGCGGAGAAGGTGATGGCCATCCCCGTGCTGAGAGGCGTGAAGACACCCACCGAGCGTTTCGCTGGCGCATTGAACACCTATACTATCGAGGCCATGATGCAGGACGGAAAGGCGTTGCAGTCCGGCACGTCCCACTTCCTCGGACAGAACTTCGGAAAGGCGTTCAACGTGCAGTTCCTCGACAAGGACAACAAGACCGACTACGCCTGGGCTACTTCATGGGGCGTGTCCACCCGTCTGATGGGAGCCTTGATCATGACACACTCCGATGACAACGGACTGGTACTTCCTCCGAAATTAGCTCCTATCCAAGTGGTCATCGTGCCTATATATAAAGGAGAAGAGCAGCTGCGCCAGATTGACGAGAAAGTGGCGCCACTGGTGAAAGCACTGAAAGAGAAAGGCATCTCCGTGAAATACGACAACGCAGACAACAAGCGTCCGGGCTTCAAGTTCGCCGACTACGAGCTGAAGGGCGTACCTGTACGGTTAGTATTAGGCGGCCGCGACTTGGAGAACGGCACTGTAGAGGTAATGCGACGCGACACACTGGAAAAGAAGACGGAACAGTGGGAAGGCATCGAGGAACGCATCCCGGCCTTGCTCGAAGACATCCAGCAGAACATCTTCAAGAAGGCCGTGGACTTCCGTGACAGCCACGTGTACGAGTGCGACAACTACGACGAGTTCAAGCAACGCATAAAGGACGGCGGATTCTTCCTCTGCCACTGGGACGGCACCGCCGAGACCGAAGCGAAAATCAAGGAAGACACGCAGGCCACCATCCGCTGCATACCGTTCGCCTACGAGCAGACCGAAGGCACAGACATGGTATCTGGCAAACCGGCCAAGTACCGTGTAATCATCGCAAGAGCGTATTGATGATGTTTAATTATTAATGTGTAATGTTTAATTAGGTGGAATATTACCCCTCATTAAACATTACACATTTAAAACCAAACACTAATGAAATGAAAAACGAACTAATCTACCTGGACAAAAAGGAATGGGAAGCGGTCTTGGCTGAAGGGGATGCCTCATGGCTGGACTACCTCTACGACCAGATGCTCGAAGCACAAGGCGGAAGCGTCAACGGAGAAAACATGGAGAAGCTGACCACCGAGCAGCTGACACTCTACGCTTACAAGATATTCCGGGATGAGATGTTAGAGGGCGGTTTCTGCCAGCTCATACAAAACGGCTACGGCCCTTTCATATTCGAGAATCCTTTCACCAAAATCATGAAAGACTGGGGGTTGAGGGACTTCGCCAAGATTCTCAACAAGGCGAATGCCATCTACCGCAAATACAAAGAAGACCTCACCCGTGAGCGAGACGAAGAAGAGTTCATGGCCATGTACGAACAGTACGAGGATTTTGACCGCTGGGAAGACGACTACATTGAAGACGAGGAGAAAATCACGGAAGCTGTCAAAGCATACGTCTTGGCGCATCCCGAGGCTTTCTACGATTTCAAGGAATAAAGCCATGAAAGTGTTCCTGTACATGACAACCCTCTGCCTGTGCCTGTTCATCGGCGGCTGTAAGCAGGAAAAACAACCAGAGGCGACCACCGTGGACATCCTGAAGCAGGCAAGCTACACGATACAATCCTGCGCCGAGCTGAACACCACGGAGTACCGTCTGCACAAAATCATCACGCTGAACGATGAGAAGCGGTTGCAGGGACACATTCTTGGACAGGATATCAACCTCAAACTTCCCGTCGGAGAACGGAAGATAGCCGTCCCTATGGACGTGACTCTCTACGCCACCATCGACTTCCGGCAATTCTCACGACAACAAATCCGCAAAGAGGGAGACAGACTGATTGTGACCCTTCCAGAACCCCAAATCAAATGGGTGGCCTCCAAAATTAATCATGCGGACATCAAGGAGTACGTAACCGGCCTGCGTGCGGATTTCTCCGACAAAGAACTCACAAACATCACCCGGCAAGGAGAAGAAGCCGTGCGGAAAGACATCCCTAACTTGGGACTACTGGAAAGAGCCAGAGAAGACGCTACAGCTTTGATAGTGCCCATCCTTACCCGCATGGGCTATAAGGAAGAGAACATCGAAGTGGTCTTTCCGAAAACGTACAGCCCCCAGAATTTGCCGTTAAAGCGAATTATAGAAATAAGGAACACACCTGGAAAAGACTAAGCATGAAAAACAAACTGATTATCGGCTTCCTATTGATTATCCTTCTGCTGGGAACTATTGTATTTCTGCAATGGAGAAAGACCTCTCCCGTCAGTCTGTCCGTCAAGGGAAACACCACCATAGACCTCACTCCTACTGAAATCGCACACATCCGGCGCATCGCCCGCTGGGAGTTTCTGACCATGAAAACCGAGGAAATGGTAGACACCACCGCCTCCAGCTTCTGGGGAAACCGCCGCCTGTGCCGTATCTACACAGGCACCCTGCGTCTGGGAGTGGACATGAGCAAAGCTCCGCAGGACTGGTGCACGCCGGGCAAAGACTCCACTGTCGTATTGAAACTGCCACCGATAGGACTGCTGAACAAAGACTTCATAGACGAAGCCGCCACCCGCTCTTTCTACGAAAAGGGAGAATGGACCGCCGCCGACCGTGAAGCCCTCTACCAGCGAGCGGCTCTGAAAATGCGCCAACGCCTCCTCACCCCAGAGAACCTAAAGACAGCGGAAGAGAATGCGAGGGAAGCCTATACCACCCTGTTCACCGCATTGGGATTCAAGAAAGTTACCATAGTGTTTAATGTTTAATTGACTGGAGGAATCGCTACACATCAAATACCCATAATCAAAACCACTTGTTGAATTGGATTTGCAATCATGGGCGGTCGGAAGAAAATAAATGTAACGACTTGACAAAAAAAGACTTAATTTTGCATCGTCAAATATAAATTTACGAGCTATGCATTTGAG
>CAVDHB010000037.1:0-25477 GCA_963608705.1 Prevotella sp. P5-108
CCGCACGGTGCATAAGCTCTTGTAACTCACCGCAGAAAATAAATTACTCACCGTAGAAATTTCGTAACTCACCGTAGAAATTTTATTATTCACCGTAAAAAAACGACCCTGAAACCCAGAACCATCACCAAGATTGGACGGTGGTATGTTTTCGGGTAGTCATTTTAGAAAATACAGACACACAGCTTTTCTTATTAAACATAATATCCCCCTCCTGCCAAAAGTTTTTTCGTGAATTTGCCTACACGCCTACACTGAACATTCTTAAATCATTGTCTATCAGCTTCTAATATGACAAAAAGACAGGAATATTGCCTACACTAAGCCTACACTGGCCTACACAAAACAACCTAAAATCACTGGAAATGGGCCTACATTGTACCATAGTCCTTCACTTTCTCGTTCATTTTTCTTCATAAAGTACACACAGGGAAGAAGATTTACAATGCGCAGTAATTTTCCATTTATAAGACAGTCTACCTAATGTCCTAAATACCCGTCAATCAGTAGAGACGCGATTCATCGCGTCTCCATTCATTGCGTCTCCACATTCATCAGCAATGAATTGTATCTGTGATTGGTAAGGTATTAAAACACTATGAAAAGTGGAGACGCGATGAATCGCGTCTCTACCTACACATCGTCATGCGGGAGTTTTTAGAAAATACAGACACGCGACTTTTCTTATTAAACATAATATACCCTTTCCTGCCAAACGTTTTTTCGTGAATTTACCTACATAACTACACTGAAAAATTTTAAATCATTGGTTATCAACTTCTAATAGGACGAAAATAGGAATATTACCTACACTAAAACTACATAAAAACTACACTAAACTACATAAAACGACCTAAAATCACTGGAAATGGGCCTACATTGTACCATAGTCCTTCACTTTTTCGTTCATTTTTCTTCATAAAGTACACACAGGGAAGAAGATTTACAATGTACAGTAATTTTCCATTTATAAGACAGAGGAAAGGAGCGTTGCATAGAGTTAAACACGGTGAATAAGAAGTCACTACTCACCGCATGATAAGACACGTCAATCAGTAGAGATGCGATTCATCGCATCTCCCGAACCGAGGTTATTGTGCTTGCTTATAATTGGTAGTAATAAAGATTTTTCATATCTTTGTAATTCGTAAAGTAAATCATAGTGCAACAATCAATTACAAAGTACTAAATACTAATTACCAAATACTAATTATATATGCATTTGTGGAAAGCAATTATCTCATTTGTGATGGTGTTATTCATCATGCCTCTTGGTCATGCGCTGATGATAATCATGGAGAAAACGATGTCGACAGAGGCGGTGCACTGTTCGGCATTCGCAATGGGAGCAGTGGGCGTGCTGATGGTCATCATTGGCGTGTTCGTAAAGGGTGACACCAAGCAGACGCTGTGGGGACTGTTTGGTGGACTGCTCTTCTGGACTGGATGGGTGGAGTTCCTGTTTCAGTATTACGCCCACAGGTGGGGCGTTCAGCCGGAGATAGAGAACGGCGAGGTGGTCACTAAGCCCGAGTATCTCATCCTGCCTGCCACCTTCGGACTGTGGATGATGGTGATGATGCTCTATGTGTTCAGCACCCGCAACGGCTGTAACTTCATCAACTGGTGGCAGCGTGTGCTGTTCCGTGGACGCAAGAGCGAGATTGCCGCACGTCCCATGACACGCCATACGTCCATCGTGACGTTCATGGAGCTGAACATGATACTGTGGACGAGCTACCTCGCCCTGATGTTCTGCTATGACAAGAATTTCCTCGGCGACCATCATCCTGTGACGTTCCTTGTCGGTGTAGGGTGTCTTATCGGTTCGGTATTCATGTTCCGTAAGCAGCTTCGCATACCGTCATGGGGTGCGAACATACGTATGTCAATAGCCACGGTGATTGTCTTTTGGACTCCTGTGGAGATACTTGGCAGAATGAATTTCTTCAACGAGATATGGGTAGAGCCGGAGAAGTACCGCACGCAGATGATTACCATCCTCGTGGCGTTCGTGTTGGTATTGGCTTACATCATCATTGCCGCGCGTAAGAAGAAAAACGCATGAGGTACATTTGTTTGCAAGCGCAATGAGGAAGGCACAATGGCATAAGCACCACAAGTGGTTCGGTTTGGCAGTAGCTTTCTTCATGCTGTCTTTCTGCCTGTCAGGGCTTGTGCTCAACCATCGCTCCTTGTTCAAGGATGTGAATGTCAGTCGGCAGTGGCTGCCTTCGTGGTATGAATACAAGGCTTGGAACGGCGGATTGCTGCGTGGAACCACTGTAACCATGGATGAGGACTCCGCACGGCATGTCCTCATCTATGGCAACAGTGGCGTTTTCTCAGCGGATAGTGATGCTTCGTCCATAAGAGATTTCAACGAGGGTTTGCCTGTAAGTGCGGATTATCGACAGATACGCAACGTGGTACAGACTCGAAGTGGCGACCTCTTCGCTGTCAGTCCGTTTGGTGTGTTCTGCCGCAGCTTATATACAGGATGGAAAAACGTGTCTCTTCCTGCTGGGGAAGAGGAGAGACTGACAGACCTCACGGCACACGACGATACGCTTGTGGTGCTTGGTCGTTCACATGTGTATGTAGCTCTGCCGCCTTATAAGCAGTTCAAACGCATCGAACTGAAAGCTCCTGAAGACTATGACGACCGTGTTACATTGTTTCGCACGGTGTGGATGTTGCACAGCGGTGAATTGTTCGGAACAACAGGCAAGCTCGTCATTGATGCGGTGGCAGTGGCATTGCTTGTACTTTGTGTCACAGGTATTGCTTGTTGGCTAATGCCCAAGGAAGTGAAGCGTGAGCACTGCCATGGTGGGAAGGCTCACCACAGCTCGCTGTTCATGCGTCTTTCGTTCTTGTGGCACAACCGTGTGGGGCGTGCCACTATTGTCTTGACGCTGCTTGTGGCTGTTACGGGATGGTGCTTGCGCCCTCCTGTGCTGATACTGTTGGCATTGAACAAAGTCCCTTCTATTCCAGGGACTACTCTTCACAGTCCTAATCCGTGGAACGACAAGTTGCGTATGGTGCGCTATGATGCTGCCTTTGGCGACTGGCTGCTGTCCACTTCAGAAGGCTTCTACTCGCTTGAGTCGTGGGGTGCTGTTCCTAAGAAGTTGGACAATGTGCCCCCTGTAAGCGTCATGGGACTGAACGTCTGGCAGAAGGACGTAAAAGGTCGGTGGCTGTGCGGTTCGTTCAGTGGTATGTTTGTATGGGACAGGAAAAGCGGACATTCCGTTGATTACTTCACGGGCAAGCCTGCACCAAAGGAAGCCGGTGCGCCATTTGGTCAGAAAGCAGTGTCTGGTTACAGTGCAGACCTAAGCAAAAAGCCTTTTGATGTGGAGTATTACGAAGGAACAAATGCCTTCAGCCAGCCCGAAGAACTCGCCACGCTTCCCATGTCGCTGTGGAATGTGGCGTTGGAAGTACACAGTGGCAGGATGTTCATTGGTCAGCTTGCCACGATGGTATTTGTCTTCGTCATCGGCGGAATGGCAGTGTGGTGCCTTTGGACAGGGTATAAGGTAAGGCGTTAGGGGATGACTAATTATCAGCCATCCCTAATGGCTACTTGTATGTATAAGCAATGCTGAACATGTGCATTATGCCATGTTCAGCATTGCTATTTGGGTGTCTCTATAATTCTAAGTATGATTATCCGCTTTTCATGGTGTTTTAATATCTTGCCAATCACAGATACAATTCATCGCATCTCTACTAGTTCAGTCGTTATATTGCAACGAACAAGACAGGAGAGTGGTATGTTTGCGGAGTTGATGCAAGAATTATACGAACAAGAAGACGCAAGGGTTTTTATATTCCACCATTGGAGAGAAAATAAGGAGGGGGGACAAAATCATTAGTGAATTTCTCATTCACAAGAATTCTTCAAGCGTTTTAATATTCTAAAGATATGCCTTCTGGGATAATGCAATTCTTGAAAATGCTTATGTTCGTTTTCCCAAAGGTAATCAACAATAGCTTTAATGTCATCCTTTTGTTCTTTTGTCAATAGTTGCTTTACTATTAATTTCGTCGTGTCAAATTCAACTTCTTCAATCCAAGGATTTTCTTTGAGGAGACTGCGCTTTGCTTCTTCAGCATTTTTTCCACATGCTTTACCGAGAACTTGACAATTCTCCACATCATTCCCATTTGGGTCTTGTGTGAAACCTTCTGTAGTGTAAAAAATATATTCTGACATAGTTGTATATTTTCCCGTAAACTCTTTTGTATTTATCCATATAACAGAGTTTGTTGTTAGATAAATCCTTCGTTTGCTCTTGCTATACACATTAGCTCATACTGTTTGTAAATACTCTCATAACTATGAAAAGCTACACGGTCTTTTACATCCTTGAAAGCTGTTCTGCACATCACTTTATCAAATTGTTTCTTGCGATTTTGAGGTGCAACAATCAAAAAACGGCTGTGGAAATCTTGTAAATCACAAAACTTTGTCACGGAGTTCTGTATGTCTGTGGAATGTTCCACTTCAAAGAAACTATCAGGCATTTTGCGCTCATTAAACCAAATGACATCCACGGTTCTTGCTCTATCCGTCAAGTTTTCGTATGAAAAGTTGGGAATACGAATTGTCGAGCAGATATCCTTCAATGGCTTTTCAAGAAATTTGCGATTTTGGTCTTGGGCTGGAGCATAGGTTGTGTAATGCTTCATGTTGCCAATCTCAATGATAAGCCCTTGATAATACCCATGCGTAAACTGCTCAAAGCTCTGTTTTTCTTGTGTTTGTATGTCAAATTTGCGCATCACTTCTTTACGGCATTCTTCTAACGCCCAAAGACCTGGCTGTATCTTGAAGATTTCATCAGATTGCTGCACGATTCTTCTAATGGACTCATTCGGAGTCTTTGTCGCCCACGAAGTTGTATCCACAAGATGGTACAGATTTCCGAGTGTGGCATATCCGCCGTACTTGCGTAAAGTGTCTATCACTTGTTGTGTTTGAGTATATTTCTTTTGTGCCATAATCGTATTATTTCAAGAAAATTCTACCACCTGTATCTTCGAGGATTCCAAATTCTACTGAAACCTAACTTGCAAATTTAAACGCAATGTCCCTTTGTGCGTAGGTTCCTCCATTTGCTTCACTTTTACAAATAATACCGACAGCGTTTGTGAGCTCTATCCAACGAGTCGGACTCATAATAAATGCATTTGAACCAGCTTCTCTCAAAAAGGGATCGAATTCGCCCCCTTTGAAATTAGGGTTGTTCGACTGCTCCCAAAGTCCAAGATATTCCAATGTGTTTTTAGAACGTAACCAATTCTTAACCACATCTTTTGGCTCTATTGCATTCTTTTGCCTCGCTATGTCAGTGATGCAGATATAATCGACTCCATTTTTAGATAGAGTCTTTATTGTTTGATTCTTAACAATTATTTTTGCCATGATCTTATACTTCTTATATTATCTCTATTATATGAATAGGTTGTAATTCTGTAAAATCTCTTATCTTATTATGCAGCCACTTTATCACAGAATTCCTTCCTTGACTTGTGAATCATCATTGAAAGCTTCTTTTGAATGGTTCTCATTTGAATGAATTATTGTGTAAGAAGCATTTTCTTATGAGACCTTTATTTTTCATTATTTGTGTTGGGCGTCTATTTGCTCAATGTATCAGCGAGTCTTCAAACGAGAAGTTGCCGAATACATAATGTGAAAGATTGGTCATGCATCAGTGACCTCATCCTTCGTAAATGTAAAAGTACAAAATATATTCCAGGTACACAATAAACAAAGTTACTTCCAATATTTTTTACGAATATTTTGCGGGAACTCAAAGGTATATATTTGGGCTAAACAGGTGAAAGTTTGATATATTAGGATAAAGATGTTGACATACATATCCTGTTCACCCAAAAGGCTTTCTATATTTTACAGATATATTGTAGAATAGCAAAGATGGCTTTATTTTGCAGCTTCCAGTTCGTGGTTTGCGAAGATATGCTTATCTTTGCGGATATGGATGTAATGACCAAAGCGCAACGCCATCGCTGTATGGCGGCCATTCATAGCAAGAATACCAAGCCTGAGATGTGGGTGAGGAGATTTTTGTTCAGCCGGGGCTTTCGCTACCGGGTGAACGATGCCCGTTTGCCGGGACATCCAGACCTGACGTTGCGGAAATACAGGACGGTGATTTTTGTGAACGGTTGTTTTTGGCATGGACATGAGGGGTGCGGAAACTATCGTATGCCCAAGTCAAATGTGGTGTTTTGGAAGAAAAAGATTGAGCGGAACAAGAAAAGAGACAGGGATGAACAACGACAGCTTGCCCGTATGGGATGGCATTGCATCACGGTGTGGGAATGTCAGCTGAAGCCTGCCGTGAGAGAGCAGACTCTGGAGGCATTGGCTTATACGTTGAATCATATATTCCTGCAAGACCATTCATTTACTTACAAAGCACCAGAGGATGAGCAGCTGAAAGTGGCGGAGGATAAGCCGGAGGAAGGGTATGGTACGAAGACAGACTGCGAAAAATAAATGATCGTCCGCTATTGTTCCACCAAATAAACATTGTTTAGGTAGAGATGCGATTCATCGCGTCTCCGCTTTTCATAGTGTTTTAATATCTTACTAATCACAGATACAATTCATCACTGATGAATGTGGAGACGCGATGAATCGCGTCTCTACTAATTCAATATTGCAACGTGCATATGTTTGCGGACAATCATAAAAATAATACATCCCGAAAGGATTTCTTCTTCCGGGATGCTTTCTATATGGGACGGAAGCCTTTTAGTTAGCGGCTTCTGTGTTTTCTTCCGTTTCTTCTTTGAAGTCGGTATTACCGCTCTTTACCAGGAGGTCGTACCAAGAGAGAAGTTTCTTTATGTCAGAGACATGTACACGGTCGTGGTCGAACTTGGGCAGTACTTGCTCGAAGTAGCTGAAGAGTTCTTCCTGGGTAGCTTTGCGGAAATTGAAAGAGATTTCCTTGCCATCCTCTTTCTCTTTTACGGCCTGAAGCACGTCCAACAAGGGTACTTCTTCGTCTTCTGTGTATATGGCGATGTCACCGAGAGAGGTAATGCGGTCGTTGGCGTAAGCGGGCATACGTTTTCCAGACTCCAATGCTTCTACAATCAGCATTCTGTTACCACGGGAGACCAATTCGTATAATCCCGGTTTCCCGGCTATGGATAAGATTACTTTTTTCATTTGTGTAGCTTCGTTTGATTACTAAACAGCGACAAAGTTACGTCTTCTTTCTATTTCAGACAAACTGTGCCTCCTAAAAAAAATTAATGTGGATGGTTGTCGGCGAAGGAGGTTAATGCGTCCTTCAGTTCCTTTATTTGGCTGGAAAGGTCTGCGTGGTAATTGTTGTGGAATACAAAGTCCGAATGCGTGCGTTTCCATTCTTCGGGTATTTGTTTCCCTATGCGTTGTCGTACCGCTTCCTCTGTGAGTCCGTCTCGTTGCATTACTCGCTCAATCCGCAGGCTTTCCGGCGCAGAGACGGAGATGGTGAAATCAACCAATGAGTCGAACTTCGATTCAAATAACAGAGCGCATTCCATGCCTACCCACGGTGTGTCCTTTATATAATAAGGAGTAACCTGAAGTGTCCATTGTGTAAACGCTTTTCGCACTCGTGGGTGGATTAAGGCATTGACCGCTTTTTGGTGAGTTTCAGAACTGAATAGGTATTGTCCGATGGCTTGTTTGTCCAATAATCCGTTGTCCAGTATCACAGGACGACCGATGAGCTGTTGAAGATTCTCTTGCAACGTGGTGTCGGTTTGCATTAATTGCTTGGCCACCTTATCGCAATTGAAGATGGGGAATCCTTCTGCGGCCAGTAGGTTCGACACATAGCTTTTTCCGGCACCGATACCTCCTGTGAGTGCGAACTTATTCATTGGTAATTGTGGGTTCATTTACTTGTTCTATGAGGAAGTCCACCGTAGGCGGGTCTATCTTGATGTGTTTGATGCCTGGTGGATAACTCTTCAATGTCACGTTGAAGCTGGGTGTGGTGGCGTTAAGCAGTTCTTCGTAGGAAATGGTAGAGATGAAATCCTCCGCCTTCACAGTCTTGAAGCGGCTGAGTCCGATTTGGAAGGATACGTTTACTTTCGAGGGAAAAGTACGTAGCATTTTTTCTGCCGGGAAGTTCACACCTACAATAGGCACTTCCACTGTTTTCTCTGTGTACATATCCGAAAAGAGAGTCACTTTCACGGTTCCCGGTGTGATTTTAGTACCCGGAATCAGCTGCAACGGCAGGTTCACTGTACGGCTTTCCTTGAAATTGGGGAACGATTGCGCTTGGGTGTAAACTGCGGAGATATGCGCCAACGTCTCTGTGGAGGCGAATACTGTCACGGAATCAGGACGGCATTTCACGCCGGAGAGGAAGTAGGGATACTCTGTTTTCACGTCGCCTTTGAATCGTACAGGCACTTTCTTTCCGTTGCCTATCACATATTCAAGGGTTAGTCCGTCAGGACGCAGGGTTGAAAGACGGGTGGAAGAGGCCAGTTGGGGAATAATCTTTCTTCGTAGGTCCGTACCGCTTACCGAGAGCGTCATGTTCTCTGGTGTGTAGTCGTTGTAATTGATGACAATAGGGGAGAAGTTTGTGCCGTAGAGATAGCGCAAAATCATAGTGCCGCGGTCTTTCAGCGTCACTTTCACTGTAGACGGAACATCCGACACCACCACTGCGTTTTCTGGCAGATTGATTATTTTTACGGGAATGTTGAAATCTTCTTCATATTCCTCGTCCAACGTTTTTAGCAGCCAGAATACGGACGACACGACAAAGAACAATAAAAAAATCAAGAACTCTTTGTTTGCTTTGCTAAACAAAAAGGCCTTGATTTCTCTATATCCTTTGATGAGTCCGCGGTATAGTTTAATACTCGCTTTCTTCACCTCTTATTACTATTTTTATTTTGCCTGTGCGGAAGTCAGGTCTTTATACACAGAATTTTTGTCTACTTTGATTTTCACACCAGCTGAGATTTCCAGCATCACTGCGTTTTCCTCGTCAATGATTTGGGCGATTTTGCCGTAAATGCCGCCAGCTGTCACTACCTGTTGTCCCACTTCGATGCTGTTACGGAATTTTTGGATTTCTTTTTGGCGTTTCTGCTGTGGACGAATCATAAAGAAGTACATGATTACGAAGAGGACTACCAGCATGATAATCATCTGCAATCCACCGCCGCCTGCTCCTTGAAGCAGGGTTAACATTAATGTGTTCATTGTGTTTACTTATTTTTTAATAGTTTCTTTTCGCTGATGAGTTGTTTAGCTATATGGTCTAACATTCCGTTCACATAGCCTCCGCTCTTGGGAGTGGAGTAGAGTTTGGCGAGGTCTACGTACTCGTTGATGGTCACGCTGACGGGAATGTTGGGGAAGCTCAGCATTTCGGCCAAGGCGATTTGCATGATTACCACATCCATGTAGGCCAGACGGTTGAACTCCCAGTTGCGTGTGTTCTGGCTCATGAGTTGGCGGTAGTAGTCTGCGTTTTCCAACGTATGACGGAACAAGGTCTCTGCGAATTCCTTGTCATCCTCGCTGTGGTATTCTGGCAGGAGTTCCTGATCCGCTCCGTTTTTCTCGTCAAAACGCTTGATAGTCTTCAACACGAAGGTGTCCACTATCTCCTTGTCATCATTCCAATAAAGACTTTTGTCTTCCAGCACCTGGTCGAGTTCTTCATTTTTCTCAATGAATTCCCTGTAGATTTTTCTCCAGAACTCCCGGTCATTGGCGTAGTTGTCTTCCGCATTCGCAATGTATGCGCGATAAGTGTCAGAAGCAATGATTTTCTCATAGAGGTTCTTGATGAAATTCATGTCTTCGTCCCACGTGCGTTTTTCCGTGTCTTTGTATTCCGTGAGTTTCTTGTTTTGAATCACTTGTGCGGCAAAACGGTTGTCGGCGAACTTTCTGGATATAACTTCGTCGATGTGGAGTTTCTCATTCTTCGCGATTTCAGCTTCCACTTTCTTTTTCGCATAGACGTTCACTTCGGCTATCAATAGTAATAGATAGTTATACAAATCGTATGCTTTTGAAAGACTGAAGAAGAGTTCCTTCACAGCCACGTCTACGTTCTTGTTCCCGTTTTGGTAATAGGCATAGACTAATTGCACAATCTTTAATCGTATCAGCTCTCTGTTGATCATATCTTATCAGGCATATTTTCTACCGCAAAAGTATATAAAATATCAGATACCGAATCTCTTTCCCTCTTTTTTTTAATGATTATTTTAATATCGTCGGATGCCGTACAGGAGGTTTGTAAATATTTTCGCCTTTTCTTTTGGTTATTTGGTAAGAAATATACATCTTTGCAGTCGAAAAAATAAAAGGTAGGTAATTATGGAAGATTGTAAAAAAAAGACATCTATAGAAAACGACAAGAATGTAGTGTTTACTAAGGTAGTGAAAGCGGGACATCGTATCTATTATTTAGATGTAAAGCGAACGGTGAAAAATGAACTTTACTTGTCCATCACGGAAAGTAAACGTGTGGTGAATGAGGCGGGAGACCATGACAAAGTGGTGTTTGAAAAACATAAGATTTTTCTTTATCCCGAGGATTTTCGTCATTTTGAGCAAGGACTGGAAGAGGCGTTGGATTTTGTGCGTTTGAACCAGGGCGAGAAAGAACCACGCAGAGAGATGGAAAAGGAAGAGGAGGAAACGGAAAATAATCAATAAACTTGTGCGTCAAGAAAATAATGCGTACCTTTGCGCCCGCTTTGACGCATTAGCGGATTGAATAAGCCGTGTGATGGCGAATTAAGCACATTAGTAACAACTTAATTTAGAGTAACACAATGAACGAATTTGGACTGAAAGGTACCGAAAGAAAAGAGTTTGGCAAGAAAGCCGCTCGTGACTTGCGTAAGCAAGATTTGATTCCATGTATCCTCTATGGAGTAAAAAGAGATGAAAAGGGTCTTCCCGTTTCCACTCACTTCACTGTAAAGTATGAAGATGTGTTGAAATTGGTTTATTCTCCGGATATTTACGTGGTGAACGTGGAGATTGACGGACAGGTTCACAAAGCTGTGATGCGTGAACTCCAGTTCCATCCTGTGACGGACCGTATCCTTCACATGGACTTCTATGAGGTGACTGAAGATAAACCTATCGTGATGGAAGTGCCTATCGTATTGGAAGGTCATGCTGAAGGTGTGAAAGCCGGTGGTAAGTTAGTGACTGAAATCCGTAAAATTAAGGTACGTTCCGTGTACACTAATATTCCTGAAAGACTGAACATCAATATTGACCACTTGCACTTGGGCAAGACTTTGAAAGTGGGTGAGTTGCATTTTGATAATCTTGAGTTGGTAACTCCGAAGGAAGTGGTTGTCTGCGCTGTTCGCTCTACTCGTCAGACCGCTGCCGCAGCTCCTGCTGCTGACGCAGCCGCAGCTCCTGCCGCAGATGCAGCCGCAGCAGAGAAATAATTGTAAATGGACAAATATTTGATTGTCGGACTGGGTAATCCGGGCGATGAATATGCCGGAACCCGCCACAATGTAGGATATACTGTATTGGACGCTTTTGCTAAGGCGTCCAATATTGTTTTTGAGGATAAACGCTACGGTTATGTCGCTTCCTGTAATGTGAAAGGAAAGAAGCTCGTCTTGCTGAAACCTACCACATTCATGAATCTCAGCGGCAATGCGGTGCGTTATTGGATGAATGAGGAGAATATTCCCATAGAACGCTTGCTGGTCATTGTGGATGACTTGTCTTTGCCGGTCGCTTATATGCGCTTGCGAGCAGGTGGCAGTGAGGCGGGGCATAACGGATTGAAGCACATTACGTCCGTGCTTGGTTCGCAGCAATACGCCCGACTTCGTTTCGGCATTGGCAATGAGTATCCGAGAGGAGGACAGGCCGACTTTGTACTGGGGCATTTCTCGGAGGAAGATCAAGAGAAGTTGGAGGAGGATATTCCTACAGCTATCGAGATTATCAAGAGTTTCTGTCTGGCGGGAATCCAGCTTACCATGAATCAGTTCAATCATCGGAAACACGCGTGATGAAAGAAGCCAGAATTGACAAATGGTTATGGTCGGCCCGTATTTTCAAGACTCGTTCACAGGCGGCGGACGCTTGTAAAAAAGGACGTGTCACCATGGACGGAGCTACCTTGAAGCCTTCTAAAATGGTGAAAGAAAATGAGATAATCAATGTGCGGAAGCCTCCAATCACTTTTTCTTTCCGTATAAAGCAGGCCATAGAGAAGAGGGTAGGTGCCAAGTTAGTGCCTGATGTGCTGGAAAATGTCACTCCGAAAGACCAGTATGAGTTGCTGGAAATGAGTCGTATCAGTGGATTCGTCAATAGGGCGAAAGGTACTGGACGGCCTACGAAGAAAGACCGGCGTGAGTTGGATGATTTCACGGAGACTCCGGTCTATCTTGGAGATGAGGATGAGGGGGATTCTTATGACTTTTCTGAGAACGAAGCGGCGGATATTGAGTACTATCTGACACATCATCGGCAGAAATAGTTTTTTTTAACTGCATAGAAGCCGTTTCTTTCATTATCTTTTTCTATCTTTGAGCCGACTCAAAATAGAATAACGTAATGGAAGAAACGGCTTTTTTTACCTCAGAAGAGAGAACACAGCTTGTCAGTCTTTATCATGATTTGTTGAAACTGACGGGTGCAGTCTTACATGAAGGGGATTGCTCCCGGTTGAAGAGTCTGTTGATAAAGGCTGCCAGGAACAAGTCTATTACCAGGGATGTGTTCGGTTTTAACCCCATCATAAAGGATCTACAGACAGCTTACATCGTGACGACTGAGATTCTTCCCATGCGTGCGGCGATTATAGGTATCATGACGCATGAATGTGTCAAAAGTGGTTTCATGACAGTGGAGGATGTGTCTAAGATGTTCGGCAAGGATGTCGGAGGGATATTGTCTGGCCTGCTGCGTATACAGGACATCTATGATAAGAGCCAGACCATCGAGACGGACAATTTCAGAGATTTGCTGCTTTCCTTTGCCGAGGATGTGAGGGTTATCTTGATTATGATTGCCAACCGTGTCAATCTGTTGAGACAACTACGAGATACTGCCAATGAGCAGGCTCGGCTCCGTATAGCGGACGAGGCGGCTTTCATCTATGCTCCCTTGGCTCATAAACTGGGGCTGTATCGACTGAAGTCGGAACTGGAAGACCTTTCTTTAAAGTATACGGAGCACGACGCTTACTATATGATTAAGGAGAAGTTGAACGCCACAAAAGAGGCCAGGGATACATATATCGCTGCGTTTATTGCTCCTATACAACAGATGCTGACGGATGCGGGGCTGAAGTTCCATATAAAAGGACGTACAAAGAGTATTCACTCTATCTGGCAGAAAATGAAAAAGCAAGGTTGCGGATTCGAGGGTATCTATGACTTGTTCGCCATCCGCATTATCCTTGATTCTCCTTTGAATCTGGAGAAACAGCAATGCTGGCAGGTCTATTCGCTTATTACGGACAAATACCAGCCGAATCCCAAGCGTTTGCGTGATTGGTTGTCCATTCCGAAAAGTAATGGATATGAGAGTTTGCACATCACCGTGCTGGGGCCAGAACAGAAATGGGTGGAGGTGCAAATCCGTACGGAACGTATGGATGAAGTGGCTGAACGAGGTTTGGCGGCACACTGGAGATACAAGGGGATAAAGAGCGAGGGTTCTTTGGATGAGTGGCTCGGAACGATTCGTCATGCCTTGGAGAGCAAAGACGACTTGCAAGTGATGGATCAGTTCAAGAGCGGTTTGTACGAGAAAGAAATCTTTGTTTTCTCTCCTAAAGGCGACTTATACAAGATGGCGAAAGGGTCTACCGTGCTGGATTTCGCTTACCTTATCCATTCTAATATCGGTAATCACTGTACGGGTGCCAAGATAAATAACAAGAATGTCTCTTTCCGGCAGGTATTGCAAAGCGGAGACCAGGTGGAAATCATCACCTCCAACGCACAGTCGCCCAAGCAGGAATGGCTGAATATTGCTCAAAGCGGACGTACAAGGGCGAAGATTCGGCAGGCTCTGCGTGAGGGAAAAGCTAAACAGGCTGAGCTGGCAAAAGAAACACTGGAAAGACGTTTCAAAAACCGGAAGATTGAAGTGGATGAACCCATCTTGGCGAAGTTGGTCAATAAGTTGGGCTTTAAGGAGATGACGGACTTCTATGTCAATATCGCCAATGAAAAGTTGGATGTAAATACGATTATTGACAAGTATGTGGACTTGCGTCAGCATACAGGAGAGTTTGAAATAAACTATGGTGACCATAGTGCGAAGAATTACTCTTTGCCTGCTACTCCTTCCGACGAGCGTACGGTACGCACAGATTCTGACAGTCTGGTGTTGGACAAGAACTTGAAAGGAGTGGATTACACGTTGTCGCCTTGCTGTCACCCCATTTACGGAGACCCTATTTTCGGATTCATTACTGTGACGGGAGGAATCAAGATTCATCGGGAGGATTGTCCGAACGCGAAGGATATGAAAAGGCGTTTCCCTTACCGTATTATTCCTGCCCGTTGGAGTGGAAAGGGAGCTGATCAGTATACCGTGACGTTGCGTGTGGTAGGTACCGATAATATTGGGGTGGTGAACAATATCACACAGGTTATTTCAAATGAAAAGAATATCTTGCTCCGTTCTATCAGCGTGAACTCACATGATGGTCTGTTTTCCGGGTCGCTGTCCGTGTCATTGGACGACAGTGGGAAACTGAATGCGTTGATGAAGAAGATAAAACAGTGCAAGGGGGTGAAAGATGTGGAACGTGTCTGACAGCAAAGGCTGTCAGACACCTGTAGTGGATGATTAGGAGAGGTTTTTCTTGAGAGAAAAGACAAATTCAAGTCCGCCACCCAAGGCAGTTTTGGCACTGATGCTTCCGCCGTGCAGATGGATGGCGTTCTTCACGATGGCCAGGCCCAGCCCTGTGCCGCCTAATTTCCGGCTTCTTCCTTTGTCCACTCTGTAGAAACGCTCAAAAAGACGGCTCAGGTGTTCAGGGGGTACTCCCACACCATTGTCTGCAAAGCTGAAGTAATAATATTCTCCATCATCACGGAAGCATTTGAGCGTGATGGTCTTTTGTGTTCCGGCGTATGCGATGGCGTTGGAGAACAAGTTGGTGAAGATGGAGGTCAGGAGAGACGGGTTGCCTTTCATCGGCAGATTGTCTGGAAACTTGTCTATGATTTTCATTTGTTTCTCTTCTGCGAATTGCGTCATTTCGTGTGCCACGTTTCGCACGATGGTAGTCAGGTTTGTAGTTTCCATGTCAATGAGCTGGGGCGCCTCGTCCATGCGGTTCAACGAGGAGATGTCTTGCAGCAAACGTCCTAAGCGGTTGCTTTGCGCATAGCATCTTTCCAGAAACTTCCGTGCGGTGTCAGCCGGAATGTTCGGTGTGTTGAGGATGGTTTCCAGGTAGCCTTGTATGCCGCTGACTGGTGTCTTCAACTCATGGGAGATGTTCTGTGTCAGTTGGCGTTTCAGTCTCACTTGTTCTTCTTCTTTGGTGATGTCGTTGATGGAGATTTCAAAACTGTTGTCGTGAAATACCACACACTCAGCGATGAAGATACGTCCCGCTTTCTCTATGGTGAGGGACATACGCCGATTGTCCACGGCCTCGTTGCAGCCTGGTTCTCGGTTGATGAAATGTACCAAGGGCTGTATTTCCTGGATGGAGAAGAACTCTGCGGCGGTATGCAGATTCTTGTCGGAGAGTATGTCCATGTATTGATTGAACAGCACGTTCGACAGAATCAAGGTCTTGTCTTGTTTGTAGATGGCCAGTCCCTCACGGGAGATGGAGAGGTGGGAAATCAGTTTCTCTCTTTCGATATAGAGCTTTTCTTTGGTTCTTCGCAGCTTTTTGTAGATTTGGACGATACTTTGAGAGATGTCTCCCAGTTCGTTGGAGGGAAACTCATAGTTAAGTCCTTCCACTTTGTTCTTTTCGGCAGATTGTGCGAAAAGACGTAGCTGATTGATGGACGTGCCTAATTTATGTACGTAACGGTAGAAGACGATGATGAGCAGTGTGGTGATACTCAAGGAGAACCAGAGAAAAGCTTTGTCGTCTTCGAGAAAGGAAGCCCAGTCTCCGCTATAGGGAAGGGAACTTCTCACTAAAATCCGTTTGCTCGGATAGACAGAGGTGGCGTAGAACTTCTCCGGTTCGTTGTCGCTTGTGATTTCCACCTGCGTGAGATGGCTGCGGTTATCAAAGATAAGCTGCCCGTTTTGGGTGAGAATGTACACGTGGAGCTGAGGAGAGAAGTTTTTGTCGATGTAGTCTTTCAATGCGGTGGTGTCTTTGGCTCCTTTTAAGGCTACAAAATTGGAGATAAGGTCATTGTCTTTCTCCAATTGGATGCGCAGGATACTTTGCCGGTATCCGTTTTCCCTTTTATTTTGGAAGAATACAAAGCAACCCACGAATATCAAGAACATGACTACAACGGAGCCAAACAGTTTTTGGCTGAACGTGAAGTGTATCTTCCGTTTTCCTTTCATACAGTTATTCTTTTATGTTAATGTCAAAGCAGTATCCATATCCTAAACGAGTGACGATGTGTTTGCCGAAACTTCCCAATTTCTTGCGCAACCGGGTGATGTTTACGTCTACTGTGCGGTCCAGCACCAGTGTCTCGTCTTTCCATACATTCTTCAATATGTCTTCTCTTGAGAATACCAGTCCTTTGTGTGCCAGTAGAATCCGCAGAATCTCGAACTCTTTTTTGGTAAGCATGATTTCTTGTCCGTGTAACTTGACCGATTTGAAACGTAAGTCCATTTCCAGTCCTTCGAAAGAGAGTGCGTGCTTGTCCTCTTCTTCTGTTTTTCCGAGAGAGGTACGTCGTAAGACCGCTTTCACTCTCATGACCACTTCCCTCAGTGAGAAGGGTTTGGAGATATAATCGTCTGCTCCAAGATTGAAACCTGTCAGCGTATCGTTTTCAGTGTCTTTGGCGGTGATAAATATAATAGGTATAGCGGCTGTCTGAGGATTCTCTTTAAGGATATGCGCCAGTTTGAATCCTGAGATTTCGCCCATCATGACATCAAGCAACATGAGGTCGAAGTGTTCAAGGTCTTTCATCTTCAACACTTCCTCTGCGGAATTTGCCGTGGTGATGGCATATCCTTCATTCTCCAAGTTGAATCTCAGAATCTCGCATAAATCTTCTTCATCATCCACGATAAGAATTTGCTGTTTTGTCTCCATTATTGTCTCTTTTAGGTTGCCGCGAAGGTACGATAAAAATATTGCATGCCTATGAAATAAGTGTTACATTTGTGTTTCATTCCCGTCTTAGCCTTCTTGAAGCGTTAAAAAACATGAAAGTATAGGGCGGAAGGAGTAAAAAATACGTACCTTTGTCATTGATTAGAACCAAAACGACAACAGAATGAAAAAACTTCTATTCGTTATTTTCAGTCTTGCCGCTTGTTTTATGCTATCTGTACAGGCAAACGGCCAACGGAAAATACGAGGAAAAGCGTCTTATTATTCAAAAAGGCTTCATGGGGCACGTACAAGTGACGGTGGACGTTACCATAACGATAGTCTGACATGCGCACATAAAACCTATCCTTTTGGTACGATGCTTTATGTAAAGAATCCAAAGAACGGACGTGTAATCAAGGTGAAAGTGACAGACCGCGGCCCTCATGGAAGAGGACGTTTGATAGATTTGTCCTATGGAGCAGCTAAACAATTGGGGATACTTTCACATGGTGTGGCGATGGTGGAAATATCAAAGGCTACAGGTGCGGAAAATATTACAATTCCTTTAAGAGATATTCCAGAGAGTAAGTTTGAGTGGGCAGAGGTGGAGATTCCAACTCTCAAGTTAAACAACCCCGTGCCCAACTATACCATCAAGCATACGAATCTGGCAAACAAGTACAAACATCTTTCCCGTGGAGCACGGGGTACCATGTAGGAAATCAAATCGAGACACATAGTTGCGGCATATTCCTTGAGAATGTGCTGCATCTGTTTTAAGGTGGAAGTAGCTCGTCCACATCCAAAAATGAAGCGATGGCTAAGATTAAATACGTATTTATGAGTAGTTTTGTCAAATATATTGTTTTTCTATCTCTCTTTTCCTTGCCTTGTGTGTGTGTGAATGCGGCTCGCAAGACTTTCACCTTGGTGGTGGATGCGGGACATGGAGGCCATGACACGGGATGTCAAGGGGCGTATGCGAATGAAAAGAATATCAACTTGGCTGTGGCACAGGCGTTCGGGAAAATGGTTTCTCGTAAATGCAGGGATGTGCGAGTTGTTTACACCCGTTCCAATGATACTTTCATTTCATTGCAAGGACGGTGCGATGTGGCGAATTCCAATAATGCGGACTTGTTCATATCTATCCATGTGAACTCTGTGGCTTTGGGTGGTTCTTTGGTAAGGGGAACCGAAACGTATTTCTATGGCGCACCGATGGCTTCCAATGACAATTCCAACGAGGAGTCCACATCTGTCACAACCAACATGATAGCTGAGAGTAATCGCCGGGAGAGTGAACTGCTGGCGCGGTATATCCAGCAGGAGTATATTCGGAGCGGAAGAGCCAGCCGCGGTGTGAAGCAGGCGCATTTCTATGTGTTGGTACATACCAATATGCCGAGTGTGCTGACGGAAATCGGGTTTATCACCGCACAGGATGAAGAGGCTTACATGACCTCCAGCAATGGCATCAACGAGATTTGTGAGGATATCTTCCAGGCGTTCCAGCGTTATCGGAAACAGGCGAACAAGGGGACGGCTTTAAGGAGAATAAGAGGGGTATCGGACAAGGCTTTAGGTAGTCTTCCCGCTAACTCCCGTACTTCCCAAATGGATGCAGACAAGGAAGAGGTGACGCCCAAGGTGTCTTCTTCCTCTAAGCGGGCGCAGCGGAAAAAGCGGAAACAAGAGGAGGAAGATATGGATTTGCGGGATGACGTGCCTGTATTCTGTATTCAGCTTTTCGCTACCTCACGTAAAATTCCCGATGGAGACGGGCTTTTTAAAGGCTTGACCCAGATAGGTACTTTTGCGGAGAACGGACTGAACAAATACATTTATTATAGCTCCAACGATTATAATCTCGTGTTGAAGCGTAAACGTGAGATTGCTGACAAATTCCCGGATGCGTTCATCATCGCTTTCAAGAAAAGTGAGCGGATGGACGTGAACAAGGCTATCCGTGAGTTTTTGCGCAACAAGAATAGATAAGATGGAAGAAATACCACAACCTCAGCTCAACGCCCATCACAAGGCGGAATATCCACCCATGCATACGGCGGAGCATCTGTTGAACCAGACCATGGTCAGGATGTTCGGCTGCGAGCGTTCGGACAATGCTCATATCGAACGTAAGAAGAGTAAAATAAATTATAATCTGTCAAAATGTCCTTCGCAAAGCCAGATTGACAGTATAGAAGAGAAGATGAATGCCTTGATAAAGGCGGACTTGCCTGTGACCTATAAGTTCGTGACCTATGACCAGGTGCCGCAAGGCGTGAAGCTGAACAGGCTGCCGGAGGATGTAAGCGAGACTTTACGGTTGGTTTATATCGGTGATTATGACGTATGTCCGTGTATTGGCGCACACGTGGAGCATACGGCGCAGCTCGGTACATTTCATATCAATAGCACTTCTTACAAGGACGGGGGGTTTCGGATAGTTTTCAAGCTGTTAGAGGTCGATTGGGAAGAATAGCAAGGAGTTTGGCACGGTTCTTGCCTTAACGTCTGTGTAATGATTGAAAATAAAAACATACAGATATGAGTCACAACAGAAGAAATTACAGCGAAGACGAATGGTTGCCTAATGTGTTTGGCGATATGTTCACGCCTGCGTATCAAGAGAATCGCAGAAATATGACTGATCCGGCCATTAACATTATTGAGACGGCGGATGCCTATAAGGTGGAAGTAGCCGTGCCGGGTATGTCGAAAGAGGATTTTCACATCCGTTTGGATGAGGAGAACAACTTGGTGTTGACAGTAGATAAGAAAGAACCACAGGAGATGGAAGGCAATTTCCGGTACTTGCGTCGTGAGTTCGCCTATGCGAAGACACAAAAGACATTGGTGCTGCCGGACGATGTGGAGTTGAAAGACATCAAAGCCTCTGCACAGAATGGAATGCTGACCATTTACTTGCCAAAGAAACAGCCGGAACAGATACAGAAAGTAAGCAGGAATATTCAGATTGACTGATATTGCTCATACACAGAATAAAGAGGACATCTATTCTTCGTGGATAGATGTCCTTTGTTGTTTATACACAATTCAGCGCAATACTTGATAGATGTTTTCCCAGTTTTCGTCTAATTCTTTGAGAGAATGAAACAATAGATTGGCTCCTTCGTCCAGTAACGCTTTGTCGGGCAGAGTTCCTGTATTTACGGCAATAGTGAATACATTGGCTGCCACAGCGGCACGCACTCCTAAAGGAGCGTTTTCAACCACAATCGCTTCCCAAGGTTGTGCTCCCGCTTTCATCAATCCTTTCAGATAGGGTTCAGGAGCAGGTTTTCCATGTGTGACATCAAAGGAGGTGACAGCGTGCTGTGCGTCAAAGGCACCGGGAAAGCTGTGTTCCAGCCGGTTGAGTAGGGAATGTTGTCCGCTGCCAGTGACTAATACCCTTGTAATGCCGTCTTCCTTCACCTTCTTCAACAAGGATGCCGCACCAGGCATTTCCGGGGCGGTGGGAAATGTATTGAAGACCTCGCATTTTTTCTCGTAGATTTTCTCCATGTCTTCTTTGGTGGCGTGCTTGTGCAGCTCACGCTCGAAAAGGTACTCTATCGTGCCACCTCCTGTACGTCCCTCGTTCATGTACACTTCTTCCGGGGTCATACTCAATCCATAGAGGGGAGTAATCATTGTCCAAGCCTTTACATGAAGCGGCATACTGTCATACAACACACCGTCCATGTCAAAGAGCACTGCTTTCAGGTGCATGGCTTCGTATCCGTGCGATTGTAAATACCGCTGTGTAGCTTCTTTGATTTGCTCGTTATCCATAAAATTATAGTAAAGAAGGCGTGGCTGGTAGAATGTCCGGCCACGCCTTGCGGTTAAATTCTTGTCATGAAGGAGTTATTTCTCCTTGGCGATTCTTTCTTTGATAGCTTTGGACTCAGCCTCATAGCCCGGTTTGTCCAACAAGGCGAACATATTCTTCTTGTAGGCTTCCACACCTGGCTGGTTGAAGGCGTTCACGCCTAACAGTTGGCCGCTGATACCGCAGGCTTTCTCGAAGAAGTAAATCAGCTGTCCCAGGTAGTATTCGTTCAGTTGAGGTACGCTGACACGGATGTTGGGTACACCACCGTCCACGTGTGCCAGTTGCACTCCCAGTTCGGCCATCTTGTTGATTTGGTCAATACGCTTGCCTGCGAGGAAGTTCAGTCCGTCCAGGTTCTCTGCGTCAGAGGGTACAGTGAGCGCTTTGTTCGGTTCTTCAATAGAGATAACCGTCTCGAAGATGGTGCGTTCACCCTGCTGAATCCACTGTCCCATGGAGTGCAAGTCTGTGGTGAAATCGCAAGCTGCAGGGAAGATACCCTTGTTGTCCTTGCCTTCAGACTCTCCGAAGAGCTGTTTCCACCACTCGTTGATGTAGTGGAGTTTCGGATGGAAGTTGGCCAGAATCTCGGTCTTCTTTCCTTCCTTGTACAAGGCGTTGCGTACCACAGCGTATTGTGCGGAGATATTGTCTTTGAAAGCCACTTCGTTGGCTGTCAGTTTCTCCATGTCAGCCGCACCTTCTACCAGTTTGTCGATGTCGAATCCGGCTACGGCGATGGGCAGCAAGCCTACGGGAGTCAATACGGAGAAACGTCCGCCTACATTGTCAGGGATGACAAAGGTCTTGTAGCCTTCTTTGTCAGCCATCTTGCGTGCGGCACCCTTGCATTTGTCTGTCACACAGACAATCACTTTCTTTGCGAAGTCGGCTCCTTGCTCTGCTACCAACTGGTCTTTCAACAGACGGAAGCTCAACGCTGTCTCTGTGGTTGTTCCAGACTTAGATATATTGATGATACCGTATTTTTTGCCTTTCAGGAAGGAAGTCAACTCTGCCAGGTAGTCTTCGCTGATGTTGTTTCCGGCATACAGCACTTTTGTGCCTTGTCCGTAAGCGGAGAAAGAGCAGGAGAGCGCCTCAATCACGGCTCTTGCGCCAAGATAGCTTCCGCCGATACCAGCGGCCACTACGAAGTCGCAGTTGTCCCGCAGCACTTTCGCTGTCTCCTTCACCTCGTTCAGGAAATCCTTGGAGATGGAAGAGGGAAGATGAATCCAACCCAGGTAGTCGTTGCCGGGGCAAGTGCCTTCTTCCAATGCTTTCTGTGCCTCTTTAACCTTGCTTTCATAGCTGTCTACGGTTCCGTTCTGGAGGAACTGGGCAGCTTTCTCAATTTGCAAACTGATTTGTTTCATGACAATATGTTAAGTTTAGTTGCTTCGTTATTATCTAAATGAATCCGTGAGCAGTTTTATCTCTATCTGTGGCGTGATTTTCTCGTAGAGAATGTTGTACATCGCATCCACAATGGGGAGATTCACATGGAAATGACGGTTTATTTCCTTGATACATTTGGTGCCGTAATATCCCTCGGCAATCATCTCCATCTCAATCTGCGCACTTTTCACGGAATATCCCCGTCCTATCATGGTGCCGAATATGCGGTTGCGACTGAAGTTGGAATAACTTGTCACAAGCAGGTCGCCCAAGTAAACGGAGTCGTACACGGGACATTCCAACGGAGTCACCGTATGCAGGAAACGGTACATCTCCTGCACGGCGTTGGCAATTAACACGGCTTGGAAATTGTCGCCATATTTCAGTCCGTAGCAGACTCCCGAAGCGATGGCGTAGATGTTCTTCAATACGGAGGCGTATTCAATGCCGAGTACATCCTGGCTTGTTTTCGTCTTCACATAGGAACAGGAGAAAATCTTCTCCAACGCCTCCGCTTTTCGTTCGTCCACGCATCCCACCGTAAGATACGTCAGTCGTTCCAACGCTATTTCCTCCGCATGAGAGGGACCTGCCAACACGGCAACTTGGTCTTCCGGCACGCTGTAGACTTGTTGGAAATAGTCAGACACCGTGAGATTCTCTTCTGGCACAATGCCCTTGATGGCTGTCACCACGGTCTTTTCCTGCAAGTCGGCGCGGAGTTTCTTGAGATGGTTCTTTAGATAAGGAGAGGGAATGACGAAAATCAAGGTGTCCGCCTCTTCCACCACCTTGTTTATATCGGAGGAAAAGTCAATCCTGTCCGTATCGAAATGCACTCCCGTAAGGTAAGCCGGGTTATGTCCCAGCCGCTTGAAGTCTTCGATACGGTCTTCTCTGCGGATATACCAGCTGATGCGTTCCGCCTTCGCGAGAATAATCTTCGCGATGGCAGTAGCCCAGCTTCCTCCGCCCATGACTGCTATTCTTCCGCACGTAGTCATCTGCTTTGTGTTCTATCAGCCAATTTTGGAGATGTATGCTTTGATGTCGTCCACAGACGGTTTCGCCATCTCCAGCTTGTATTTCTTCAGAATCTCGCCAATCTGCTGTTGGATGCGCTGCGGGTTTGCCTCTTTCAAGTCGGACACGAGGTTGTAGCCTGCTTTCTGCAATACAGGTACAAGCTCTTCGGCGAATCCCAGTGCGGTGAATTTGTCCGCAGAGTCTTTCGGGATGCGTTTCTCCGGACGCATCTGCGGGAAGAACAACACTTCCTGAATCGTGGTCTGTCCTGTCATGAGCATGACAAGTCTGTCCATGCCGATGCCGATACCACTTACCGGCGGCATTCCGTATTGCAAGGCGCGGAGGAAGTCCTGGTCGATGTACATAGCCTCGTCGTCGCCTTTCTCGCTCAGACGCAGTTGTTCCTTGAAACGCTCTTCCTGATCAATCGGGTCGTTCAGCTCGGAGTAGGCGTTGGCCAGCTCTTTACCGTTCACCATCAGTTCGAAGCGTTCTGTCAGTTCGGGATGTTCACGGTGTTTCTTTGTCAGTGGAGACATCTCGATGGGATAGTCAGTGATAAATGTGGGCTGTATGTACGTGCCTTCGCAGAAAGTGCCGAAGATTTCGTCAATCATCTTTCCTTTTCCGAAAGTCTCGTCAATACCTTCCATCTTCAGCTCTTTGCAGATTTGGCGGATTTCCTCTTCGGACTTGCCCGTCAAGTCATAGCCGGTCTTCTCCTTGATGGATTCAAGGATGGGCACTACTTTGAAAGGTGCTTTGAAGTCGATTTCATGGTCGCCCACTTTCACTTTCGTGGAACCGTTCACGTCCATGGCGATTTTCTCGAGCAGTTGCTCGGTGTATTTCATCATCCATTTGTAGTCCTTGTACTGCACGTACAACTCCATGCAAGTGAACTCCGGGTTGTGGTTGCGGTCCATGCCCTCGTTGCGGAAGTTCTTGGAGAACTCATAAACTCCTTCAAAACCACCCACGATGAGTCGTTTCAGATACAGCTCGCAAGCGATACGGAGATACAAGTCGATGTCCAGCGCATTGTGATGCGTGATGAATGGACGGGCAGACGCTCCTCCGGGAATCGGCTGCAGGATAGGGGTCTCTACCTCGGTATATCCGTCTTTGTCGAAGAACTCGCGCATGGACTTGAACACTTTGGAGCGTTTGATGAAGCGTTCTTTCACTCCGTCGTTCACTACCAAATCCACATAACGCTGGCGGTATCGCAGCTCGGGGTCGTCAAACTTGTCGTAGGCTACTCCGTCTTTGTACTTCACGATGGGCAGTGGTTTGAGGCTCTTGGAAAGCAGGGTCAGTTCTTTGGCGTGTACGCTGATTTCTCCTGTCTTCGTCTTGAACACAAAACCCTTCACACCGATGAAGTCGCCAATGTCCAGTAAGTGCTTGAACACCTTGGTATAGAGGTCTTTGTTTTCATCCGGGCAGATTTCGTCCCGGTTCACATAGACTTGGATACGTCCTTTGGAGTCTTGTATCTCGGCGAAAGAAGCCTTTCCCATGATACGGCGGCTCATCATACGTCCTGCGATGCACACCTCGCGTGGTGTCTCTTCTCCTTCAATGAAATTTGCTTTGATTTCCGTGGAGAAAGCGTTTGTCGGATATTCTGCCGCAGGATAGGGGTTGATGCCCATTTCCCGCAACTCTTTCAGACTGTTTCTCCTCTCTATCTCTTGTTCGCTTAAATCTAATATACTCATAAGTGAATTAATTCAATTTGGGGACAAAATTACTGTTTTTTTCCCATAGTCTTGTGTTCCTGTACGCTAAACAATGTTTAATATGAACTATAATAAGAAAACTGCATAGGGTTAACGATAATTAGCATAATCATGCAAGTTATCGTGCATGGCAAGCTCGTCGG
>CAVDHB010000038.1:0-55781 GCA_963608705.1 Prevotella sp. P5-108
ACTCGCGACCCCAACCTTGGCAAGGTTGTGCTCTACCAACTGAGCTATTTCCGCATTTATTTCAACAACGGATGCAAAGGTACGTCATTTTCCCTTATCCACCAAACTTTTCTTTTTTTTTTTACCTTTTCCCATCATAAATAATAGCCAGGGCATACGCCGCAAGACGGTTTTATAAAGAAGAACGGGTATTACGGTACCGACACATATAGCTGCACACAAGGCTATTATATAGCTTCCCTCATTGAAAATGCCTATTTTCTCATAGACCAAGCGCACAAGATAGACTCCTGCCATGTGAAGCAGATAGATATAGGAACTGTATGCTCCTAAACACTCAAACAAAGGTGCGGAACGTTTACGGATGGACAGGTTCACAATGCACAGACTGACCGAAAGGCCACAGGCGTATCCTTGCAGTATCCTTGAAAAGGAGGTGTCGCAAGGGAGAAGGATGGCCGATATGAAAACCACAGCGGCACACAGGAGAGTCCACAGAGAAGAAAGACGAGATGGATGGTGTTTCCATACAGAGAAAAGTCCCCATCCAACCACAAAGTAAGGAAGATAATGAGCCACAGAAGACAGATAACACACCGAAGGCAAGGAGCAAAAAGGGAGGATGACGGACAGAAGGACTAAAATTGCGATTCCTGTCTTGGAACGGACGCACACGGCGGACACGGTGAATATAAGGAAAAGGGTGTAGAGAAACCACAGGAAGGTGGCGGAACCGCCCACATCCTGATAGAAAAGCTCACACAGATAGGAGAAATCCACCGGACGTTTCACCGGGATGAAGTGCTGAAGCACGAAATTCAGACCGGCGATGCAGAACGAGAGGAAGAAATAGGGCAGCATCAAACGCCGCGCCTTTTTCCCAATAAAGGGTATGAAGGATATGGGACGGCTTTCCAAGGAATGGCCGAACAGAAAACCGGCCAGACACATGAACAGCGGCATGTGGAAAAGATATACACTGTCTTTCAACAGGTGTCCCAGTTCGGGCATATAAGAGGGGGTGAAATGTCCCAAGACCACGCACAGAATGGCGAAGCCTTTGGCGATATTCACAAACTGAATCTGCGAAGAAGAGGAGATGGTTGTATTCATGTATAGAAAAAAGGAGGACATACGCCTTGGCGGGTGTCCTCCTGATATATTGTCAGTTACGCATTTTCCAATAAACGCTTCTCGGCCTCTTCCATTTTCTCGAAATGGAATCCATCCTTGATGGAGCGCATATAGGCTTCGATTTTGTCGTTGCACAAATTGCCGATACTGCCCTCGTGCGTGTGGTGGATGTCTTTGTTCGGCTTAAACTTGCCAGCCTGTATCTCCAAGCCCACTTTCTTGTAAGCGTCACGGAAAGGCACACCCGCATATACTAAGCGGTTTACTTCTTCCACGCTGAAGATATTGTCATACAACGGATTATCCAAGATATGCTCGTTTACCTGCATACGGTTGATGATGTAAGCGGCCATCTGGAGACAGTCTTCCAACTCCTTGAACGCAGGAAGGAAGACTTCCTTGATGATTTGCAAATCACGGAAGTAGCCACAGGGCAAATTGTTCATAATCAAGATAATCTGCTGGGGCAGAGCCTGAAGTTTATTGCTCTTGGCGCGTATCAGCTCGAACACGTCCGGATTCTTCTTATGGGGCATGATGCTGGAACCTGTCGTGCAGTCCTCCGGCAGCTTCACGAAACCGAAGTTCTGGGAGTTGAACATACAAGCGTCAAAGGCCAGCTTGGCCAATGTACCCGCCACGGAAGCCATGGAGAAAGCCACGTTGCGTTCGGTCTTTCCACGCCCCATCTGAGCGTAGACCACATTGTAGTCCATGCTGTCGAAGCCCAGGAGGTCAGTCGTCATCTGACGATTCAACGGGAAAGAAGAACCATATCCTGCCGCAGACCCTAACGGGTTGCGGTTGGCCATCTTGAAAGCAGCTTGCAGGTAGAGCATGTCATCGGCCAAACTCTCGGCGTAAGCGCCGAACCACAGCCCGAAACTGGACGGCATGGCGATTTGCAAATGCGTATAGCCCGGCATCAGCACATTTTTGTACTGGTTGCTCTTTGCGATAAGCTCCTCAAAGAGGTTCTCGGTAAGCTCGGTGATTTTCTTCAACGCATCCCGCATGAAGAGTTTGAGGTCGACCAATACCTGGTCGTTGCGTGAACGTCCGCT
This sequence comes from Prevotella sp. P5-108, assembly GCA_963608705.1. GTDB lineage: Bacteria > Bacteroidota > Bacteroidia > Bacteroidales > Bacteroidaceae > CAVDHB01. The sequence continues at coordinate 2,199 of CAVDHB010000038.1, forward strand.
GTGAATCTTCTTGCCCATATCTCCCAATTTGCGAGTGAGCATGAGTTCTACCTGAGAATGTACGTCCTCCACACCTTCCTCGATGACGAAATCACCTTTCTCCGCACTGAGATAAATCTGCTTCAACTCTGCCAGCAAAGTTTTCAGTTCCTCTTTTTGCAGGAGACCGATACTTTCCAGCATGGTAATATGCGCCATGGAACCAAGCACGTCATACTTGGCCAGATACAAATCCAACTCACGGTCACGACCTACGGTGAACTTCTCGATTTCCGAGGTCATCTGCACATTCTTTTCCCAAAGTTTCACTGCCATCGTCTCTCAGATTTGGTTGTAAGGAATCATCGCCAGCACGTCAGCCATACGCTGCACACCTTCTTTCAAAGGCTTGGCCACCATTCCTTTCATGAACATATTGACTTCCGCTCTCACAGTCACGCGCATCTTGCATTCGTTCTCGTTGACAGGAAGGAGCTGAATCCACAAATTCAAGGGAATCGGGGAATGATCCGACTCGAATTTGATGCACTTGGGTTCCTCACGCTCCACGATGCGGAGTGTCTGTTCCCCGACGGGACTTACTGTGACAGTGACGGAATCCTCGTCGCACTCAAACTTCTGCACCTTGTCGGCAGGAAGACGGTCTTTTACTTTCTCTAAATTCCGAAGGTCTTTCATCTTCTCGTACACCAGCTGCTGGCTGTACGGAATCAGTTTCACATCACTTTCGTACTGTGCTTTCATACACTTATTTCATCCAGTTAGCGGGGTCTTTGCGCCAAGTGTGCAATACCTCCACGTCCTTCTCCTCGATATATCCTGTATACAGAGCTGTCTCAGCCACCGCCTCATAGTTGGTCAAGGTGATAAGATTCACATCCGCTTTTTTAAACGCTTCGACAGCCTGAGGGAAACCGTAAGTGAAAGAAGCGACCATTCCCAACACTTCTCCGCCGTTTTTACGGATAGCGTCCACCGCTTTCAAGCTGCTTCCGCCGGTGGAAATCAAGTCTTCCAATACCACAATCTTTGAACCAGGACGCATCTCACCCTCAATGAGGTTCTCCAATCCATGGTCTTTGGGTTTGGAGCGCACGTACACAAAAGGCAAGTTTAACTGATCTGCCACCAACGCTCCCTGAGGGATGGCTCCAGTGGCCACTCCTGCGATGGCTTCCACTTCCGGGAAGTTCTCTAACACCAGACGGGCTGACTCAATCTTCACAAAAGAGCGTAAGTCGGGATAAGACAGGGTTTTGCGGTTGTCGCAGTAAAAGGGGGATTTCCATCCAGAAGCCCATGTAAACGGATTATTAGGCTGCAATTTAATCGCTTTCACCTGAAGCAATTTAGCGGCAAAGATTTTAGCTAATGATTCCATATAACAATTCTATTCGTTAATTTACTATACTCTACGATTCTATTTCTCCGCAAAGATACTAAGATTATTTCAAATAGAGACAATCCATCGGGAAAGAAAAGCCGATACTCCGCCACTCAGATGAAAGTACAGACCAATCCAAACGCCGCTTTAACGAGCAGTATAATTCACGCTGATTAAATGAAGGGCAAAGTCTGAAACTTGCTCCGCTTTCGTACCTCTCACCTCTGAATTAGCTGTACCACCTAATAATCTTGCTGCTTTTGTCCACTTGGCAATGTCGTCAGCAGTCGAAATTGTGACTACCACCATCCGTCTTTTATCAGTCTCTTCTTTGTCATCTGCGTAGATAACGCCCATTACTCGATTCGCATATTTTTCTGTCAATAGTTTCTTCATATCGTCTGAAGAGACTTCCTTCCTGTAAAAGTCGGATTTGAACTCCCCGTCATCTACGGTACAAATACCAATCAAACGCCCCCTAATATTATCATGATCCTTCAGCTGATCTCGCTGAGAAAGTGAAATGGCCTCTGCCATCGTATAAGGATGCGTTTTACTTCCATCATTTTCAATACCGTTAAAATTATCCTCCACAGTCTCGCCAAGGACATTATCCTCTCCCCACCCATCAATGGATACATCTAAACTTTCAACCAATTGACCATGTATAGTACCCGATTTGGAAAGTTGAGTTTGGAATTTGTAAGACTTTCCTTCCTTAATGACATCTCCCATTTTAAATTTATACACAAAACGGCCATGGAGAGGATGAGAAAACACCAAGTACTTACCCTCCAAATCAGCAGGAAGTAGAACCGCTTTGGACACCGAAAGCTTGGTATTTTCCTGCGATATATCCGTCTTGAGATACACTGTACCTATCGTATCGTTTCTCACTGTAAGTATGTTGGTTGAAAGATCCAAAGCTCCTTTAACAGGCACATCCGTCAGACTGATCTGCAAACCGTCCAAGCTTTCCACACCTTGTCCAGCTTCCACAACGACTTGTAAATAAGAAAGTCTATGAGTGAAACGCAAGGGTATTTGGACATTAGTCTTAGTTTTCGATTCCGACTTTGCATAAAGTAAATCTGCCTTACGATTAGCATGTACTGGAAGTTCAATCGAATAGATAGAATTATCTATAAGATCAGCCTGATAGGGATAATATGCCACAAAATCATAAGGCCAATCTTCACCTTTAGGATAATAAAGAGGAGATTGAACACTTAAGAAAGTGTTAGAATTTTCTGACCTTACATGTGGCACATTCTTGCGAAACGCTGAACGGAAAGATTCTGACGACATGATTTGGAACACACCAATCGTGTCTCCTATTTGCCAACTATCCACAGATGCACGTGTCTGAATCGAAGTGATGAACTGAATCGGCTGTTCAGAAGAAGAAATACTCAACTCTTCTGTAGGTTGCTTACAGGAAGTGATGGTTACAAAAAGAACCAACACAATCAATGCTAATTGCTTCATAAAAGTAAAAATTAAATCATACAACAACTACTATCGTAGCAATATTAATGAAAGAAGTTTAATGGGGACTTTTATCTCTGCCAGAACCTACACTTTGTCGTAAATTCAGATTAGACACTGTCAAATCATAATGAAACAGGAAAGTCCTTTTACCTGTTTACGGCTCAAAGATAAGGGATATAATTTACATAGAAAGAAAATTGGACACTTTTACTACTAGAATTTTGTTTTATTAGATATAATTCCCCAAGGATGTAAATATATAATAAAAAAGAGGATGCACCATCACGATGCATCCTCCACGTATGAGAAGAAAAAATTTATTCTGCTTTAGCTTCGTTATTCTCTGCTTTCGGTTCTTCAGCTTTTGGCTCAGCAGTATTTGCAGCAACTTCAGCCTCAGCCTTAGCAGCAGACTTACGAGAACGACGGGTACGTGTAGCCTTCTTAGTCGCAGTCTTGGCCATGTTCTCATCAAAGTCAACCAATTCGATGAAGCACATTTCTGCCCTATCGTTCTTACGCTCGCCCAATTTAATGATACGGGTGTAACCACCAGGACGATCACCTACTTTAGCGATAATTTCACCGAAAAGTCTCTTGATAGACTCTTTATCTTGAAGATAGCTGAACACCACACGGCGAGAATTGGTAGTGTCGTTTTTGGCTTTAGTAACCAAAGGCTCAACGAATTTCTTCAACTCTTTGGCCTTTGCGAGAGTCGTAGTGATTCTTTTGTGCTTGAACAGAGAGATAGCCATGTTTGAAAGCATTGCTTTTCTGTGGGAAGCAGTACGGCTCAGGTGATTGAATTTCTTATTATGTCTCATTTTTGTTTATTCTTTTTCTAATTTGTACTTAGATATGTCCATTCCAAACGAAAGATTCAGACTCTCGAGCAAATCATCAAGCTCAGTGAGCGATTTCTTACCGAAGTTGCGGAATTTCAAGAGGTCGGTCTTGTTGAACTGCACCAAGTCGCCCAATGTTTCCACATCAGCGGCCTTCAAGCAATTCAAGGCACGGACTGACAAGTTCATGTCTACAAGCTTGGTCTTCAACAATTGGCGCATATGCAGCACTTCCTCATCAAATTCTTCGTTGTTGTCTACATCCGAGTTCTCAAGCGTAATCTTCTCGTCAGAGAACAACATGAAGTGATAGATAAGAATCTTGGCAGCCTCTTTTAACGCATCCTTCGGGTGTATGGAACCATCCGTGGTGACCTCAATGACGAGCTTCTCGAAGTCGGTCTTTTGCTCGACACGATAGTTCTCCACTGCATACTTCACATTACGGATTGGAGTATAGATGGAATCTATTGGTAAAACATTCACATCTGTACAGAACTGACGGTTTTCATCAGCGGGCACATAACCACGGCCTTTGTTAATCGTCAGATCAATTTGCATGGTCGCTTTTTGATCCAAATGACAAATAACTAAGTCAGGATTTAACACTTCAAACCCAGTCAAATATTTACCAATGTCACCTGCCTTGAATTCTGTTGAATTTTCGACATTAATGCTAACTTTCTCTGTCTCGAACTCTTCCACAATCTGTTTGAAACGCACTTGTTTCAAGTTCAAGATGATGTTTGTGACATCCTCTTTTACTCCCGGAATAGAAGCGAACTCGTGTTCAACTCCGGCAATGCGAATGGTATTGATTGCAAAGCCTTCGAGGGAGGAGAGAAGTATACGGCGTAAAGCATTACCGATTGTAATACCGAAGCCCGGTTCCAATGGACGGAATTCGAATTTACCATAATGGTTATCCGCCTCTAACATTAATACCTTATCAGGTTTTTGAAATGCTAATATCGCCATTAACTTAATTATTATTTTGAGTACAACTCAACGATTAACTGCTCTTTGATATTCTCAGGAATGTCAGCACGTTCCGGTTTGTGCAACAATTTACCAGACTTGCTGTTCTCATCCCATTCCAACCAAGGATACTTACTGTGGTTAAAACCAGCCAATGCGTTGGCTACTACCTCTAAGGATTTGGATTTCTCACGGACACCTACAATCTGTCCGGGCTTTACAGAATAAGAAGCGATTCCTACTACTTGACCGTCTACAGTGATATGACGATGGTTCACAAGCTGACGAGCGGCAGGACGAGTGGGAGCGATTCCCAAACGGTACACCACGTTGTCAAGTCTTGATTCCAAGCTCTGCAATAACACCTCACCAGTAATACTACCCTTTTGACGTGCAGCTTTCACGAACAGATTGTGGAACTGTTTCTCCAAAACACCATAAGTGTATTTGGCTTTCTGCTTTTCAGCCAACATCTGGCCATACTCAGAAGTTTTCTTTCTTCTGTTGTTGCCATGTTGACCTGGAGCGTAATTTTTCTTGGACAAAACCTTATCAGCACCAAAGATAGCCTCACCGAAGCGGCGTGAAATTCTTGATTTCGGTCCTGTATATCTAGCCATATTTTATGAATTCTTTTTAATAATGGATGATAGTTCTTCGTAAGCACGCACTTCCCCAAAGGAAGAACGCACTCACGGAAGTTAATTTATACTCTTCTACGTTTCGGAGGACGGCAACCATTGTGGGGAAGCGGAGTCACATCGACAATCTCTGTCACTTCAATACCCGCACCATGCACCGTACGTATAGCGGATTCACGACCGTTACCCGGTCCTTTCACGTATGCTTTCACTTTACGCAAGCCCAAATCATATGCGACCTTTGCGCAATCTTGCGCTGCCATCTGAGCTGCGTAAGGAGTATTTTTCTTGGAACCACGGAAGCCCATTTTGCCGGCTGAAGACCAAGAGATCACCTGTCCCTCGCTATTGGTCAAAGACACAATAACATTGTTGAAAGAACTGTGAACATGCAACTGTCCCACAGCATCAACTTTTACGTTCTTCTTTTTTGCTGCAACTGCTTTCTTTGCCATATCAAATATTATTTAGTAGCTTTCTTCTTATTAGCGACAGTTTTCTTCTTACCCTTACGTGTGCGGGCATTGTTCTTCGTGCTCTGTCCACGTACAGGAAGTCCCAAACGATGACGGATTCCACGGTAGCAACCGATATCCATCAAACGCTTGATATTCATCTGGATTTCGGAACGCAAGTCTCCTTCAACTCGGTATTCAGCGGAGATTACCTCACGAATCTTGGCAGCCTGATCGTCTGTCCAGTCCTTTACCTTAATTGCTTTATCTACGCCTGCCTTGTCAAGAATCTTATCGGCACTGCTGCGACCGATGCCGAAAATATAAGTCAAAGCGATTTCTCCTCTTTTGTCTTGAGGGAGATCTACACCAACAATTCTGATTGCCATATCAATTCAATTTTTTCTTCTTAATCAACCCTGTCGCATTTTGAACTTAGGGTTCTTTTTATTAATCACGAACAGACGCCCTTTACGACGTACAATTTTGCAGTCAGGCGTGCGCTTCTTAATAGATGCTCTCGTTTTCATTGTTATATTATTTATATCTGAAAGATATACGTCCTTTACTTAAGTCGTAAGGACTCATTTCAACTTTCACTCTGTCTCCAGGCAATATTTTGATGTAATGCATTCTCATCTTGCCAGAGATATGAGCAGTAATCTCATGACCATTCTCAAGTTCAACGCGGAACATAGCGTTGGACAATGCCTCTACAATAACTCCGTCTTGTTCAATTGATGACTGTTTCGACATAACTTAGTCTTTTTTGATTAGAACAATTAGTACGCTGTAATTCCTTCCGTATTTGCATGACGCCGGCTGCGATTGTTTTCCAACAATCCGTCATAATGACGCATCAAAAGATGGCTTTTGATTTGCTGCAAGGTGTCAAGTACAACCCCTACAAGAATCAACAATGATGTACCACCGAAGAAATGTGCGAATTCCTGTTTAACGCCAAAGATTCCTGCAAAAGCGGGAAGAATAGCGATAAACGCAATCATTAGCGAACCCGGCAAAACGATACGCGACATGATATTATCCAGATAATCAGCCGTAGCTTTACCTGGTTTAATACCAGGAATGAAACCATTATTGCGCTTCATGTCTTCAGCCATCTGCACAGGATTCATCGTAATTGCCGTATAGAAATACGTAAACAGGATTATGAGTACAACATACACAATATTGTAGAGAGGACTGGTATAATCCATCATCTGCTGAACCAGTGTACTATTACCGTTTCCTGAAAAACGCACCAACGACAAAGGGATGAACATCAACGCCTGAGCGAAAATGATAGGCATCACATTTGCAGCATAAGGTTTCAGTGGAATATATTGTCTTGCGCCACCGTATTGCTTATTGCCAACTATTCTCTTCGCATATTGCACAGGTACTTTACGTGTTCCCTGAACTAAGAGAAGAGCCGCGCAAATCACTAAGAGGAATACCACGATCTCAAAGAGGAACATAACCAGACCACCCGCACCAGGAGATGCAAGACGAGCTGTCAATTCCTGTATGAAAGCTTGAGGTAAGCGGGCAATGATACCTACCATAATTATTAAGGAAATACCATTTCCCACTCCCTTATCAGTGATTCTTTCACCTAACCACAGGACAAACATGCTTCCTGCGGAAAGAATTATCATGGAAGTTACTAAAAATGCACCCCAACTTATGGTAGAAGGTAACGCCTCGGCAGCTTGCATCTTCAGGTTTATCAAATAAGACGGTGCTTGGAAAAGCAAAATTGCGATTGTCAACACACGAGTTATCTGGTTTATCTTGCGTCTTCCACTTTCACCTTCTCGTTGCATCTTTTGGAAATAAGGTACAGCAATTGACATCAACTGCATTACAATGGATGCGGAGATGTATGGCATGATACCTAACGCAAAGATGGAAGCATTAGAAAACGCACCGCCTGAGAACATGTCGAGCAGTGACATCAAACCTCCACTTGTCTGCTCATGCAATTTGGTCAACGTGTTCGGATTAATACCTGGCAGCACCACGAAAGATCCAAACCGATAAATTGCACAAAACAGGATGGTAATGAGAATCCTCTGACGAAGATCCTCAATATTCCAAATGTTCTTTAATGTCTCAATTACCTTCTTCATGAAATTAAAGTTTTACGGCCTGTCCCCCATTAGCGGTGATAGCAGCTTCCGCAGACTTAGAGAATGCGTTAGCTTCAACATCCACTTTTGCGGTGAGTTTACCGTCACCAAGTACTTTCACAAGAGATTTAGCGGAAACCAAGCTTGCTTCCACCAGATCCTTGATTGTTACCTTTTCCAAATTCTTCTCATCAACAAGCTGCTGGATAGCCGCCAAATTGACAGGAGCATACTCCTTACGGTTAATGTTGTGGAAACCGAATTTAGGCAAACGACGCTGCAAGGGCAACTGACCACCTTCGAAACCGATCTTACGTTTGTAGCCAGAACGTGCCTTGGCACCTTTGTGACCACGGGTAGAAGTTCCACCATAGCCAGAACCTTGACCACGTCCTAATCTACGACGAGAGTGATTTGCACCTGCTGCAGGTTTCAAATTATGTAATTCCATCGTTGTTACTTCTTTAATTAGTCAATAATGGTTACGAGATGACGAACTTTGGCAATCATTCCTCTAACTGAAGGATTGTCAACCACCTCTACGACCTTGTTCATTTTGGTGAGCTTCAGAGAATCCAAAGTGGCTTTCTGATCCTTAGGAGCACCAATACGACTTCTAACTTGTTTAACTTTGATTGTTGCCATAATTATCCTCTAAAGACTTTATCAATACTGATTCCTCTATCTTTAGCCACCTGTTTAGCGTCACGCATTTGTGACAAAGCGGCGATAGTAGCCTTCACCAAGTTGTGAGGGTTGGTAGAACCCTGAGATTTCGCCAACACATCTTTCACTCCCACGCTCTCGAAGACTGCACGCATAGCACCACCTGCTACCACACCAGTACCAGTCGCTGCAGGTAAAATCTTTACCTTTGCGCCAGAATAACGAGCTGTGGCAGAGTGAGGAACAGTACCTTTGCATACAGTAACTTTGACCAAATTCTTCTTAGCGGTCTCTACGCCTTTGGCGATAGCAGCGGTTACTTCACCTGCTTTACCCAAGCCGTAACCAACTACGCCTTTGCCATCACCTACAACTACGATAGCTGCAAAGCTAAACGCACGACCACCCTTTGTAACCTTAGTTACACGATTAATAGCGACTAATCGATCGTTCAATTCAACATCGCTGTTTACTTTCACATTATTAATTGCCATAATCTTTAGAATTTAAGTCCTGCGTTACGAGCCGCATCTGCCAACTCCTTAATTCTACCGTGATACAGATAACCGTTACGGTCAAACACCACCGTGGTAATTCCAGCCTCTTGCGCTTTTTTGGCGATCAACTCACCTACTTTTGCAGCCTGAGCGATTTTAGGCTTTACGTCAAGTCCCATTGAAGAAGCTGCTACGAGGGTTTTCCCTTCTGTGTCGTTCACAAGCTGAGCATAAATCTGCTTGTTGCTTCTGAACACTGTCAAGCGGGGACGATTTGCAGTACCAGAAATCTTTTTACGGATTCTGAACTTTATTTTGGCACGTCTATTTAAGTTCGACTTCATTGTTTCTACACTTTAAAATTACTTAGCTCCCGCAGTCTTACCAGACTTTCTGCGAATAACCTCACCCACAAAGCGGATACCTTTACCCTTATAAGGCTCAGGTTTACGGAATGTACGGATTTTCGCACATACAAGACCTAACAATTGTTTATCGCAAGTTTCCAGTGTCAAGATAGGATTCTGATTACGTTCAGATTTCGTCTCCACTTTCATCTCAGACGGAAGTTCGAGATAAATAGGGTGAGAATATCCCAACTGGAATTCAAGAAGATTACCTTGATTTGACACACGGTAACCCACACCAACCAATTCCATCGTCTTCTTATAACCTTCAGAAACACCTACCACATTGTTGTGAACCAAAGCACGGTACAAACCATGGAAAGCCTGCTGTTGCTTCAATCCTACAGTAGAGTTCTCAACTGGAGTGAAATGGATTTGATTATCTTCAATCTTTACTTCGATGGAAGGATCAACGTACTGACTCATTTCTCCCTTAGGACCTTTGACCGTAACGACATTGTCTTTGAATGTAACGTTCACGCCTGCGGGAATGATTACGGGTAATTTACCAATTCGTGACATACTGTTTCCCTCCATTAATATACATAACAAAGAACTTCGCCACCGATTTTCAAGTCAGCAGCCTCTTTGTTTGTCATTACACCTTTGGATGTAGATAAAATAGCAATACCTAATCCGTTGATTACGCTGGGCATATCCTTATAACCGGTATACTTTCTCATACCCGGAGTGGATACCCTTTTCAAACACTTGATAGCGTTTGTTTTTGTAGCAGGGTCGTACTTCAAAGCGACTTTGATTGAACCCTGAGGGCCATCTTCAATGAACTTGTAGTTCAAGATATAGCCTTTTTCAAAGAGAATCTTGGTAATCTCTTTTTTCAAGTTTGACGCAGGCACTTCCACCACACGGTGTTTAGCCATGATAGCATTGCGCATACGCGTCAAAAAATCTGCTATTGGATCTGTCATATAATAATTGTTTAAATTAATCGGGACTCTCCCGACAATATTTAAGTAACTGTTATTACCAACTTGCTTTCTTCACTCCAGGTATCAAGCCTTTTGAAGCCATTTCCCTGAATTGAATACGTGAAAGGCCGAACTGGCGAATATATCCTCTTGGACGTCCCGTGAGTTTGCAACGATTATGCAGACGAATCGGGTTGGAGTTCTTCGGAAGTTCCTGAAGTTTACGAGCTGCCTCATAAGCCTCTTCAGGAGTACCAGTACGGATAGTCTCTTTCAATTGAGCGCGTTTAGCAGCATATTTAGCCACTAAATAAGCTCTTTTGACCTCGCGGGCCTTCATTGATTCTTTAGCCATACTTTTTTATTTTTTAGCTGCGTCTTTAAAGGGTAAACCGAATTCTTTCAACAGAGCGTAACCTTCCTCATCTGTCTGAGCAGTGGTCACGAATGTGATATTCATACCCGTAATTCTATCTACTGCATCGATGTTAATTTCCGGGAAGATGATTTGTTCTGTGATACCCAGTGTATAGTTACCACGTCCATCAAACTTGCTCTCGATACCACGGAAGTCACGGATACGGGGTAATGCCACACGAACCAAACGCTCCAAGAACTCATACATACGCTCACGACGCAATGTGACTCTTACACCGATTGGCATTTTCTTACGCAGTTTGAAGCTCGCCACGTCTTTCTTAGAAAGAGTAGGCACTGCCTTTTGGCCTGTGATAGCTGTGAGTTCGTTTACTGCCACGTCAATGATTTTCTTATCACCGGTAGCAGCTCCCAAACCTTCATTGATGACAATTTTCTTCAACACAGGAATCTGCATGGGAGAAGAGTATTGAAACTTCTCCTTCAAAGCCGGAGCTATTCTTTCTTTATAATCCTGCTTGAGACTTGCTGTATTACTCATTCGTTATTTCCTCCCCAGATTTTTTTGCATAGCGAACCAACTTTCCTGCATCATTTCTTCTTCTTCCAATACGTGTCGGTTTTCCAGACTTTGGATCCAACACATTCAAGTTAGAGATATGCACAGGAGCCTCTTCTTTTACAAAGCCGCCGTCAGGATGCTTTGCGCTCGGTTTTGTACTTTTGGTAACAATGTTCACACCTTCTACAATCGCACGCTGTTTATCTACGATTACTTTGAGGACTTTACCAGTTTTACCCTTATCATCCCCGGCGTTGACGTAAACCGTGTCACCTTTTCTGATATGAAATTTACTCATTGCAATTGCTTGTTTATTGATTAAAGAACCTCCGAAGCCAAAGATGCAACCTTCATATTCACGGCACGCAACTCGCGGGCAACAGGTCCGAACACACGGCTTCCTCTCAGTTCACCTGCGTTATTCAACAACACACAGGCATTGTCGTCAAAACGAATGTAAGAACCATCCTTACGGCGGATCTCTTTTTTCGTACGTATGATTAAAGCTTTAGACACGGCACCCTTTTTCAAATCACTTGAAGGGATAACGTTCTTCACGGTAACTACAATCACGTCGCCAACTGTGGCATAACGTTTTCTGGTTCCACCGAGAACACGGATGCACAAGCATTCACGCGCTCCACTATTGTCGGCCACAACCAATCTTGATTCTGACTGTATCATGATTACTTAGCTTTTTCAATGATTTCTACCAATCTCCAACGTTTCGTCTTGCTCAGCGGACGAGTCTCCATGATATGAACACGGTCACCGATGTGCGCTTCGTTCTTTTCGTCGTGAACGTGGAATTTCTTAGTCTTATTTACGAACTTGCCGTAAATAGGGTGCTTTTCCTTGAATTTTGCGGCAACGACAATGGTTTTCTCCATCTTGTCGCTCACAACCACACCCGTTCTTTGTTTTCTGAGTTTTCTTTCCATAAGAACCTTCAACATTATTTAGTGAGTTCTCTACGACGCAATTCTGTCAAAATCTGTGCTATCACGCGACGAGACTTTTTAAAGAGAGACGTATTTTCAACTGGAGAAATTGCATGTTTCAATTTCAGTTGAGTAAGGTTTTCTCTTTCGGAGGTCAGTTTCTGAACCAACTCTTTCGTCTCCAAATCTTTCAATTCAGCATATTTCATACTCACGCACGTTTATCGTAATCACGTCTAATAACAAATTTAGTAGTCACAGGAAGTTTTTGTGCGGCTAAGCGCAAAGCCTCCTTTGCCACGTCGTAGGATACGCCGTCCACCTCGAAGATGATACGTCCCGGAGTAATCGGGAACACATATCCTGCCACATCACCTTTACCTTTACCCATTCGGACATCAGCAGGTTTCTTTGTGATAGGTTTATATGGGAAAATGCGAATCCATACACGTCCGTTACGGTTCATGTATCTGGTCAAGGCCACACGGGCAGCCTCAATTTGCTGAGCTGTCAGCCAGTGTGTATCAAGAGACTTGATGCCAAAAGTACCGAATGCAAGCTGAGTACCTCTGTGAGCATTGCCCTTGCAACGACCTTTTTGAGGTTTTCTATATTTGACTCTTTTAGGCTGTAACATAATAATCTACTTAATTAATTGCGGTTGTTGTTTTTTCTGTTACGGAATTTACGTCCGCCATTGTCTCTACGACCGCTGCCCTTAGGTTGAGTGAAATTAGGCGCCAAATCACGCTTTTCATACACTTCGCCACGGCAAATCCAAACTTTGATACCAATCAAGCCAACTTTAGTCAAAGCCTCAGTCTGGCAATAATCAATGTCAGCGCGTAAAGTATGCAAAGGAGTTCTACCATCCTTGTACATTTCAGAACGTGCCATTTCAGCTCCATTTAGACGGCCTGAAATTTGAATTTTGATACCTTCCGCTCCCATGCGCATTGTGTTAGCGATAGCCATCTTGATAGCGCGACGGTAAGCGATTTTCCCTTCGATTTGACGAGCGATACTGTTACCTACGATCACAGCGTCCAAATCAGGTTTGCGAACTTCAAAGATATTGATTTGGATATCCTTGTCAGTAATCTTCTTCAGTTCCTCCTTCAATTTGTCAACTTCCTGTCCACCTTTTCCGATAATCAAACCGGGGCGAGCCGTACAGATAGTGATTGTGATAAGCTTCAACGTACGCTCAATCACGATACGAGAAACACTGGCTTTAGACAAACGTTCGTCAAGATATTTGCGAAGTTTAGTATCTTCTACCAGGTTGTCACCAAAAGACTTACCACCGTACCAATTTGAGTCCCATCCACGGATGATACCAAGACGGTTACTTATTGGGTTAACTTTTTGTCCCATGCTCTTACCTCTTATTTATCGTTATTTTTAGTGTCAACAAATAAAGTCACATGATTGGAACGCTTGCGGATTCTGAAACCACGTCCTTGGGGTGCCGGACGCATTCTTTTCAATGTTACACCTTCGTCAACGAATACTTTTGTAATGAACAACTCACCGTCCTCGGCTTTACGTTCATTCTTCTGTTCCCAGTTTGCGATAGCGGAACGCAGCAATTTAGCTACATCAACCGCTGCGGCCTTGTTGGAGAATTTCAAGACACCCATAGCTTTGTTCACTTCCATTCCTCTTACGAGATCTACAACGTATCTCATTTTGCGGGGAGAGGAGGGTACATTGCGCAACTTGGCAAAGTACTGTGTTTTGCGGGCTTCTTTTATTTTTTCAGCAGCTAATTTCTTTCTTGCTCCCATTTTAATTTATTTATCTGATTGCAATTAAGCTTTCTTGTTTCCGGCATGTCCACCAAAACGACGTGTCGGAGCGAACTCGCCCAGCTTGTGGCCTACCATGTTCTCTGTAACGTAAACCGGAATGAATTTGTTTCCGTTATGTACAGCGATAGTATGTCCCACGAAGTCAGGGGAAATCATCGAAGCTCTGGCCCATGTTTTCACAACGCTTTTCTTGCCGCTTTCGTTCATGGCAAGAATTTTCTTTTCAAGACTTACAGCGATGTAAGGACCTTTTTTTAATGAACGACTCATATTACTCTAACTTGATTACTTGTGACTTCTTTCGATGATATACTTATTAGATTGTTTCTTCGGAGTTCTTGTCTTAAGACCCTTAGCATACAATCCGTTGCGTGAACGTGGGTGTCCACCGCTCTGACGGCCTTCACCACCACCCATCGGGTGATCCACAGGGTTCATCACAACACCACGGTTATGAGGACGACGACCCAACCAGCGGGAACGTCCGGCCTTACCTGAAGACTCCAATGCGTGATCCGCATTACCTACGCTACCTACCGTAGCCTTGCAAGCGCTCAAAATACGGCGCAACTCACCAGAAGGAAGTTTAATCACACTGTAAGTTCCCTCACGAGAAGTCAGCTGAGCGAAATTACCAGCTGAACGTACCAACAAGGCACCTTGTCCCGGACGAAGCTCAATGTTGTGGATAACGGTACCCACAGGGATATTAGCCAACGGAAGAGCGTTTCCGATTTCCGGAGCAGCCTCAGAGCCAGACATCAGTGTGGTTCCTACTTGCAATCCATTAGGAGCAATGATATAACGTTTTTCACCGTCTGCGTAGAACAACAGAGCGATACGAGCCGAACGGTTCGGATCATACTCGATTGTTTTCACCACTGCCGGTATTCCGTCTTTCTCCCTCTTGAAGTCGATGAAGCGGAACTTTCTCTTGTGGCCGCCACCGCGATAGCGTACGGTACGATGACCTGCGCTATTTCGACCACCTGTTGAACGCTTTCCACTCACAAGAGTCTTCTCTGGTACTGATGCAGTAATTTCCTCGAAAGTACCAATAATTTTGTGTCTTTGCCCCGGTGTTGTGGGCTTGAATTTACGTACTGCCATTTTACTTATTAAATGTTGCTATAAAAATCAATCGTTTCGCCATCCTTCAGGGTTACAATTGCTTTCTTATAGGCGTTGCGACGGCCTCTAATCAGTCCACCCTTCGTATAGCGGCTCTTGGTCTTGCCACTGTAACGCATTGTATTCACCGCCAATACTTTTACGTTGTAAACGGCTTCAACCTCTTTCTTAATACACTCCTTGGTGGCTTCAGGACGAACAATGAAACCGAACTGGTTCTCTTTCTCAGACAACTTGTTCAGTTTCTCTGTTACCAACGGTTTAATGATATTTCCCATTGTTTGTTCTGCTTACTTATTTGTTTAATGTATTCGTCAAATCCTCCACAGCCTTTTCTGTCATCACCATTACGGATGCGTCCAATACTTTATAAGTATTCACATCTTTGGCGGTCATGATGCTGACCCCTTGGAGATTGCGAGCTGACAAATATACGTTTTTATCCACTTCTGGCAAAACGAGAAGCAACTTCTTACCCTCAACTTTGAGATTCTTAATAATGCTTAAGAAATCTTTCGTCTTTGGAGCATCCAATGTAAAGGTATCTACCACAATTACACCGTCTTTCTGCACCTTATAGGAAAGGGCGGATTTACGTGCCAAAAGTTTGACTTTCTTATTCAACTTAAACCCGTAGTCACGAGGTTTAGGACCGAACACACGGCCACCGCCGACCAATACTGGAGAATTGATATCACCACGGCGAGCACCGCCTCCGCCTTTCTGACGGATAAGTTTGCGTGTAGAACCGCTGACTTCACTTCTTTCCTTTGACTTCGCTGTTCCCTGGCGCTTGTTGGCCATGTATTGCTTTACGTCTAAATAGATGGCGTGGTCATTCGGTTCAATGGCAAATACAGAATCAAGTAATGTAACCTTGCGGCCGGTGTCTTCACCTTTGATATTTAATACGCTGATTTCCATTATTTCTCAATTAAAACGATTGAACCTTTGTAACCCGGAACAGATCCTTTGATAAGCAAAAGATTGTGTTCAGGAATCACTTTTATCACTTGGAGGTTGTGAGTGGTCACACGGTCGCAACCCATCTGGCCTGCCATACGCATACCCTTGAACACTTTAGAAGGGTAAGAACAAGCACCGATAGAACCCGGAGCACGCTGACGGTCATCCTGACCGTGAGTAGCCTCACCTACACCACCAAATCCATGACGTTTTACTACACCCTGGAAACCGTGACCTTTAGAGGTACCAATTACATCTACATAAGGAGCGTCGCTAAACAAATCCACAGTGATCACATCACCAAGTTTGTACTCCTCATCAAAATTCTTGAACTCGGCCAAGTGTCTCTTGGGAGTCACACCGGCTTTTTTGAAGTGACCGAGCTGGGGTTTAGCCACGTTTTTCTCTTTGGCATCCTGAAAACCCAACTGAACGGCAGCATAACCGTCTTTTTCCACGGTCTTCACCTGAGTAACCACACAAGGACCTACTTCGATAACAGTGCACGGAATATTTTTACCGTCGGCACTGAAAACGGATGTCATTCCGATTTTCTTTCCTAATAATCCTGGCATTTCAGTTAAACTTAAATTGATAATTAAACTTTGATTTCCACTTCTACTCCGCTCGGAAGTTCCAACTTCATCAAAGCGTCCACCGTCTTAGCGTTGGAGCTGTAGATGTCGATTAATCTTCTGTAAGAAGACAACTGGAACTGCTCACGAGATTTTTTGTTTACGAACGTACTACGGTTCACCGTGTAGATACGTTTGTGAGTGGGCAAGGGTATCGGACCGCTGACGATAGCGCCCGTCACCTTCACTGTCTTCACGATCTTCTCTGCTGACTTGTCAACCAAAGTGTGATCGTAAGATTTCAGTTTGATTCTGATCTTCTGACTCATTTTTGTTTATTTGTTATTGATAGATGGAAAAGAGGTACCAGCTAAGAGTCATTCGCTAACTGGTCTCCTCCTCTCCGAGTTTTATTTTAAGCCAAGTCTGTACGACCGTTCACTTCCTCAAGCACTTTCTTAGCGATAGAGCTTGAAACAGCTTCATGGTGGTCATACTGCATGGTGCTGGTAGCACGTCCAGAAGTGATGGTACGCAATGCCGTCACATATCCGAACATTTCTGCCAAAGGCACTTTCGCTTTGATGATACGCGCGCCGGAACGGCTTGTCTCCATGCCTTCCACCTGACCACGACGTTTGTTCAAGTCACCGATGACATCACCCATGTACTCTTCCGGTGTCACCACCTCCAAGCCCATGATAGGCTCCATCAATACCGGCTTAGCCTTGGCACAAGCGTTCTTGTATGCGCTCAATGCACAAATTTCGAAAGACAACTGGTCGGAGTCAACCGGGTGGAAAGAACCGTCAAGCAATTCCACTTTCAAGCTGTCCATCGGATAACCTCCAAGGATACCTGTCTTCATGGCAGACTCGAAACCTTTCTGCACAGAAGGAATGAATTCCTTAGGAATGTTACCGCCAGTCACCTTATTGATGAACTGGAGTCCGCCTTCCTTGAAGTCCTCGTCTACAGGACCTACATTCACGATGATGTCAGCGAACTTACCACGACCACCAGTCTGTTTCTTGTACACCTCACGGAGGTTCACAGTCTTCGTGATGGCCTCTTTGTAGTTCACCTGAGGTTTACCCTGGTTACACTCCACTTTGAACTCACGACGCAAACGGTCGAGGATGATATCCAAGTGAAGCTCACCCATACCGGAAATCACCGTCTGGCCACTCTGCTCGTCTGTATGCACTGTAAAGGTAGGATCCTCCTCAGCCAGTTTGGCCAAACCGTTGGACAGTTTGTCCATATCCTTCTGAGTCTTCGGCTCTACAGCCACACCAATCACAGGATCCGGGAATTCCATGGATTCCAATACAATCGGGTGTTCCTCGTCACACAAAGTATCACCTGTGTGAATATCCTTGAAACCAACACCTGCACCGATATCACCTGCATCGATGAATTCCTGCGGCAACTGCTGGTTAGAGTTCATCTGGAACAAACGAGACACACGCTCTTTCTTACGAGAACGAGGGTTGTACACATAAGAGCCAGCCTCAATCTTACCAGAGTACACACGGAAGAAAGTCAAACGACCTACATACGGGTCAGTGGCAATCTTGAACGCCAATGCCGCAGTCGGCTCCTCGTCGTCAGGTTTACGGTCTTCCTCTTCCCCAGTCTCAGGATTCTTACCTACAATAGCCGGTGTATCCAGCGGAGACGGCAAGAACATACATACATAGTCGAGCAATGTCTGCACACCCTTGTTCTTGAAAGAAGAACCACAGCACATCGGAGTAATTTCCAAAGCGATGGTACCTTTACGCAAAGCCTTGATAATTTCCTCTTCTGTAATGGTAGAAGGATCGTCGAAGAACTTGTTCATTAAATCCTCGTCGAACTCAGCCGCTGTCTCCAGCATCTCGTTACGCCATTTTTCAGCGTCCGCTTTCAGTTCTGCGGGGATTTCGTCTACTTCATATTCAGCGCCCTTGGTCTCATCATGCCAAAGGATAGCCTTCATCTTAATCAAGTCCACGACACCCTTGAAGTTCTCTTCGGCTCCGATAGGAATGTTCACGGGAACCGGATGAGCGCCCAGCACTTCCTTCATCTGTTTTACCACGCTGAAGAAATCCGCGCCTGAACGGTCCATTTTGTTCACGTAACCGATACGAGGCACATGGTACTTGTCAGCCTGACGCCATACTGTCTCAGACTGCGGTTCTACGCCACCCACGGCACAGTAAGTAGCGATAGTACCGTCCAACACACGCAAAGAACGTTCCACCTCAGCGGTAAAGTCCACGTGTCCCGGAGTATCAATCAAATTGAATTTGTAACGGTTTCCGTTCCAATTCCAGTAGCACGTAGTAGCGGCGGAGGTAATGGTAATACCACGCTCCTGCTCCTGAACCATCCAGTCCATGGTAGCAGCGCCATCATGCACCTCACCGATTTTGTGAGTTTTACCCGTATAGAACAGGATACGCTCGGATGTGGTAGTTTTACCAGCATCGATATGCGCCATGATTCCGATATTACGGGTCAAATGTAAATCACGTCTTGCCATTATATTATGTTATTTGTTGGATTTAGAATCTGAAATGTGCGAACGCACGGTTAGCCTCAGCCATACGGTGCATTTCCTCTTTACGCTTGAAAGCACCGCCCTGTTCGTTGTAAGCGTCCAGAATCTCAGCAGCGAGTTTCTCTGCCATGGACTTTCCGCCACGTTTACGGGCGAAAGCAATCAAGTTCTTCATGGACACAGACTCCTTACGTTCCGGACGGATTTCAGAAGGCACCTGGAAAGTGGCGCCACCGATACGACGGCTTTTCACCTCCACCTGCGGAGTTACATTCTCCAACGCCTTTTTCCACACGTCCAATGCGGAAGTCTCGTCTTTCGGCAATTTGCCGGTAATAGTCTCTAATGCAGAATAAAAGATGGCATACGACTTTGTCTTCTTTCCGTCGTACATCAACTGGTTCACAAATTTAGTAACTCTCGGATCGCCATACACGGGATCTGGAAGAATCACATGCTTCTTTGGTTTTGCTTTTCTCATTTTCTGTGTAATAATGTTCAGTCTGGGGCTGCATTTCTGTTCTTCAACCATTCCCGCTGGAATGATTTACTCAACCTTATCGCTATTTCCTACAAACCAAAACTAAAATTTAAATTGTTCTTTGCCTAAACAGGAGAATTATTTCTTAGCCGCTTTAGGACGTTTTGCGCCATATTTGGAACGACGCTGCGTACGATTGGCTACACCTGCTGTATCCAGCGTACCGCGAATGATGTGATAACGCACACCAGGAAGATCCTTCACACGACCACCACGCACCAACACGATGGAGTGTTCCTGCAAGTTGTGTCCCTCACCCGGAATGTAGCTGTTCACTTCCTTCTGGTTCGTCAAACGTACACGAGCCACTTTTCTCATTGCTGAGTTAGGCTTTTTAGGGGTAGTAGTGTACACACGGACACACACGCCACGACGCTGAGGACATCCGTCCAGCGCAGGAGACTTGCTCTTGTCCGCCAATACTTTTCTACCCTTTCTTACTAATTGTTCAATAGTAGGCATTGTATTATTATTTATTATTATTTGATTCCTGTTTTGAGCCTTTACAGAGGGTTAGTCCCCTCATTTTGGCGTGCAAAGGTACAAATAAAATCGGACATAATATAGAGTAAGAGAACAGAAAAGGCGTATTTGGAGGTAAAACCCTGCCAAACACGCCTTATTTATTTTTATTTAACTATTAAGCCTCTCCTTTACCGCTTCCAAAAGGTGCGATAGTATCGGATTCTGCCTGAGGAGCCTGCGGCAATTTAATCTCACCGAACTGTGACTCATAGTTTGCCACATTCTCGTGCAAAGCAGCCAAAAGGCTCTTTGCGTTCTCCGGTGTCAGAATGATACGGCTTGCCACTTTGAAGCACCCCGGAAGACGCTGGATGAAGTCCACGATGAATTCAGAAGGTGAATGGTTAATAGCTGCGAGGTTAGCATAGATACCACCTGCTACCTGAGGATCCAAAGCAATAGAAACCTGTTGGTTATTCTGCTCGTTGTTGTTCTCGTTACTCATGTTTTATTTATTTTAAAGTGAATGATTAATCAGTTTATGTTTTCTTTAGTGACTACAAAGGTAGACTTTTTTTCTCAAATCCTCCCATTCCGTCCGCAAAAAAAACAAAAAAAGGAAGAGTTTTAATGCCCTTCCTTCTTTATTGTAAATGGAAATATCAATTCTTGAAGACCAGACCCTCTCCTGCGGCTTCCACGACAATCGGTTTCTCACGGTTCACTTCGCCAGAAAGAATCTTCTTCGACAAGTCGTTCAGCAGATAACGCTGGATAGCCCTCTTCACAGGACGTGCGCCAAATTCCGGATCGAAGCCCATGTCTGCCAAGAAATCCAAGGCACTTTCTTCCAGTTTCAATGTGACACCATTCTTCGACAGCATCGAAGCCACACCGTGAATCTGCAAACGCACCACTTCTTTTATCTGCTCCTTAGTCAGCGGACGGAACATGATGATTTCATCGATACGGTTCAAGAATTCCGGTCGGATAGTCTTCTTCAACATATCCAGCACACCTTTCTTCGTATCTTCCACCACTTTTTCCTCATTTTCTCCCTTGATTTTCTCGAACTGCTGTTGGATATACTGGCTGCCCAAGTTGGAAGTCATGATGATGATGGTATTCTTGAAGTTCACCGTGCGTCCCTTGTTATCCGTAAGCCGTCCGTCATCCAACACCTGCAAGAGAATGTTGAACACATCGGGATGCGCCTTCTCTATCTCGTCAAACAAGACCACAGAGTAAGGTTTCCTCCGCACAGCTTCCGTCAACTGTCCGCCTTCGTCATAACCTACGTAGCCCGGAGGCGCTCCAATCAAACGACTGACACTGAATTTCTCTTGATATTCAGACATATCAATACGTGTCATCATGGTCTCATCGTCAAACAAGTACTCCGCCAACGCCTTGGCCAGCTCAGTCTTACCGACACCCGTAGTACCTAGGAAGATGAATGAGCCAATCGGCCGTTTCGGATCTTGCAGTCCAGCCCGGCTTCTGCGCACTGCGTCAGCCA
The DNA here is from genome assembly GCA_963608705.1 of Prevotella sp. P5-108. Taxonomy (GTDB): domain Bacteria; phylum Bacteroidota; class Bacteroidia; order Bacteroidales; family Bacteroidaceae; genus CAVDHB01. The sequence continues at coordinate 24,073 of CAVDHB010000038.1, forward strand.
CCGCCCGAATAGCCTCATCCTGTCCTACGACTCTCTTATGAAGCTCATCCTCCAGGTGGAGCAGTTTTTCACGCTCGCTTTGCAGCATCTTCGCCACCGGTATACCCGTCCAGCGAGACACCACCTCGGCGATGTCGTCCGCAGTTACCTCCTCACGGATTAACGCACTGCCACCTTGCGTCTTCTTCAAGTCGCCCTGGATTTTCTTTATCTCGTCTTCGAGTCCTTTGATGCGTCCATAACGTATCTCGGCCACCTTACCATAGTCGCCTTCACGCTCCGCACGATCCGCCTCGAATTTAAGTTGCTCAATCTGCTGTTTATTTTGCTGAATCTTATTGACCAGTGCCTTCTCAGCCTGCCATTTAGCACGGTAAGACTTATCCTGCTCTTCCAAGTCAGCGATTTCCTTATTCAGTTCCGCCAACTTAGCCGTGTCATCCTCCCGCTTAATGGCCTCACGCTCAATCTCCAACTGTTTCAGCCTACGGTCAATGTCATCCAGTTCCTCCGGCACAGAGTCACGCTCCATCCGCAATTTAGCAGCCGCCTCATCCATCAAGTCGATGGCCTTGTCCGGCAGGAAACGGTCTGAGATGTAACGATGTGACAGTGTGACGGCCGCAATCACCGCATCATCCTGAATACGTACTTTGTGATGGTTTTCATACCGTTCCTTCAATCCACGGAGAATGGAGATGCTGTCCTCTGGCGTAGGTTCGTCCACCATTACAGTTTGGAAACGACGTTCCAGTGCTTTGTCTTTCTCAAAATATTTCTGATACTCGTCCAATGTGGTAGCACCGATACTTCTCAGTTCGCCACGAGCCAAGGCCGGTTTCAAGATGTTAGCCGCATCCATTGCGCCTTCACCTCCGCCAGCACCCACCAAGGTATGAATCTCATCAATGAACAGAATGATATTTCCCTCACTCTTTTTCACCTCGTTGATGACGCTCTTCAGACGTTCCTCAAACTCACCTTTATACTTGGCACCGGCAATCAAGGCACCCATGTCAAGGGAGTAAAGTTTCTTGTCCTTCAGATTTTCCGGCACATCCCCTTTGAGAATACGCTCGGCCAAACCTTCCACAATAGCGGTCTTACCCACACCCGGCTCACCTATTAAGATAGGATTGTTTTTCGTACGACGGCTCAGGATTTCCAGCACACGCCGGATTTCCTCATCCCTTCCGATTACCGGGTCAAGCTTACCTGCTCTCGCCTGTTCCACGAGATTCACCGCGTATTTACTCAACGCCTGGTAATTATCCTCGCTCGACTGCGAAGTGACCTTCGCCCCTTGACGAAGTTCCTCTATCGCCTTCTTCAGTTCGCTCTCAGTAAAGCCTGCGTCTTTCAAAATATGGGAAACCTCACTTTCCACATTCACCAACGCCAGCAGTACGGCTTCCAGCGAAACAAACTCATCTCCCATTTTCTGAGAGAAATCAACCGCTTTCTGCAACACGGCGTTTGTCGTGTTGGACAAATAAGGCTCACCGCCTGATACCTTCGGACGTGACTGAATTTGTTTCTCCACCAGCGAAGTGACCTGCGTAGCATTCACTCCCAGCTTTTGGAAGACGAAATTGGTGACATTCTCACCCACTTTCAAGACACCCGCCATCAAGTGTTCCGGCTCGATGGTCTGCTGACCATTCCGTTGCACTATCTTGACAGCCTCTTGAACAGCTTCTTGCGCTTTGATTGTAAAGTTATCGAAGTTCATTTCTGTCTCCTTTCTGTTATATGTGTTTATCTTTATTCGTTTTTCTCCGACTCCCTTTCAGAAGTCGCCATACTCCTCGCAAAGAACAAGCCAGACATCCAAGAGCTGCCAATAAGTCCTAAGAAACTGATTTAAATAGACTTAATGACAGTTCAAGATACATTTTGTCAGTATAAAACGGGCAAATGTTTCCATAATCTAATCCATTTCCGTAATTTTGCACGCACAACAATATTTCAACTGTATCTATGGAACTACAAGCAACCTGGCATGAGAATGTAATTCTCGTGGACACCGACTATATCGACCGTGTGGCATTCGACCTTTCCGTCAATTTTGAGCGTATGCTCGAACGCCGCATCTCAAAGGCCGATTTTGCACGGTGGATTGACTGCGTGGCACTCGATGGAGGTCTACGTCCCTTAAAAGAAGGAGAGCAACGGGAGACACTGGTCATCCTCCTCTACCCGAAGAAGAAAAAAACACTTGACAACTTCCTTCCGTCCCACATAGAAAAGGAGCTGAACGGAAAAACCTTCAAGGACAACTTGGGTGAGTTCACCTGCTACGCTTACCCCATCGAGGACCTGGTTCCCGCTGAAGAGTTTTTTCTGGAATCACTTCAAGTAATCGCTGACGAGAAGATTGTGAAGAACCTCATGATCATACCCGACTGCGAGAAATACGGAGCCGACGTACGTTCCGTGCTGAAAATGATAAAAGAGAAACAAATCACTTTTTTCTCTATGCAGCCCCAACTTCCCGGTCCCTACAAACAAGAAATTTTAGGCTACTCTCTGATGAACGCCTTGGGCATACGGAGCGAGGAATTCAGCGATAATAAGTAGAAAACTACACTTATTGTCTTACCTCCCCATTTTCGCATAAGCAGCATAGGCAGCATAAGCAGGTTGCATAACTCTACAGGAATGTGTTTGTATGAAAACAAGGTAATTTTCTTTCTCACGCGCCCGCGCGCAAAGAGTTGAAATCTGCTTATGCTGCCTATGCTGCTTATGCGGTGAGTGGGAAATATTATGCGGTGAACAAGAAAAATTATACGGTGAATAAAAAAAATTGCACGGTGAGTTAGAAAAATTGCACGGTGAGTAATGACTCCTTATACGGTGAGTAACGACTCTCCATACGCTGATTTGCGTAAGTACGTAAGTAGCGTAAGCAGGTTTCATAACTCTACAGGAATGTATTTGTATGAAAACAAGGGTGATTTTCTTTCTCACGCGCCCGCGCGTGAGGAGTTGAAATCTACTTACGCTACTTACGTACTTACGCAGAATTTAACGCCTCATCACCTATATGGTAATTGCTGATACTGTGAGGCAGGCAATGTAGAAAGCCATGTAAGACATGTAAGATATGTAAGTGGATTTCAACCTCTCACGCGCGGGCGCGTGAGAAAGAAACACTACTCTTCCTTTCATACTTTTACTCCTACAATGTTATGAAACCTACTTACATATCTTACATGTCTTACATGAATGGCCGTTTAACAGTAACGACTACTGATGCCCCTGCTCTAATCTTCCTTTTGTTTATACCTAAAAAACGAGAAGTTCACACTTCCATACGAACGATGCTCCACAAAGTACGGATTGGACGAGAAGTCATGCGTCTTGCCATGCTCCAATACCAACAGGCCATCCGGCTTCAAGACACCTTTCTCAAATACCAGCGAAGGTATCTCCTCCAGACGACTCAACGCATACGGAGGGTCGGCAAAAACCAAGTCGTACTGCTCCTTGCATACATCCAAGAAGCGGAACACATCCATACGCAACGGCAACACAGCCTTGTCGCCCAGCTTGCGGAACATCCCCGCAATGAAGGCGTGATGTACCGGATTCTGCTCTACCGACACCACATGACCGCACCCTCTCGAAGCCAGTTCTAAGCTGATGCTGCCCGTACCAGAGAACAAGTCCAAAGCAGACGCACCCTCGAAATCCAGATATCCGTTCAGTACATTGAACAAATTCTCCTTGGCGAAATCCGTGGTAGGACGCGCCTTGAAATTCTTCGGCGACTCAAAATGCCGCCCTTTGTATTTTCCAGTAATGGCTCTCATGTCAATTTAAATTTATCAAAATCCGTAAGTCAAGTATGTCTGTACGTCATAAGCTACCTTATCCACCTCACGGAAAGCCGTCTGATTGAACTCGGAAGCAGGATTCAGATAGAACACATGCCGATAAAACCTATTCAAGGAAGTCATCAGTACAGTTTTCATTTCTGTCGAAGTCCCAGTGAAATACAAGTAGTCCTCCTCCTGGCTCATGCCCAGCGATGTCCACACTCCCGCCGTATAATACAGCGCATTGTTTGCGTCCCCTTCGATATCAAAGACATTAAAAAAGGTCAGTGTTCCTCGCTCAAAGCCCTCCACACACATTTTACGTCCGTAAAAGTACAAATAAAGTTTCCGGGTATTTCCCTTGCGACTCAAGTCGGCGAAATGTGCTGTCACGGGACTTAACACCGAACAAAAGGCCGCCTCAGGAAACTCATCCAGCAGAATCTGTCTCAGCCCCTTTTCCAACGTAAAGGCCGCATAAGTGTCCAACGACGGCAACAAGTTCAGACACAAATCACCCTTTCCTCCTTCCGAAAGCGTGAGACTGGCTATTTCCGCCGCCTTTCGTTCCATTTCCCGCGGGTTGTCTTTCGCCTCATCTTCCAATATCTGCCTGGGAATCAATACCACTGGGCTGGTGAAGAGAAAAGCGATTCTTCCACTTCGGAAAGATTTGAGTTTTCCCTCCACCAACATCCGCCTTACATTCGCAATGAGGGAAATGGCCGGATTCGTCTCATAGTCCACCCTTCGGAAACCTTTTACCGATGCCGGGTCATACACGGAGACGGAAAAGCCCTCCGAATCCAGCCGGACGGCCATCGTTGTTTTTAAAAATTCCTCACTCATATCTTCTGCCATTTACGCTGCGGGTATCTTTGTGTCCATGCCACAGAGTTCACAAACCACAGCCGACAAAGATACAACAAAATCCGAGAAAACCCAACACTTAGTTCCCCCAAACTACCACAACCGACTATTTCTACTATACGCTCACACGATAGATCCCACAAAATGCGCACTCCTCTTCTTAAAATGGAACAAAATGATAGAGAACATCGCTACATCTGACACAGATAGTCATAGGAACACGCCAGATTAATATAAAATAACAATCGGGGGGGTAATATTTAAATTTAATTCGTAACTTTGCTGTCTAATAATACGAGATATTTCAAGAAAACACTGCCTTAAAGAGATATTTTCTCCCAAAGTAGTAGCGAATTAAACGGTTTTAAAGATAACACAATGAATCAAGTAAAGAGCGAGAGATTTCTTGCAACTCTGTTTTGCAGTTGTTTATTATTCCCTCCCATAGGAATGGAAACAGCGCAAGCTGCGGCAAATATCCCTCAAAGTAAGAGCAGCATTTCCACTTTATGCACGGGCATTGTAAAAGATGCGGAAGGGAATCCTATTATCGGTGCGTCAGTCACCGTGAGTGGTTCCAAACAGGGAATTACGACCGACATCAATGGAGAGTTCCGTCTGAGAAACATAAAAAAAGGAGGTTCGTTGAAAATCTCCTACATCGGATGTGAGCCTCAGACAGTCATCTGGGACGGACAACCTTTGACCATCACGCTGAAAGAAAACAGCGCAGCATTGGATGAATTAGTGGTGGTAGGCTACGGCACACAGCGCAAAGAAAGCTTGACTGGCTCCTTGCAAACATTAAAGAGTGACAAACTGATGGATGTCTCTACCCCTCAGGTATCCAATATGCTGAACGGAAAAATATCCGGCGTATTCGTATCCCCTGGTACAGGACAGCCCGGACAGGACGGCGCAGTGATGATACGTGGAAAGGCCACCTTGAGCGGCACGACCGCTCCCTTGTGGGTCATTGACGGAGTGATTGTAGGTTCTGGAGCAGGCGCATTGAATCCCTCCGACATTGAGAGCATGACCATCTTGAAAGACGCAGCCTCCACCGCAATCTATGGATCACAGGGTGCCAATGGAGTGATTGTGGTCACTACCAAAAGCGGACGCAACAAGAAAATGGCAATCAACGCATCCGTGAAACTGGGTATCAGCCGCCTCGACAATGGCAATATGGAGATGATGGACGGTGCGGAACTCTATGACTACTTTAAGTCCATGTCCAATGCGGATCAAATTAGTTTCCCCCGTTGGAACGCGGATTTGCGCAATGCCAACTTCGACTGGTGGAAACTGGCCACTCACACAGGCTTCACACAAGATTATAACGTATCTCTTTCCGGCGGTAACGACAAAATGACCTCTTATTTTTCCGTCGGTTATTATGACGAAGACGGAGCAGTAAAAGGATATGACTACGGACGATATAATTTCCGTTTGAAGGTGAACTACCATCCTTTTTCCTGGTTGACCATCAAACCTTACATTGCAGGTTCCCGCACAGACATCCATGACGCGCAATATGACGTGACCTCCATGTATTCCATGTTGCCATGGGATAGTCCCTTCGACAAAGACGGGAATTTGGTACCCGACCGTTACAGCGGATGGGTCAACTCCCAAAAATCGAATTATTTGAATGATCTTTCCTATGGGAATAATACAGATTACCGCACGTATGAATTCATGGGGAATCTCGATTTCGACATTCGCCTGACTTCTTGGCTGACCTTCTCCTCCGTCAACAACTACAAATGGCAAGGCTACGCATATCATTCCTATACAGACCCTCGTTCGGAGAGTGTATCTGGAGTGTTAGGACGACTTTCTGAATATCGGAGTGAAATGGTACGCCGCTACACCAACCAGATTCTACGCTTTAACAAAAACTTCGGGAAACATGCGGTGAATGCGCTATTGGCCTATGAGTTCAATGATTATTCCGCCACCACACTCTCCGCAAAAGGTACAGGATTTATTTCAGGACTGACCGTTTTGGATGCCACCTCAGTACCGGAAGCTGTAGGAGGAGGGAAAAGCGAATGGGCCGTACAGTCTTATCTGTTCAACGCGAACTATGCTTACGACAACCGTTATTTCGCACAAGTTTCCTTCCGCCGAGACGGTGCGTCCAACTTTGGAGATGAATCCAAATACGGAAACTTCTTCTCCTTCAGTGCAGGATGGATGATTAACCGGGAGAAATGGTTCCATGCCGACTGGGTAGACCAATTAAAGCTGCGCGCTTCTTATGGTACAGTGGGAAACCGACCTTCCTCCCTCTATCCGCAATATAATCTATATTCAGCCTCATCCAATTATAATGCCGTACCTGCCGCCTTAATCAGCCAAGTCGGAAACCGGAAGTTGACTTGGGAAAAGACCTATACGACCGGTGTGGGACTGGACGCCAACTTCTTTGACAATCGGCTTTACTTCGTTTTCGACTGGTATAACAAATACACCAGCAACATTCTATACCGAGTGCCGGTATCCGGATTGACAGGTGTCACCAGCCGTTGGCGAAATGTAGGCGAAATGAGCAATAAGGGTATCGAACTGACCATCGGTGGCGACATCATCCGCACCAAGGACTGGCGTTGGAGCCTGGAAATGAACATGGGACATAACCAAAATGAGATAAAGAAGCTCTATGGCGATGATCCCGATCTGACCATCATCGGCTCTGGAGACACAGGCATTGCCGGCGAAGCTGAGCATATATTGAAGAAAGGGTACAGCAGCGATTGTTACTACCTTCGTGAGTGGGCAGGTGTAGATCCTGAGACAGGATCGCCACAATGGTACAAACACACGAAAGACGCACAGGGGAATGTCATCGGCAAGGAAATCACCACCAACTATGCGGAGGCGGACTATATTATCACCAAGCCTTTCACCCCCAAACTCTTCGGTGGTATCAATACTTCTTTGAAATGGAAAAACGTAGACCTTACCGCTAACTTCGGCTACTCACTTGGAGGATATGTGTACAATTATTCTCGTCAGGAATACGATTCCGATGGTACTTACACCGATCGTAACCAGATGAAATTGAAAAAAGGATGGACTCGCTGGCAAAAGCCGGGTGACATAGCCACTCATCCGATTGCCACCTATGGAAACAAGAACCATTCCAGCGACGCATCCACCCGTTTCCTGGAAAAGAATGATTTCCTGAAATTACGCACGCTGACCGTCGGCTATAATCTGTCTTTGCCCAAATGGTACATCCAGCAACTGAGAATCTATTTCACAGGAGAGAATCTCTTCTGCGCCACCTCCTTCTCTGGAGTTGACCCGGAGATTCAACCAAGCAGCAGTGGTAGCGTGATGGGTACAGCCGGACCGGGTGTCTATCCCTCCGTGCGCAAATTTATGTTTGGTCTTAATGTCACATTCTAAAGAAAATTCGTATGAACAAAACTATACTTTCCGGAATAATCACGCTGGCCGTATGTGGAGGATTGACGCAATCCTGTGACATCGACCGCTTCCCTTATGCCAGTTTAAACACGGAAGCCATCAAGGGAGACCCCGAAGCCTCACTCTCTTCCTTGATTAACGGCATGTACGCACAATTAAAAACATGGTCCGACCCCATGCACCGTTGCGGAGAATACGCAGGTGACAACATGATGATTCGTGGAAATTCCTCGGATGCGTTTTATGAGTTCATCTCTTACTCACGTACCCCCAACAACTATCGTTTGCAAACCATGTGGGATTACGGCTACAAAGCCATTGCCCAAGCGTCTAATATCATCGCGATGGTCAAGGAGGGACAAAGTACAGAAATTGACAATAGCCTTGGAGAGTGCTACTATGTCAGGGGAATGATGTACTTCTACCTTTGCCGCGCCTTTGGCCGCCCTTACTACCAGGCTCCAGAAAAGAATCTCGGCGTACCCATCGTGAACGGCACACCAGAAGACATGGACAACTTACAGATGCCAGACCGCTCCACCGTGAAAGACACCTATGCCCAAGCCATCAAAGACTTGGAAAAGGCGGAACAACTGCTGACACAGGACAAGGGGCCGGACTATGCGTCCAAGGGTGCGGCTGAGGCCATGCTTTCCCGTATTTACCTCTATATGAGCGGCACATACGCTCATCCGAATACGGAATATGCGAACAAGGCGGTAGAGTATGCGAACAAGGTCATTGACTCTGGCAAATACCAGCTGCTGAGCCGTAATGATTACATGCGCTCCAACACCCTGTCTCCAGAGAATAATTCAGAAGACATCTTTGTCATCAAGCAGTTGGCTTCCGATTTCCCCGGTTACGATTATTATTACTCGATTGGTGGTATGTATGCCGTCGTAGGAGGCATGGGATGGGGCGAGATGTACGCCAGCGCCGAATACATTGACCTACTGAATGAGACGGGACGCAACGACTGGCGTCCGGATTCTAAAAGAATCGTTGACGCACGTGCCAATTTCATCGAACCCGTATATGTAAAGGATGAGTCGGGGAATTATAAACCGGTATTCCGTTTCATAAAGAACCAATACGCCAAAGACGGACAGACCGTGCAAGGTTATGCCTATGTGCAGGATTCATTTGAAAAGGTCGGAAATGAGTATTACTGCCTGGACGACATAGTAGATGACAAAGGGAATGTTACGGGCCAGAAGCGTTATAAAATGACCCCTTACGGAGACATAAACGACCAAACCTTTACCATTACTTATGAGGACGGACAGACCTACAAAGGCATGATAGATTACCAAATAGAGCTGAACCGCACCTTCCCTGAATTCTATATTCTGAAATGTTCCCGCGAAGGAGACACAGACTCCCATCTGTATTCTCCCGTCATATCCCGGCTGGATGAGATTTACTTGAACCGTGCGGAAGCATACGCCAAATTGGGACGCTATGCGGAAGCTTTGGCTGATTTGAACAGAATCCGTACACGCTCCCTTCCCAATGGGGCGTATACTACTCTGACAGCCGCTAATGCGGGAACCCTCATAGACAAAGAACGACAGTTGGAATTAGCCTACCAAGCTGAACGAAGTTACGATGTATACCGTAATGGCGGCACGCTGACCCGTCATTATCCCGGACCTCAGAATGCGGTGGAGGATATTGAAGCTTCAGACTATCGTGTGACTTACTACATTCCACAATCCGCCATCAACGCCTACCCCAGTGGAAGCAAGCTAACTCAGAATCCGACCAGTGATGCGGGAGTTATCTTAAAATAAAGGAAGATTACAATCAAACGTATTTGTAACCCCACGAGGCTGTGTTGTCGAAACACAGCCTCGTTCATTAATACACCTTTGAGAGAGAAAAGCATCAAAGACGACAAAGAAAAGAAGGTTGCTTACACCGAGAACCAAGTAAAAAGTCGTATCTTCGCCACGATATGATACAAGATTTCCTCATTCAGCGAATTAAAAACGAATTAGGTTTCACTCCCACGGACGACCAGGACAAAGCACTTCAGGAGATGGTGGCCTTCATGTTTGACAAAGAGCCTCACTCCGTCTTTATCCTGCGGGGCTATGCAGGCACGGGAAAGACCTCCATCCTCGGAGCCATTGTGAAAGCGTTCAAGGAACTCAAGCAACGGTTCATGCTGCTGGCACCCACCGGAAGAGCCGCCAAGAACTTCTCCATGCTCGCCTCCCATCCTGCTTATACCATTCATAAGCGCATCTACCGGGAAGAAGCTTTCGGGGCGGAATCTTTTGTCATCAACCACAACCTCACACCTCGCACCCTTTTTATCGTGGACGAGGCTTCCATGATTTACAACAGCGGACGAGGTAATACTACCTTCGGATCAGGCCGACTACTAAACGATTTGTTAGGCTATGTATATTCTGCTCCAGGTTGCAAGCTGCTCTTCTCTGGCGACACGGCTCAGCTACCTCCTGTGGGAGAAGAAGAGAGTCCGGCCTTGTCCAGTTATGTGCTGGCACAATATGGTTTCAAGGTATGGGAAAGTGTGCTACGACAAGTCGTGCGACAACAAGCCGAGTCGGGCATCTTGTATAATGCCACGCAGCTTAGACAACTCATCGCCACAGGACAATGCGCCAACTTGCCTCGATTCACGCTCAAAGGTTTCAAAGACATCCTCCGACTTCCCGGTGAGGAGCTGATAGACACCCTTGAATCATGCTATGCGCAAGACGGAGAGGAAGACACGCTGGTCGTCTGCCGTTCCAACAAACAAGCAAACATGTATAATAACGGCATACGCAGCCAGATTCTCGGCAGAGAAGAGGAACTAAGTTCCGGCGACCGGGTGATGATTGCCAAGAATAATTACTACTGGCCTGCGGAAAACGGATGGAAAGAGACCACGTTCATCGCCAATGGTGACATGGCGGTAGTCAAGAGAGTACGGAATATTCGCTCACTTTACGGTTTCCATTTTGCGGATGCCACACTTCGCTTTCCTGACTACGGAGACGCAGAACTGGATGCGACACTACTACTGGACACCCTCCATTCGGAAGCTCCCTCACTGACGGAAGCACAAAGCGAACAATTCTATAAAGCCGTGACGGAAGACTATGCCGACATCCAGGAGAAAAAGGAGCGGACACAAAAAATAAAGCAAGACCTCTATTACAACGCCTTGCAAGTGAAATACGGCTACGCCCTGACTTGCCACAAAGCCCAAGGCGGTCAATGGCGCAACGTGTTTCTCGACCAGGGATACATGACCGATGACATGATTTCGCCAGACTATTTCCGCTGGCTTTACACTGCCATGACCCGTGCCTCCCAGCGGCTTTATTTAGTGAACTGGAGCGAGAAGCAAATCAGAGAGTCTTAGGATGAATCTGTAAAGATTGTTAAGGAATAAAACGTTTGTTACCGTTCTCACGTCTAAGAAGAAACAAAACGAATCAAATGGACATTAAAACAATGGGGCTGTTAGTTCTCGGAATGGGACTCAGCCTGTCGTCTTGCACTTCTGTGATAAAGGCGACGACGCAAGTGGCAAGCCACTTCCAAGACGGAATAGAAGCCAGTGACAAGTATGAGACCAAGGAATACAGGATTTCCGACATATCGGGTATTGAGATGAGCGGTGCCTATGAGGTGGTCTACAAGGTATCTGACAAGCCTCGGGTGCTGATTAAAGCCCCGGATAACTTCCTCCCGCAAATTGCGGTGAAAGTGAAAGACCATGTATTGCAGGTGTATAACGAGAAAGAGTTGAATGTCAAATCCGCAGCGGATGGCATTCGAATTATAGTGTACGCTCCTTCTGTGCATTCTTTCTCGCTTTCAGGGATGTGCGAGTTGAGATTCGCTCAAGACTTGGCGGAAAAGGAGGTGGAATTTTCCTTGTCAGGAATGAGCGACGTATATGCCCGCAAAATACATTGCGAATCATTGCGCTTGGATATGTCGGGAATGTGTGATTTGAAAACGAGCAAGGTGGAAACTACGAAGTTACTCGCTGATGTATCCGGCAAGTCGACCTTGAATGTGTCGCATATACGGGCCTCCTCCGTAGAGGTGAGTGCCTCGGGAATGTCCGATGTGAACTTGGACGGCACCACGGCCAGTGTGACATACGATGTGTCTGGTATGAGCGATGTAAACGCACAGAAACTGATAGCGCAAAAAGGCTCGGCAGACGTGTCAGGCATGAGCGATCTGAAGTGTAATGTAAGGAAATTTATATCTGACTACAGTGGTAACTCCTCTATAGATAATCACGCAACCAATTAATTGAAATATGAAAAAAGTTCTTTTTACCGTAGCCATCGCATTAGGAGTAGGATTTACCGCTTGCAACCGTGCGACTGCTACCAATGCGGAAGAAACGAATCATACGGAATCTTCCCTCTTCTCAGGAAACTTCAAGCGAGTAATCGCCAGCAACAAGTATGTGAAGAAGACAATCTCTCTAAGTGATTTCCACAGACTGGTGTCTCAATCCAATTTTGACGTGGAATACCGAGTGGACAACAAGAACCCTCGCATAGAGATTTACGCACCTGACAATGTGATTGACTTGTTGACGCATAAAGTGCAGAATGGCACATTGACCGTTGCCATCAAAGAGAACGTGAATATCAAATTCATAGGGAAAGAAGACCGCTCTCGAATTGTGGTGTATTCTTCTTCATTGGATAATCTTGTATGTGCCGGAAGTGGTGATGTGGATGTCCGTACCGCTTTGCGGACAAATGACAAGATGCGCATTGTCGTCTTCGGTAGCGGAGACGTGGAGTTTGCGGAACTGTCCGCAAAGGCGTTGAACGTAGCGGCCACAGGTTCTGGAGATGTTTCATTCAGAACAATACAAGGAGGTAATGTGAGCTTCGCAATCACAGGCTCAGGTGATTTGGAGGCGGACAAAACCACGGCAGATCATTTGAACGTGGCTTGTACGGGCAGTGGCGATGTGGATTTGAAGAACACCCATACCTCTGTGTTGTTAGCGAAGACCAGTGGATCAGGCGATGTGGAACTGTCGGGTACGGCACAGTCCGCTTCTTATGTGACATCTGGTTCGGGTGACATCTCAGCCGTGAGAGTGAAAGCGGAGGAGGTAAAAGCCTTTACGGACGGTTCGGGAGACATTACCTGTTGGGCGTTGAAAGCACTGGACGCTCATTGTAATGGATCGGGTATGGTTCATTACAAAGGACAACCTGCGATTACTGCTACTGGCAGCCAGAAGGACTCCGTACTTCCGTACAGTGGAAAGATTGACGATTGAGCTATAAACGGTAGAGACGCGATGAATCGCGTCTCTACTGCTTTATTTCAAACTTTCCTGATACCAATCGTACAATTTCTGTACTCCTTCCTCTATTTCCACCTTGTGTGTCCAGCCCAATGAATGGAGCTTGGAGACATCAATCAGCTTACGAGGCGTGCCATCAGGTTTGGAAGCGTCAAATTCCACCGTACCTTCAAAGCCCACTGTCTTTACCACCAATTCTGAAAGAGCCTTGATGGTCAGTTCCTTGCCTGTACCTACATTGATATGGCAGTTGCGGATTTCTCCGAGAGAAGGAATCGCACCACCACGGCCTTCACTGTTGTTGCGGTCTACTGCACCGTCAGTCTTAGCTCCGTAGAAGACGGAAGAGTATTTTTGTATGCCAATGATGTCGCTGAAGTCCACATTCAACAACAAATGCACACTGGCATCCGCCATATCCTCACTCCACAGGAACTCACGCAGAGGCTTGCCAGTTCCCCACAAAACCACCTTGTTATCAAATATACCGTAGAAAGCCAACGCTTTCAGGATACGCTCGTGACTGTTATGTCCGTCCACATTTCCCTCGCCAATGATGGCACGGAGTTTATCCGTGGGATTGATAGGACGTTTATTCATGTCCGTCTCAATGCGCTGCCAGTCTTCCTCATGAATCAGTTTCGCCAAGTAAATCTTACGCATCATGGCAGGCATTACATGACTGTTCTCCAAATGGAAGTTGTCATTCGGACCGTAAAGATTCGTGGGCATCACGGCGATATAGTTCGTGCCGTATTGCAGGTTGTAGCTCTCGCACATCTTCAACCCGGCTATTTTGGAAATAGCGTATTCCTCGTTGGTGTATTCTAACGGAGAAGTCAGCAAGGCATCCTCCTTCATAGGCTGTGGAGCGTTCTTCGGATATATGCAAGTACTCCCAAGGAAGAGAAGCTTCTTCACACCGTGTGAGTAAGCATTACCGATGACATTGCACTGAATCTTCATGTTTTGCATGATGAAGTCAGCCCGGTAGAGAGAGTTAGCTAAGATACCTCCCACAAAAGCGGCGGCCAATACTACGGCATCGGGACGTTCCTCGTCAAAGAACTTCTGTACAGCATACTGGTCTGTCAAGTCCAGTTCCTTGTGAGTACGACCCACCAAGTTGTGATATCCCCTATTCCACAAATTATTCCAAATAGCGGAACCCACTAAACCGTGGTGTCCCGCCACATATATCTTACTATTTTTATCCAACATACGTCACTCTTCCTCCTTTGCCTTCAAATACAGCTTTTTCACAAACTTCATATCGTGTCTTACCATGATACGCACCAGTTCCTCGAAAGAAGTCTTCCTTGGATTCCATCCCAGCAACTTCTTCGCTTTCGAGGGGTCTCCCTGTAATTGTTCCACTTCGCACGGACGGAAATAGCGTGCATCCACTTCCACTAACACTTTCCCCGTCTTCTTGTCGATACCCTGTTCGTTCATGCCTTCGCCATTCCATTCCAGTTCGATACCGGCTTCCTTGAATGCCAAAGTGCAAAACTCCCGCACTGTGTGCATCTCACCAGTGGCGATGACAAAGTCCTCCGGGGTGTCGTGTTGCAACATGAGCCACATACACTCCACGTAGTCTTTCGCATATCCCCAGTCGCGTCGGGCACTGAGGTTTCCCAAGTACAATTTGTCTTGATAGCCCTGGGCGATGCGTGCGGCGGCAAGGGTAATCTTGCGGGTTACGAAATTCTCGCCACGGCGTTCACTCTCATGGTTGAACAGGATACCGTTCACACAGAACATATTATAGCTCTCCAGATAGTTGTGCATAATCCAGAAACCGTAGAGTTTGGCCACAGAATAAGGAGAACGAGGATGAAAAGGAGTAGTTTCCCGCTGGGGTACTTCCGCCACCTTACCAAACAGCTCGGATGTGGAAGCCTGATAGATACGGCATTCATGCTCCAGCCCACAGATACGCACGGCCTCTAACAGCCTCAACACACCCACGGCTACCGTATCCGCCGTATATTCTGGCACCTCGAAAGACACCTTCACATGGCTCTGGGCTGCAAGATTGTATATTTCAGTAGGTTTTATCTCCCCTATGATTCGAATGAGCGAACTGGAGTCCGTCATATCCCCCCAGTGCAGATTGATAAGCCGCTTCTTTTTCGTATCTCTCACCCATTCGTCAAGGTAAAGATGTTCGATTCTCCCCGTATTAAAAGAAGAGGAACGACGTAAAATTCCGTGTACTTCATATCCTTTCTCCAGAAGGAATTCCGCAAGATAGGAACCGTCTTGCCCAGTGATGCCCGTTATCAAGGCTACCTTTCGATTATTCATAAACGCATTGATATTGTTGATAAACAAAAAAGGCAGATGAAAAATTCACCTGCCCTCTGGAAAGTCGGAAAGAGGCGACTCGAACGCCCGACCCCTACGTCCCGAACGTAGTGCGCTACCAACTGCGCTACTTTCCGCTTGCGTTTCCGTTTCGGATTTGCGGCTGCAAAGGTACGTATTTCTTCTGACACAAAAAAATAATCGCACAAAAAAATGATATTTATTGTGCCTTTCCACTTTTTTCCCTACCTTTGCAGTCGAATTCAAGAATGGTGTCATAGCTCAGCTGGTAGAGCAAAGGACTGAAAATCCTTGTGTCCCTGGTTCGACTCCAGGTGATACCACCCATTTTAAGCTCTCCGAAACGCTCTATAAAGTGTTTCGGAGTTTTTCGTAGAGAATCAGACTTTGCTTTCTGACGCTGTTTCCAGCCTATCATCTATCGGCTCGCTTCAAGGTAAGTTCATACATAGTCATCCTAATCTTACCAATCGGTACAATCCTCCAGCCAACGCTTTTACCACTCCTTTCATTTCTAATTCAAACAAGAGAGCAGACAACCGGGCGTAGGGAATACCGCTTCTTACAGTCAAGTCGTTGATTTGATAGTTGTCATGCTGCTCCAGCAGACTCACCACAAGACGTTCTTCATCAGACAGACTGACGGTCTCATAGACAGGCTGGTGAGTTTCTTTTGTGGTAAGCTGGCCAAACAAATCGTCCCATCCCAGTTGCGCTGTCATGTCAGCGGCCGACTGGATAAGTCCGGCCTTGTGTTGGCTTATGAGTGCGTTGCAACCTGCGGACGACGCATCCGACACCCTGCCGGGAAAAGCGAAGCAATCCCGGTGGTAGCTTTCAGCTATGCCTGCCGTAATCAGAGAACCTCCTTTTGCGGCACTCTCCACTACTACTGTCACGTCCGCAATGCCCGCCACGAGACGGTTGCGGCGCACGAAGTTTACTTTGTCCGCATTTGTACCGCTCATGTATTCAGTCAGCAAGCCCCCTTGTTTGACCATTTCCACAGCCATTGGACGATGTTTGGAGGGATAAATCATGTCCAGTCCATGTGCCAATACACCGACTGTATTCAAGTGATTAGCCAACGCACTTTGATGAGCGGCAATATCTATTCCGTAAGCTAATCCGCTGACGATTAATAGATGGGGGTCAAAAGAACTGAGATCTTTTATGAATGAGCGGCATATCTCCCGTCCATATTCTGTGCAACGGCGGGTGCCTACCACGCTGATGACATGCGATGTGTTCAAATCAGCGTTTCCTTTGTAAAATAAGATTAAGGGAGCGTCATCGCATTCTTTCAGACGGTGGGGATAGTCCTCATCTAAGCGACAAAGGCAGGTGATACGTCCTTTCTCGATAAATTTCAATTCCTCCTCGGCTCTTGACAATGCCTCGCTCCAGTCTTGAAGAGAGGTGACCAACAAGTCGGTGGCATCTGGGAAAATATCCTTTAAATCTTTACGATGGGCATATACGGCAGAGGCACTTCCCAGTTTGTCATAAAGCACACGAGTATTGTGAAGGCTCAGATTATGAAGCCTTGTCAAGGCGATGGTGTACAGGATTTCTTGCTCGTTCATACGGGTAACTTTTCAGTAGTTATTCTCCCCAGTTGTTTCGGTCTAAGTTGCGGTAGTTGATGGCTTCGGCTATATGCGGAGAAAGAATTTGTTCAGATTGCGCCAAATCGGCTATGGTACGAGCCACCCGAAGGATGCGGTCATAGGCTCTTGCGGACAGGTTTAGCTTAATCATGGCGGTCTTCAATCGTTCCATGCCCTCCTTGTCTGTCATGGCAAACTGACGAATCATTTTGCCGTTCATCTGTGAGTTGCAATGCACGCCCGGATAGTCCGCAAAGCGTCTTTCTTGTATTTTTCTTGCGGCGCAAACCCTTTCACGGATGGCGGCACTGGGTTCGGAGTCCGTGCGTTTAGCCAATTCCTCGAAAGGTACAGGAATGACTTCGGTCTGTATGTCTATTCTGTCAAGCAAGGGGCCGGATATTTTGTGCATATAGCGCACAATCTGCCCCGGAGAGCATACACAACTACGGTGAGGATGATTATAATAGCCGCACGGACATGGATTCATGGAAGCCACGAACATGAAAGAACAAGGAATGTCTATATTGTATTTCACTCTGGAGATAGTAATATGCCGGTCTTCCAAAGGCTGTCGCAATACTTCCAGCACATTGCGGCTGAATTCAGGTAATTCATCTGCGAAGAGTACGCCATTATGCGCCAAACTGATTTCTCCCGGTTGGAAAGAAGCCCCGCCACCCACTAATGCTACAGAAGAGATAGTATGGTGAGGACTGCGGAAAGGACGTTGTGCGATAAGCGAAGCGTCTTGTCCCAATTTTCCTGCCACAGAGTAAATCTTGGTGGTTTCCAAACTCTCTTGCAAAGAAAGTGGAGGAAGAATCGAAGGCAGACACTTGGCCATCATGGACTTTCCACTACCGGGACTTCCTACCATGATGAGATTATGACCTCCTGCGGCAGCTACCTCCAAGGCTCTTTTCACGTTCTCTTGTCCTCTCACAGAGGCAAAATCATATTCGAAGTCTTGTTGACGGGCGTAAAATTCCTTACGGGTGTCTATTATATAAGAAGAAAGAGTGTCTCCTCCATTGAAAAACTCAATGACTTCCTTGATATTACTGGCTCCATACGCCTGTATTTTGTTGACCACCGCAGCCTCTCGCACATTCGCCTTCGGTACGATGACTCCTTCAAAGCCCTCTTTCCACGCCTGTATGGCAATCGGAAGTATTCCGTTTACAGGCTGAATACTGCCATCCAGACTTAATTCCCCCACCATCATGTATTTACTCAAACGGTCTGGCTGGATTTGTTCATTGGCCGCCAAGATACCTATGCACAAAGGCAGGTCGTACCCTGCACCCTCTTTGCGCAAGTCTGCGGGAGCCATGTTTATGGTCAGTTGACAGGATGGGAACTTATAGCCTGTGTTCATCAAAGCCGCCATGATACGTTGCTGGCTTTCCTTGACGGCATTGTCCGGAAGGCCAACTAAAAAGAAGCGGACACCTCTGGAGGTATGTACTTCAATGGTGACAGTGCGGGCTTCTATTCCTTGCAGGGAAGCTCCGTAGGTTTTGACAAACATGGCACAGTATAGTATGGTAAATAAGGCGAGTAGAGTGTATCACAACACTGCGTGTATCACGGCAATGTCTGAATCTTCGCTTTTAAAGCGTCGATGTTCATCCCTCTTGCGGAAATCTTCCCGTCTGGAGAGATAAGCAAAATGTCTGGTACCGTCATGACATGGAAGTCCCGAACCATGGGGCTGTCCCATACAAGGGGTTCATTGGCTACGGTGGCATGGAGGTCTGCAGGCATGGAGGAAGCCATACCCGAAGTCACATCTAACGAGACATACAACACTGGCAGCGTTTTATGTGTCTCACTGAATGCGGTGGCAATGGAATAGAGAGGCGAACTTCCTCCTGATGTCCAGGATGCGCCGAAAATCAGCAGCCAGTATTTGCCTCTGTAATTTGCCTGTGTGATTACTTTCTTATCCGCTGTAAGCGTGCGGAACGCAGGAATCTTTTGTCCGGCAATTCCCAGCCGGTATTCTTTTAATTGGGACTCTATACGTTTCAGATAGAGATTTCCCGGTTGTCCTTTTCTAAGTGCGGGTAACAGCTGCCCGGCCTCGGAAACTCTTTCAGGAAGGGTTTGAAGGTAGTATTTATAGAGCAGATAGACACTTACAATGGACTGGGGATGACTCTTGATAAATTGAGACACAAGGGTGTTTGTCTGTCCCGGAGTCTTGTTGATGTCAGTCTTGAAAGCGGCCATCTCTTTGTTGGCCTCTCCTCCTTTCACTTCCATGTTTTGCATATCCGCCACGTTTCCTTTTACCGTGACAGTGGAGCCACCCTTGGCGAAAACCGGCAGTTCGGCGGAAGAGGAAAATTGAATGATAACGGGCGCTTCTCCCTTTACTTCTGTATCGTAGGTGAATTGTCCGCGTTTTACTTTTACCGTATCCACTTGTGTGGAATTGCCGAAAGGCTGGTAAAAATAAAGTTCGCCCTCGTCGAACCCTTGCAAGTCACCTTTGATAGTGACACTATCACCGGTGTTGCAACTGACGACGAGGACGAGCCCTATAATATAGAGAAGAATATTCTTCATTCAGTATGTTTGCTTACTTTGTCAAGCCCTGGAAAGCAGCAGAAGCGAAATACTTGCTGAATTCCAAATCCTTGGCGGCACGCTTAGCGTAAGAAGAATCTTTGCTGATAGCGTTCTTCAAGTTGCTGATTACATCAGACTCATTGCCCACACGAGCGGCCACAACAGCTTTCAAATAGTCGGTAGTAGCGTCAGGAGTAGCCACGGAAGCCAATGTGTTGGAAGCTCCATTGTAGTCTTTGTTCAAGATCTGAGCCAAAGCGGCACTGTTGGTTTTCACACCGTTCAGGTTCTGGGCGGCTTTTGCGTAATCACCCTTGGCGATGTCGATGTTACCCTGAATCTCATTGTAGGTCTTCGCACCAGAAGCCTTGCCCAAGAACTGTTCTGCGGAAGCCACGTCGCCTTTCTTCAAAGCGGCCAAAGCCTTGTTCGCATTCACCTCAGGAGCGTCAGCCTGGAGAGCGGCAGCTTTCTCATAGTAGCCCTCAGCCTTGTTCAAGTCACCGGCACGGTAAGCCAACTCTCCCAAGTTGTTGTAAGCGCGGAAGTCGTTCGGATAGACCTCTGTGGTCTTCTGGTAAACAGCTTCTTTGTCAGCGGCGTTGTTCTTCAACGTAGCGGCATACAACATCTCGTCCACACTCAACTTAGACGGATCCTTGGAGAACTGGTCGAGAATCTGTTCGTCGGAACGACCGATAATCTGGTAGTTCACAGCCAGACGGGAACGACGCAACTCTGGCAAGATGTCCGTAGCCAATGTCTTGAATACAGCAGACATGTTACGCAACTGAGACTCGCGTTCTGCCGGGTCTTGGTACATAGAAAGTACGCGGAGTACTAACTCCTTGTCCTGCATATTGCTCTGAGAAACGAGTTCTTTGAAGCCGTCCCAGTCTTCTGCGGTGTACTTAGTATCGATATCAGTCTTCAGCTTATGAGCCTTCAACTGTTTCTTCATGTAGTTCACGGAATTAGCACCACGCTTGTCAGCCAATTTCGCATTGAAATCCTCTGCACCTTCAGGAGAAGCGTAAGCCAAGATTTCCACATTCTCCAATGCGCGAGTCTCCGCACTGTCGTTGATAGCTTTCAGCTTCTTCTTCATATCTCTGATAGAAGCACTTGTCAGCTGGTTATTACGGATGTTAGCCTGATTAATCAAGAATTTGATACGGCCTTCCTGTGTGGCTTTGATTACGCGCTGGTATTTGTCCTCTGCGGTGGAAGGATTGGCGGAAGCCAATGTATTGCCCAGAAGTTCGGAAGTGGCGATAACACCTACACCGATTTTCACTTCAGGAATATTCACCTTCTTCTTTCCCTTCATTGCGTCGAAGCGCAAATACAAGTCACTTTGCGCCATGTCAGGTACATATTTGAAGGTAGTCTTCATTGTATAGTTTCCACCAGCTTTGTAGGAAATGGTCTGGTCGTTGCCTACCACTTTCTCTCCCTGGAAAGAAGCTCCTGTGCCTGTAGACTCACCTGTGGAATATTTCAAGACAGGAGTCACTTTCACAGTGGCTTTCTTCTTAAAGTACTTCACCGGGAACTTTCCGTTGATTGTAGCGGGTACCTGACCTCCCACAGCCTCGAGGGGTTGGGGAGTCACGCTGAAATTGTCAGCGGACAAAGCACCCATCTTGCTACAAGAAGTAGTTACAGCAAGCGTTGCCACCAAAGCGGCTGAAAATAGAATTGTCTGTTTCATACTTTATTATTTTTAAATAGTTTTTTCTTTACTTGCAAAGTTAGATAATTAGTGTAATTAACCATCTAAATGCGGCCTTATTTATCTTTTATTAACTGGTTTGTATTCCTTCCCGTCTAAAAAGAATACTTTTCATGCAAAAAATCGCATAATTTCCGTACAGCCATTCCTCGATGGCTGATACGGTTCTTCTCTTCAGCTCCCATTTCGGCAAAAGTCTCCTTGTAGCCTTCGGGCTTGAATACAGGGTCATAACCAAAGCCGTCTGTGCCTTGACGCTCCTTGGTGATTTCCCCGTTCACATAGCCCTCGAATACTTCCACGTCTCCGTCAAGAATGAGGGTAATGACGGTGCGGAAGCGGGCTTTACGGTTCTCTTCACCTGTCAAGCACTCCAACAATTTGTCCACATTGGCGTTGTTGTCTTTCCCTTCTCCGGCAAAGCGGGCCGTATGTACACCCGGTGCTCCATGAAGAGCTTCCACCTCCAACCCCGTATCATCGGCAAAACAATTCAAGTTGTAGTGGTCATACACGAAGCGGGCTTTCAACAAGGAATTACCCTCCAAGGTGTCCTCCGTCTCAGGAATGTCCTGTGCGCAATGGATGTCCGCTAAGCCTACAATCTCCACCTTGTCTTTCATGATGGCACGAATCTCGTCCAGTTTATGAGGATTGTTCGTGGCAAATACTAACTTCTTCATTATTTCAACACGATATTAATGATACGTCTCGGCACCACGATGATTTTCACAATGGTCTTGCCTTCCAGGTATTTGGCAGCCTGTGCGTCTTCCAATGCCATTTTCTGAATAGCGTCTTTATCCGCATCAACAGGCACGTCAATGGTAAAACGAGTCTTCCCATTAAAAGAGACAGACATCTTCACGCTGTCGTCTTTCAGATATTTCTCGTCGTAAGAAGGCCAAGGTGCGTCGCACACCGTAGTTTCATGTCCCAATTTCTCCCACAACTCTTCGGCCAAATGAGGAGCGAAGGGCGCAATCAGTATCACAAGGTCTGTAAGGATTTCCTTGTTGGCGCATTTTTGCTGGCTCAGTTCATTCACGCAAATCATGAACGCACTGATAGCCGTATTATAGGAGAAAGACTCGATGTCTTCGGTCACTTTCTTGATAAGTTTGTGGATGGATTTCAATTCCTCTTTAGAGGCTTCTCCCTCCACAGGGCGGAATTGACCGTCTTTTGTCCAGTAAAGATTCCACATCTTGCGGATGAAACGGAAGCAACCGTCTATGCCGTTCGTGTCCCAAGGCTTGCTGGCCTCCACCGGGCCAAGGAACATCTCGTAAAGACGCAAGGTGTCGGCACCGTATTTCTCCACAATCATATCGGGATTCACCACGTTGTACTTAGACTTGCTCATCTTTTCCACAGCCCATCCACAAATGTATTTGCCGTCTTCCAAGATGAACTGGGCATCATTGTACTCTGGCCGCCATTTCTTGAAGGCTTCCACATCCAGTACATCGTTAGATACAATATTCACATCCACGTGGATAGGTGTCACCTCATACTGCTTCTTCAGCCCAAGAGAGACAAAAGTGTTCGTGCCGTTCACACGATACACAAAGTTGCTTCGGCCCTGAATCATACCCTGGTTGATAAGTTTCTGGAAAGGCTCTTCCACCACGCTATAACCATAGTCATGCAAGAACTTGTTCCAGAAGCGGGAATAAATCAAGTGTCCCGTCGCATGTTCCGTTCCCCCTACATAAAGGTCTACTTGTTTCCAGTACTCATCCACCTCTTTGGCGACTAACGCCTTGTCGTCATGCGGATCCATATAGCGGAGATAGTAGGCGGAAGACCCGGCGAAGCCCGGCATCGTGTTCAGCTCAATGGGGAATACCGTCTTGTCGTCTATCTTATCCTTGTCTGTCACACAGCGGTTTGCCTCGTCCCAAGCCCATTTTGTGGCATGTCCCAAGGGAGGCTCACCAGACTCTGTAGGTTTGAAATCAGACACTTCCGGCAATTCCAGCGGAAGGCATTCTTCCGGAATCATCTGCGGTTCTCCCTCCTTATAATATACAGGGAAAGGTTCACCCCAGTAACGCTGACGGGAGAAAATGGCGTCTCTCAAACGGTAATTCACCTTTACACGTCCCAACTGATGTGCTTTCACGTATTTCTTGGTGGCGGCGATAGCCTCTTTCACCGTCAGTCCGTTCAGTGAAAAGTCTATATAAGGCTTCACGTCCGGGCGTGGAGAATTGCACACAATACCCTCTTTGGCATCGAAACTCTCGTTGGAGACATCGCATCCTTCAATCAGCGGGATAATCGGCAAATTGAAATGTTTGGCGAAAGCATAGTCTCTGCTGTCATGTGCCGGTACGGCCATGATGGCACCTGTACCATATCCCGCCAGCACGTAATCACTCACCCAGATAGGAATAGCCTCTCCTGTAAACGGATTGATACCGTAGGAACCTGTAAAGACTCCTGTCACCTTTCGGTCGGAAATACGCTCCAGCTCCGTGCGTTTTTTGGTGGCTTCGAGATAAGCGTCCACTTCCTCTTTCTGCGCTGCGGTGGTTACCTGTGGCACTAATTCGCTCTCTGGAGCCAACACCATGAACGTGACACCGAACATAGTGTCCGCGCGAGTAGTGAAGATGGTGAATTTCACATCGCTGTCCTTCACGCTGAACTCCACTTCCGTACCTTCGCTACGGCCAATCCAGTTGCGCTGGGTCTCTTTCAAAGAGTCAGTCCAGTCAATTGTCTCCAGTCCGTCTAACAGACGCTGTGCGTAGGCCGAGATACGAAGACACCACTGGCGCATCTTCTTCTGCACCACGGGATAGCCTCCACGTTCGGACACCCCGTCCACCACCTCGTCATTGGCAAGCACCGTGCCCAACTTCGGACACCAGTTCACCATAGTCTCTCCAAGGTAAGCGATACGGAAGTTCATCAACATATCTTGCTGCTGCTTGTACGTCATGGCGTTCCATTCTTCCGCCGTGAAGGAAACCTCCTCACCGCAAGCGGCGTTCACTCCTTCCGTACCTTGTTGGCAAAAGTGTTCTACCAATGCGTCGATAGGCTGCGCTTTTTGCAAGTCATTATCGTAGTAACTCTTGAACATTCGCTCAAAAGCCCATTGTGTCCAGTGGTAATAATGAGGGTCGCAAGTGCGCACCTCACGGTCCCAGTCGAAAGAGAAGCCGATTTTGTCCAGCTGTTCCCGATAACGGGTGATATTCGCCTGTGTCGTGATAGCCGGATGCTGCCCTGTCTGGATGGCGTATTGCTCGGCAGGCAGACCGTAAGCGTCATAGCCCATGGGGTTCAACACATTATACCCCCGTAGACGTTTGTAGCGCGCATAGATGTCCGTGGCAATGTAGCCAAGGGGATGCCCCACATGCAGTCCCGCCCCAGAAGGGTAAGGGAACATATTTAACGTATAGAATTTCTTTTTGTTTTTGTCTTCGGTCACATGATAGGTCTTGTTTTCCACCCATCGTTTCCGCCACTTTTCTTCAATCTGTCTGAAATTATAGTCCATATATGTATTACTTGCAAGTATTTTATTCCTTATTGAATAGTAACTCTCACTAAATCCGTCTGCAAAGGTAATGTAATTTAGGGGTATTACACAATTTACAAAGATAAGAATTGTAAATTACGAGTCTGCACATATTCCTTGTTGGCTTTCTTTCTTCCAAGCATACAGTGCAGTTAGTTTGCACTCTTACAGAAGTCGGCGAAGGTAACAAATAAAAACCGACCACCGTAATCACTTACACTGGCCGGCTGTCTCTCTATTCATTTGCTTTTACAATAAACGCCCCTCCTCAGCGTTTCTTCATACATCTTTCTCTCAAATTATTCTTTTCACACTTTCTCCAACGAAAAAGGAGACATTGTCATCCTCTCATTTTCTCTCTCTACCTTAAATTACCTAACGTCTTTACCTAAATTACCTTCAATAACCTTCTTGTTTACGCCCACAAAGTTACGGGTATTCACCGAACCTGCCTATTTTTTATGCCGAAAAGCATAAATTAGCGATAATTTATTGATATATATCAAGTCAATTCTTCTTTCCTTTCATCTCCACTGTGGACAACCAGCGTTTGGAACTGTTGGCGGAGTCCGTCGGAAGATTCTTTGAGAATAGGTAAATACCCCTCGTGCGGATGGTAAGCTGTCCGTAGTTCATGCCCGTCAAGGACACATCGAACGCATTTCCCTGTTTGTCCACCGCCCTGTATGTGTTCTTGGGCGTTTTGCCTTCTTTTCTTTTCGCTATCTTATTTAAGGTAAGGGAAGGTGTGAAGCCAAGTCCTTTCAAGGTCATGACCGAATCATCCTTTATGGTGATTTCCACAGAAGAATGTGTGTATTGTTGTTTGAACTTGCCTGCTTGTCCGTCGCTGAAAAGCGTGTCCAAGCCGTTGGAATAAGTGATGTCCGTGATTTCGTAGGAACGTTCCCCGTTCACACAGGCTGTAAGTCCGCCACATACGAACGTCACAAGTGGCACTAAAAGTCTTGTCTTCATTTTCTTGTTCTTTATTATATCACATTTAAAAAGGCCATAACCTCTTACGGGTTACGGCCTTGTATACTTTCTTCTTAAAGAATTACTCTTTCGAGATTCATTCTCCCGGAGTGATAGCTCCCTCAGGACATACGTCTGCGCAAGTACCGCAGTCTACACATACATCCGGGTTGATAGAATACTGATCGCCTTCAGAGATAGCGTCTGCGGGGCAGTTCTCTTTGCATGTACCGCAAGCGATACATTTGTCACCAATTACGTAAGCCATTTTGTTTATGTTTTAGTTATTATTATTGTTATGCAAAAGCAAATGTACGGTTTATTTTCGAGAATCAATCATACTTGTTCTGTTTTAACAGCTAAATATGGTTAATTAGTCTGCGCTTGGTTTTCCATATTCCGCATTTGCACTTCCATCTGCTTGATTTGTTTCCATTCCACAGCAGTCTGATTCTCCAGAGCGATAATACTTTGCGCAATCTGTTGCTTCACGTTTTCCGAACCCTTCGCATACTTGTCCCGCATCGAGTCCAAAAGTTGTCGATGAGCTTCATAATTCTTTTTCGTGGCCACCCACTGTGCACAGATATCTTTAGCCCCCTGCGTGTGGAAGTCTTTATAAGAGGTATAAGTCTGGTTGTCATTGATGACCAATTCAAAGTCATTTCTTTTTTTGGCAGGCTGTTGTGCATTGAACGCTTGTGCCAGTGCCTCTTTCCCCTTTTTCACAATTTCCGGGTCAGTTTGTGTAGACTTGATGGAAAACAGTCCTGCGGCTTTGCGCACCACTTCCGGGTCTGTCTTGTCGTAGTCAAAGGTGACACGCGACTCATTCGGAACAAACACATAGACACACACCTTGCCCTCCGGCTGAAAACGGTCAGAAGCGAACCACCCGAGATTGTTGTACTCATCATCCACCAAGAGATAGTCGTTGGCGGGCGAGTTATAAGGCAGTCCCATATTGTCCGCTTTCAAGAAATGGGTATTGTCCTCCCCTGCACGGGTTACAAAGAGGTCATAACCACCAATGCTGCCCGGTCCTTTGGAAGCGAAGTACAACGTCACACCGTCTCCACACATAAAAGGATAGTTCTCTTCGGTGTACATTCCGCCTATGCCTTGCAATTCCGTACCGACACTCCATTTATTGTCAATATTATCGCTGGTGAAGAGCTTCATCTTCTGTGTGGAGTCGGGTTTTGCGTAATAGATTTTATCTCCGAATTCGGTGCGATACACAGTACTTGTCTCCGGCAGTTTCCCTTGGAAGAAGTCATTGAAATAGGCGAAAGAACCTGTGGAAGCACTGAGTTTATATGCTTTCAGGAAGTCCTTTTTCTCCACCACAAAACTGTCTATCACAGCTATTTTCTCTGTGCCTCTCAACATCTGCGCCCCAAGCCGGCAAGCCTCCACCAATTTCTGTGCGTCTTGCCAGGGAAGTCTTTTTGCCTGCAAAGCTCTGACAGCTTTAATTAAATAGGGTTCCGCCGTGGAGAAACGAAGCTGGTTCAAGTAATAGGTGCCCAATTCCGTCAAAGCCTCCGGCGTGCCGGAAGCCGCTCTCGATTTCAAGACACTCTCACTGGCATGATGCGTGGAGACTTTAGACTTTTCCGCTTCAGTCTTCGCCTTTTTCAGAGGTTGTTTAGTCGCTTGTCTCTCTGTAACAGCAGGTTTTCCGGCCGCTTTGCGCAGTGCCGTGGATATGTTTTGTGCGTTCAGTGTAAGGACGCTTCCCAAAAGCAGGAACGCCCCCAAATAGAATCGTTTCATACAGTTCAATGTTTTAGCGGCTCAAAAGTACTGTTTTTTTCTTAGAAAATCACCGTTTCTCTCCTTAAATAACATAGTTTTGTGTGAGACCTGTCCGAATTATCCGTACATTTGTAAACATATTGGCTAAAAATACACATTGATGGAACAGACAGCAGAGCAAATCATCTTACGGCGCATCCAGCGTAAATTCAATAAAGGAGTAGTCTCTTACCGGCTCATTGAGGATGACGACCGCATCCTCGTGGGAGTCTCCGGGGGAAAGGATTCCCTGGCATTGTTGGCTTTGATGGCGGAACGGTCACGCATCTTGAAGCCGAGATTCGAGGTGGAAGGTGTGTACGTGAAAGTGCGGAATGTGCCATATAAAAGCGATGAGCAGTATTTGAAAGATTACGCCGCCAAGTGGGGAGTGAACCTTCATGTATACGAGACTTCCTTTGACGAGTCCACGGACACTCGCCACAGCCATTGTTTCCTGTGTTCCTGGAACAGGCGGAAACAACTCTTTGCCGCTGCCAAGGAACTGCATTGCAATAAAATAGCGTTAGGGCACCATCAAGACGACATCTTACAGACGTTGTTAATGAACATGACTTTTCAAGGCTCGTTCAGCACCATGCCTCCCAAGTTGAAGATGAACAAGTTCGACATGACGATTATCCGCCCCCTGTGTTTAGTGCAGGAGAAAGACCTTGCGGAACTGGCCCGTCTCCGGGGCTTCCGCAAACAGGTAGAGAAATGCCCCTACGAAGAGGAGTCGCATCGAAGCGACATGAAAAGTGTATTGGCCAAATTGGAAGAGATGAACCCCGAAGCCCGCTATTCCCTGTGGAAAAGCATGACCAACGTCATGCCCGACTTGCTGCCACCTGCGATAGCCAGACGGGGTTGAAGCAAAAACGCAAAAGGCTTCGATGGCCATCGAAGCCTTTTGCGATGGCTGATGAAGAAGGCTTCGATAAGGAGTGAAGCTAATTGCGTTCATTATAAGTAGAGACGCGATTAATCGCGTCTCTACCACCTACATTCAAATCCTGTCGAACTCAGGTCTATCTTATTTCCCTATTTGAGTTATTCTTTTACTAACTTATCCAATACGGGAGTGGCTACTGTGTGGATTTCCGTCTTGCGGGCGTTGTTCAGTTGTTCAAACACCACGATGGTGTTTTGCCCTTTCTTCAGGAAGCATCCCGGCAAGTAAAGCGTTTGCTGAGGACCCACTTTCCAGTAACGACCCAAGTTCACGCCGTTCACAAACACGATGCCTTTCCCCCAATTCTCCATATAAAGGAAAGTATCCCCTACTTTGTCAAGCGTAAAAGTGCCTGAATACAGGATAGGTTGCCCCGCTGTATAGCGGCTTCCGTCCACTACGGGTTGGCCATCCATCGGCAGTTTATACATTTGCCAACCACCCGTGATTTCATTATCTCCAATCGTGATAGGTGCCGTGATGCCTTTCAAGTTCTTTTCAATACGTGGACCGTAATTAATACGCCCCATATTCTCTACGAGGATATCCAATGAAGCATTGAATGGCACCTCAATTTCAAGACTGTCTTTTCCAGTGATACGGTTTAGCTCTCCGATTTTCTGTCCATTCACATAAACCGTGGCGAAATCCGCTAACCCAGGCACCCGCATGGTTCCGCTGATAGGCTGATTGAAATGCCTGCGGTAAAGTACGTAGCCATGTCCTTGTCCCAAATCCTCGAAAGTCATCAGTGTGTCATTCTCCACAGGTGTCATCTTCTCCACCTTGTCAAAAAGAGGCGTTGACTTGCTCAACTGTATGGAAGGAATTGTGATGACGGGGATACGAGCCGGCACGGACGGTATCGGATAGTTAGCGTATTGCTTCATCAATGCCCGGATAGCATCATATTTCGGTGTGGTCCATCCCGCCTCGCTGATTGGTGCGTCGTAGTCATAACTGGTGATATCGGGTTGGATGTCACGGGCGTTGGAGTAGTTCGCACCCGACGTAAAGCCGAAATTCGTTCCACCGTGCGCCATATAGAAGTTGAAGCTCACCCCTCCATCCAGGTATTTCTTCAGCTGTGCCGCAGTTCTGGCAGCATCCACCTTCTGAAAAGGCTCATTCCAGTGGTCAAGCCATCCCGGGTAAAACTCTGTCACCATATAAGGACCAACACCCCCGTGGTACTTATTGACCACCTTTTTCAAGTTCGCCACATTGTCCTCGCCATTTGCTGTCGGCAGCGCACCCTCCACGTGTCCACCTTCAAAAAGCCAAGAACCGTCCGAAGTGAACATGGGAATGTCAAAACCTACATCCTTCAACTGCTGGCAAATAGCGGCATTGTATTTCTTGTGTTCAGCCAATGGAATGTCCTTCCGCTGAACGACGTAAGAGCCAAACTCATTTTCGGCCTGTACCATGATGATAGGGCCACCTTTTGTCACTTGTAAGTCCTTCACCTGTCCGGCCAGTTGACGAAGATACACCTTGCACGAGTCGAGGAAAGGCTGGTTATACGTTCGAATCTTCATCCCTTTCACCTTCTGCAACCACCAGGGATAGCCTCCAAACTCCCATTCGCCGCAGGCGTAAGGTCCTGGACGGAGAATCACCATAAGACCTTCTTCCGCCGCAGTTTTGATGAACTTGCGCAGATTACGGTTTCCCGTTTCCCAGTCCCATTTGCCTGGAGCAGTCTCATGGTAGTTCCAGAACACATAAGTGGCCACAGCGTTCAATCCCATAGCTTTCAACATCTTCAAACGATGCCTCCAGTAGGGGGCAGGCACTCTGGAGAAATGCATTTCCCCAGAATGCAACTGTATCGGTTTCCCGTCATAAATAAAATTTCCCTTTTCAATCTTAAAGGAATGAATGGTTTTCGCCTGTGTGGGAGTGGTAGTCAACAGGCAAAGAGCCAAGGGTACAGCCGTCAGTGCGGCTACTGTCTTCTTGAATAAATTTCTCATGTGATGTAATCTATTATTCTATTATTGTATAAGGTGGATACATTCGTTCTTTCTGATATTATACCTATCTTAGATGTCGCAAATCCAATGGAATAGGAATCATCCACGCACAGAGCAAAGTATGTATATTGTCAGTATGTTTAATTGTTGATGCCATATACTTATAGTATTGGAATGCCATACAAAATATAGACATAACCCCTATCGCAAAGCGAAATGCCCAAATGGCCGTAATTTGTCTTTTCATGAAGACAAATGTATGAAAAACATCTCAAATATACAACAATATCCCCATATTTTGTCTAAAAGACGCATTAAACAATGATTGTGACGACAAGTACACTTCCGAAAGAAGACATTCGTATGAATGATGCATGGGTGAAAGCATGTACACCGCCGTTGTAATCTCATTACACGAGGGGTCTGTAATTTAAAGACAGAGGTACGATGTGTCTGGTCATGCGGTGAGTAGTGAGTCCTTGTTCACCGTGTTTGACTCTATGTAATGAAGAGATTAGACTGGAGAGTATGAGATGATTGTCTCAATGCGACTTACCCTTCTCCTGTCTTATAAATGGAAAATTACTGCGCATCGTAAATCTTCTTCTCTGTGTGTACTTTATGAAAGAAAATGGACGAAAAAGTGAAGGACTATGGTACAATGTAAGCCCATTTCCAGTGATTTTAGGTTGTTTAGTGTAGGCTAGTGTAGGCTTAGTGTAGGCAATATTCCTGTTTTTTATCA
>CAVDHB010000039.1:0-48438 GCA_963608705.1 Prevotella sp. P5-108
CGCATCTACCTGCAAGTCCTCAACACCCGCAGCTGGAGCAACCGTGAGCTGCGCAGCGTGGCCCGGCTGAGCGAATGGACGGACAAGGACACGCAAGGCGGAAGCGAGACCACACCCGGCGAAGGAGGAGGAACGACCGACCCCGGAGGAGACGCGGAAATTTGAATAGTTAGCAATTAGTAGTGTTTAATGTGTAGTGTTTAATGTTTAATTGGCTGGACGGTAGAGACGCGATTAATCGCGTCTCTACATTAAACACTAAACATTAATAATTAAACACCAAGCGAACATTAAACACTACACATTAATCATTACACATTAATTTATGCGCAGGACGGCGGGTGTTTCGAACAGACCGCGCAGGAAAAGATACGAGATGAAAGAGAGCCACAGGGCGTGGTTCCCCCAAAGAGGGAAGGTGGAGAAATAGAGCAGGAAGAAGCCGGCGCTTGCGCCCAGAGTGGCATACAACATGGACTTGCTTTTGACGGCTCCCACGAGAATGCCGTCCCACAGAAAGGCGGCAAAGCCACAGAAAGGTATAGCCACGGCCCATGGAAAATACGCGCGGGAGGCTTGCAGCACGTCTTGCTCGTCGGTGAGCAGTCGCAGCAAGGACTGTCCGCCGCACAAATAGGCGATTGTGAACAGGAGGGTCACTCCCACAGCCCACTTCAACAAGGCGGAGATATTACGGGAGGTCTCCGCCTTGTTTCCTGCGCCGATGCTGGCTCCCACTAACGCCTCGCCTGCGTATGCGTAGCCGTCTATTATATAGGAGTACATGAGGTAGAATTGCATTAACAAGGTGTTTACGGCCAGCAGGGTAGTGCCCTGCTTGGCACCCGAGGCGGTGAAGAAGAAGTTCACACCCACGATGCAGAGCGTTCTGAAAAAGATGTCGCTGTTCACATGGAAGAACTTACGTAGCCTGTCTCCCTTGAATGCCTTGCGTCGGTCGAAAAAGAGGCGGAGTCTGCGGTAATGCGCCGTCCAGATGCCTGTGGCTATCAGCAGGCTGGCGTACTGGGCGGAGAGTGTGCCGAAAGCGACCCCCTCTATTTTAAGATGGAAGACGAACACAAGTGTGCCGCTGACGAGTATGTTCAGAATGTTCTGAAGAATGGCTATCCACATGGTGTAGACCGATTTCTGCATACCGATGAACCAGCCGTAGAAGCCGTAGAGCGCAAGTACGGCGGGCGCGCCCCATATCAGTATGCGGAAATAGCGGCTGGCCAAGGCTCCTACCTGGGGCGTGCAGGGTATCAGCCATCCTATCGCTTTTACGAGTATCAGCTGGCATGCGACCAGTGCCATGCCCGTGGCAAGTCCCACGCTAAGGGAGCGTTGGAATATCTGCGCGGCTTCTCGCTCGTCCTTTTTCCCATAGGCTTGCGCAGTCAGTCCGCTGGTGCCCATGCGCAAGAAACCGAATATCCAGTAGATGAGGGAGAACATCGTGGTGCCCACCGCAATGGCGGCAATGTAGTCGCTTGAGCCTAAATGACCCACAATGCCCATGTCTACCAATCCTAAAAGGGGGACGGTGATGTTGGAGATGATGGAGGGAACGGCTATTCGCAGAATCTGGCGGTGGACGGGTCTCATATCTTGTAAAGCGGGTTGTCGTCTCTCAGTTTTTTCAGCAGTTCCCGATGGATGGACATGAATCGGTGGTTGCGTTCTTTCAGGTCTCCCGTAATGGAGCTGAGGTCGTTGAAGTATTCAGAGAACAGTTGGATGTAGCTGGTGAAGGTCGGCACTGCGTTTCCGTTCACGACCATCCGTATGCCCTTGGGCACGAGTCTCACCCGTATGTCCTTGTCTGTCATGACGGGGTTTCCGTCAAAGTGGATGACACCGGGTGCTTTCCTTCTGATGAGCAATTCCTTGGAGCGGAAGGTCTTGATGTGGCTGTTGTGGTTCAGTGTCTTGTTGAAGAGTTGGAGGGCGATTTGCGGCGCTTCCAGCATGGTGAACGGCTCCATGATGGTGATGTCCATCAGTCCGTCAGCCATGGACGCCTGTGGGGCGATGAACGCATCGTTCCCGTATTGGGAGGCGTTGGCGCAGGCGATGAGGAAGGCTTTGTATTTCACGACACCCTCTTCGCTGACAATCTCGTAGGTCTCCGGCTTGTATCGCAATCCCTCTCTCAAGGTGTTTTCCACATAGGTTTTCAGCCCTCTTTTGCCCGCCATGGCGAACTTGAAACTGACGAAAGCGTCAAATCCCATGCCGCAGGTGCAGAAGAAGGGGATGTCGTTCACCAGTCCGTAGTCCAGCGCTTCCGTCTTTCCCTCGTTCAGAATCTTGACAGCTTTCGGCACGTTCAGCGGGATTTGCAGATGTCTGGCCAGTCCGTTTCCCGAACCACAGGGGATGATGCCCAGGGCGGTGTCGGAGTCTATGAGTCCTTGCCCGGTCTCGTTCACTGTGCCGTCTCCTCCAACGGCCACTACAATGTCCGCTTTCCGGGTGGCCGCTTCCCTTGCCAGCTTGGTGGCGTGTCCCGCATATTGTGTGTACAGAAACGAACAGTCGTATTTCTCCCTGTCCAGCTCTCGTTCGATGGTTCGCTTTATGACATCCTTCCCGTGAGTGCCGGATATGGGGTTTATGATAAAATATACAGTTCTCTTTTTTTTCATACTTCAGACTTTTCGCAGTAGCCGATGCGTGGCTGCAAAAATACTAAATAAATCCCGAAGTGAACTCGAATAGTATGTAATTTACGTTTAAATTGGTATTTAAGGGAATATTTAAGTGGTGTTTTGCCTATAAATTCGTATCTTTGCACCCGCAATTTTTGGAGGAGCGGGAACTTCTCCTTAGATTTAATGAGCAAATATATCCAATAACAGACATAAAATGGGATTATTACAGAAGAAGTTCGAGAAATACGACTTGCCGCAACAGTACATGAAGAAAGGGGTTTACCCTTATTTCCGCACCATTGACAGCCATCAGGACACGGAGGTGATGATGAGCGGGAAGAAAGTGCTGATGTTCGGCTCAAACGCTTATATGGGCTTGACCTATGATCCTCGTATCATCAAGGCGGCCGTGGAGGCTACGGAGAAATATGGTACGGGATGTGCCGGATCACGTCTATTGAACGGCACGCTGGATATTCACGTGGCGTTGGAAAAGGAATTGGCGGCGTTTGTGGGCAAAGAGGATTCTCTCTGTTTCTCTACGGGGTTCACAGTGAACGAGGGAGTTATCCCCCAGTTAGTGGGACGTGGAGACTACATTCTCTGTGATGACCGCGATCATGCTTCTATCGTGGATGGTCGTCGTCTGTCCTTCGCCACACAGCTGAAATACAAGCACAATGACATGGCGGCTCTGGAGAAGGAGTTGCAGAAGTGCAATCCTGAGGCCGTGAAGCTGATTGTGGTGGACAGTGTGTTCTCGATGGAGGGCGACTTGGCCAACTTGCCGGAGATTGTGCGTCTGAAGAAGAAGTACAACGCTTCCATCTATGTGGACGAGGCGCACGGTATCGGTGTGTTCGGCTCCCATGGACAGGGCTTGTGCGACCACTTCGGAGTGACGAAAGACGTGGACTTGATTATGGGTACGTTCAGCAAGTCAATGGCTTCTATCGGAGGTTTCGTGGCGGCGGATGAGTGCATCATCAACTGGTTGCGCCATAACGCCCGTTCCTATATCTTCCAGGCCAGCAACACGCCGGCTGCCACTGCGGCTGCCAGAGAGGCTATCCGCATCATCAGCACGGACGACCAGCGTCGGAAGCATCTGTGGGACATCACGAACTATGCGCTGAAACGCTTCCGTGAGGAGGGCTTCGAGATAGGCGACACACAGAGTCCGATTATACCTTTATATGTGCGTGACACGGACAAGACATTCGCTGCTACGCAGATGGCTTTCGAGGAAGGTGTGTTCATCAACCCGGTGATTCCGCCCGCTTGCGCACCGCAGGACACCTTGGTGCGTTTTGCGTTGATGGCTACCCACACGAAGGAGCAAGTGGACTTCGCCATCGAGAAGCTGACGAAGTGTTTCCGCAAGCTGGACATCATTAAATAAGCATATTCGTTTTTAAATAGTTGTAAGTAAAAGGCAGCGTGGTTCGAAAGGATGCGTTGCCTTTTACTTTATGAAGAAAGTGTGTCATGATAAGCAAGAACCGGATTAAATACCTGCATTCGCTGGATTTGAAGAAAAACAGAAAGAAAACGCAGGAGTTTGTGGCGGAAGGAGTGAAACTGGTGGACGAGCTGTTGCCTGTCTTTGAGTGTGTGTATGTGGCGGCTGTGCCGGAGTGGATACGGTGTCATGAAAGTCAGGTGGCGGCTCTCAGGGAAAAGGCTGTTGTGGATGATTTGTCGGAGGAAGAGTTGAGAAGGGCGAGTCTTCTACAGCATCCGCAGGAAGTGATAGCCGTGTTCAGACAGCCTGTCTATAAGGATGA
This sequence comes from Prevotella sp. P5-108, assembly GCA_963608705.1. GTDB lineage: Bacteria > Bacteroidota > Bacteroidia > Bacteroidales > Bacteroidaceae > CAVDHB01. Next base: position 4,448 of record CAVDHB010000039.1, read on the forward strand.
GGCGGCTTCGCTATGTGAACAGGAGCTGGTATTGGCGTTGGACGGTGTGCAAGACCCTGGGAATCTGGGGACGATTGTGCGAGTGGCCGACTGGTTTGGCATAGAACATATCCTTTGCGCTCCGTCGACTGCGGACATTTATAACCCGAAAGCCGTCCAGGCTACGATGGGAAGCCTGGCGCGTGTGCGCTTGCATTATGTGGATTTGAAAGAACTCATCTACGGGTTGCCGGCAGAGGTGCCTGTCTACGGGACGTTTCTTGACGGAAAGAACTTGTATAAGGAGTCTCTCTCGTCGAGGGGGCTGATTGTGATGGGCAATGAGGGAAACGGCATCAGCGAGGAGCTGCGTCCATTGATAAACCGCAGACTGCTTATCCCCAATTATCCAGAGGGAAGGCAGACTGCGGAAAGTCTGAATGTGGCGATGGCCACAGGCATAATCTGCGCGGAGTTCAGACGCAGGCAGTAGTTCCCGCTCATCCTTGCGCCAGGTTGGGAATCCATTCCGTCTGGGCGGCGGTTCTTTCAATAGCTCCCACAATGCGTTGTGGCGCCGTGTCAGCCCATTGTCGGAAGTCCTTCTCTTGTGACAGACTGTGTGGCTTTAATTTAGACAGTTTGTCAAGGTCGAAAGTGGCCGCATGACAGCCTGCGCCGGCTCTTTCCGCATCTACGGCGTTGCATAATTGCTCAATATGGGTGGGTACCATCAATACGGGCTTTCCCAAGTACATGGCTTCGCACACGGATTCAAAGCCCGCCGTGGTGGCGTATGCTTTCGCTCCTGCCATGTAGCGGATGAATGTCTTGTCGTTCAACGGATGGAAGGAAAGCTTGTCGTCGATTTTCAATGTCTTTTGTATTCCTTTCTTATCCCAAAAGAAATGAAGCGAAACGGAAGGGTGTTTCTCGTGCCACACTTTGATTTCCGTGGCGAAACCACTGTTCAGCATATATCCATGAAGATAGTCTCCTTTCACGGGGCGGGAATGTCGGACAGCTTCCCTTAGCAGAGGTGGCACTACGCAGAGCCGTCCGGCTTCCGCATCGTCCATAGGACGGAAGGAGAGGGCTAATTTCAAGTCGGCATGCAGGGCGGTCAGGCGGGTGAAGAAGCGTAATAGTGCCAACTCTGCCCAGTGTCCTTGCGGAAAATGGAAGTCGGGATGCAGGAAGAGATATTGGTGGGCTATGCAGACAAGTCGGGTGGAAGGACGGAAGAAGGCGAATGCCAGTCCCGTGAGTAGTTCATAGAAGTTGATGACCACATCCACGTCGGTCGTTTTCTGTCGTATGAAGTTCACGCTTTTCCGATAACGTGGGAGTCGGAACAGGTTGTAGAGGATACTTTTGGCAAGCGGTGGCTGTTTCTGGTGTGCGGAAGGCAGGAAGTTCGGGCTGTCTACTGTCCATACCGGGGCGTTTATCTCCCGCAGGAAGAACTCGGGCAATTGTCTGCTCGGACTTTTGCCTACGATTACCCCTGCCACCTCGTGTCCTTCTTTGGCAAGGATGCGTCTCAATGTGAGTGCCTGTGTGAGATGTCCACGGCCTTCGCCTTGTACGGTAAAGAGAATTTTCATGTAGACTCCTTAGCTGAACGCTCCCATACAAGAGCCAAATTCGTCTGTGTCTCCCCAGTTCAAATCTCCGAAATCATACCGTTCATGCAAGATTTCCGTGGCTTCCTCTTCGGTTTCTCCGTAGGCGTAGCACGCCTTGTCATTTACATAATAGGCAAGAAACATGCCGTCCGATGTCTCTTCTACGATTACATTTCTCTGCTGCTCGAAAATGTCCATACGTTTACAGTTTAAGAGGTTATTTTTATTCACGGGCAAAAATACATCTTTCTTATTACACGTGCGTGACAGCAGGATGAATATTCGGTTACATCGTTTTCCCGCTTTCTTTTTCTTTGATAATGGCTTCTGTCTTCACGATTTCGTCTCTGAACTGGGCGGCTTCTATGAACTCTAAGTTCTTGGCGGCGGTGGTCATTTTCTTCTTCAGCGTGTCGACGCGCTTCTGAAGCTGCGGGATGGAAAGGTATTCGGTGTTTGTCTCCGCTGCCACTTCCGTTTGGCGTGTCTGCTGTTTGACGGACTGGAGGTCAGTGGGGGTGTGGTCGCCCATGGCAATCAAGTCTTTCATCTTGCGTGCTTTCTTAATAGGGGTGGGCGTGATGTGGTGCGCTTCGTTGTAGGCTATCTGTTTAGCTCGGCGGCGGTTGGTCTCGTCAATGGTCTTTTGCATGCTGTCGGTGATTTTGTCCGCATACATGATGACTTTTCCGTGCACATTGCGGGCGGCTCTTCCAGCGGTCTGGGTAAGGCTGCGGTGGCTGCGGAGAAATCCTTCCTTGTCAGCGTCCAAGATGGCCACTAACGATACCTCTGGCAGGTCGAGTCCCTCTCTCAGCAGGTTGACACCTACCAGTACGTCGTACACACCGGCCCGTAAGTCGTCCATGATTTGCACTCTTTCCAGCGTGTCGATGTCGCTGTGTATATAGGTGGCTCGTACTCCGTTCTTCAGCAAATAGTCTGTGAGTTCCTCCGCCATCCGTTTGGTAAGGGTGGTGACGAGAGTGCGTTCCTCCTGCTCGTTTCTTTTCTGTATCTCTTCCATCAAGTCGTCTATCTGGTTCAGACTCGGACGGATCTCTATCTCCGGGTCGAGCAGTCCCGTGGGGCGTATCACTTGGTCTACCACCACACCTTCGCTCTGTCGCAGTTCGTATTCCGCCGGAGTGGCACTGACATAGATGACTTGGTGGGTCAGCTGTTGGAACTCCTCGAATTTCAGGGGACGGTTGTCAAACGCCGCAGGCAGTCGGAAACCATACTCCACCAACGCTTTCTTGCGGGCGTGGTCTCCGCCGTACATGGCGTTGATTTGCGGAATGCTCACGTGGCTTTCGTCTATCACCATCAAGTAGTCTTTCGGGAAGAAGTCCAGCAGGCAGTACGGGCGGGTGCCTGCGGTTCTTCCGTCGAAATAGCGGGAATAGTTCTCAATGCCGCTGCAATGTCCCAGCTCGCGTATCATCTCCATGTCGTAGGTCACTCGCTCGTAGATGCGTTTGGCCTTCAGCTTGTCGCCTTGCTCCTCGAAATAGTTAACTTGTTTGGTCAGGTCGTCCTCTATCTGATGGATGGCCCGTTGCTGGCTTTCCTGCGTGGTCATGAACAGGTTGGCGGGATATATCTTGTAGTCCTCGAACTGCGTGAGGGGTTTCCCCGACACTGCGTCCACTTCCTCGATGGCGTCAATCTCGTCATCCCAGAACTCTATGCGCAGGATGTCGTCCGCATACGCCAGGGCAATATCCACCGTGTCGCCTTTCACACGGAAATTACCTCGTCCGAGTTCGATGTCATTCCTTACGTAAAGGCTTCCGACCAGTTTGCGCAGCAACACATTCCTGTCCAGTTTCTGTCCTCTTTTTACCTCGATCACGTTGTCGTAGAAGTCGTTCGGGTTTCCCATGCCGTAAATGCAGGACACGGAAGAGACGATGACCACATCCTTTCGTCCGGAGAGCAGTGCGGAAAGCGCGGCCAGACGCAGTTTGTCTATCTCCTCGTTGATGGCGAGGTCTTTCTCTATATAGGTATCTGTGGAGGCGATGTAGGCTTCCGGTTGGTAATAGTCATAGTAGGACACGTAGTATTCCACCGCGTTGTGCGGAAAGAAACTTTTGAACTCTCCATAGAGTTGTGCGGCAAGAGTCTTGTTATGGCTTAAGATAAGTGTGGGCTTGTTCACGTTCGCTATTACGTTGGCGATGGTAAATGTCTTGCCAGAACCCGTCACCCCCAATAGGGTTTGCGCGGGATTCCCTTCTTTCACGCCATCCGTCAGCTGGCGGATGGCTTCGGGCTGGTCGCCGGTGGGCTTATAGTCGGAAACTAATTCGAATTTCATGGAGCTTGTTAATTTAAGGCCGTAAAAATACAAAATAAATCTTATTTAAGAGCGTAATAGGGCTTTTTTCTTCTCTTTCCTCTTTTTAGAGTTGTATATATTGCGACTATTCCGTATTTTTGCGCGACATAATATGTTCAGAATGGGAAAGAAAATAGGTTTGTGGTGTGCGGCGTGCCTGCTGTTGGCAAGCTGCGGCTCTTACAATAAATTGTATAAGACAGCGGATTACGACTACAAGTATGAGGCTGCGAAAGAGTATTATGCGGCGGGAGAGTACAGCAAGGCCGCTACATTGCTGGACGAGCTGATTACCGTGATGAAGGGGTCGAGCAAGGCGGAGGAGTCTCTTTTCCTGCAAGCGCTCACCCAGTATCATTTGGGCGACTATCCCACGGCTTCCAATTATTTTTCCACCTATTATAACAGCTATCCGAAAGGTGTCTTTTCGGAGCAGGCGCGTTATCTTTCCGGCAAGGCTTTGTATCTGGACACGCCCGACCCTCGTCTGGACCAGACAAGCAGCATGAAGGCCATCACGGAGTTGCAGAACTATCTGGACTACTATCCCGACGCCAAGAACAAGGAGGAGGTGCAGAATCTCATATTCTCCTTGCAAGACCAGTTGGTGGAGAAGGAATACCAGTCGGCCAAGCTGTATTATAACCTGGGCAATTACATCGGCAACTGCAACGCCAACAACGAGAGTAATTTCGAATCCTGTGTGATCACGGCGCAGAATGCGCTGAAGGATTATCCTTACGCCAAAAGGAGGGAAGACTTGTCTTTCCTTATTGTGGAGGCGAAATACGAACTGGCCCGGAACAGTGTGTCGACCAAGGCGGCCGACCGTTTCCGGGATGCGATAGACGAGTATCACGGGTTCAAGAACGAGTTCCCGGAAAGCAAGTACACCAAGGAGGTGGACAAGATATACAAGGACGCTTCTTCGAAAGTGAAGGAGGCTGACAAGGCTTCTGCTACACCAGAGGCCGGTAATGAGACAAAAAAGTAATTAATAAATAGTGGAGATATTTCTATGGATTACAAAAAAACGAACGCCCCGACGAATACGGTAACTCGTGATTTGACTACTTTGTGGGAACCCACAGGCAATATTTACGAGAGTGTGTCTATCATTGCGAAAAGGGCGAACCAGATTTCAGTGGACATCAAGCAGGAGCTTTCCAAGAAACTTTCCGAGTTTGCCGCAAGCAGCGACAACCTGGAAGAAGTGGCTGAGAACCGTGAGCAAATCGAGATTTCCCGTTTCTATGAGAAACTGCCGAAGCCCACGTTGATTGCCACGCAGGAATTTCTGGAAGGGAAGATATATTATCGTAATCCGGCCAAGGACATGGACCCGGAGAAAGAACTCGACAAAATCGAGCATAACGACGAAGACTTATGATTCAACGCGTACAGTCCGTGTACCTCTTGATTGCGGTGGTCTTGGCAGTGGTTTGCCTTCTCTCTCCGCTGGGTACTTTTTACGGATCGGACAGCCTTGCGAATGCCGAGCTGTATAATGCGGGATTGTTCGTGAAAGTGGAAAAGGGGGCAAGAGTGGCTTCCTCTGGTTTGTTTGCGTTGCTGGCCATCGCCACGATTGCCGACGTGTTGGCCATCTTCGGCTATAAGAACCGTTTGCGTCAGATGAGGATAGTGTGCCTTTCTGCCATTCTGCTTGTCTTGTATTACCTTTCTTTCATCGGCTTTGTCGTCTATTACGGCCAGGGCTTGCTGGAAGGCAGTCACTTCAAACCTGCGTTTTGCGCTTGTCTGCCGATACTTTCATTCATATTGAATCTGTTGGCTTACGGCAGGATAAGACATGACGAACGTTTGGTGAGAGCGGCTGACAGGCTCCGCTGATTCTGTTCAACGTGCTGACACATCCCGTCTCTGTGGGGAGGATTCCTGAAATCTTCTTTACGAGACGGGATGTGTCATGTCTGTAAAAAGAAAGGTCATAAGACGTTTGGCGCGTAAGTGATTTTATGTTTGCTTGTGTGAGAAGATGAATACCATAAGTCCATCACTTCTTATATGCAGATATACAGCTTATTAACCCTAATCTCTTTTTTGAAAACACACAGTTGTTCGTCTTATCACATACGATACACGTGTTCATCACATACGATACACGTGTTCATCACATACGATACATGTGTTTATCACATACGATACATGTGTTTATATCGAATGTTGTGAGTGGGCTGAACAGCCGTTTGAACGCCTTTTAACGCCCGTTGGGGACTCTTTTTCCTGTAAGTCTGGACCTTTTATATAGCGCAATAGCTCGTCTTGTCAGCCTGCACGGGCAAGCTCACTTCTTGCTTCTGCGTCAAGGGGACAGGGCGTTACGCTTCTGGCGTTAAAAAAGACGAGACCTGCGCTCAGGCCACGTCTTTAAAGGAGAGATTTGATGTATGAATGTTGTTTGTTGAGATTTCACCACTGAGAAACAAACGCTTCCTTAGCTTCGGAAGAAAGAGTTCCGTCTCGCAAGGCTGTCCGTTTCTCGTGTGCAAAGATAGGGAGGGAATATGTCAGAGGAAATACATTCGTGTGAATTTTGCGTTACATCACTCCGTTTCTTTGTCCAAAAAGATTGCACAGACTATGAATTGTTTGTGTAATTAGGGCTGTTTGCTTATAAAATGACGTTCTTTTATTGTAAAAACAACGGCTTTCGTTTTCAACTTTCGTATTAAATCCGTACATTTGCACCAATCTTTTGAAATAATAACTATAAACAAAATATGGATAATAACAGATTGTACATTTTCGACACGACATTAAGAGACGGTGAGCAAGTTCCCGGATGCCAGTTAAACACGGTGGAGAAGATACAGGTGGCCAAACAGCTGGAACTTCTTGGCGTGGATGTAATCGAGGCGGGATTCCCCATCTCCAGTCCCGGTGACTTTAATTCAGTGGTGGAAATCTCCAAGGCGGTGACATGGCCCACCATTTGCGCCTTGACCCGCGCGGTGGAGAAAGATATTGACTGTGCGGCCGAGGCGTTGAAATATGCGAAGAGAGGGCGTATCCACACGGGTATCGGTACATCTGATTCTCATATAAAATATAAGTTCCATTCCACGAGGGAGGAAATCATCGAGCGTGCGGTGGCGGCTGTGAAGTATGCGAAGCGTTATGTGGAAGACGTGGAGTTCTATGCGGAGGATGCCGGACGCACGGACAACGAATACTTGGCGCAAGTCGTGGAGGCGGTCATCAAGGCCGGCGCCACGGTGGTGAACTTGCCGGATACGACGGGTTATTGCCTGCCTTCCGAGTTCGGCGCGAAGATTAAGTACCTCATGGAACACGTGGACAATGTGGACAAGGCGATTCTTTCCACCCACTGTCATAACGACTTGGGCATGGCCACCGCCAACACCATGGCCGGCGTGGCAAACGGCGCCCGTCAGGTGGAGGTGACTATCAACGGTATCGGCGAGAGAGCGGGAAATACCTCCTTGGAAGAAGTGGCGATGATTCTGAAATGCCATCACCATACTTTCGGACTCAACACGAACATCAACACAAAGAAGATTTATTCTACCAGCCGGCTGGTGTCCAGCTTGATGAACATGCCTGTGCAGCCTAACAAGGCGATTGTGGGACGCAATGCGTTCGCTCACTCTTCGGGTATTCACCAGGATGGTGTGCTGAAGAACGTACAGACCTATGAGATTATCGACCCGAAGGAAGTCGGCATTGATGACAACGCCATTGTACTGACGGCCCGCAGCGGACACGCTGCCTTGAAGTATCGTTTGCACGTGTTGGGCGTGAATCCTTCTGACGAGGCGATGGACAAGATTTACCAGGACTTCCTGAAACTGGCGGACAAGAAGAAAGAGGTCAATGACGATGACATCTTGATGTTGGCGGGCGCCGACCGTACGGCCACTCACAGTGTGAAGCTCGACTTCTTGCAGGTGACTGCCGGAGTGGGGGTGCGTGAGGTAGCCAGTATAGGACTGGACATCGCCGGACAGAAGTTCGAGGAGGCGGCCAGTGGCAACGGCCCGGTGGACGCGGCTATCAACGCCTTGAAGAAAATCATCAACAAGCACATGGAGCTGAAGGAATTCACCATCCAGGCTATCAACAAGGGCAGCAACGATGTGGGAAAGGTGCACATGCAGGTGGAATACAACGGACACGTGTACTACGGCTTCGGCGCCAATACGGATATTGTGGCCGCTTCCGTGGAGGCTTATATTGACTGTATCAACAAATTCAGAAACTAAACAAACAACTAAGGCGAACCGACTGTGAATGTCTAATCGCACTTATAAGAAACTTATACGAACAAAAAGAGTATGAATACGTTATTTGACAAAATCTGGGACGCTCACGTGGTGCAAATCGTGAAAGACGGTCCCACTCAATTGTATATCGACCGGCTTTATTGCCATGAGGTGACTTCTCCGCAGGCATTTGCCGGATTGAAAGACAGAGGATTGAAGTGCTTCCGTCCGGAGCAAATCTACTGTATGCCCGACCATAACACTCCGACACACGACCAGGACAAGCCGATTGAAGACCCGGTGTCCAAGAAGCAGGTGGACACGTTGGAGCAAAACTGCAAGGATTTCGGACTGAGCTATTATGGCATGATGAACCCCAAGAACGGTATCATCCATGTGGTGGGTCCGGAGCGTGGACTTTCTCTTCCGGGAATGACCATTGTCTGCGGTGACTCTCATACTTCCACCCACGGTGCGTTGGGAGCGGTGGCTTTCGGTATCGGTACGTCCGAGGTGGAGATGGTGATGGCTTCCCAGTGTATCTTGCAGCAGAAGCCGAAGTCTATGCGTATCAGCATTGACGGCAAACTGAAAAAGGGTGTGACGGCCAAGGATGTGGCGTTGTACATCATGTCAAAGATGACCACTTCTGGCGGTACGGGCTATTTTATTGAATACGCTGGCTCTGTGATACGGGATATGTCCATGGACGGTCGTCTTACACTGTGCAACTTGAGTATCGAAATGGGGTCTCGTGGCGGTTTTATCGCTCCCGACGAGACTACCTTTAACTATATCAAAGGCCGAGAGTTCGCTCCGAAAGGAGAGGAATGGGACAAGGCGGTAGCCTACTGGAAGACCTTGAAGAGTGGCGATGACGCGGTGTTCGACAAGGAAATACATTATGACGCTGCGGATATTGAACCAATGATTACCTACGGTACGAATCCGGGCATGGGCATGGGTATCACCCAGAAGATACCGACGTTGGATCAGATTGCGCCGGAAGAAAGAGCTTCTTTTGAGAAGGCTTTGGACTATATGGACTTCAAGCCGGGAGACGGACTGTTGGGACACAAGGTGGACTATGTGTTCTTGGGAGCTTGTACCAACGGACGTATCGAAGACTTCCGTGCCTTTGCGTCGATTGTGAAAGGACGGAAAAAGGCTGCGGATGTGACGGCTTGGCTGGTGCCGGGCTCTTGGACGGTGATGAAGCAAATCAAGGACGAGGGATTGGACAAAGTGCTGACGGAGGCTGGTTTTGTGATTCGTCAGCCGGGTTGTTCCGCTTGTCTGGCCATGAACGACGACAAGATTCCGGCCGGAAAATATGCCGTGTCTACCTCAAACCGTAACTTCCAAGGTCGTCAGGGACCTGGAAGCCGCACAATGCTGGCCAGTCCTTTGACGGCTGCGGCTGCGGCTGTGACGGGCGAGGTGACAGACCCCAGAACTTTATTGGCGTGAACTCGCATTTTTTAAGAACTATAAGCAGACATTCAAATGAAAAAGAAATTCAATATCATTACAAGTACTTGTGTGCCGCTTCCCTTGGAGAATGTGGACACAGACCAGATAATCCCGGCTCGTTTCCTGAAAGCCACGACCAAAGAAGGATTTGGAGAGAACCTTTTCCGTGACTGGCGGTATGACAAACAGGGAAACCCGATTAAGGACTTCGTGTTGAACGACCCTCGTTACAGTGGAGAGGTCTTGGTGGCGGGAAAGAACTTCGGCTCTGGCTCCAGTCGTGAGCATGCGGCGTGGGCTATCGCTGGTTATGGCTTCCGAGTGGTGATTTCCAGCTTCTTCGCAGACATCCACAAGAACAACGAGTTGAACAACTTTGTGTTGCCGGTGCAGGTGAGCGAGGATTTCCTGAAAGAACTCTTCGAGAGCATTGACGCCAATCCTAAAATGGAAGTGGAGGTGGACTTGCCGAACCAGACGGTCACTAACCGGGCTACGGGACGTAGTGAGAAGTTTGAAATCAACGGATATAAGAAGTACTGTCTGATGAATGGATTGGATGACATTGACTTCTTGTTGCAGAACAAGGACAAGATTGTGGCGTGGGAACAGCAGCACGCCGATGACATCCGCCGTTTTTGCAAATGAAAAAGACAAGAATCGAGATAATGGACACGACACTCCGCGACGGGGAGCAAACCCGCGGAGTGTCGTTCCTGCCCCATGAGAAATTGCTGATTGCCCGGATGCTGCTCACCCGTTTGAAGGTGGATCGCATCGAGGTGGCTTCCGCAAGGGTGTCGGCTGGAGAGAAAGAGGCGGTGGCGGACATCTGCCGTTGGGCGAAAGAGGCTGGCTATCTGGACAAGGTGGAGGTCTTGGGCTTTGTAGACCGTCATATTTCGATTGACTGGATAAAGGATTGTGGCTGCAAGGTCATCAATCTGTTGGCCAAAGGTTCTGAGAAGCATTGCACGCATCAGTTGCATAAAAGTCTGAAGGAACATGTGGCGGACATCAAGGAGGCGATAGCCTACGCCAAGTCGCAGGGCATCCGTTCCAATCTTTATCTGGAGGATTGGAGCGGGGGCATGAAGAACTCGCCGGACTTCGTGTTCGGGTTGATGGAGGAGTTGAAAGACGAGCCTGTGGGTCGTTTCATCCTGCCGGATACCTTGGGTATTTTGGATCCCTTGCAGACGTATAAGTATATGCGGCAGATGATACGCCGTTTCCCCGATTGCGTCTTCGAGTTCCATGCTCATAATGATTACGATTTGGCTATCTCGGATGTCGTGGCGGCGGTCTTGGCCGGTTGTCATGTCATTGACGTGACGGTGAACGGACTGGGTGAACGGGCTGGCAACGCTCCGGTGTCCAGTGTGGACGCTATCCTGCGAGACCATTTCAATTGCGAGATGGGATTGGATGAGAAATATCTCTACGAGATAAGCAAGGTGGTGGAGAACTATGCGGGTATCGCCGTGGCGCCCAACAAGCCGATAGTGGGAGGCAGTGTCTTCACGCAAGTGGCGGGCGTCCATGCCGACGGAGATCGGAAGGATAACCTGTATTGCGGCGAACTGCATCCTGAACGCTTCGGGCGATTAAGAGAGTATGCGTTGGGTAAATCCAGCGGTAAGGCCAACATCGCACAGAACTTGAAACAGCTTGGACTGGAACTGACTCCCGAACAGACAAAGCTCGTTACCAAACGGGTAGTGGAGTTGGGCGACAAGAAAGAGCTGGTAACCCAGGGAGACCTTCCTTATATTGTGGCGGATGTCTTGAAACATACAGCTCCCGTGGAGAAGGTGAAACTGCTCAACTATGCGGTGACTATCGCCAAGGGCATGCAGCCGATGGCGTGTGTGCGGATAGAGGTGAACGGCGCTTCTTACGAGGAGACGGCCACGGGTGATGGTATGTATGACGCTTTTGTGAGAGCGGTAAGGCATATTTATCGCCAAAAACTGAACCGGGAGTTCCCCTGGCTGACAAACTACAGTGTGACGATTCCGCCCGGAGGCCGTACAGATGCCTTGGTGCAGACTGTCATTACGTGGGAATACAAGGGGCGGACATACCGCACCAGCGGACTGGACGCAGACCAGACGGATTCCGCCATCAAAGCCACCATCAAATTGCTGAACTCCATCGAGGACAGTTATGAAGGCGATGTGCGTCCAGACAAGAATGAAGTCACTGATAATTTCAAGACTTTCACGCATTCCATAGAGAATGAGTGAAATACATAAAGAACCAAATAAAAAACAAATAGATTATGGATTTTAAAATAGCCGTTCTTCCGGGCGATGGTATCGGACCGGAAATCTCAAAAGAAGGCGTGGCTGTGATGAGTGCCGTATGTGCCAAGTTCGGTCATAAAGTGGAGTATAAATACGCTCTTTGCGGAGCGGATGCCATTGACAAAGTGGGCGATCCGTTCCCGGAGGAGACTTTCAATATCTGTAAAGAGGCGGACGCAGTGTTGTTCTCTGCGGTGGGTGACCCTAAGTTTGATAACAACCCGGCGGCGAAAGTGCGTCCTGAGCAAGGCTTGTTGGCCATGCGCAAGAAGTTGGGTTTGTTCGCCAATATCCGTCCTGTGCAGACTTTCGACTGTCTGCTTCACATGTCGCCTTTGAAAGATGAGTTGGTGAAAGGTGCGGACTTCGTGTGCATCCGTGAATTGACCGGCGGTATGTACTTCGGAGAGAAGAAAGAAGGTGAGGACGAGGCGTATGACACGGACAAATATACGCGTCCTGAAATCGTCCGTATCTTGAAAGTAGGTTTTGAATATGCGCAGAAACGTCGTCGTCATCTGACGGTGGTTGACAAGGCGAATGTGCTTGCCTCCAGTCGTTTGTGGCGTCGTATCGCCAAGGAGATGGAGCCGCTTTATCCTGACGTGAAGGTAGACTATATGTATGTGGACAATGCGGCCATGCGTATGATTCAAGATCCTCGTTTCTTCGATGTGATGGTCACGGAAAACACGTTCGGAGACATCTTGACGGACGAAGGCTCTTGCATCAGCGGTTCTATGGGCTTGCTTCCTTCTGCTTCCACGGGTGAGAGTACTCCGGTATTTGAACCAATCCACGGTTCTTGGCCTCAGGCAAAGGGTCTGAACATCGCCAATCCATTGGCGCAGATTCTGTCCGTGGCGATGCTGTTCGAGCATTTCAACTTGAAAGAAGAAGGTGCGTTGATTCGCAAGGCCGTGGACGCTTCCTTGGATGCCAATGTGCGTACCCCGGAAATCCAAGTGCCGGGCGGTGCTAAGTACGGCACGAAGGAAGTAGGCGAGTGGGTGGTTAATTACATTCAGAACGCATGATAATTCCTTAGTTTATAGTTATAATACATGATGGAAGCCTCCTGTAGACGAAGAGTCTGCGGGAGGCTTTTTTATAAAATGCTTGTTTTTGTTTGGATGTTTACAGTATAAAGTGTATATTTGCTCCCGAAAGGTGATGTGAAGCGACATCTCACCTTAAAGAAACTACCATACTAAAGATTAATAGAAACTTACAATTACTTATCATTCAATCACAATGAGGTCTAAACATTCAAAAACAAATTCAAAAGCCCTGGTGGCTTTGGCTGCGTGTGGCCTGTTGGCTGTCACGCCGTCTTCCTCTACGTTTGCGGCATCGTTGGTCTCACCTCTGAACTTGGAAGTTCAGCAGCAAAAGGTGGTGAACGGCGTGGTGAAAGACGAAAAAGGGGAACCTGTTATCGGTGCCAGCGTGACCGTGAAGGGTTCCAAGAGTGGTGTCATTACGGATATGGATGGAAAATTCCATCTTCCCGTGCCGGAAGGGTCATCTATCACGGTGTCTTATGTCGGGTATGAACCTTCTGAAATTTCTACCCCCCCTATGATAAAACGCTGGAAATCAGTTTAAAACCTAAAGACCAGACGCTGAATGAGGTCGTGGTGGTAGGTTATGGTACCATGAAGCGGAAGAACTTCACGGGTTCTGTGTCTACCATAGACATGGCGAAGTCTCCTATCTCCCTTCAGCCCACGACCAGTTCCATGGACTATTTGCGTGGTACGGTAACGGGTATCAACGTGTCCCAGCAGCAAGGTGCCGGTCAGAATCCATCCTTGTTGGTGCGTGGACAGAAGTCCGTGAATGGAGGTGGCAGTCCGTTGTTAGTGGTGGACGGTGTCATCTTCATGGGTACAATGCGTGACATTGACCCCGCCACAGTGGAGACGATGAGTGTCTTGAAGGATGCTACTTCGTTGGCCGCCTACGGTTCTCAGGCTGCCAACGGTGTGATTATGATTACCACTAAGAAAGGTAAGTTGGGCAAGCCGGTGGTAACGTTGAACGCCTCCTGGGCATTCTCTAATCCTACTTGTAAGCCCGACTTGTTGAGTCCAGAAGATTATGTGAAGAGAGGAAATCTGCTGAGCGGACTGAAAGAAGATGCGGATCCGAGTGGCTGGATGAAACAATATGATTACGCAAATTACAAGGCGGGACGTACAACTGACTGGTTTGATTATGTAACCCGAACAGGGTTCTTGCAGAACTATTCCGCTTCTGTTTCGGGCGCTTCTGAGAAAATAAATTATTATTTAAACGGTACCTTTGCTCAGCAAAAAGGAGTAGTGATAGGGGATGACTATCGTCGTAACAGCTTCATGGCGCGTTTGCAGTCGGATATTACGGACTGGTTGCAAATCGGCGGTGCCGCTACTTATTCTTATAACAATTATTCAGGCCCTACTCAGTATAATTTGGGTACTGCTTTATTGCTTTCTCCTTATGGACAACCAACCCGTGCCAATGGAATGCCGGAGAAATATCCTACGAATGAGGGTATGTCTCAGGAAAATCCGTTATGGAGTGTGTTAAGCAATACGATTGATGACCATGACACCTATGCCACCACGATGTTGAGTGGGCATGTGCTGGTAAAATGCCCTTGGATAAAGGGGCTTTCCTATCGTATGAATGTCCGCTATTCTGTGGAGAATGTAGAACGTGATTATTTCACTCATGAAGGTTATTATGTGAAAGAAGGCGAAGGTGAAGACCGTTATTCGGATGAAACCATCGCAGGTTATTTGGCACAAGCGAATGGCTATACTGCCCGCACAAAAAATACCTATTGGGTATGGGATAATATCTTCAACTATACCCAGCAGTTTGGTAAACATTATATAGATGTGACTTATGTGTACACTCGTGACTCTAAGCGTTATGATTATCGCAAGTCCACGGGTTCTGATTTCGCATCTTTGGGAAACACCACTTTGGGTTATTGGGGGTTGAGCTATGCTGCCACACAGAAAATCAGTAATCTTGACTACACGTTGCATAATGATGTGGGTTATTTAGGGCGTATCAACTATAACTACAACGACACTTATCATTTGAATGTGTCTGTACGTCGTGATGGTTCCTCTGTGTTCGGTGCTAACAACAAATGGGGTACATTCCCGGCAGTCGGAGTGGCTTGGACTATTTCCAACGAATCTTTTATGGAGAAGTTGAAAGCCATAAGCTATTTGAAGCTGAAAGCCTCTTGGGGACGGAACGGTAATCAGTCTCTGTCACCTTATTCTACGCTTTCCACTATTGTATTGGGACAGAACGGTGGGCATGTGTATCCTTTTGGAAACAGCTCCACACCCAGTTGGGGACAACGTTTGAACACGGTGGGTAACCCGAATCTGGGATGGGAACAGACTGAGTCATGGAACGCTGGTTTTGAACTTGGTTTGTTGGAAGACCGCATTCATTTGGACTTCGATGCCTACAAGTCGAAAACTACCAACCAGATTTTCAATCGTACGATTCCTGTGATGATTAATGGTATTACCTCTATCAAGGCTACGATGGGACAAGTGGACAACTGGGGTATTGAGTGGACATTGACTACTCAGAACATCAAGACAAAAGACTTCACTTGGACTTCGATGCTCAACTTTACCATTAACCGTAACAAGCTTGTTTCTTTGTATGGAGATGGCAAGGATGATATCAACAACTCTTTGTTCTTGAATAAATCTTTGGGAGCCATCTATGGTTACAAAGCCATAGGCATCGTGCAGGAGGATGACAAGGAATATATAAAGATGGCAAGTGCGGAGCCTGGTGATGTGAAATTCGCGGATATCGACGGTAATGGTAAGATTGACGATAATGACCGCACCATCTTGGGCTATCGTAAGGAGAACTTCCGTATGAACTTCGCCAATACCTTTACCTACAAGAACTTTGAGCTTTATTTCATGTTCAATGGAGTCTTTGGAGGAAACGGCTTTGGCCAGGAGGTGAACTGGAATGCGTTTGCGTCTGTGACAGGAGCCACGGGTGCCAGAGACAATAACTACAATCACGGTTGGTGGACAGCGGAGAACAAGAGCAACAAGTATCCTCGTGTGAACTATACCGATGGTCGTTATGTCCCGTTGCAGTCATATACCTTTGTGCGTTTGTCTGATTTGAGCCTTTCTTACACTTTCCGTCAGCCATGGTTGAAGACGGTCGGCATTCAGAATCTGAAAGCGTATGTGTCGTGCAAGAACCTCTTCACTCTTACTGGGTGGGAAGGTGGAGATCCTGAGATACAGCAACGTTTAAATACGTACAGCTATGGTTATCCTTTGTCACGTACTGTTTCATTAGGCGTGAATCTTACATTCTAATCTTCTTATAAACAGTTGAAATAATGAAAGCGAACTTTATATTTGCAGGACTATTGGTCACTTCGTTCGTCTTGACAGCTTGTAATGACGGCGATTTCTTGACTGAAAATCCGAAAACAATTTATACTCCTGAGAATGCCTATAACACCGCAGACCAGGTAAATGCCTGTGTCACGAATATGCACGAACATATTCAGTATTGGTATCAGGACAAAAACTTCTTGATGGGGCGTGGATCTGATTTCTACGATTCTCCGTATTGGCGTTGTACGGGTAACGGAACGAGCAATTTCAGTACGTGGGCTCCGACCACTGCGCCTTCCAATGAGTATTATGACGCTTTCTTCCAGTTGGCAAACTATGCGAATCAAACTTTGGAAGGTTATAATAAGGAAGGATTGGCTTGGGATGAGGCTACCAAGAAGCAAGTCTTCGGAGAATTGTCTTTCTTCCGTGGCTATTCTTACTTGAGTTTAGGTGAGATGTGGGGTGGTGTGCCATTGGTAGATAAGTTCTATCAGGACTTGAAACTTGACTTCAAGCGTTCCACTCGTGAGGAAACCTATCAGTTTGCCATCAAGGACTTGGAGAACGCCGTGAATAATCTGCCGTTGCATCCGGCGGCTGGTCATATTACCAAGGGAGCCGCCCTTCATTTCTTGGCTGAAGCGTATGTGGCGTTGGCTACCATCAAAAACAATGACAAGGCTGACTTGCAGAAAGCGATTGGTTACTGTGATCAAGTGATGGGCGACTATCCGTTGATGACACAGCGTTTTGGAACTCGTGCCGTGGCAGGTAAGGGGGATGAGAAGAATGGTGTGCAAGCCTATTATCCTAACGGCAATGTGTTCTTTGACCTTTTTCAGGAAGGAAACTATGATTACGAGGAAGGCAATACGGAGGGGCTTTGGGTCTTCCAGAATGATTACAAGGTGTATCATCAGTTCGGAGGAAGACGCTTAAGCTCTCCTCGTAACATGTCGCCTGTGTTGCGTGACTTGCAGTGGAAAGACCAAAACAAGAATGATAAGGAGGGAAAGCCTTTCGGTGACAATGTGGACGAGAGTGTCTATCCGGGAGGAAATGTGTCTGCTTATGTAGGTGGACGTGGCGTACAAGACCAATCTCCTACATCTTATATCATCACGGATATTTGGAAGAATGATCCAGGTGATATTCGTAATGCTCCTTGTAATATCCGTCGTACATTCAAATGTATCAATAAAAACAGCAGCAGCTATGGACAAGAGGTAAGCGTGGATGAGTTGAAGACGGATGATCCAAGTTTCTCCAAATATGCGCCAGTATGGACAAAGTTCGCTCCGATAGACGACTGGGGATACGATGACTTGGTTGATGGTGGAAACCGTTCATACGCTTATTACGATTTATACGCTTTGCGTTCGGCTGAGACCGTATTGTTGCGTGCGGAGGCCAAGCTCCGTTTGGGTGACAAAAACGGTGCAGCGGCGGATATTAATATCATCCGTAATCGTGCGCATTGTCAGGTATTGGCTACAGCCAACGACATGACTTTCCAGTATATTCTGGACGAGCGTGCCCGTGAGTTATATGGCGAGGAACGCCGTTGGAACACGTTGTTGAGAATGGGGGCCGATGGTATCAAGAGTGTGAATGAACATGCCATGTACACTGTGCAGCAACCTTTCTGGAAGGGCGCTTTCAATACCGTGCATGAGAAAATTACGAAATGGACGTTGTTCCCTATTCCTCAGGCTGTGATTGACGCTAATACCGATGCCAAGATTGAGCAAAATCCGGGATGGTGATAGAGAAATGATGTAAGTAAATCATATTTTAGGTGAGATGGCTCTTTGCGTGTGCGGCGTGAAGAGCCATTTTTATGTTAACCGGTAAAGTAGGAAATAGAAAGCTGCATCGGAAAAATGGAACAATTCTTAGTTAGTCTTTGTTAAATAGTCGTGGCTCAATGAGTAAGAAGAAGTTTTTATTTCCTATTTTTGCATGAGATATATAAGGAAAAAGAGGATTGTTCCTTTTTTCTCTTTCATGAAGATAACAAGTAAGAAAAATAATCATGACTAAACATTTAAGGAAAAGTATGAGAAACTGTTTCGAACGAATGCTTATGGGAGTGGTAGGAGCCGCTATGCTGACTGCCTGCGGAAGTAAGCAGGGACAGATGAAGTTAGGGGATGACGAATACACCGTGATGACGGTGCAGTCTGCCTCTACGAATCAATCTACCTCTTACCCGGCCACTATCAAGGGCTTTCAGGACGTGGAAGTGCGTCCGCAAGTGACTGGACAAATTGTCAAACTGTGTGTGGACGAGGGTGCCACTGTACGTAAGGGACAGCCTTTGTTCCAGATTGATCCTACGCCCTACCGGGCGGCTGTGGCACAGGCACAAGCGCAAATTTCCGCTGCCAGTGCGGCGATTGGATCTGCGCGGTTGACGATGAACAGCAAGAATCAACTTTACAAGAAAGGCATTATCGGTGCGTATGACTACCAAATGGCAGTGGAGAACTTGAAATCCGCACAGGCAAACTTGGCTCAGTGTCGCGCAGCTTTGATTACCGCCCGTCAGAATCTTTCTTTCTGCACCGTGAAGAGTCCGTCCAATGGTGTGGTAGGCACTTTCCCTTATCGTTTGGGAAGCTTGGTAAGTCCTTCCAGCCAAGAGCCTTTGACTACAGTGTCTGAGATTGGAGATGTGTACGTGTACTTCTCCATGACGGAAAAGCAGCTTTTGGAGATGACGAAGACTGGTGGGGCACTGCAACAGCAACTGGCGCAGATGCCAGCCGTGAAGTTGCAACTGGCCGATGGCACGGAATATAATGAGACAGGACGCATTGATGCGGTGAGCGGAGTGATTGACCCGTCCACAGGTTCTGTAAGTATGCGCGCCATCTTCAAGAATGGACAAGGTGTGTTGCGTAGTGGTGGTTCCGCCAACATCGTGTTCCCTTACGTGATGTCTAATGTGATTATGATTCCGCAGTCTGCCACAGTGGAGATTCAGGACAAGAAGTTTGTCTATGTGCTTCAGCCGGACAAGAGCGTGAAATATACGGAAATCAAGATTTCTGACTTGGACGACGGACAGCATTACATCGTGTTGGACGGAATCAAGCCGGGCGACCAAATCGTGGTGGAAGGCGTGCAGAACTTGAAAGACGGACAGAAAATCAAACCTATTACAGCTGCCCAGCGTACGGCGAAGTTTCAGAAGGCTATGAAAGACCAGCACGAGGGTAACTTGAAGACTGCTTTCCAATAATTCAGAAAGACCGTTTATTTAATATAGAATAAGCAACAATGAAATTAGACAGATTTATCGAGCGTCCGGTGCTGTCAACGGTGATTTCCATCTTGATAGTCATCTTGGGCGTGTTGGGATTGCTTTCAATCCCTGTCTTGCAATACCCGGACATCGCTCCTCCGCAGGTCAGTGTGAGTGCGACGTATACGGGTGCCAACTCCACGACGGTGCTGAACTCTGTGGTGGCGCCGTTGGAGAACCAAATCAATGGTGTGGAGAACATGATGTACATGACTTCTTCCGCCACCAACACTGGTAGTGCGCAGATTACCGTTTATTTCAAACAGGGGACAAACGCGGATATGGCGGCTGTCAATGTGCAGAACCGAGTATCTATGGCTCAGGGACTGTTGCCGCAGGAGGTTACGCAAATCGGTGTGACTACCCAGAAGAGACAGAACGCCATGTTGGTAGTGTTCTCCTTGTATGACAAGGCCAATAAATACAGCATGGAGTTCGTGGAGAACTATGCGAAGATTAACTTGATTCCGGAAATCCAGCGTATCTCCGGTGTGGGTGACGCTAAGGTGCTGGGACAGGATTACTCCATGCGTATCTGGCTGAAGCCGGATGTGATGGCTCAATACAACTTGGTGCCTTCCGATATTTCCGCTGTGTTGGCTGAGCAGAACATTGAGGCTGCTCCCGGACAGTTTGGCGAGGATACGCAGAACCAGAGTTATCAGTACACCATCCGCTATAAGGGTCGTTTGCAGAAGCCGGAGGAATTCGAACAGATGGTTGTCAAAGCCTTGCCCGACGGTGAAGTGCTTCGGCTGAAAGATGTGGCTCGTGTGGAACTGGGACGTATGGATTACTCCGTTACGAACCAGGTGGACGGACACAAGGCTGTGACCTGTATCGTTTACCAGATGGCGGGTACGAACGCTACTCAGACGGTGAAGGACATTCAGAACCAGCTGGATAAGGCTTCGGAACAGCTTCCGAACGGCTTGGAGATAAACACCGTAATGAATGTGAACGACTTCTTGTTCGCTTCTATTCATGAGGTGATCAAGACCTTGTTGGAGGCGTTCGTCCTCGTGTTTATCGTGGTGTATGTGTTCTTGCAGGATTTGCGTTCCACATTGATTCCTGCTATCGCCATCCCGGTTGCGTTGATTGGTACATTCTTCGTGCTGAACCTGATTGGTTTCAGTATGAACTTGCTGACGTTGTGCGCTCTTGTGCTGGCCATTGCCATTGTGGTGGATGATGCCATTGTGGTGGTCGAAGGTGTCCATGCGAAGTTGGATCAAGGTTATAAGTCCTCTCACGAGGCTTCCATCGATGCCATGGGCGAGCTGAGCGGAGCTATCGTTTCCATCACCTTGGTCATGATGGCTGTGTTCGTGCCGGTGAGCTTCATGTCGGGAACCTCTGGTACATTCTACCGCCAGTTCGGTGTGACCATGGCCGTGTCTATCGGTTTGTCCGCTTTGAACGCTTTGACCTTGAGTCCGGCTCTTTGCGCCCTTTTGCTGAAGCCGCATGACCCGACAAAACAGAAGAAGACGACTTTTATCAGCCGTTTCCATACCGCTTTCAACGCTGGTTACAGCAACTTGCTGAAAGGGTATAAGAAGCGTGTGGTGTGGTTGATTCATAAGAAATGGATTTCCTTTGGCTTGGTCGGACTGGCTATTGCCATTACAGCGCTGTTGATGAGTACCACGCCTACGGCCATGGTGCCTAATGAAGACCAGGGTACTATCATGTGTGCCGTGACACTTCCTCCTGGAACCTCAAAGGCTCGCACAGACAAAGTGTTGCAGCAAGTGGACAGCCTGATTGCTTCTGACCCGGCTATCCAGTCTCGTACATTGATTTCAGGATTTAGCTTCTTAGGCGGACAGGGACCTTCCTACGCCTGCGGATTTATCCGTATGAAACCTTGGGAGGAACGTTCTGTCCTGCAGAGTGCGGACATTACGTATATGACCTTGTTCATGCGTGCGCAGAAATTGTTTAAGGATGCGCAGGTGTTGTTCTTCACACCTCCGATGGTGCCGGGATATTCCGCTACCTCTAATATCGAGGTGAACATGCAGGACAAGACTGGTGGCGACTTGGATAAGTTCTACAAGATCGTGCAGAACTACATGGCAGAGTTGCAGAAACGTCCGGAGATTCAGTCTGCCCAGACTTCCTTCAACCCGAAGTTCCCGCAGTACATGATTGATATTGACGCAGCGGCTTGTAAGCGTGCGGGTATCAGTCCGAAAGACATCCTTTCTACCATGCAGGGATATTATGGTGGTCTTTACGCTTCCAACTTTAACCGTTTCGGTCGTATGTACCGCGTGATGGTGCAGAGTGAGCCGTTGAGCCGTGAGAATCTGAAGACGTTGAACCAGGTGAAGGTGCGTGGTCAGAATGGAGAAATGGCACCGATTACTCAGTTCATGAGTATCAAGAAGGTGTACGGTCCCGACTTGATTAACCGTTTCAACATGTTTACGTCTATCACCTTGCAGGTAGCTCCTAACAGTGGCTATACTTCAGGACAGGCGTTGCAGGCTATCAGCGAGGTGGCCAAGACCCTTCCGCAGGGATACAGCTATGAGTTGGGCGGTATGGCCCGTGAGGAGGCTGAGACCAGCGGCAGTACGACAGGCTTGATTTTCTTGCTTTGCTTCGTGTTCGTGTATTTGTTGCTGAGTGCGCAGTACGAGAGTTACCTGTTGCCTTTGGCTGTGTTGCTTTCCATACCGTTCGGTTTGATGGGTAGTTTCCTCTTCGTCAACGGTTATGCGGCATTGGGTAATATACAAGCCTTGAAGTTGATATTGGGACAGATGTCCAACAACATCTATATGCAGATTGCCTTGATTATGTTGATGGGACTGTTGGCAAAGAACGCCATCCTTATTGTGGAGTTTGCGCTCGACCGTCGTCGTCAGGGCATGAGCATCGCATGGGCTGCCGTGTTGGGTGCGTCCGCCCGTCTGCGTCCGTTGTTGATGACCTCTCTGGCCTTGATTATCGGTTTGCTGCCGTTGATGTTCGCCTTCGGTGTCGGAGGTAATGGAAACCGTACCTTGGGTACAGCCGCCATCGGCGGTATGTTGATTGGTACCATCTTCCAGGTGTTTGTGGTGCCAGTCCTGTTCATCGTGTTCGAGTACTTGCAAGAGAAGGTGAAGCCGTTGAAGTGGGACGACACGAAGTCCGATGAGGTGGCTCCTGAATTGGAACAGTATGTAAACAAAAGATGATTCGTATGAATAAGAAATATACTACAATATGTTTAGCCGGCATGGCTGCTCTTTTAATGAGCAGCTGTGGCAGCTATAAACGGACATTCTATGGCCATTATCAGCGTCCGGCCTCCATTGACTCCGTTGCTCACGGTTTGTTCCGTGACACGGTGGCCGGCTCGTCTGATTCTTTGGCGTTGGGTGACACGCTTTCCACCGGCAATCTGCATTGGCGTGAGGTGTTTACCGACCCACAGTTGCAGACGTTGATTGAAAAGGCGTTGAAACATAATCAGAACCTGCAGTCCGCCCAATTGACGGTGGAGCAGGTGGAGACAGCGTTGAAGTCTGCGAAGTTGGCTTTCTATCCTTCTTTGCAGTTCTCTCCCTCCGGTACGGTGAGCAAGTTCGGCAGTGCGCCTGCGAGCAAGATTTACAGTCTTCCGGTACAGGCAAGCTGGGTGGTGGACATCTTCGGCAAATACCGCAATGCGAAGGAAAGTGCCAAAGAACAGTTGGCGCAGAGCAAAGCGTATGTGCAGTCCGTGCGTTCCCAGATTATCACGAACATAGCCAACGCTTACTATACGTTGTTGATGCTTGACCGTGAGGTGCAGATCACAGAGGAAACCAAGAAGAATTGGGAGAAAATAATACCTGTGATGGAGAATATGAAACCCGCAGGTATGACTACAACTACAGCCATCAATCAGAGCAAGGCGAACATTGCGGCTGTGGAAGCCCAGATTCCGGCTTTGAAACAATCCATCAGAGAGACGGAGAATGGCATCTGTTTGCTGATGGGAGAGGTTTCTCATCCGATTGAACGTGGATCGCTTGAGAACCAGCAACTGAATTCCTCTTTCTCTGCGGGCGTTCCTTTGCAGTCCTTGGGTAACCGTCCTGATGTACGGATGGCTGAGGCTACGTTGGCAAGTGCATTCTACGGAGTGAGCCAGGCTAAGGCTAATTTCTATCCGTCTTTGACGGTGACAGCCGAAGCCGCTTTCACAAACAATGGTGGCATTGTGGTAAATCCGGGCAAATGGCTTCTTTCAGCCATCGCTTCGCTTACTCAGCCTCTGTTCGCTAACGGAAAGTTGAAGTATGAATTGAAAGCAGCCCAGGTGCAGGAGAAGCAGGCTGAGTTGGCATTCCAGCAAACATTGTTGCAGGCAGGACAGGAAGTAAGCAACGCCATGTTCGCTTACCAGATTGCGGACCAGAAAGCAAATGCGCACGCCAAGCAAGTGAAGCTTTTGGAAGAAGCCTTGGCAAACACCAAAGAACAGATGGTAGAGGCAAACACGACCGTGCTGGAAATCCTTACCGCCCAGCAATCGTTGCTTTCCGCCCAGTTGCAGCAGGTGCAAGACAAGTTTGACAGTCTTCAGTCCTACGTCAGCCTTTACTCGGCATTAGGCGGTGGACGTAATGAATAACCTTTAATACCAATCAATATGAGCAACATCAGCGAACAGGCTTTTGTAAGCCCGGAGGCGAAAATCGGAAAGAATTGCACGATTTATCCTTTCGCCTACATTGACAAGAATGTGGAGATAGGTGACAATAATGTCATCATGCCCTATGTCAGCATTATGAGCGGTGCCCGTATCGGTAACAACAACCGTTTTTTCCAGGGCAGTGTGATAGCCGCCGAGCCGCAGGACTTCAACTATCAGGGAGAAGATACCTGTGCTTACATCGGAGACAATAATGTGATTCGTGAATATGCGGTAATTATCCGCGCCACCCATTCCACAGGTGCCACTCGTGTGGGAAGCCACTGCTTCATCATGCAGGCCGCTCGTTTGTCGCATGATGTGACGGTGAAGGACTTCTGTCTGGTGGGAAATGGCTCTCAGGTGTCTGGCGGATGTACCATTGAGGAACACTCTATTCTTTGTTCCAATGTACTCATGCAGGGGAATACCCGTGTGGGAGTGTGGTCTGTCGTTCAGGGAGGTTGCCGTTTCACGAAAGATATACCTCCTTTCATTATTGCGGCGCATGACCCCACTTCATTCTACACGATCAACAAGCCCGTGTTGGAGTACAAGGGTTTCTCTCCGGCTGTCATAAAGCATATTGCCCATGCCTACCGTTTGCTGTATAAAGCCAATACATCGACCAAAGATGCATTGATACGTATCGAGCAGGAAGTGCCCATGAGCGATGAGATACAACAGATTGTGGACTTTGTCCGTCAGTCTAAATTAGGAATCATTTAGTAGGTTGTAATTACTAATTACCAATTACTAAGTAGAGACGCGATTCATCGCGTCTCTACTATTTTTTTGCCTTGTAATTTGCATAAGTCCTATTTTTACCCTACTTTTACGCCTGCATAACCAATACAAGTCAAAAAGGATTCAAGATGAAGTTAAGGCAGAGTTTGAAAGTAGAGAAAGAAACCGTGTATTTTGGAAACTTGATACGTCTGATTGTCGGAGCCGTATTCATTTTCTCGGGTGCCGTCAAGGGAATAGACCCTATGGGGACGGTCTATAAGTTCGAGGACTATTTCGCTGCGTTGGGTTTGAACGCTCTCGTGCCTTACTCGCTTTATTTTGTGCTTTTCTTGAATGCCGTGGAGTTTGCGGTGGGAGTGGCGTTGACCGTGAAATGGCGTGTAAGGGCGGCCTCATGGGCGGCTTTTGCTTTCCTGCTTGTATTCACTCCGCTTACCCTGTGGTTGTTCCGCACCAATGCGGTGTCCGACTGCGGATGTTTTGGCGATGCGGTAAAGCTTTCCAACAAGACCACTTTCTATAAGAATGTGGTGTTATTGCTCATGACTGTGTATTTGGTGGTAAACGCTCGTCATTTTCGGAGTTATCTGCGTATCCGTTGGGAATGCGCAGGGGGTGCGTTGGTATTCTTAGGGGCGATTGGCTGGCAGGCATATACATTGTCGCATCTGCCGGTGCTGGATTTCCGTCCGTGGAAGATTGGTAACAATATTCCCGCCAAGATGGAAGAGGTGGCTCCGAAAGTGGAATATACTTTTATATACCGCCGTATTTCAGATGGGACAGTGTGCAATTTCAATATGGATGAGGTATCGGGGCTTTCCACGGATGAATATGAGTTCATAGACAGAAAGGAGAAGGTGATAACACCGGGCATACCGGCGGAGATACAGGATTTCACGGCGTTGGATAAGACTGGCTTTGACAATGCGTTGGACTTGATTATGAATCCGCAGTTCCAGTTCTTGGTCATCTCCTCCGACTTTGCCAATGCCGACCCAGAACAGATGCGGAAAGTGTCCGCCTTTGGCAAGGATTGCCTCGCCGGGCAGAATTACATCGCTTTCATCACGCCCGAAACACCTTCGGACGATGCGTTGGTCAAGAAATACGGACTGACAATCCCTCTGTATTACGGTGACCAGATAGCGTTGAAAGTGCCAGTACGGGCGAATCCGGGAGTAATCTTGATGAAGGACGGCTATGTGCTCGACAAATGGAATGCCCGTCAGTTGCCTTCCTATGCGGAGATAAAAGCGAGATTCCCGAAATACGACCGCAAGTTAGCTGCCTATAAGCAGGCTTATAAAGAACAGCAGGCAGAAAGAACGGATCTTCCGCCTGAAGAGTAGAGACGTGATTAATCACGTCTCTACATTAAACATTAAGAACCTTGATTTGGTCATCCCGTAAAACTGTCGTATCTTCGCGTTATAGTAATATCAAATCAAGAATCTTTATGCAGCAAAAGATTATCATTTTAGATTTCGGCTCACAGACCACGCAGTTGATTGGACGGCGTGTACGTGAGCTTGACACCTTCTGCGAGATCCTTCCTTATAACAAATTCCCTCATGACGACCCTTCCGTGATAGGTGTCATCCTGAGCGGCTCGCCTTACAGCGTGAACGACCCGAAAGCCTTCAAGGTGGACTTGAGCGGTATTCGGGGGAAATATCCCATACTGGGCATCTGCTATGGAGCGCAGTACATGGCGAATACGTTCGGCGGCAAGGTGGAGTCTGTGGGCTCTCGTGAGTTTGGCCGCGCCCACTTGGTGAAGATGAACAGGACAGACCCTCTTTTCAAGGGGTTTGACGACAACTCCCAGGTGTGGATGAGCCACGGAGATTCCATCACGGCGTTGCCCGAAGGATTCCATGACATCGCTTCCACCGAGGATGTGAAGAATGCGGCTTACCGTGCGGCTGGTGAGAAGTTGTGGGGCGTGCAGTTCCATCCGGAGGTGTACCATTCAGTACAAGGAAAGCAGCTTCTGAAAAACTTCGTGGTGGACATTTGCGGAAGCAAGCAAACATGGAGTGCGGCTTCTTTCATCGACACCACGGTGAACGAACTGAAAGAAGAGTTGGGAGACGACAAGGTGATATTGGCTCTGAGCGGTGGAGTGGACTCTTCCGTCTGCGCCGTGTTGCTGAACCGTGCCATTGGCAAGAACCTTACCTGTATCTTCGTGGACCACGGCTTGTTGAGAAAGAACGAGTTCGAGAAAGTCATGCATGAATATCAGGGACTGGGTCTGAACGTGATTGGCGTGAACGCTTCCGAGAAATTCTTCAGTGAGTTGGCCGGCGTGTCAGAGCCTGAGAAGAAGCGCAAGATTATTGGAAAGGGCTTCATTGACGTGTTCGAGGAAGAGGCGCGTAAAATCAAGGACGTGAAGTGGCTGGCACAGGGCACAATCTATCCAGACCGTATCGAGTCGCTGAGCATCACGGGTATGACGATCAAGAGCCACCACAATGTGGGCGGACTTCCCGACCGTATGCACTTGCAGCTCTGCGAACCGTTGAAATGGTTGTTCAAGGACGAAGTGCGCAAAGTGGGCAAGGAGTTGGGCATGAGCGACAAGTTAGTGTTCCGCCATCCTTTCCCCGGACCAGGATTGGCCATCCGTATCCTTGGCGACATCACACCTGAGAAGGTGCGTATCTTGCAGGATGCCGATGACATCTACATCTCCGCCTTGCACGAAAGCGGCCTGTACGATAAAGTATGGCAGGCAGGCGTGATTTTGCTGCCTATCCGCAGTGTGGGTGTGATGGGTGATGAGCGTACCTACGAGCAGGCTGTGGCGTTGCGTGCCGTGACCAGTGTAGACGCCATGACCGCAGACTGGGCGCATCTTCCCTACGAGTTCCTTGCGAAGGTGAGCAACGACATCATTAACAAGGTGAGGGGAGTGAACCGTGTATGCTACGACATCTCCTCAAAACCACCTGCAACGATTGAGTGGGAATAAGATTTAAATGTTTAGTGTTTAATGTTTAATGAGCGAAAATTAAACATTAAACACTAACTGTTTTGCCAGAAGTGCATTTTGCCATGCGGTGAGTAATTTTTACCATACGGTGAGTTACGATGTGCGAAACAGGGATATGAAGTAGCTTCTTATTTCTATAATATTGATTCAATACAGACAGTTGTCATATCTGTTAAATAGAGTATATTTCGCCCCGTAGAAAAAAGTTTTCGCAAAATATCTATCAACCTATCACCTTTCGCTGTATATAGTTGTTTATCAATTAATAGTGGTGATAGATACATTGGAAACCTATCACCAATCTATCACCGATTTAATACTAAATGCCGGATAGAACTCGTACATAGTGGAATATTCATTTGTGAATATTCGACCATTATCGTTTAATTCCGTGAATATAATCTGCTAAAAACTCATGTTGCAGTCATTCGCATCCATGTAATTTATTTCCATTTATCTGATAAATAAAAGAAATGATTATCCGCAAACATATCACTCTCCTGTCTTGCATATTGCAATATAACGACTGAACAAGTAGAGACGCGATTCATCGCGTCTCCATATTCATCAGTGATGAATTGTATCTGTGATAGGTAAGATATTAAAACACTGTTTAGGTAGAGATACAATTGCGGGTAATCATTTTTTTAAGGCTTATCTCACATTGAAGCTCACTGTATAGTGCATCAAAACTCACCGTATAATGCATCGAAACTCACCGTGCAATTTTCGCCAAGCGGTGAGTAATGACTCCTTATTCACCGTAACGCAACGCTCCCTTCTCATGTCTTATAAATGGAAAATTACTGTGCATCGTAAATCTTCTTCTCTGTGTGTGCTTTATGAAGGAAAATGAACGAGAAAGTGAAGGACTATGGTACAATATAAGCCCATTTCCAGTGATTTTAGATTGTTTAGTGTAGGCTAGTGTAGGCTTAGTGTAGGCAATATTCCTGTTTTTTGTCATATTAGAAGCTGATAAACAGTGATTTAAGAATGTTCAGTGTAGGCGTGTAGGCAAATTCACGAAAAAACTTTTGGGAGGGAGGGGATATTATGTTTAATAAGAAACATTGTGTGTCTGTATTTTCTAAAAAGATTATCCGCAAACATATCACTCTCCTGTCTTATATGTTGCAATATAACGACTGAACAAGTAGAGACGCGATTCATCGCATCTCCATATTCATCAGTGATGAATTGTATCTGTGATAGGTAAAATATTAAAACACTGTTTAGGTAGAGATACAATTGCGGGTAATCATTTTTTTAAGGCTTATCTCACATTGAAGCTCACTGTATAGTGCATCAAAACTCACCGTATAATGCATCGAAACTCACCGTGCAATTTTCGCCAAGCGGTGAGTAATGACTCCTTATTCACCGTAACGCAACTCTCCCTTCTCCTGTCTTATAAATGGAAATTTACTGCGTATTGTAAATCTTCTTCTCTGTGTGTACTTTATGAAGGAAAATGAACAAAAAAGTAAAGGGTTATGATACAATGTAGGCCCATTTCCAGTGATTTTATGTAGTTTAGTGTAGTTTTATGTAGTTTTAGTGTAGGTTGCATCCCTGTTTTTTGTCACACTAGAATCTGATAAACAGTGATTTAAAAATATTCAGTGTAGGTATGTAGGTAAATTCACGAAAAAACTTTTGGGAGGAGTGGAATATTATGTTTAATAAGAATCATTGTGTGTCTGTATTTTCTAAAATGATTCCCCGAAAACATGCTATGCCTTTTTCCCGGTTTCGTTATTTCCTTTGGTCAAAGGTACTGTTTCTTCCATGATTCTCTCCTTCCAGACATGCACTCTATGAGAGTTTATGCCATACTTTCGGCAAATGCTGTACATCGACACATCGCTACTGTAGTATACTTTCAGAACGCCTAGTTTGAACTGGTCGTCAAATTGACGACGGGGTTTCCTTCTTGATTCCATTTTTCTTTACTTGTTTGTTAAAACCGTGTAAAGTAAATCTGTATTATGTCACAGTCATTGGGTCAAGCATAAAGAATCATTATTCTTTTAGCAAAACGCATTTCTAAATTATGAGTTGTTCAGAAAAAACATTATCTTTGCATATTACTTGATTTAATATTGTAGGTATTTTAAATGATACGATTCATAGACCTGTTCGCAGGGATTGGAGGAATAAGATGCGGCTTAGAGATGGCAGCGCAAGAACTCGGAATGGAAACGAAATGCGTGTTCACTTCCGAGATAAAACCGTATGCCGTGAAAGTATTGAAGCAGAACCATCCTGGCGAAACGATTTACGGTGACATAACTAAAATACCGTCCTCTTACATTCCTGACTTCGACATACTGCTCGGAGGCTTCCCTTGTCAGGCTTTTTCTTCGGCTGGAAAGCGCATGGGATTTTTCAATAAGAAACTTGCATAATATATGAGCAAAAAACATTATACAAAACGGCTGTGTCCTGCGACAACATATTTTTACGAACCAACACTTAAGGCTTTGGATTTATTGGGTGGTTCTGGCTCAACCGATGAGATATATAAAAAGATTCTTTCTATCACAAGTTTATCTAGTGAAGTTATAGATGAGATGCATAGTTTCACGATGACTGAGGTGGAGTACAGACTTATGTGGGCAAGAACAGAGCTGAAGAATTATGGTGCTGTTGAGAACAGTAGGCAAGGTGTATGGACTTTGACTGCAAAGGGTGCTAAGATGTTGAAATCTGGTGATATAAACTCAACGGAAATAAAAAGAGGTCTGATTAAAAAGAAATGCAGTAGCAAACAAAGTTCACAGGAAGATAGCGAAGAACAAGAAAAGAAAGATTGGCGTGAACAAGTATCCGATATTCTTCATAGCCTTGACCCTTATGCTTTTGAACGACTCGCACAACGATTGTTAAGAGAATGTGGATTTTCTGATGTAGAGGTAACGAAAAAGTCAGGTGATGGAGGAATTGACGGTACAGGGAAGCTTAGAATAAATGGTATATTCAGTTTCAATGTTGCATTCCAATGCAAACGCTATAAAGGCCCTGTCGGTGCACCACAAATACGTGACTTCCGTGGTTCACTTGGAACTAACATTGAAAAAGGTGTACTAATAACAACTGGGTCTTTTACTCGTGAGGCAAAAGACGAGGCCTCAAGTGAAGGTAAACGTCTTATTGATTTGATGGATGGAGAAGAACTCATCAATAAACTTGCAGAATATGGGATTGGTCTCAATGAAGTCAAATCATACGAAGTAGATGAAGCATTCTTCAATACGCTTAATGAAATATGACAGTAATGACGGCAGAAGAACTATATAGCAGATTGCAGAAAAAGGATTTGTCTCAAATCAAGTTCAATGGCTTCATAACGATAGGTGATACAAATATTGACATAACGAAGTGGCACGATGTCGTTGGCAACATTATACAAGAATGGCTCGAAGGGTGGCTGAAGAAGAACGGCATATCTTTCGCCAACAACCCGAACCCACAGATGCCGCCAGATGTGTTTCTTAATGTAGAAGACAAGACAAAGGACTTACTGGAAGTAAAGGCGTTCAATTACGAGGCAACACCGGGCTTCGACATTGCTGACTTCAAGGCATATCAGCGTGAAATCATACAGCAGCCTTATATGCTGAACACGAAATACATCATCTTTGGTTATGCAATGTCTGATGAAGGTGTCGTAACTATAAAGAAAGTATGGCTGAAAAACGTATGGGAGATTTGCCGTCCTTCAGACAAGTGGTCTGTAAACGTTCAGTATAAGAACGGTGTAGTACATAAAATTCGTCCTGCTAAATGGTATTCCAAAAGCAAAGCTATACATTACACACCTTTCGAATGCCTCGAAGACTTCCTTTCTGCCATAGAAAATACAGTTTACTACAATCCCGATACCCGTGACCAAGCTGTCGGATGGAAAGAGCGGATGGAAAAGAGTTATTCAGACTTCTACGGGAAGAAAATCACGATTCCACGTTGGATGGATGTAAAGGATAAGTATTTTAGAAAGTGATGAAATATGATTCATATATTAATAAACAATTTGGAATGGATATTTGACGGCATTGGAACTTCAATCGTGTCACTTATCTTGGGACTTTTAGTAGGTGGTGGAGTTGGATATAAGATAGGAATTAAAAAATCTATCAATCAAAAACAATCCGCACGTGACAATGCCAATCAAATACAAATAGGGGATATAAATAATGGAGATAAATAATCAAACTCAAAAGGGTGGAGACAATTCTACCCAAATTCAAGCAGGCACGATAAATTATATATATCAAGGTATAACAGAGGAAAAAGCCAAAGAAATATGTCGATATGAATGCCAGAAGGCATTACAACAATGGGCACAAAATGCTCATGATACAGCAAATGAACGAATAAGTAAGCTGGAAGAGAAAGTATTACCCAAGATGGTGAAGTATGATAAAGAATTAAGGATTTTCTCTGACCCAAGCTTTCAAATTCTGTTACGTAAGGCACAAATATCTGCAGCTTGCTCTGAACGTGATGAAGATTATGAAATGTTATCAGATTTATTGTTGCATCGTGCAGAACAATCAGATAACAGGAGTAGAAAATTGGGAATTGAAAAGGCTATAGAAGTCGTTGATAAAGTTGACGAGGTTGCACTTATTGCTTTGTCGTTAGTATATGCCATAGATAAATTTATCCCTATTTCTTTAAATGTTGATGAAGGAATAAACGCCTTAGCTAACTTATATACTAAAATTATTGGTTGTAAGTCCTTACCTGACGGGACAGAATGGATGGAACATCTTGATCTCTTATCTGCAATACGTATGAATTCAACAGGTATAGGGAGCTTTAATAAAATGGAGAATTTTGTTCCCCAAAAGTTGCACAACTATTTTGTGTGTGGAATAGAGAACAGCAGTGTGCAGTATGAACAAATAGTTGAAAGATTTAAGAAATGTGGATTAAGTATGTCTTGTTTTACTCCTTATCCTTTGAAGTCTGGTTTCTTACAATTAAATATTCCAACAAATAATATTGATGAGTTAAGTATAACACGAACGACTACACAAGGATTATCTATTCAAATTCCACTAACAACAGAACAAAAGGATTGTATTTCTTTTGCTATCCAAATGGCTGCAAAAGAAGATTTAAATGACGAAAACATGAAATTGGAATTTTGGAAGATATGGAATAAACACCCAATATTGTCACGTATAAAGGATTGGTGGAATAAATTGCCTGTTTTATTTACCATAACCCCTATGGGTAAGGCACTTGCTAACGCCTATATAAAAGGTAAAGATCCTACAGTACCATCTTTGTATTGAGTAACTGAGCTTCAAGCATTCCGTGTGTGTCCTGCACCACGAGGGTGAGCACGCCATTCATCGTGCCAAGCACGATGGTGGGGAACAGGAGGATGCAGAAGCCGATGGCGAACGGACGGAGCAACGGGTACACGTCTATCGGCTCAGACCGTGCCAGCGACTGCCACACACGCACCGCCACGTAGAACAACGCACTCAGCCTAGCAATGCTGGTAGCAACTCTAGTCATGTCCTCGTACAGGGACATCATCTCGTCACGGAGCATCTTTTGAAAGCTGCTGACGTAGATGTCGGTGATGTCGCCCACCATGAGGATGGGCTGCTGCACCTTCTTTGCATCCTTGACGAGGTTATTCACTGACTTCAATGTGTCAGAGTACTTCTTGCCCTGCTCGTAAATCTTCACCGTCTCCTTGAAGTTGTTCACCATATTCGTGGCGGTCTTCGAGGCGTTGATGATGCCATGCGTAAGGTTGCCGGGATCGCTCACCTACCCACTTGGTGTTTGCTTTGTTTGCAAGGAGCAGGCAGAGGCAAAAGGTTGCGGTCGCTTTTGTTCTAGTTCTCATTGTATATCAATTTATATTATTACTTTTGCAACAAGTTACAACATTCTCGTAACTATTCAGCGATACCGAACCTCTTTTAATTCCATCTCAAACTCCGCTCATTTTCGATTAAATCGGAATGAGCGGGATTTATCCAACACTTTTTGCAACCGTTTCTTGGCTGAAGCCGACAAACGGGGAGTTGCTTTCACAGCGTTCTCATCGGCTCTACGCACAAATTCTTTTGCCGTAGCACCTTCCAAAACCGGGATGTTTTTTATCGTGATAGCCATAAACGTAATTTTTATGCAAATATACTACTTTATTATCACATAGCAAAAATGCCCAACTGACCGTGTAGGCAGTTGAGCATTAGGGGATTGCGACAGGTCCTTACGAGGAGTATGGTTCTGTGCATCCATAGCTTACCCACTTCAACCAAGTGATGAAGTCCAGACACTAATTCCCGAACCTTGACATGTTCGGTTTCTTGATTTTCTTTTCCTTGAATCCACCGAAGCGGTAGATGAAAGTGGCCTCGAAAGTGCGGCTGTATGGACTGTTTTCCATGACAAACCGCTGTTTGCCTTGCGTGAAGTCGCAGGTGGCGTGCATGGTGTCAAACAGGTCGTTTCCTTTCACTTGCAGAATGGCGTTCCCCTTCAGGAAGGTGTAGCGCAAGGCGGTGTCTACCTTTCCTACAGGATGGATATTATAGCTTCCTTGAATGGCTCCTCTTACATACATTCCGCTCAGTTCCAGCTGGATGTTCGGACGGGTACAGAGGTTGAACACCTGCTTGGCCTGCCCGAAGAGTTGCCAACTTTTGTGGTCAAAAGGTGCGTCATAGTAATGGGAGGCTTTGTCGTGCATCCTTGTGGCTTGTAGCGTGATTTGACCGTTCCACCATGTGCCTACCTTGAACGGCACCACGGCGGTGATGCTCAGCTCCTGATGGTAGTCCCAGTTGTTCGTGTTGTAGAGAAGCCGGAGCTGCCGCGAGTCCAGGTAGGCCATCTGTGTGAAGTAGTTTTTGTCGTAGTCGTAAGAGACCGAGAGGACGTATTTTTGCTTGAAAATGTATTGCAGGGAGGCCGTGTAGTCTACTTCCGGCTTCAGGTAAGGATTGGTGTGTATCTCCGTGTACCCATCCTCATAGGAGGTGCTGCCCGACAATTCCCAGTAGGTGGGATAATACTTGTCGCTGGTGAAGGACAGTTGGAAGATGTGTTGGGGCGCTGCCGTGTAGCTCAAGTTCAATGTGGGGTACAACGCCCATTTTTGGTAGTTCTCCATCTTGTAGTACTCCAAGGCGAGGGAGGCATCCAGGGAGAGTCGCTGACTCAGCTGTGCGGAGAAGCCGCCGTAGAGATTGTACGTGTACTCATGGATGTCCGAGTTTGTGTCGTCCTCGTCCGGCTTGCCCTTGAACAATTGTGCGTTGTGGCTCTTGGCGTAGTTGAATGACGTGCCGTAGTCCAGTGACCATACTTTGTTCAAGTCCGTGGAGTGGTCGATGTAGGCGTGGAGACGGTCGATGCGCTGTGTGGAGTAGGTGTCGAAGGCCGAGGACTGGGCGGATTGGCTGGTGTTCGCCAAATACTGCGTGTTGTTCATGAGGTAGCGAGTGTAGTCCACTCCTGCTTTCAACGAGGTCAGCCCGTTGAAGTCCAACGACACGTTGTGCAGCTTGCTGTCTGAAACCTTATTTGAATGCGATTGGAACAGGTTGCCTTCAGTGTTCGTGTTGTTTTTTCCGTCAGGTGCGGTGAACGTGCCGTTATAGGCCAGGCTGAGATGGTTGTCCTTTCCCCATTTGTAGGTCAGTCCTCCGTGTGCGGTATGGGATAAATGACGGGAGTTCATCCATATGGACTGGTCAATGTCGTGCGCCACTTCATTGACCACATGATGTGTGTGGATGTCGTTTTTTGAGCGTTTTTGGATGAAGTTGGCGTTATAGAGTACATCCCATTCCCAATGAGGGGAAACATAGCTCAGCGTGAGACCTCCGTTTCCGCTTGCTTTCTGCTCCTGTGTGTAGCCAGCCTTCACTTCGCCTTGCAGTCCGCCTTCTCCTTGGCGGTATTTTCGGGTGACGAGGTTGATGGCCGCCCCTTTCACATGGTATCGGGCTGGAGCGGCTTGCATCACCTCCGCTTTCACTACTTTCGAGGCGGGCATGCTCTTCAAAAGTTGGAAAAGTTGCTCCTGTGTCATGGTGGAGACTTTGCCGTTGAAGATGACCGTGATTTTGTGGCTGCCGAGATAAGTCAGCTTCTCGTCCTTTTCCATGACTCCCGGCAAAGCCGTCAGACAGTCGTAGGCGGAAGTGACCAGCGAGGTCTTCGCCACTTCTTTCAAGTCATAGACCAGCATTCCTTTTTCCGCTTTCAGCATGGGGCGTTGCCCTTTTACCACCAAGTCTTTCAGTGTCTGTCGTTGTGTGTGTAGGTTGTCGGTAGTTTGAGCCGAGGCTTGCAGTGTCATGGACAGAAGCAGTGTAGCAAAATAGATTTTTCTCATCTCTTCTGTTTAGTGTTTAGTTATTAATGTGTAGTGTTTACTTAGTGCCAATTAAACACTACACATTGTTTTCTGCACGCAAAGTTACGAAAAAAAACAAAACAAGCAATTCTTTGGATGTTTACATTCTCCTGTCTTGCACGTTGCAACAAGTAGAGACGCGATTCATCGCGTCTCCATTCATTGCGTCTCCACATTCATCAGCGATGAATTAATTGTATCTGTGATTAGCTAATTAACGCAAATAGCTTCACTCCTTATCGAAGCCTGCTTCGTTGCCCATCGCAAAAGGCTTCGTTGGCCATCGAAGCCTTATGCGTTTTTTATGCTTCCTGTTGTTCCAAAGAAAGGTAAAATCAACGGAATTAGTTATTTTCACATTCATCCGTTTCCAAAGAAAGCCGTATCTTTGTACTGAATTAGAGCCGGGCTTATGATTACAGGCAAATAAATCAGAACCATGCGGCAAACATTTCTTAAAGCAAAAGGACGATATGAAAGGGATAGACCGTAAATTGGTAGAGACCGTTAACCGATACATAGCTTCGGGGATTGAGCAGCAGGTGGATTACGAGAAATTCTACCTCTATTCACTCATTACCCATTCCACAGCCATTGAAGGCTCAACGGTAACAGAAGTGGAAAATCAGTTGTTGTTTGATGAGGGGATTACTGCCAAAGGGCGAAGCTTGATGGAGCAGATGATGAATGTGGACTTGAAAAATGCCTATCTCTATGGTTTTCAATGTGTAAAGCGGAATGAGCCATATACCGTCGAACTATTATGCAGGCTTGCTGCCAAAGTAATGCAACGCACAGGATCGGAATACCACACCTTGAGTGGTGATTTTGATTCTTCAAGAGGGGACTTGCGGTTATGTAACGTAAGTACTGGATTTGGCGGCAAAAGTTATTTGGCTTTTCGGAAAGTACGCAAGGCGACCGTTGATTTCTGCCATTGGCTGAACAATGAACTGGCCTCGGCAGACAAAGACGATGTAGTCGCATGTTATCGTCTAAGCTATGAAGCCCATTTTCGGCTTGTGACCATCCATCCATGGGTGGATGGCAACGGACGTACCACAAGGTTGTTGATGAACATGGTACAACGACAGTTGAATCTTATTCCTTCCATCGTGACGAAAGAGTCCAAGGGAGAATATATACAGGCTCTTATTGACAGCCGTGAAAATGAAGACAGTACAATCATCCAGGACGTGATGATTGCTCAACATATTGATAATCTCGAAAATAGAATTTTACAGTATCAACAAAGCATTGGTGATACTGTAAATGGTACTGCAACGCTGCAAGATACGGCAGTCCGACTCATTGCGGCTATTAAGGAGCATCCCTCATTCACCTACGATGAATATGCCAAGGTTTTGCATGTCAGTCGCACGACCATAGCGCGCCACCTTAAGAAGCTGAACGGAAAACGCATAGGGGCGGATAAGGATGGACATTGGGAAATAATAAAGTAAAAAAGCCCAACTGACTCCACGGTCAGTTGGGCATTAGGGTTGTTATTAAATTACTGATTAAAACTTAATCGGCTTGCCAGCTCCTTCATGCTTGGGAGCAAAGGGGACTTTGAGGAACGAGGCAATCGTCGGAGCCACTTGACAGTTATAGTATTCTCCAGAGGTCAGTTCTCCCTTGGCGGGAATGCCTTTTCCGAAAGCCATCATCCAAGTCTGTCCGGAATGTTCCGTGGCGAAGCTATGGTCGCGCCATGCTTCGGGAGTCTTGTCGCCTCTTCCGTGGTCGCAGGTCACGATGAACGTGGTTTTACCTTTATAATAAGGGTCAGACTGGGCGTATTCCCATAGTTCCTTCAGAAAACGGTCTACCATTCTTCCGGCATCCAGGTAAAGGCGGTAATTGCCAGCGTGCGCCCATTCATCGGTATCACCGTATCCGATGAAGAGGACAGAGGGATGTTTCGTCTTCATGGCATTCAAGGCGTATTCGTGTGTCACTATATCGAAACGCTCTTCCGGCCAATAGTGCGGGATGTTGTCCGACAGACGGTTGATGTATTGTTCCTCCTTGGAAGGCTTGTCCGTCAAGGCGTGACGGTAATTGGCGTTCACGGGAAGTCCGCTTCGTTTCTCGTTGAATATCTGGATGAAGCGTCCCCAGCTTCCGAAGGCCATCACCTTTCCTTTGTATTGTGTGGTATTGTTGGCCGCTTCCAGGACGGTCAGGTTCGGATTCTCCACCGGGCCGTTGCTGTGGATACGTTCGTCGTCAGCGTGGCCGCAGAGGGTTTCGTTATAACCGGGATAAGAGAACCACATGTGGTTGGTCACGTCCATCTTGCTTCCTTTCCAACGGTTGCCTATCATCACGCCGTTTTTGGCGATGAAGTTCCAAGTGAACGGCATCAGCGTCTCCCTTCTTTCCTGCGGTGTGTTGCGCCAATATTCTTTCTTTAGTTTCTCAGAACCTCCCAAGTCTTTCTTGCTTATGATGGAAGAGTCTGCTCCGGCGAAGAGTTCTTGCCAGCGGTATCCGTCCACCATGATTAATACCACTCTCTCCTGTGCCTTTAAAAGTGTAGGCACCATCATCAAACCAGCCATGAAGGCTGTCGTCAATTTTTTCATACTTATGTGTTTTTGTGTAAAGTCAGTCTTTTAATCACCATGGCATTGCCGTGGTTTTGTCATTGTTTGCTCCGAACTGGCGAGTGATTGCCTCGTCCACATTCTTTGAGTTGTATTTTTCTCACGCTCTGATTAGACGTTAATCATCAATCAATACTGTAGAGTAGAGACGCGATTGATCGCGTCTCGGTTTTCTTGGCACTTTACACATATCTCTCCTATATATGCGATTCATCGCGTCTCTACTTGTTGCAGCGTGCAAGACAGGAGGATGATTATCCTTAGTCCAACATGAGTGACATGAAGGAGTGGCAGCCTTTGAAGAGGAACTTGGTCAGTTTGTCGATGGTCAGTGTCTGGTTGGCCTCGCCTCCAACTTCCCCTCTTTCTATTCGCAGGCATCCAGCGGGAGACAGACGGAAGAAGGCGTTGTTCTCGGCGATGGCGTCATCGCCCTCCACCTGTATCGTCCACGTTTCATGCTCTTCGAAAAAGGCGGGATGTGTCTCGCACCAGCTGTTTAACGCTCTTTCTGCGTCGAGTACTCGTGCCTGGCCTAACAGGACACCCTCGTTGGAATTCTCCGGTGCCACGGGAAGTTTGAGTGTAACGGCAAGGTTGTCTTTGCCACTGGCGGCTTTGCACAGGGCTTCTTTCACCCGCTTGTCGTTGGCGAAGAGGTCTTCTACCCACACGCCTCCGTCTTGCGGCACACAGAAGGCGACACCCACGCATTCTTCCTTTCTATAGGCGGAAAGCAGGGTGCAGTGTTCCAGTCTCATGTCGGCCACGATGACTTGGTAGTCTTCGTAGCAGTGCTGTACGGTGTGTGGACGGGAGGCGCACTTCTTGTTAATATAGCGATAGACTTCGGATGGTTGCTGCATTTCTTCCTTCAAGTCGCAAGAACGGACTTCGATCTCCTCCGTGTCTATGCTGGGCTGCGGTGTCCATTTTTCCTTGCGGTAGCTGAAGGCTGCGGTGTAGCCCGACTTCTTGTAGTAGTCGAAGAGACTTGGGGTTGCGGGTATCAGCGTGGCGAACAGTACGCCCTTGTCTTTCAGTTTGCGGTGGGTCTGTTGCAGGAGCTGGTGCATCAAGCCTCGTCCACGGTAGGCGGGATGAGTGCAGGCACCAGAGATGTAGCCTGTGGATACGGTCTGTCCGCACCATGTGAGTCCGTAAGGGATGGCTTGCAGGGCGGAGATGACTCTTCCTCGTTCTTCGAGGTGGTGGGTTATCTCGTCCTTGTAGCGCAGACGGAAGTACAAGTCGATAAACGCCGGGTCATCGTTGAAACACAGCTGCCAGAGAATCTTGCAGCGGTCACGCAGGGTCAGTGCCGGCAGATGGGTAAGCGGGTTCATCTCTTTGAACACGTACTTGGGCAGCAGGATGGTAGGCTGGTAAGAGAGCTTGGCTCTTCGCAGTCCCTCCATTCCCATGTCTTCTTCCCGATTAATATAGGTGTACTGGGCTGGAAGCGACTTCACGAACTCATTGTTTATCACGGCGTAAGAACCCTCATAGGAGTCGTCCGCTTTTTCCACACACACGTCAAACGTGTCTTGGTTAATGGGGTTGCCGAAGGTGAACGCCGCTACCTTGTCATGGACGTACAGCACGCCGCCTTGCAATCCCAGTTCGTCGAAGTGTCCCATGCACTGGCGTAGGGATTCGTGTTCATTCTCGATGTTTTCCGCATAAGAGTGGTTCTTGTACCATTCCTCGGCCATTTCCATGCAGGACGGGATGTCCTGCTCTTCAAGCGACTTGAACTTGGCTTCGGGATAGAGCCGCCAGAATTTGTGTACATGGTTGCGCTTGGCTTGCAGTTTCTTTCCTTTCAGGTCTGTCAGCAAGTCGCGTGCGTAGATATAATCGCAATAGTCCCTGTCGTACTCGATGGAGAACATGCCTGGATAGTATTCCTCCACTTTTTCCCGGGTCTCGCCACATACGCCGAGCATCAGGAAGGGATGCCCTTGCTGCTTGGCGTCTTCCATGATTTTCCCCACTGCGGCTTTCAGGTTGCCTTGTCCGACAGGGAGCATGTAGGCCAAGTGGTTGCGGGTGTGGAAGCGGCAGAAAATGAAGCCGTCCTCCTCGGCGAAAAGCGTGTCGTAAAGAAAACGCCACGAGAACATATTGGAGAAAGACAAGTCGCAGTTCATGCCCTTTCCTTGAAGTGTGTATCGCTGGATGGTCTCCTTGGAAGCTAATGTGATTGGTTTAAAATGCATAGTTGTTTACCTGCTTTGGGTTACGGCGCGAATGTAGGGAGAAATTCTGAGCCTACGGAGTGGAAAGGAAGGTTATCTGAAAATGTTGTAGAATTTTATACCTTTTTTATATCCGCTTTTCGGGAAATAGCGTATCTTCGCGGTGCAATCAATCCCTTGTAACCTGCGCTTGTGTGCGCTTACACCAAGGGTATACCGAGCAAGAAACTACAAACAATATTTAGAATATGAGTATCATTGATCAAATCATTGCGCGCGCAAAAGCGAACAAACAGCGCATTGTGCTTCCCGAAGCTGCGGAAGAGGAACGTACTATCAAGGCTGCCGACAAGGCATTGGCTGATGACATTGCGGACATTGTGTTAATTGGCAACCCTGACAAAATCTATGCGAAGGCAAAGGAACTGGGACTGAAACATATTGAAAAGGCTACGATCGTGGATCCTGCCACCAGTCCTAAGACGGAACAGTACGCTGAGTTGTTGGCAG
This sequence comes from Prevotella sp. P5-108, assembly GCA_963608705.1. Lineage (GTDB taxonomy): Bacteria > Bacteroidota > Bacteroidia > Bacteroidales > Bacteroidaceae > CAVDHB01. The sequence goes on from CAVDHB010000039.1 coordinate 46,303, forward strand.
AGCTTCGTAAAAAGAAGGGAATGACTATCGAGCAGGCTCGCGAGGTGGTAAAGAACCCCTTGTATTTCGGTTGCTTGATTATCAAGAGCGGCGATGCGGACGGACAGATTTCTGGTGCGTTGAGCACTACTGCCGAGACTTTGCGTCCTGCTTTGCAGATTATCCGCACGGCTCCTGGCATTTCTTGTGTGTCTGGCGCAATGGTTATGCTCACAAAAGAGAAACAATACGGCGAGGACGGTATTCTTGTCTTCGGTGATGTGGCCGTGATGCCGGCTCCCGACGCTAACCAGTTGGCGCAGATTGCCATCTGTACAGCCGAGACTGCCAAGAGCGTGGCCGGATTCGCTGACCCCCGTGTGGCTATGTTGAGCTTCTCTTCTAAAGGCTCCGCAAAACACGAGGTAGTGGACAAGGTTATCGAGGCTACTAAATTGGTGCATGAGCAGGCTCCTGAGTTGCACGTGGACGGAGAGTTGCAGGCTGATGCTGCGTTGGTTCCTTCCGTGGCAGCTAAAAAGGCTCCGGGTAGCGACATCGCTGGAAAGGCGAATGTGTTGGTATTCCCGTCTATCGAGGTAGGTAACATCGCTTACAAACTGGTGCAGCGTTTGGGTGATGCCGAGGCTCTCGGTCCTATTCTTCAGGGTATCGCGCGTCCGGTGAACGACTTGTCTCGTGGCTGCTCTGTGGATGACATCTACAAGATGGTGGCCATCACGGCTTGCCAGGCTATCGCCGCTAAAGAAAAAGACAACAAATAAACGGCAGGGAAGATGAAGATATTAGTATTAAACTGTGGTTCAAGCTCCATCAAATACAAACTCTTCGAGATGGAGACGGAGACGGTCATCGCACAAGGTGGTATTGAGAAAATCGGCTTGCCCGGTTCTTTCTTGAAAATCAAACTGCCTAACGGTGAGAGCAAGGTCATCAAGCAGGACATCCCCGAGCATACGGCTGGTTGTAAGTTGATTCTGGACTCCTTGACACACGAGGGCTACGGCGCATTGAAGTCTTTGACGGAAATCAATGCGGTGGGACATCGTGTGTTGCACGGCGGCATCAAGTTCTGCAAGTCTGTGCTGATTACCAAGCCGGTGATTGACGCTATTGTGGAGTGCTGCGACCTTGGTCCGTTGCATAATCCGGCAAACTTGAAAGGTATCAACGCCATCAAGTCCATCCTGCCGAATGTGCCGCAGGTGGCTGTGTTCGACACGGCTTTCGGACAGACTATGCCTGACTATGCGTATATGTATGCCATCCCGTATGAATATTACGACAAATACAACCTTCGTCGTTATGGTTTCCATGGCACTTCTCATCGGTATGTGTCCAAGCGTGTGTACCAGTTCCTGGGCGAAAGTGCGGAGAACAGCCGCTTGATTACGTGCCATATCGGCAACGGTGCCTCTGTCTCTGCTATCAAGGACGGTAAGTGCATCGACACTTCCATGGGTCTGACTCCGTTGGAAGGACTGATGATGGGTACTCGTAGTGGAGACATTGACGGTGGAGCCATCACGTACATCCAGAAAAAAGAGGGCTTGAATCCCGATGAGACTTCTACCTTGTTGAACAAGAAGAGCGGTTTGATGGGTATCTCTGGCGTGTCAAGCGATATGCGCGAGGTATGTGCGGCTGCTGATTCCGGCAATGAGCGTGCCAAGTTGGCGTTGAGAATGTACCACTACCGCATCAAGAAATACATCGGATCTTATGCCGCTGCGTTGGGTGGTGTGGATATCCTGTTGTTCACTGGTGGTGTGGGTGAGAACAACCGCATCAGCCGTGAGTGGATTTGCGACGGACTTGAGTTCTTGGGTGTGAAACTCGACAAGGAGAAGAACAACCAGATTCAAGGCAAGGAGGCGGTTATTTCCGCTCCTGACTCCAAGGTGAAGATTGTGGTCATCCCGACTAACGAGGAATTGATGATTGCACGCGACACCTTGCACTTGGTGGAAGAATAATTTATAAGTGTTTAGTTATTAGTGTTTAGTGTTTAATGATAGATAATTAAACGCTAAATGCTAAATACTAAACATATTCTTATATTATTAGTGCTTAGCATTTAATGAAGTGATTTAAACTTTTGTTCTCTTTTTAATTTTCCTCAAGAAGATTACGCAA
>CAVDHB010000040.1:0-32968 GCA_963608705.1 Prevotella sp. P5-108
CGAGTTCTGCTACAAGTTCAACCGCAGGTACTTCGGGGACAGGATGTTCGACAGGATCATGGTAGCAGCAGTGGCATACAGGACGGAATTCAGACACAGGATATATAGAAAGTCTTAGGACATCGCATCATTTATTCAAAACATCCATGACAGCTCATATCTGAGCCAAAATAGGACTACAACTTGTTTGGGATTATTTGTTGATAATCTGATTCCCTGGCAGAGTGGAAGGAAATATTCTTAATTCCTTTCTTTAGTTTCATCAGTATGCCTTCGGCACCTTTGATTTTGTTCGTACATACTTGTTCAGATAATTGAAATAGCCTAAATTTGCAGCGGATATAATTATTAGAAAAGTTATAAGACATGAGAAGAAGAACAATCATCAAAGAAAGTGAGCTCCGTCAAATCGTCAAAGAGGCTGTCGAAGAGGAGCTGGGGAACAAGTCAGTTCTGGACGAGACATCAAGAAGGCAGAAAGCGGAAAAGGCGATTAAGGGGACTAACAAAAACGTGAAAACCTTCGCCATCCTCACTCCGGAGAATCCCATGGCTCAATCTTATACGCCTGAACAGAACAAGGAAGCGAGGGACAAGTTTGAGAAGAGGTTGAGGATAGGTGGATTTCAATGGTTCCCGATAAAGGGACAATATGCCCATAATTCGGAAAACTCTTACATCATTTACAACATTCCATTGGATGATGCATTATGGCTCGGAAATACATATCATCAGGAGGCCATCATATATGTGGTACCTGATTTAGAAAACCGTGAAATTCACGCCGAGTATTGGGCAAGAGAGGAGGACGGGAAGCCATTAAAACGTACATACTCAAAAGACTCTTATATTGATGCGACGAATGATGAGGATATGTGGTCTCAAATCAGCCGTAAATTCAAATTCAGATTCCCGTTCTTTGAACAAATCGCGAGAGTAAGCGGTATTATAGACGAACATCGCCAATATCATGGTGATGGGCTTATTGATAGCAAGTTGAGAAGAATTGTAAAGGGCGGGAACACTGGATGGTTTGGATATTATGCAAATTGCGCATTATATGGACGTATGGAATAGCCCCCAACAAAAGTCATAAGATAATTTAAAACAGCCGTACTCACAAGAGTACAGCGGCAGGGGGTGGGAGATAAGATTTAAATAATTTATACGCAAGAGTGCGTTGATTACTATTTGCGCGCTCTTGCCCATATCCATAATCAATAACAAAGACCAATACAGTATGAAGAAAAAAATCATTATAAAAGAAAGCGAGCTACGTAAAATCGTCAGAGAGGCAGTCGAGGAGGAGCTGGGAAACAAGCCCGTCTTGGACGAGACCTCAAGAAGACAGAAAGCGGAAAAGGCGATTAAGGGGACTAACAAAAACGTGAGGACATTCGCCATTCTCACGCCGGAAAACCCGATGGGGAAGTCTTGGACGCCTGAGCAGAACAAGGAAGCGAGGAAAGAATTCGAGCGTGTTTTGAAAGTCGGGAATTTTAGATGGTTCCCAATAAAAGGAAAGTATGACAACAGGGAGAATTCTTATATCATTTACAATATTCCTCTGGATGACGCACTGCGCCTTGGGAATGAATATCATCAGGAATCAATAATATATGCCATACCCGATTCGGAGACTAATACAGTACATTCAGAATATTGGGAAAGAGATGGCGATGGAAAACCGTTGAAATTAAAGGTATCAAAAGATTCCTATGTGGACGCGACAAATGCCGAAGACCTGTGGTCTCAAATTAGCAGGAAGTTCAAGTTCAGATTCCCGTTCTTTGAGCAAGTCAAAAAAGTCAGTGAAGGTTTAAACGAACGTCGGGAAGTTTACGGAGATGATTACGTTGATAATAGACTCGCCAGATTGACGGATGGTGTCTGCTATACTGGCTATTCTAAATATTGCGCGCGTGGCATGCTATATGGACCTTTATCTGACCTGTATTCAAGTAACGAAAGGTAGGAGAATTGGACATAAATAAAAAGGGAGAAAATTCCTTTCTCTCTTTTTAGTCGTAAGCGTTTCAGTTATTTTCAATATCTCGAATATCCCAGAAAATCCGCCCGTTTTTTGAGCTGGTGGTACGATTGCGGATAATCATTTTTTTTAGTTCATTGTAAAGGTCAACAGGTCCCAAGTGCCAATATTTTGTGCTTTCTGTCATTTATCATTTTTTCTATTTCTTCAATCAGCCACTGGCGTTCTTGCGTGTGGAGTATATCATAGAATTCGCAAAAATGCTTTGATATACCATATTTCTCAAAAAGATTCACCACTTTTCCTGTAGTAATATTTTTAGCTTTGGCGTATTGCTCTATGCAGAATGATACAAATGCCGCTTTGTCTTGTTGCTCGTTGCACATTGTTATTGTTCTTTCTGTATATTTTTCAGACATATTTGCCCTGTCACGGCATCGCTTTTAATTCTGTTTAGCCTCATTATTTCTGATTGAGTTTTCAATGCTGCAAAGATAGTAGAAATTCCTGTAAATATCGCAATTATATCTCTTACAATCTTCCCTTCTCACTTTCTCCAGCTCCCGTTCCTTATAATGATCATTATCTGTGTTGAAGGAATAGCTCAGGGGCAATACGAATTTCCGGGTGTCCGCATAATCCCCTTTTACAATCTCTCCAGCTCTGTGCCTGCGGCACCTTTCCCCTTGTATGTCTTCTTTTGTCTGAGTTTATGGCTTACATACAATTGCACGAAACGAGAGTCACTTTTCACATAATTCGAGAATTAATACATTTTCATAATGGCACTGTCGATATTCTTGTTCACATTGATTTCTCCACGTTCGGATTTCTTGCCATAGTTAATATTGTACGTTATCGTCAAATTGATATTACGTCCATCCGTTTCATTGAAATTCCAGGAGTTTCTATCATAGCAACCATAGTTCATGGTTATATGCTGCTTGTCGAAACGACTGAAAGGATTGCGGACTAAAGCTTCTATTGTCAATGCCTTATGGCCCCAGTTCACTTTCCATTCATAAGTGGAACGATGGCGGATTCGCCAAGGTTGGCGGATGTCAAGTGATTTGTAAGGACTCTGATAATCGAAGCTCAGCATCCATTCTCCTACAAGATAGACAACTCCGCCTTGCAGACGAAAGCTATTGTGTGACATATTATAGGCAGAACCTCTTAATGTATTACATTCTTCTATGGCCGTGGCACTCAAGCGCAATCGGTCATCAAATAAATTATAGGTATAGCTTGCGGTGAGCATATTGCCATAGAAAGTGCCGCCATTGATACGGGTATCGAATATTGTATTCGTATTAGCTGTGTATTGATGTACAATGTTGTCAAAATAGATACTGCTATCATACGAGAAAGACAGACGCGATTTTCCTATCTGCCCGTTGTACGAGAGTGTATTGCCTAATACTTTCATGGGTGCAAGGTTGGGATTTCCACAAGTCGCCTCAAAAAAGGAGGTGGGGACTATCATCGAGTTCTTGTCTGACGGCTCAAAGAGCGTATGCGTGAAAAGACCGTTTATTGACAACGAGTGTTTGCTGCTAAGGGCATAGTTGCCTCCGTAAAATGCGACAGGCATACAGTAATTATAGTGTACAGCGTTTAAAGACACGGCAGAATTTGATACACCCGCAGACACATAATAGTAGTACTTTTCACTATTTCCGCTAAGTTGAAGTAGCCCTACCGTCACATTGGAAGTGAGCCGTTGTGTCCCCATTGCGGTTCCGTCATAATGGTCTTTATATTGTTTATAGTCGTTGTTCAAAGAACCAGAGAGCGTAAGGTTGTTTTTCCACGTCTTGGAATAACGGGCGTTTCCGTTCAGCACCACATTGTCTTCTGTTACTTTGGAACGCAAAGGTGACTGTGCGGTTTCGGCATACAGACTATGATACTTGTTATGGCCAAGGGAACCTGACGCTGTGATGTCGAGTGCTTGCTCCTTCGGTAACCATAAGGTGTAATTGGCATAGGCTGAGGGTGCGATAGACTGGCTGTTTGATGAGTTTGACCGTTTTGTCGAGCCGTAGGGCTCAGTATAGGAAATGGCTTGTGTCGTATGGCTGTTTGGCTTTGCCTGTCGAGTGAACCCTACATAGGTATTTAGTCTGTAGCTATTGCCAGTGGAAATTAAGCGCAATCGCAAAGCTTGTCCATTGTTCTTTTGTAGTGACTCTTCATCCTTATACTTACGTTCCAATATAGAATTGTCAGAAAATATAAATTTGTCCTGTCCTTCTGTATAGCTGTGATTTCTTGACCAGTCGCCTGTAGCGGTGAAGGAGAGAGTGTATCTCTTCCGAGTAAAATCGGCAAAGGCCAGATACTCTCCTGATTTGTTGGGCAATCCCTCGTTTGCGGAAAGGTACACATTGCCGCCATAGCTCATTTTCACTGTGATAAAATTTATCAGTCCTGCCTTCCCCGCATATTTTCCACTCGGTGTCCGTATGTATTCGATGGTACGAATGTTCTTTGCGCTTAGTGAAGCGACATCTTCCGGCTGTGCCTCCATACCATTAATGCACAATACCACTTCTCCTCCACTATGGGTGGTGATGCTCCGGGTGCGTGCGGACACTTCCAATTCAGGTGTACGCATAAGGTATAGCAAGTTAAAGCCGTTCGTTGAATGTTTCTTCTCCAATTGGGTGGGTCTCAGCAACGTCTTATTGCTCATTTCTATCTGTCCGTCAGCGGTAACCACCACTTCTGACAGCTTCTGGGGCTGGGTGCTATCTGTTTGGGCTTTTACACTTATAGTTGCAGAAAGCCACAAATAGAAAAGAATATAGTGTTTGTACATTATAGTTCTAAATATTGGTTGTTCAACATAAAATGTTAGCAATTATAATTAAGGATAGGGATGTTAAGTATACCTTGCATCCCTATCCATGTTTTTAGTTCACTTTTTGTCTAGAAGTCCATTAAAAATCTCTATGTGGCTTAGTAATGATAATCGGACAAAAACAGTTGCAAACAGCAGTACTACTGCAGCCACTACTACTTCTTGACGAACCACAAGAACCTTGTGCGGCTAAAGTGTGAGCTTGACCTCCAAGAACAAGCATTAGTGATTTTTTGTTCAAAACAGAGAACTCATCTGTCAGAACAGATTTTAACTGATTAAAATTTTTCATTGATGAAGTTATTAAATTATAGCCTACTCTATAAGCTTTTCGGCTTCCGCATAATCATTGTATATTATTTAATCGTTGTATATTTGCATAAAGTTTCAACATCAGAGTGTGGAATAAGACCGAATAATCATTAGTTATTATGTAATAATGTGTTTGAGGCAACTTCCAAACATAATATACTTGGAACATTTTTCCAATCATAAAATTTCAGAAGTTGGTATCCTATTCCTGCAAATCCCATGAACAATCCTACTTGGCTATTTGGGTTGTCATCTCCACAAATAATATCTTTGCTTTTACTTAACTCTATTGCTATCGAATTAACCCATTTGATGGCTTTTGTATCATCATGCATAGACAATAAGCGCAGCATTTCTAAATTTCCCATAGAGCCATGGCAAACAGAAAAATTATAGCCAATTCTTTTTTCAATCTGTTTTATTGCAATGCCTAATTCTTGTACTATTTTTTTATCGGAAAAGCCTTCAGAAACTAAGATTAGCCTTGACAATGCGATTCCTGTTGCACCATGACACCAACTTCCGCTATCTTCTTCATATGAAGGGTTTCGTCCATCAATCCAACCTTGTATTTTATCAGAATAAAAGGAACGGTCATGAAATAAGGAACGCTTAAATATTTCTAAATAGCGAGTGTCATTAAATTGCTTATACAGCAAAAAAAATGCTGTTGCCATAGAAGAACTACCATGAGCAAATCCTCCTAAATTCAACACGTTTTCACCTACAATCTTGTTCCCATCGGTATACGACCAAAATGTTTTACCGTTTATATTCTTGGCAAGTTGCAACAGCCTTTCCCCGCTCATTTTTAAAATGGTTAACTTGTCGATTTTTCTCATTAATTTGCATTGTGCTGTAAAAAGTATGACTCCTGCTAATCCAGACATGTAATCAAATTGAGTGGTATTTGGTATCAATTCTTTTACCTCTTTGACTATTGACATATATATCATGTCATTGTATAAATTAGGAAAAACTTCCATGATATACAACAATCCCATAATGCCAGATAATGGTGATATAGCAATTTCGTTTTTGTTAATACTATCGTGAGAGGCATCTCTGTTTTCACATAACTGCTTGAAAATTCTGAATGCAATCTCTTTGTGTTGAATATTATGACTATATGGAAATAATGTGAGGTAAAATAAGCATACTCCCAAAAGTCCATCATATAAAGAGTCGTTCATCAAACAGACTTGGAATTTTCCGTCATAGACATTTCTTGTTCTACAAACAAATCCTATTTCATTGTCGATTTGTATCATACGCTTACAAATTTCTTTCTCTATTCGTTCAATAGCTTTCCATAGAACTATTCTATCTAAAGAATCTTTTCCATTTGGTAAAATACGTGTCCTAATTATAGTAGTAGCTCCTACAACATCTATAAAAAAATTTACTGATTCCTCTATCATACACAATTGTTCTTCTTGAACTTTTGTGGAAAGTGCTGATAATTTTTTTGAGACAATAGAAGTTTCTTTAATATCAGCAGGAGTCCATGCCTCTACTACAATATTATCAGGTAAAGAATACAAGGAATGCTTGTTTAAATACATAAAATAGTATGGAATGTCCCCATGCTCAATTTGATTTGCAATAGAGTTTACGAGAGACATACTTAACAAACCATAAGATTCTTTTCTGACTATAGGTTCTATAAGCTCCTTTATGTCCTTGTCTCCATGTAAATATGGGGGAGTTGTCATTTCCTCTAAAATATATGAATATATAATCGTTGGATGTAATAAGACCCTTGAACGTATTGGATTAAAATCATAGGAATTAAAGTATTTCATCAACTCAAGTCTATGAAGTCTCATAAAGTCACATGCGTCAACAAAACCTTTCTCAAAGTCTTGGAGAGTTTCTTTTGTAATAGGATATAAAACTCCTTCTTTTTTAGGTAAATGATGATTTGAGTCATCAAATTCAAACAAGATAGATGATATTTGTGTTCTTTCATTTGCACTATTAAACATCCAATCTGGTAAAATACCTGATTCGAGAACTGAAGATTGTAAGTACACACTGATTTTAGTACTGTCTAAATGTTTAAATTTCTTTGATACAACAGATTCACAATCTATTATATATGGGCAATTACCAACTACTATTAAATTGTCTGGAATTATGTCTTGTGCATCTAATAGATATAATAATGCTTGTATTTTTCCTAAGTTATAATAGTACTCATTAATAGAATCACTGTCCTTCATGTCACATGGCTTTATCTGAAAATGCCATGAATAGTTACCTTTATCTATGAATTCTGGGATTCCTAATCGTATAGATAATCCCATCTTATTAAGTGATGATACAGTATTCATCATGAACTTTTCATTAGCGGCACCTCTTGGCTTGTAATACAATTTAACACCATTGAAAAACAATATTGAGGAGACGCAATTGCCTTTATGTAAATCACCTTCAAAAAAATTTATTTCAGCTATCTCTGATTCTTTTATTGCTGCACTTTCCATATCTGCTTTTAAGGCAGACAATAGTTCATCTATATGTTTCGTAATATTTATAGAATAAGATTCAAGTATTGCTAGTAGTTTAGGATATTTTTCAAGGAAGTATGTAATCCATCCCTCGTTTGCGGATAATACATCTCGAAAATATATACCTTGTTCCTCTTTTGTATTCCCTTCTAAGAAGTCATTTTCTTTCGCTAGTCTAAACTCAAATGGATATACAAATTTAAAATAATTATTATAGGCATAAGATACGACTTGATATGAAAGTTGTTCTATCATGTCATTTGTTTGTACGAAAGAATATTTACTAATAATCTTAGTAATTGTATCATAGACATAATTGTAGTAAGGATACATAAAGAATCCTTTTCTTTCCTGCTTGTCATTGCAAGTTGGCTTCTGTGAATATTTAAGTATTTCAATTTTTATATCCATATCGGAAATACAGTCTTTGTTTTAGTTATACAATTTGACAGAAGTGATAAAAAACATCATGTATATTAATGGTTTATACAGCTTTTGTGTCGTAGTATAATTACAGTTATTATTTCTATTAATTATGGCCTATATTTTGTTTCCTGCGTTGAATGCCAGACTAAAGCTTTATTCGAGATATTGTCGTATCTTTACTCCTGCTTTTGTTTGTATTTGAGTTTAAATTCCTGTCTTGCCGGACGGTTAAGGATATTCAAGTGCGGACAAAAGTTCTTTTCATGAAATTGCAGGTTTCATGGAATTTACTCATTTATGTTCGTACTTCATATCCTGCTTATTCACCAATATTTTCGTTTAAAAGTATTTTACCATCTTGAGTGGTTACCTGTATTATCATATCAGATTCTAGTGTACTAAAAGTGTACACATCTCCTTTGTTCACTTGTGTGATGTACTGTTTATCTTTCAGCACTCCATCTTTATACAGAGATATAATGACTCCCTTGAAAGAATAATGAAAGCGGAGAGATATTATCCCTGTAGCGTTGTCATACACTTCTAACGCCTCACCCGAACGATGAGGACATCCTTGCATTCGGTTTTCTGTCATTCCTAAGGAAGTGGAAGTCGCACACATCAGTAGTGCTACTATCAATAATAGTTTTGTTCTCATACACATTTTTTTGTTGTTTGCGGTTGCAAATTTAGAAGATTGAAATTGAAGCAGCAAATGGCCTGTTACATTGAAAATGATATTTCTTCCTGTATAACAGCTTGTTAATGTGTATGTGTACATGAAAATGTAACGAAAAAATAAGATGAAAAGGATTTTAGAACTTTCTTTTAGCCTTCAATCGGGATTTCAGTGTCCTTATCGCTCCTTTGTTCATGTCCATTATCTTACCTATCTCACAGTCCGTCTTATTCCATGCACACAGTATCTCAAATACGATATTGCGGGGGGATAATCGCTCGTATTTCTTTTCCAGTTCAATCAGAAATATGGGGTCTGTTTGGCGATAGTATGAGATAAAACAGAGATAGTCCTCTTTCTTCCATAACAGTATAGACTCGCCCCTTCTAATTTGGTCATATAGCAACTTGCCTTTATTGTATAATTCGAACTGTTGCGTCTGCACATATTCAATTTTACGTTCCAATTCTTTTATCTTCGATGCCTTTTCTACAGCAGACAGCTCCAGAGAAGATTGTAACTCTGCTATCTGCTTTTGGTATGAGTTGATTAAGGATATTTTTTCAAGTTCTTCTCTTTTGGCCTTGTTAGTCTTATTTCTATAGTACAGGAAGATGATGGTCAAACACAGAATTAAGATACATATTCCTCCCCAGAGGTAAGACTCACGTTCTTTCTCCCTCATACTATTAATTTTTGAGTCTGATTGTGCCTGTATATTTCTTACATTATGTCGAATAGAAGACTTATAATAAGCCTCTTTTAAATAGAGTAGGGTGTCACCTAAACTAAAAGCTTGTGCATATTTTCCCATTTTTCCATACATCTCTCTCATAGCTTTCAATGCGGAAATTCTGTTGTATTGGAAATCAAGACTCCGCCAGGATTTTCTCCACAAAGAGTCTGCGGCCTCATAGTCTCCCTTGTAATAAGCAGACCAGGCCATCATGTTTGCGGTTTCAACATCTGTCCCGTATCGTTTGGCTAAACGAATGTAATAATCCGCCAAGGGTATATTGTAAGGCAAATACATATCCGCAACAGTGAGATAGTAGCCACTTTTTTCTACATCAGGGATGCTCTGGATGTATCTCAATCCTTCTTTTGTGTGTTTCAAAGTTTTTTCCCTCTCTCCCATTCTACTATATACTTGCATCAGAATGAAATGAGCATAGGCTATCCAGTTGGGATTGCGTGCCTGTGTAGATAGGGCGAGATTTTGTTGTCCGTAATGTAACGATAGAGAATCCTCATTCTCACGGTTGTTATAATCGGCCAGTGTTTCCAATATCTTGTGACGAAGACTCGTCGAGGCCGTGTTTCTCATGGATGTCTCTGCCTCCTTTAAGTGGTAGAATGCCTCTTCCACGTGACCGTCCTCGTATTCAATGCATCCTTTGTAGTAATAGGCTTCCGCTAATAAATTATATTGTCGTTGTTCCGAGTAATATTGGATGCAGAAGTCCAGTCTCTTCTCGTCGATAAAAGGCTGATACTTCCTGAACTCGAGTTTTACACCCACAAGATTGTATCTGGCCTTATCTTTGTCGGAGTTTAGACTTGTGATACTATTCAGTATGTGAGCGACGGAGTCTAAATGGTCTTCCTCTATTAATTTGTCCGCCGTCTCAAGTTTATCAAACGTGTGATTGCCTCCGCAAGAGACAAACAGCAAAGCGGCCAATATGATTTCCCATAAAGTAAAGCGGGAAGCTGCGGTTATGAATAATGAGTTGTGCATACCGTGGGTGGTTTTAACTGATTCTGCGCATAGTAGTATTAAACTACTATCCAAAGTTAGTCATTTTTTATGACTTCTCCTATGCAGCAGTTCGGAATTTTATGCTTTGTTATATCAACCCGATAATTTTTATAACCTGTATATTTTCACATAATTCGAGAATTAATGCATTTTCATAATGGCACTGTCAATATTCTTGTTCACATTGATTTCTCCACGTTCGGATTTCTTGCCATAGTTAATATTGTATGTTATCGTCAAATGTTGTGCCTCCATGCCATTAATGCACAATACCACTTCTCCTCCACTATGGGTGATAATGCTCCGGGTGCGGGCGGACACTTCCAATTCAGGTGTACGCATAAGATATAGCAAGTTAAAGCCGTTCGTTGAATGTTTCTTCTCCAATTGGGTGGGTCTCAGCAACGTCTTATTGCTCATTTATCTCCCCTGTCTGGCACACAAACCAGTACACTTCTCCTCTCCGAAAATTCATTTTAGCCTACACAGCCTACACTTTCTCTCATATTGAATTGGCTATCAGTAAGTTATACTCTGTTTTCGCATACACAAAGCCTACACAAGTCTACACAAGCCTACACTATGCTATATGGGTGTTGCAATTTCCTGTATTTATTCATCGGAATGGTGAATAAACACAGTCCGACGAACAGCCTTTGGGTCAAAATTGCACGGTGAATTAGCATGTGTAATGCGGTGAGTAATTTTTGCCGTGCGGTGAGTTGCGAGGTCTAACTCACCGTGCGATATTAAGTATGTTACTTGTCGGGCGCTTGAGATAGTTTCTCAATATCCGAAGCGGACAGTCCTGTGGCCGATTGTATCTGATTGGGTGATATTCCAATCCGTAAAAGATTCAAAGCCACTCTTCTACGCTCGTCTTCCCTGCCAGTTTTTTCTCCTTCAGTTCTTCCTTTCTCGATACCTTTCTCCATGCCCTCGGCTCTTCCACTTTCAATAGCCCAGTCAATGGTGGCGTTATTGTCCCGGAACACTTTAAGACTTTCCTCGTATTTCTCTCGTTCTTTGTGTCCGATACGTGCGATCTCAGCCATTTCTTCCAATTTGTGGAAAAGCTCTTTTTGCGAGGTAAAAGGCAGTCTCTCTAATGCTTCCATGTGTTTCAATATAAAAATCCAACGCTTAAAATCCGTATCGCATTCCTCTTTGGTCTCAGTGAATTTAGGGAGTTCGAGGAATATCATTCTCATTTTGTCCGAGAATTGTTCTCCCGTGTCCCGATTGGACAATATAACATCCGTCCTGAAGTTCTCCTGTGAGGAAGACATGCGGAAATTCAGGAAGAACACCCCGTACACGGCTTTTATGTCATATTGCCATAAGTTTCCCTTTTCGCCTTGGCTCACCACAGCTCTGGACAGGTAGAACAAGGCCCTTTCCTTGAAGAACTTCTGTCCCCGGTTCTGCATTTCCACAATGATATATTCCCCAGTGTCCGTCTGGCAGTATATGTCATAAATGATTCCCCTGTCCTCTGCGAATTCTGGCGTTTGCTCTTTGTCAAGGAACTTCAGATCCACGATCTTTCGTTCATTCACCAACAGGCAGTTCAGGAAATCAATCAGCAAGTCTTTCGACACCTTTCTGCCGAAGAGGTATTTAAAGCCCCAGTCAGTGAAAGGATTTATATAACGTCCCATACGCTGTATCTGTTTATTGCCCAAAGATAGAACATTATTCTCGTATGGCCAAAATAAGGAGCGAAAATATTTTTTAGCTGTACCTTTACTTGTCGGATGCTTGAGATAGTTTCTCAATATCCGAAGCGGACAGTCCTGTGGCCGATTGTATTTGACTGGGTGATATACCAATCCGTAAAAGATTCAAAGCCACTCTTTTACGCTCGTCTTCTCTGCCAACTCTTTCTCCTTCAGTTCTTCCTTTCTCCATTCCTTTCTCCATGCCCTCGGCTCTCCCTCTTTCAATAGCCCAGTCAATGGTGGCGTTATTGTCCCGGAACACTTTGAGACTTTCCTCGTATTTCTCTCGTTCTTTGTGTCCGATATGTGCGATTTCAGCCATCTCTTCCAATTTGTGGAAAAGCTCTTTTTGTGAGGTAAAAGGCAGTCTCTCTAATGCTTCCATGTGCTTTAATATAAAAATCCAACGTTTAAAATCCGTATCGCATTCCTCTTTGGTCTCGGTGAATTTAGGGAGTTCGAGGAATATCATTCTTTAGTAATGAATATCCTCACTTCACCCCCGTCTGCTGGTCATCATTCTGTAGTGAGCGGTCACGCTGCAAGTTTTTTGTTTTTCCTCCGCTTAACGTATAAGACACTGACAGCTCGAAGGAACGTGCGATGGCGGAGTTGTCTTGGAAGAAAGAATAGCCATCTCTCCGGGTGGACTCGTAAATGGAGAAATACTTGTGGAAGGGAGAGTTGATAACAGCCCGGACGTTCAATGCGCTTTTCAGGAAGGACTTGCCTACATAGAGGGAGTACAGCGGGAACGCTTTCCGTTTCCCCCAGATGTCCGGCGCATTCTTGTAGGTTCCGTATTGTCCGCCGACCGACCAGTTGTGCGGAAGATAGAAATCCCCGAAACAGGTGAGGTTGTAAACCAGTGCGTTTTGGTCTACTCCCAGTTTTTGGTCTCTCATCTGGTATGACCCGATGTCTCCGGCCACCATTAGGGACAGGAAGCACCAGGGACGGTAGCTGACGTAAAGGTTTCCGCCCCATTGTGTCGTATGGTGAATATTCCCAAATGTATTAATGAGTCTTTTCTGGTCATTGTAATAGTCGTAGCCGGCCACGGCGTTGGCCGTGTATTTATAAGAGATTCCGGCTGAGAGGAAGAATCCGGTTAAGGAGAGGGAGTAGTCCAGTCCGAGATTGTGCGTGTCGGCGTACAGCAGGGACGGATTTCCCTCCGCACCCGAATAGTCGGAGTAGAGTTCCTCGAACGGGTTCAACTGCAGGATGCCCGGCCTCTGCACGCTCTTTCGATAGCTCAATGAGAGCTGCGAGAACCGGGAGGGTTGGTAGGACACGCTGGCGGAGGGAAGCCACTCGCACTGCCGGCGTGAGAATCCCAAGGCTTCGGCTTGGGGGAAGAGCATGCTCAGGTAAGTGTATTCCCAGCGGAGTCCCGCACTGAGTGCGAATATCCCGACCGACCCGTTATAGGAGGCGTAGAGTGCGGAGATGTTCTGATGGTAACGCATGTCATTTCCGAATTTTTCCGTGGAGGGAGATTCCGTGCCGTTGTCTATGTGATAGAGCGAGGAGCGGGAGTCACCGAGACGGAATACCTGTCTTCCGCCCACTCTCAGCTGGTGGAGTGCGGCGAGGGGAATGAGCCAGTCGGCGCTCACGGTGTGTTCGTCCATTCCGCCTTTTGTCTTCCGTTTACTCCGGGAGGACTCGTCGGAGACATACCATTGTGAGAAGTCCCTCACATCGGGGGTGTAGGTGTAGCGGTATCCTGCGGAGATCCTTTCGGTGTTCTTCCTGTTTCTGAAATAGTTACGGAATATAAGGTTTGTCTCCACAGTGCCGGCCCAGTTCTGGTTCTCATTCTGGAAGAGGGAGCTTACGGGATTTTGTTTTTTTTCCCGCACAGTCTGGTTCCACGTAGTGCGGCTGTTGGTGTGCTTGAGTAGTCCGTGCGCGTCGGCATACAGGGTGTTCAGACTGTCCACCGTCCAGTTGAGCATCGCCCGCAGCGTGTGGCTTTCCCATCTTCCCCGTGAGACGTGACTGTCCATCCTCACTGTCCGTCCGATGGCGGGGTAGTCGTATTCAGAGGCTATGGGCTGGTCATCCTGTCCCGTCATGTCATAGTTGTATCCCACATTCATCTCCACTTTTCCTTTTGTGGCGATCAGTGTGGCTCCGCCCTTGGCTTTGGGTTGTGTCGCTCCACCTCCATTGAGGCTCAAGGTATATCCGTCAAGCCTCTTTTTGACGGTGATGATATTAATGACCGCGTCTCCGTCTTCAGAGGAGTATCTTCCGTCCAGAGTGGTGATGACCTCCACCTTGGCGATGGTGGAGGCGGGTATGCTCCTCAGCACCTCCTGGGGATTGAGCTGCGCCACTCGATAGGGTTTTCCGTTGAGATAGATGGAGAAGTTGCCGCTTCCCTTTACTTTGAGGTTCTGTTGTGCGTCCACCGTGACCAGCGGCACTCTTCCGAGGGCGGTAAGCAAGTCCTGTGTCTGTACATTCTTGTCCTTGCTGAGATCGTAGACGATTCCCGAAGGGGTGATTCGGGTCAGTCTCTTGTAGCCTCTCACCTCCAATCCTTTGAGCTGCCACGTCTGCTTCGTGAGTGCGCTGTCTGCGGAGGCGGAATGAGATTCTTGTGCGTCACAGACGGAAGGGAGTGTGGCGAGTATGATGCTTGTGAGGATGGTTGTGCGCATAGGCTTTATGACTTTGTATTAAAATATAATGCAAAGTTATTGTTTTGCTGTTTGTCCTGTATTTTGTGCATGAAATTATTATAGAATATTACACTTCTCATGACACTTCTGACTGATTCGCTGTCTGCACAATCGTCAAACAAACGCACTACATCACCTTATCCCATTATCATTATCACTGTTTTGCAACTTGCGCTGTCCGCTTTTGTATTTACGTCCGTGGCTGAAGTTGTAGCTGACACGGAAATACACCATGTTGCCGTTGTTCTTGATATACGTATGTCCCTCGGCACGGAGATAACGGCTGCGGACACCTGAGTAATAATCGTAGCCTTGCGGATAACCCAACAGAATGCCGCCTAAAGAGAGCTGTAGTCCTTTCCACTTGTAGGACACGGAAAGGTTGGAAGAGTTCTCTCCTCCGTTGATGTATTCCCCGAACATATTTCTGGCACTGGTCCCGAACCGGGCGTTCACGTTCCAGTTGCCTAAATAGAGGTTTGTGTTCACTCCTCCCGACCAGTTGTCGTATTTGTGCGTATATGCGAGTCCCTTGTTGTCATAATGGGTGTAAGAACCGTAGAACGTCATGTCCCATACGTTTTTTATCAGACGAAGGGTGACGTCCGCCGAGACGTATCGTTGCGAGAAACTGCGCTGGTTCTCCGGTTTGGACAGTAGGATGTATTCTCCCGTAGCTTGTTTCTCCATGTAATAGCTGTCCATGATGGCGTCTGGCCAGTAGAACCAACCTCCTGTCAGGTAGATGTATGCGATGGGAAGATTCCACGAGACATTGAGGGAATTGCCGTAGGAATAGGTGGGACGCAAAGAGGCGTTTCCGTCATTGGCTTGCAAGTCGTTGCTTTGCTGTCGTACGGTGCTCAACTGGGAGAGTGAGGGGTTTTGCGGTGAGATGCTTCCTCTGTACCGCAAGGTGAGATTGTCTGTGATATTCCACGAGAGGGTGAGACGAGGCCGGACTGTCCATTTATGGAATCCGCCTTCTTGCTGTTCCATAGAGACGTAGTTGAGGCCCACACCTGCCTGGTAGTCGAGTCTTTTCCATTTTCCCTGCACTTGTGTAAAGGCGTACAGGTTGTGGGAGTTCAAGATTGTGTGCGTGTTCGTAAAGCCGGTATAGTCATTGTCCGTGCGACTTACCTCGTAATTTGCTCCGGCGGAAAGGGCTACTTTCCGAAAAGTCTTGGAATAGATGGCCTCGCTGATTAATGAATACTTCTTTCCGTCGGTGGTGTAGCTGTAGTCGTTTTGCGGAGCGGACTGCATGGAGGTCTCTGGTGAATCCTTGAAGAGGTATTCCTTCATGTGATAGGAATAGTCCGAACCAATATGGGTGCCTACCACGTTGATATCCAAAGACTGTGAGTGGGCGAATTGCCGGGAGAAATAGATATCGAAGGAAGGGGTCATGTTCGTGGAACCTATTTGGTTGTACAGATACAAGTCCGGCTTTCCCGTTTCTTTCGCCAACTGGTTTTTACCACGATAGGGGGAGTTGTAAGCGTTGAGAAGTAGCTTGATGTTCAGGGTGTACTTGTCCGGCTCTGCCAGGTTATAACTCAGCTGTGCGTCGTTGGTCACATACATGAAGTCTGTGTTAAAGCCGAGGTAGTCCCGGTGACGTTCTGTGCCGTCGGGCATGAAGTATGTGGAGAACAGGTCGTAGCGGCGTTTGTCGTAGCCACGGTGTGAGAAGTTGTAACTCAGCCCGAACTCCGACTTTTTGTAATTATACTTGAAATAGGCGTTGCTGTTGTTGAATCCCGTGGTGAATGCCTGCATGGTGGAGGCACCACCCACATAGCCCGCATAGCGGCGTTTGACGATGTAGTTGATTACGGCGTCCAATCCTCCGTCCGCATACCGTACTCCGGGATTGTCTATATATTCCACCCTTGTCACTTCGTCGGGGCGCAAGGCCAGTATATCCTGTAGGTTGGCCAGTACTCCGTTGATACGCACCTGTACGCCTCCTCCTTTTCGTGAAGTGATGCTCCGCTCGATGGTGTTCACATCAATTCCGGGCAGTGTCATCTTTTGTAGCAGTTCATATCCGTCCGCCGAGCTGTTTACCATGGCTTTGGTAGGGATAATGAGTTGCCTGTCCACTTTCTGAATGACTTTGGCACCCGTCACAGTGACTCCTTTCAATGAGACAGCTTCCTTCTTTTGAGATACAGAGGTAGAATCCGTGGTATGTTGCGCTTGACAAAATACCGGGATGGTGGCGCATAGCGTGGTGAGTAGAGGATATTTCATGTAGTTCCTTGGTTTTAGTTGATGCAAATGTAATTATTAAAACTTATATAACAAAGAAGAATATTAGAAATCTGTATCATTTGTTTAATTCTACCTTCACGATGGATTGCTGGCGAGGAAATTTGTCTGTATGGAATATTTTCACTAATTTAGCCGCCGAGATAGTCTGACATCTAAGAGATTTTCTCTTAATTGGTAAACGCACGAAGATGGCAGATTGGAAAAATTTAGACTAATGATGAAAGAAACACCTTTTGATTTTTACCGCTCACATATAGCGGAGCAGGACGCTTTGTTGGGTACGTTGCGGAAAAAGGCGAACGCATGGTTGGCGGGAAAAATTGTGCTTTTCCTGTTAGGAGCTTGGTTCGTCTATCAAGGCTTCACGGCTGGATGGATACACACAGGTAATCTCTGTGTGGTGGCCGTGCTTTTTGTCCTTTATCTTATCGCCGCAAAATGCGATGCGCTGAATATGCGCAGGATGGAAGGGGGAAAGAGGATGAAGCGCACGTTGGAGAATGAACTGAAAGGACTGCAAGGGGATTACTCGCCTTTTGCGGAGGGAAAGGAATATATAGACCCCAATCATGAATATACCTACGACCTCGATATTTTCGGGTCAAGTTCTTTTTATCAGCGTTTGAACCGCACTGTGACCAAGGAGGGGTCAGACATTCTGGCGAAGTGGCTGCGACATTATACGCTGGATGTGGATGTGATTACTCGTCGTAGAAAGGCTATTCGTGAACTGTCAGCCGATGGCGAGGCGTTGATGCGTTTCATTGCGTCTTCCAGACAGGAGGATGACCGTTTGCGGAAATTTATCCAGATACTGAAGGAAAGAGAAGGACAGGAGTATAGCCGTGCTCATGTGGATAAGTTTTTGGGGAAGAAGGAGCTGGCGGCTTGCGTACTGTTGTTGGTTACGTGGCTTTCCTTCGGTTATGCGTTGGCGGGTTATTGTTCGTGGTATGTCTTTTCCACTCTCTTTTTCGTCCAGTTGCTGACAGGTTTCCTGCAAACAAAAAAGACGGGGAAAATGATAGGGGAAACGGAGGGATTACACAAGAGTTTCTCAGCCTATAAGGCTGTGTTGGCCTATGTCGTTGGCAAAGAGTTTCATTCCCCCTTGATGGCGGAACGTAAGGAGGCTCTTTGTGAGGGAGAAGACTCCGCGACGCACAGTCTGAATCGGCTTTCGCACATTATCAGTGCGTTGTATTGCCGTATGAACGATGTGATGTTCGTGGTGTTGAACGGCCTGTTCCTTTTTGATGTGTTCCTGCTTCGTTCCTACGAACTGTGGAAACGGCAGGCTTTTGCTTGTATGGAGAAGTGGGTGGACGAGATGGCTGACACAGATGCGCTGTTGAGCATGGCGGTGTATGCTTTTAACCATCCCCGGAATGTGGATGCCGTGATACTGGACGATGACTCTACACCGTATATAATGGAAGCGCAGAATCTTTACCATCCGTTTCTGGCGGAAGAACATGCGGTGGGCAATGACCTGAAATTGGCTGAGGGCGGCATGATGATAGTGACTGGGGCGAATATGGCGGGGAAGAGTACTTTTCTGCGTACCGTGGGAATCAATTATGTCATGGCCATGAACGGATTGCCTGTCTGTGCGGACAGTTTGTGTGTAAGGCGTGTGTCGCTGTTCTCCAGTATGCGCACGGCGGACAATTTGGCTTCCCATATCTCTTATTTCCATGCGGAGCTGCTCCGCTTGGAACAGTTGGTGGCGTTCTGCAAGCGACAAGCGCATACGTTGATTATCTTGGACGAGATACTGAAAGGCACTAATTCGGAAGACAAGCTCAAAGGCTCCGTGCTTTTCTTGCAAAAGATTCGTACCCTTCCTGTGACAGGAATCGTGGCGACACACGACTTGAAGCTGTCGGAGTTGGAGGCGGAGGATGTGCATTTCCAAAACTACTGCTTCGAGATAGGGCTGGGCAAGGAGATTTCGTACTCTTACAAGATTAAGAAGGGGGTGGCGAGAAACCTGAACGCCACCTATCTTCTGAACGAGATACTGGAGAAAATATAAGTTCCGCTTGCGTATATAGGGGAAGTTTCTTATCTTTGTCGGCAAAGAGTAAAACTTACACTGAAAGAAACAAAACCTATTAATTATCATGAGAAAATATCTTTTTGCATTCATGTGTGCCGTGCTGCTTCCTATTCTCGGACAGGCGGCTGACACACAAAAGTATGTGGCTTATCTCTTCACTTATTTTACGGGAAACAGGGTGGAGGAGGAGGCTTTGCGTTTCGGCATCAGTCTGGATGGCTACCATTATTATGCGCTGAACCATAATCAGCCGGTGTTGGATTCGAAGACGATTAGCACCACGGGAGGTATTCGTGACCCGCATATCTTACGTGGAGCGGACGGTAAAACCTTCTACATGGTCATGACGGATATGACTTCTTCCAAGGGATGGAGTTCTAACCGCGCCATGATTCTCTTGAAGTCTACCGACTTGGTGCATTGGACACATTCAGTGGTGAATATTCAGCAGAAATATCCAAACCAGGAGAACCTGCGCCGGGTATGGGCACCACAGACTATCTATGACAAGGAGGCGGGTAAATACCTCATCTATTGGTCTATGATGTACTTGGACAAAAAGAGTAAGAACCAGCCGGACGTGATTTACTACGCCTACGCCAACAAGGACTTCACGGACATCGAGGGTGAACCCAAGCCCTTCTTCGTCCCGAAAGACAAGAAGTCTTGCATAGACGGTGACATCGTATATAAAGATGGAGTATACCATCTTTTCTACAAGACGGAAGGACACGGGAACGGCATCAAAGTGGCCACGACCACTTCGCTTACTTCCGGACAATGGACGGAGGAACCGGATTACAAGCAACAGACGAAAGACCCGGTGGAAGGTGCTGGCACGTTCAAGCTGATAGGGCAGGATAAGTACATCCTGATGTACGACGTGTACACGAAAGGACGTTATCAGTTCACGGAAACGACTGATTTGCAGCATTTCAAGGCGATAGACCAGGATGTGACGATGGACTTCAAGCCTCGTCATGGCACGATTATGGCCATCACTTACGATGAGTTGAAAACCTTGACCGGAAAATGGGGTGTGCCGGAGGCGTTGAAGTCTCAGTTGCACAATCCTATCTTGCCTGATTTTCATGCGGATCCGGAGATTGTGTATTCCAACCAAACAAAGAAATATTACATTTATTCCACTACGGACGGTACTCCCGGATGGGGCGGTTATCAGTATTCCGTATTCTCTTCTGATGACTTGCTGAATTGGAAAGACGAGGGCGTAGTGTTGGATGTGAAGTCCGACCAAGTGGCTTGGGCGAACGGTAATGCCTGGGCACCTGCTATTGAGGAAGTGAAGGATAAAGAGGGAAACTACAAGTATTATCTTTATTTCAGTGCCAATCCTGTAAAAGGCGGTGGAAAGCAAATCGGCGTGGCCGTGGCTGATTCTCCAGTGGGGCCGTTTGTGGACTACGGAAAGCCTATTGTGACTTCTTCCCCGGTAGGCAGAGGTCAGCAGATAGACGTGGATGTCTTTGTGGATCCTGTTTCCAAGAAACCGTATCTGTATTGGGGTAACGGCTATATGGCTGGTGCGGAGCTGAACAAAAAAATGACGAGTGTGAAAAAGAAGACCATCACGGTCATGACTCCCAAGGGTGGTACTTTGAAGGATTATGCGTATCGGGAAGCTCCCTATGTGTTTTACCGTAAAGGATTGTATTATTTCATGTGGTCAGTGGACGACACGGGTTCTCCCAACTACCATGTAGCCTATGGCACGTCCAAGTCTCCGCTTGGTCCGATAGAGGTGGCCAAAGAGCCAGTGGCGCTTATCCAGCGTCCTGACAAGGAAATCTACGGTCCGGCACATAACTCCGTGTTCTGCAAACCGGGTACGGATGAATGGTACATCGTCTACCACCGTATCAACAAGAACTACTTGAAGGATAAACCGGGCGTGCATCGTCAGGTATGCATCGACAAGATGGAGTTCAACGAGAATGGCACGATTAAGCCGGTGGAGCCTACGATGTAAAAGGGAATAATTGATACAAAAGATAAATGCCAGATAACTTCTGTTGAGGAGGTTGTCTGGCGTTTTTTGTATTGGGGAAAGGATTTAGATTGGCAACCATGAGTAGAGACGCGATTTATCGCGTCTCCGCTTTTCATAGTGTTTTAATATCTTACCAATCACAGATACAATTCATCACATCTCTACTTGTTCAGTCGTTATATTGCAACGTGCAAGACAGAAGAGTGGTATGTTTGCGGATAATCATTTAAAAAGAATCACCGTGCAAATAATGCTTTTTTCTTTCCATGTACCATGTATTGAGTCATACCCCTTCTACCTTTGCGTCAGAAATTAAGCACTTCTCAGAGACCTTGGGATAAGACTTTGGGTTGAGGAGAATTTTATAACTAAAGACATTCGCATTATGACGCTGCAAGAATTATTAAAGAAGCATCCATTCGAGGAAATCGCACCTTTTATCGGTGTGGTAGAGAAGAGTCAGGTGGGTATGCTGCCCAAGTATAAAGAGGCTTACGACATTCTCTGCCATATTGAGGGGGCTGAATGTGATTAAAGAATAATATATGACCATCCTCCACCTCTCCGACACTCACGGTCTGCATCGGCAGCTGACCGACTTGCCTGATGCAGACATCATTGTGCATTCGGGTGACTTTACTATGGCTGGAAGCACGGCTGAGGCTGTGGACTTCATGAACTGGTTCTGTGACTTACCGTATCGGCATAAAGTGTTTATCGCCGGCAACCATGATGCTTGTCTGTATGGGGCTTCACTGAATGGACTTGACACCAACTGTCATTATCTTTGCAATTCGGGAGTCTGCATTGACGGTGTGAACTTCTATGGTATTCCTATGTTTATGCAAGACGCTATGAACAGAAAATATGAAGGACATATTCATGCGATTCCTTCTGATACGGATGTGTTGATTACGCATCAACCACCTTTCGGAATACTTGACTTTGCCGACGGTATTCATTATGGAAATAAGAAATTGATGGATAAAGTCCAGCAGATAAAGCCAAAGGCTCATCTGTTCGGTCATATCCATAATGAATATGGTATGGAGCAAGGGGGTGGTACCGTCTTTTCCAACGCCGCATTAATGAGTGATGGCTATGATTTGATGAATGCGCCTCGTATCATACGTTTATGAATGCCAGAACCTATGATTGAAAATTACGAGTGCCAAAGCTGTAGAGGTTTACACATCCTTTCGAACAACCATTAAGACTTTTATCACGCCAAAAATCGGAAGAACCAAAATAAATCATTATCTTCGCAAAGTGAACCTCAGTAAACTGTAATTATGGAACGACAAGGAAAGCGTTATCCGATAGGGATACAGACATTCGAGAAGATTCGTGAAGGGAACTTCTTTTATGTGGATAAGACGAAGTATATATATAGTATGGCTTCTTCCGGTTCGGAATATATCTTTCTGAGTCGTCCACGAAGGTTCGGAAAGTCGTTGCTTACGTCCACGCTTTACAGTTATTTCTCTGGCCGTAAGGATTTGTTTAAAGGGCTGGCCATTGAGAAACTGGAGAAAGACTGGACGGAGTATCCTGTGCTTCACTTTGACATGAGTTTGGGGAAGCATTTGGATAGGGATGCGTTAATACGGTATCTTCAAAGGCAACTGGACCGAAATGAGAAACTTTTTGGTTTCAAAAGCCAATCGGTAGATATTAATGACCGCTTGACAGATCTTATCATGACCACTTACCAGCAGACAGGTCGTAAGGTTGTGATACTTATTGACGAATATGATGCGCCGTTGTTGGATGTGGTGCATGAAGAGAAGAACCTTCCTTTGCTGCGTGACGTGATGCGTAACTTCTATAGTCCGCTGAAAGGTTGCGACCCTTACCTGCGCTTTGTGTTCCTGACAGGCATTACCAAATTCTCTCAACTGAGTATTTTCAGTGAACTGAACA
This sequence comes from Prevotella sp. P5-108, assembly GCA_963608705.1. Classification (GTDB taxonomy): domain Bacteria; phylum Bacteroidota; class Bacteroidia; order Bacteroidales; family Bacteroidaceae; genus CAVDHB01. The sequence goes on from CAVDHB010000040.1 coordinate 23,245, forward strand.
ATATAAAGAATATCAGCATGGATGAGGAGTATGCCACTGTCTGTGGAATAACGGAAGAGGAGATACGTACTCAGATGGACAATGACCTCAATTTGTTTGCCGGGAAACTGAAACTGACAAGAGCGGAGGCGTTGGAAAAGCTGAAAGAGAATTATGACGGGTATCATTTCACCTGGCCTTCTCCAGATATATACAATCCTTACAGTTTACTGAACGCTTTTGCCGATGGCAAGTTGGAGTCCTATTGGTTCGGCAGCGGCACTCCGACTTATCTGATAGAGATGCTCCGCAAGTATAAAGTACTTCCTTCGCAGATGGGGATGCGGAAGGCTATGGCATCCGACTTTGACGCACCTACGGAGCGTCTGACAGGCATTGTGCCGTTGATGTATCAAAGTGGCTATCTGACGATAAAAGACTGCAATCCGCTGTTTGGAAAATACATATTGGACATTCCTAACAAGGAGGTGCGCATCGGGTTGATGAAGAGCCTTGTGCCTTACTATGTAAGCCAGGACACCCTGGCCGCAAGTGGTACTATCATTGATATGGGAGAGGCTCTTTATGACAATGATATGGACAGGGCGTTGAACTGTCTGAAGACTTTCCTCTCCACCATACCTTACTGCGACCACACAGACTATGAGGGACACTATCAGCAGATGCTGTACGTGATTTTCAGTCTGTTGGGTCTGTATTGTGACGTGGAGGTTCGCACTCCCCGTGGCAGAGTTGATGTAGTGCTTCGCACTCCTCACATCTTGTATATTATAGAGCTGAAACTGGACAAAAGTGCGGATGCGGCTATGAATCAGATAGACATGAGGCAATATCCAGAACGATTCAGTCTGTGTGGTCTGCCTGTTGTCAAGGTTGGAGTGAACTTCGACAGCGACACGCATACTTTGGGTGATTGGAAGATAAGTGCGTCGGAGGATTGAGAGTACAGTGTTTCATATCGTCAACTGCATCGTACACAGGCACTCCCTTCCTCTTAATTGGTAGTTATAGGTGTATGTGTTGATACCGTTGTAGAGGGTGTAGTCATACTGACGCTGGTTCAAAGCGTTCTTCAGGTCAAGTCGTATTCTCCATGCCTTAAGGCGGTAGACGATGGCTGCATCCAGCATGGTCATTCTTTTGGTTACGTCTTCTGTCAGTTGGTTGCTCACCTTGTCTGCGGTTCCCTCCACGGTAAGATTCTCCCACAGGTTCAGTTTCAGTGAGAGTTCGTGTTGCTGGTTGCGGTAGCTGTTCCGTTGGTCGGCGGTACGCATATAGGTTCTGGAAATGTCTCCTTTGTATTCAATCTCTATGAAGTCGAAGGGACGTGAGGAGATAAACGGGGAAACAGACCAGCTGGTTCCGTAATAGTCCCGCAACCTGTTGTTTTGCAACATCGCCTGCTTCTTCCACAGATAACTTCCGCTCAGGGACACCTTGGTCTTCAACGCCTCGATGAATTTTGTCAGACTTATCCCTCCCATCACGTTCATGGCTGTGTTCGGAACTCCCGCCATTGTGGATACCAGGAGCGTGTTCGACACTTCCTGTGAGGAGAGCAGGTTGTTCTTTTCCCGGTTGAACTGCACGTCCGCGTTGAAAAACCACATTCGCAGGGGTATGGTGTAATCGTAGTGCAGGGTGGCGGAAAACCGTTTGGTGTCCGCCAAGAGGCCGGAGCCGATTTTCCGGGTTAACTCGTCCACTTGTACAGGCGCGGTCAGCAGCTGGGCGATGTCTCCCAAGGAGCGGGACCACCTTACATCAGTGCGGACGGTGGCGCGTGAGGTGAGTTTGTAATGGCTGTACAAGGAAGGAGTGACGGAAAAGTAGAGCTTCTTGCCCGTGAAATCCACGTCGCTGTCCACCCAATCCATCCGTACCGGGACATCTGTGCGGAACACGAACCGGCGCATGGGATGCGTGTACTCGTATTGCGGAGCCAGGGCGATGAGAAGATTCTGCCATGTCACGTCATTCTCCGTGCTTCCCCTGTAGAGTGAGGTCCGGATGTGGTCTTGTGTGTAGTCCAGGGACAAGGGCAGACGGAACCATGAGTCTGCGTGTCCCAAGGAAGCCGTCACTGTGTTTTTCGTGCTGAACGACTGTCCGTCTGCCTGCTGCGTGAAATTCCCCTTTTTGTCACCGTTCAGTGCGATTTGTCCCATGGGAGTTCCCTGGTATTGCAGCAGTGAAGACACGTTCCAGCGCCATGCCTGTTGGTTCCAGAATGCCGAGAGACGGTTGGACACCTTGAACTCCCTCAGCTTTTGGCTGAGTCTCCAGCCGCTTCCGCTTTCTTCCGTAGGCAAGTCCGCGCGCAGGAATGACCCTGTGGCGGAAAGCGTGTTGCGTATATAGTTCTTGGGGGAATTATTCATGTATTCCAATTCCACACTGGGCTTGTGGGTGGAAGACAGGGGAGTGTATTTCTGGCTGATGACCACCGGCTGTTGTGCGTCGAAATAGTTCCTCTTGAGAGCGTACTCGTAACTCCCCTTGTCGTATCCGTATCCGATGTTGGCTTTGAGCGTGGTATTGGTTCCCGTTTTCTTCAACATGTTCACCGAGGCCAGGTGGTCTTCCGGCTTTGAGTAGCGGTCGAGTTCCAACGGCGGAGTGCTTCCGGCAATGTTTCCCAGCAGGCTTGACACCGGGGAGGAGGCGGTGGACTCAAAATGGTTTGTCTCCTCCTCCAGCGCGAATCGCCTGACGTTGCCTGTTTTCAGCGAGACGAGCAGTTGGAAATCAGGCTTGAACAGCATGCCTGTGCCGGTCACTTCATACAACGCCCGCCCGCTTCCCCCACCTGCCGCCACGCTGTAAGTGCCCACGGGTTTTAACTTCAGCCTGTCGCTTGTCTTGATATTGATGGCCACATTGTCGGAGAACACGTCCTTGTTCGCTTTCACCGCCTGGTGGTTGTTCAACACTTGCACCGTGTTCACGTAGGCCGATGGAATATTGGACGTGGCGATATTGTACTTCCCGCCCAGCATGTCCAGTCCGTTGATATAAAAGTTGGAGATTTCCTTGCCCAGGTATTTGATGGTGCCTGTTTTCCCCACTTCGATACCCGGAAGTCTCCTCATGGCCTCCTTCAGGGTATAGTCATTTTTCCCCCGGTAGGAGGAAAGGTTGAAAGAGAGCGTGTCTCCCCGCTGGTAGATGGAAGGGGCCTTGACGACCACCTCCTTCAGCTTCTGTGAATGGCCGGCCAGTGTCAGGCGAGCGGTCTGGGAGATGTTCTTGACCTGTCTCTTGTCAGAGGCGTAGCCTAACGCCTCCGCCGAGAGCAGGACCTGTGGCTTGTCCGTTTTGAACGTGACACTGAACGTGCCGCCCTTTTGTGCGATGGAATATCCCACGATGGTATTGCCCTCACTCACCTTGACCACCGCGCCTTCTATCCCCACTCCCTTTTCGTCCGCCACCACTCCCTTGATGACATGCTGGGCGCAGGCATAGGTGGCACTTGAAAGAAAGATGCCGAGGAATACGAACTCTCTTCTCATTTACTTGTTCCTTATTGTATCTCCAGGGGAATATAACCGTTGGGGCGTGTCCTCAACTGTACACCGTTCATAAAGATGGCTTTTCCGTTGCCTTCGTATTTACGGATCTCCATGTTGGTGATGGCTTCCGCGGGAATATTCTTCATGGGATCCTCCTCAAAGTGGTTCTTTGCCTTTACGAATTGCGCCCGGTTAGTCTTTACGGGATGATCGTAGGGTGTGGGGTTGAAGGGGACGCCTCCTTTTCTGAACGCGATAGCGGTGAATTGATGTATATGTGCGGTGTCCGTCGCTTTCATTACCAGGCCGGGCAGTCCGCAAAATTTCCAAGGTCCGAATGCTGCGGGGATTTTCGGGGCATACCACACTTCCCATTTTCTTCCTCCGTATTCCCCTGTGGCTGTTTTGCATACGTATCCGCATACGGTGTCCGTCTTTTCAGATAATGACCAGGTGACAGGATGCAACGGCTCGGAATAGGTGTAGTAATTGGGGGTGATAATGCTGTACACTGTCATCTTGTTTGCCCCTGTGGATTGGAACACCGTCTGGTCGAAGAACAAGTCGTTTTTCATTACTCTTTCTTTGAATTGCTGTTGCACTTTGTCAGGCGCGTTGGCGAAAGCTGCGGAGTCTGCCTGAAAGGCGGTGTAATCCGTGAAATACGCCTCGTTCTTCTCAATTTGCAGGATAGTGGAAGTCTCGTCCGTGTTTCCTTTCGCGTTCTTCACCTGATAGGAGTAGAGACACTCATATTGGTCTGTTTTCAGGTTGTTGGCCTTTTTCTTTTGTCCCCAAGAGGGGAGTGTGGCAAGGCAGATGGTCGCTGTCAGTAAGATAGTCTTTTTCATTTTGTCTGTGTGTTAAATAGAATGTTCCTGAAGAGTTGTCGCCTTTCTATGGTTTTCTCGCTCTTTTTATCTATTGCAAAGTTACGCTTATTGAAGATAAATTCAAAGTATAATATCAGGGAAAATGAAATTTCTATATATTGCGGATGGCAGTAGAGTCCAACGGCAAATGCAATGAAGTTGTTTAAACTTTTCTCCGATTTTATTCAGTAGATGCTTTATGTGGATAAATGACGCAAAAACGCAAAAGGCTTCGATGGTCAATGAAGCCTTTTGCGATGGCTGATGAAGAAGGCTTCGATAAGGTGTGAAGCTAATTGCGTTAATTCGCAAATGTCTGTGGAAATAGTTTCTGGTAAAGGAGCTTTTCATAGACTATGTTCTGGGCGATGTATTGTATTCGATGGATAGTAGTAGAGACGCGATTAATCGTATCTCTACCTTTTAAGTGAAGAACAAAGAATCATATAACGTATGACATTCAAATGATCGCTAAAGTCGGATTACTTTGTTCTGTTTAGAATCTCGTAATTGTTTCGGTTTGCTTTGACTGATATATTCTCGTTAAACAGGTTCAATGAGAGAGACAGTGAGATTCCTCGCAAATCATTTGTGCCATAAGTGCCGTGCCGGGTGTTCATGTACTCGTAAGTGATGTTGTTATAATGCGCCTTGTGCAGTATGTCCGTGGCCATGAGGCTCAAGTTTAGCTTTCCCTTCCAAAGTGAGGCGTACAGACCTGCGGTCCAGTTGTTGGCCATCCGCTGACTGGCGTTGAGATGTTGGTGGCGGCTTTGCCACACAAAGGATGTGAAGGCGGTAAGAGACTTGTTGAGGTTATAGGTGAGATTCAAGTGTCTGTTCACGGCCACCTGGCTCGTGTGTCGTCTCTTGTCCAGGTAAATATAGGAATACTGGGGCAATGACACGTAGACAGTTCCCTGAAAATTGAATTTCCCGATTTGCTGGCGATAGCCCAGGCTCGTGAAGTACTCATTGTTTATTCCCATGTTGACAGGCATGGTTCCCACGATATTCGACTGAGAGCCCACATTGAAGGTGGCGTTTCCGATTACATCCCTTGTTCGGTCGTAATCGAACATCCACGACCAGTTCCTCCAGTTGACGTAGACAGCGTAACTGTCCGTGTATGAAGGTCTCAATGAGCTGTTTCCCACCGTGTAGCTTAAAGAGTCTTGGTAAACGGGATATGGATTCAGCCCGTTATATCCCTGTCTGTTTACGGAGCGTTGGTAATTCAGCTGTATGTTCCATCCTTTTCCAAGCGACAGGGACAGATTGGCGGAGGGAAGGAAGTCGGAAGAATGGTGACTTGAGGTATAAGAGGAAGTCTTTGACTTGATGTGGATTCTTGTGTCCGCATATTCGTATCTTCCGCCCACACTGATGTCGAGACGCTTCCATTTGCGGGTTAGCGTGATATAGCCCGCCGTTACTTCGTCAAGCATCGTTTGGCTATTGACCGAGCTGGCTATGTCCATGAGCGGATTGTTGGTCAGATAATCCAAGGGGTGTCGGGTGTGATAGTATCTTGTGCCAATCTCGGAGTCAAGCGCGAATGGAAGCCGGAAAGTCCAGCTTCCGTTGAGCGTGATGATGTGGAATTGGTTTTTATTATGGGTGTACACATCCGACAGCATTTTTCCTTCCGGGCTGTTTTCTACACTTCGGGCGTTTGAGTTGTCATTTATAAAAGAATAGTCAGCCGTGAAGTTCACGGTGGAGTTCTTTCCCGTTTTTCCGTAGTATCCCAGCGTCCAGTTGTGCAAGTTTCGGCTGTCTTTTGAGGTACGGTGGATATTCTTCCGGGAGGAGCCTTTTTGCAAAAGGTATGTCATGGTCTCGTCATTAATCTCCTTGTCGACGCTGTGGGTGAAAAAGTAGGAAAGGCTCACCCTGTGGTCTTTCGCGAATTGCAAGTCATTGGACCAGTTCACCTCTTGTGCGTCATTTCCCATAAATAGCCGTCCTGCTTCGTCACTTCTGAACACATAGTCTGGATGATGAACCTCCTTGAAATACGTTTCCTTGTTCAGGTTGTCATAGCTTGCGTACCCGTAATTCAAGCTTGAAGTCCATATTCCCTTTTTCATCTTGAAGTCTACTGATGGGTTATGGGAGAATTTGCGGTTCTGGCTCAGAAAGTAGTTTACACTGAGGGAGATGAAGTCTTTCAGGGGCTTCACCGTGCTGATGTTCACCACGGCATTCGTGCCTTCTGGATATTTGGAGGACGGTTCTCTCTCCACTTCGATTTTCGATATGTCCTCTGGCTTAAGAGTGGTGAAGATATCTTGTTGGGTCACTTCTTTCCCGTCCACATAATATTTGGGTTCACCCTTTCCCATGATTTCGAATTTTCCATGTCCTTTCATGATCATTCCCGGAATCATTCTCAGTACATTGTCCAGATTTCCGACTTTTTCAAGATAAGAGCCGTGGATGGAAATGATTTGTTTACTTCCCATGTCTCTGATGAGAGGGCGATGCCCTTTCACCACCACATTTTGAAGACCTTTTTCCCACTTGACAGAATCCACAGGGGATTGGGCGAATGTATAGGCGGATGCTAAATTGACAATGAGTACGGAAAATATAATTTTCTTCATGGCGTTTATTTTATTGCTTTCGTCTGCTCCTTATAAAAATAAGGCAGTAAATTAGCTAACTATTATCCTTTTTTGTTATTAGTTACAAAGTTACGACTTTGGTAGATAAAAACAAAGTAGAATGATAACGATGGTATCATTTTGTTCTTTCCCCACACCCGTTCCCTTGTATTTGCTATGGGAGGTGTTCAAAAAGTCTCATAACGAGGTTATCGTATGATATTGTCATCTATAGTGAGAAGTCTTTTCCTACTTTCCACTTTTGATGATGGCGGACTCTGTATATTTGTCCGTTTGTAATTCCGTGTACTGGTGTTTACGTCCGAATGAGAAATTGTAGGCGGCTTTCACGTAGAATGTGTGGTAATACCGTTTATCCCATGTGTCCTTGTCCTGTGAGTAGATGCCCAAATTTATCTTTGAGGTGGCGTGGTAGGATGAGAAAGGATTGGACGTGCCTACCTCCATGGTGAATCCATTCCGGCTGTAAGAAAGACTTCCCCCATACCTTGCGCTCATGCCCCAGCGTTCCAGCTCCCAGTAGGCTCCGCTCGTGGGGGAGTAGTAATAGAGACTGGCCATGAAATCCTTGTACATCCACTGCAAATCCACTTTCCCGGACCACTTGTTCAGTATGACAGGGTTCTCACCGCTCACTTTGAAGTGGGATATTCCGCCACTCATTTTCAGCCGTAGCATGTTGTGGAAAAGCTTCATGGAGAATCCCAGGCTTGGGAGTACGAAGGCGTAGCTTCCTTGGTTCATATAGGATTGGATGAACCAGGTGCCGTCATAAGTGGTGCTACGCCTTACATTGGGACTGCAGTAGGTACTGTACATGATGAAATTCAGGGTGAAGAACGGGAACCGCCTTGAGACAGAGAACGTGTTGCAGAACTGTTCCGTCAGTTTCAAGTTCGGATTTCCCCGCAGCTTCTGTATCAAATCCACCGCCTGTGTCACATTCGTAAACCAGCTCAGTCTCGGATAATTGCTTATCAACCATGCCTCGTTTTGTATTTGGGTGTACTTGTCTGGGGTGTAGGAAAGATTCAGTGTGGGTTTGGGAGAGATATAGGTCTTGGATGGCTGCGACCGTTGGCTGTAGTGAATGGCGTCTATTCCCATCTGGAAAATGGCGTACAGCTTTTCCCATTGTTTCGAGATGTCGGCAAGCAGACGGGAACGGACGGTGAGCAGTTTTGTCCAGCTGATCTCCCCGTCATTCAAGTAGCGGCTTTTTGAATAAGTTGTCGAATTGTACAGGGTACTTCCCAAAGTCCATCCCTTTTTTAGTCTTTTCTTATAATAGATTCGGAAGAGGGTTTTCAGGTAATCCTCCGAAGTGGAGGACAGGATCTGTTTCTGGTCTTCCTCCGTCTTTCCTTCCGCATAGTGGTAGTCGTAATTGTTCTTTGCATAGTCTGCACTTGCTTCCACCGTCAAAGACTGTGCATGAGAAAGATTCCATTTTGCGAAAAAGGAAAGGTAGGGATTGCGCATCCGCTCTTCTGTACTGTTCTGCAGGAAAGAGACTGACTCGGCCTGGTCTTTTCGGTAACGGAGAGAGGAGGTGTAAGAAGTTTGCGGACTGGAATCTTTGTATCCTGCTCGGAGATTCCAGCGCAGGGAGTCATTCGAATAAAGGTAATTGTAGAACAGGTGGTGTACGTGTTCCTTGGAAAGAGAAGAGTTGCTTTCCTCTGTCTTGTCCATAATGGAAGCGTCTGGATAAGTGAACTGTTCCTTGTATAAGTAGTGGATATCCTTGTCTTGAAGGTAGTTGTAATTATATCCCAGTGAAGACTCCGAGTTTCCATGGTTCAGTCTCGCCATGGCAAAATAATCCCCTTCACCGTAGGTTGTCTCCTGTGTTCCGGTGAGGCTTACATAGCCTCCGTATTTCTGGTGTCTCGTGATGTAATTGACCACGCAGTCATACTGGGAGAATTCTCCTGTGGGGAGTTCGTGGAACTCGACACGTTTGATGTCGGCGGGTCTTAGCGACTTGATCTCCGTGTCGTCATTGACAGGTCTGCCGTCTATCATCAGTGTCACCGTTTTTTCTCCATAAGTCACCTCCCGTTTTCGCATATCCACGCTTATCTGTGGAATCATCAGGTTGTTCAGCAGACTGAGACCGTCATAGGCGTGTTTTCTCTCCTGTCGTGTAGGGAAATAGACAACCCTGTCCGCCTTGTTAGTGGTTTCGTTTCCGTTTACCACGACTTCTTTCAGTTTGTGTGGCGTGTCCAGTGTGTCTTTCGCGGTGAGAATCCGTCCGCTGATATTTTGGGCGTGGATACTATTTGTAACGGATAGTAAGAGAGAAAATAGTAAAGCTCCAGTTCCTTTGCAGTGTTTTCTCTGTACATTAAACCAATTGCGTGCTTGTGTCATCCTTTTTGTTGTTATTAGTTACAAAGTTACGATTTAAAGGATAAAAACAATGCAAGCTAACGAAAAATATAACATCTTACATGATTATCCACAAACATACCACTCTCCTGGCTTACACGTCGCAACAAGTAGAGACGCGATTCATCGCGTCTCCATTCATCGCATCCCCACATTCATCTATGATGACTTGTATCTGTGATTATACTATGAAAAGCGGAGACGCGATAAATTGCGTCTCTACCTAAACAATATTGATTAGTGGTACGATTGTGGATAATCATTGTATTCTTTTAGCATATCTCCCGCACGGTGCATAAGCTCTTGT
>CAVDHB010000041.1:0-93908 GCA_963608705.1 Prevotella sp. P5-108
GATATTCAGGCGGCTATGACGCCGGGGTTCCACCTCTTCCCATTCCGAACAGAGCAGTTAAGCCCGGTAGTGCCGATGGTACTGCGCAAGCGGGAGAGCAGGAAGCTGCCGTTTTATAGGAAGTGGAGTTGTTCCGGAAGGAGCGACTCCACTTTTTTTGTTTATACGCTAAGTAGCAAGGATAGATATTCGCACATTATACTTCCACAATTTAAAAATTTTTATCGTCTTAGATTAAGGGATATCTGCTCTGTGCCGTACCTTTGCGTTATAATACATTCATCAATGACCAAAGATAACTACATAAAGATGACTAAAGAGCCTATTCCTAAGTTGATAGGGTCTTTGTGCGTGCCGACTATCATTAGTATGTTGGTCACTTCATTTTATAATATGGCCGATACTTTTTTTATGGGGCGTATCAATACGCAATGTACAGCGGCTATTGGTGTGTCTTTTTCGGTGATGGCGGTCATACAGGCTGTAGGTTTCTTTTTCGGTCATGGTTCGGGGAATTATATGTCGAGGAAGTTGGGAGCGCATGATGAGGAAAGTGCGAGACGAATGGCTTCTAACGGTTTTTTTCTTGCCTTGATTGCCGGAGGGGTTATCTTGTTATTGGGGGAGTTGTTTTTGACGGAGTTGTCTGTATGGCTCGGGTCTACTCCCACGATACTGCCGTATACCGAGAAGTTTTTAGGTGTTATTTTTATCGGTGCGCCTTTTATGACTGCTTCTTTGGTATTGAATAATCAAATGCGGTTTCAGGGTAATGCCTTGTATGCGATGGTGGGTATAGTTTCAGGGGCTTTGCTGAATATTCTGCTGGAACCGTTGTTTATCTTTGTATTCGGACTTGGAATCACAGGGGCTGCCATCGGTACGGTTATCAGTCAGTTTTTCGGTTTTTGCCTGTTACTTTTTATGGATCATAAGGGAAACAATATATCGATACATTATAAATACTTCTCTCCTTCCTTACGGGTGATGGGGGAGATATTCCGTGGCGGATTTCCCTCTTTGTTACGCCAAGGCACGGCTTGTATATCCACCATTGTCTTGAATAAGGAAGCTGGGATTTACGGTGATGCCGCCATTGCCGGAATGTCTATTGTGACCCGTGTGTTTCTTTTCATTAATTCCTTTGTAGTGGGATTCGGACAGGGATTTCAGCCTGTTTGCGGATATAATTACGGTGCCGGCTTGTATGGAAGAGTGCGAGATGGATTCTGGTTCTGTGTGCGGGTAGGTTTTTACTTCCTTCTTATAATGGCCGTGTTGGGTTATGTCTTTGCGCCTGAGGTGGTGGAGACATTCCGAAAGGGGGATTCGGAGGTTACGTCTGTGGGGGTAGCTGCTTTGCGTTGGCAGCTGTTGTCTTTGCCTTTAGGTTCTTTCATTGTATTGAGCAATATGATGCTTCAGACACTTCGCAAACCTTTCCGTGCTTCGCTCATGGCGGCTTCACGTCAAGGGTTGTTTTTTATTCCCGCCGTATGGATTCTTTCCTCTTGTCTGGGACTTCAAGGCGTGGAGATGAGTCAGATGGTATCGGATATTTGCGCTTTTCTGATAGCTATACCGTTGTCGGGAAGTGTGTTAAGAGAATTGAGGAGAGGGGCATTCCCTTCTCTTTCAGCAAATAAATAAAATCAAGAAAATATGGAAATGCCGTCATTTGTGCAAATACTGGATTTTATAGGAACGTTCGCTTTTGCGATTAGTGGAATCCGTTTAGCTTCCATCAAGCGTTTCGACTGGTTTGGTGCCTATGTGGTGGGGTTTGTGACCGCTATTGGCGGGGGTACATTGAGAGACTTGCTTCTTGACGTGACCCCTGCATGGATGACTTCGCCTGTATATGTGGTGTGTACAGGGTTGGCTTTGCTGAGCGTCATCTGCTTTGGCCGTCAGATATTTCGGTTAAATGACACGTTTTTCATTTTCGACACGGTGGGACTTGCCTTGTTTACAGTGGTGGGAGCTGGAAAAAGTCTTGCGATGGGGTATCCTTTTTGGGTGGCGATTATCATGGGAAGCATGACGGGAGCTGCCGGGGGAATGATTCGGGATGTGCTAAGCAATGAGATTCCGCTGATTTTCCAGAAAGACATCTATGCCATGGCCTGTGTGGTGGGTGGTGTCGTTTACTGGCTGTGTAGTGGGCTGGGTGTTCCTGATTACATAGGGCAGATAGGATGCGGTGTGATGGTGGCGCTTACCCGTATATTGGCGGTGAAGTATCAGATTCGTCTTCCGGTCTTGCCTGATTTTGTGGAAGAGAAAAAGCCCAGTGACGAGAAACAAGAGAATAAGAAGAAATGAAAGGATTAGCCTGTTTTTTGTTGGCCGCTGTGTGTTTGGTGGCTTGTAGTAATAACGTAACTAAAGAAGAAGTAAAGCGGCGATATGCCTCTGCCGTGACACAGTTGAAAGTCACGAGTTATTATAAAGTGAAATTAGTGGACGGTCATGTGTTTTACTTTTCCCCCGTTGATTCCACAGGGATGGATTATCGTTTCTATACGGACGAGATGCAAGCTCGTGGACAGGCTTCCGTGTATTATGCCACAGCTTTCTATGTGTCGGATGAGGGCGTGTTGATTACCTCTTCCACCGCTACGACTGTGCCTGTGAACACGAACAATGTCTGTCGTTCACTGGCCAACCAGCTGGATTATTTAAAGCGGTTTTACACACAGGAGCAGTTGAAATATACGTTGCGTGTGGCAGAGGTGGAAGATGGATATAATATATTAGACAAGGAGCGTGCGGAAGTCTTGTCGCAGGTTGGGAGTGATTTACGGGGACGTAATATGATAGCCAACCAGTATATGCAGAAGCGTTCCATGTTGGATAAGATGTATAAGGACTGTACGCAAAAGAGGGATTCTTTGACGGGCGTGATAAAGTCATTGGAAAAGTACAATGGTACAGAGGTGGAAATAGCGCCCGTTAGAAAGGTGGAGCTTTTGTCTCGTGCCGGTACGGTTTCTTGTGAGGTGAAGGCTGAGAATGATACGATGAATTTGGCAGTGTTACAACGGGTGGATAAGCTAACCCCAGAGGAAGTAGAGCCTTTGGCTGTTCCTTCTGAAGGATGGGGCTTGCTTCATTTATGGGGAGACGATACAGAATATACTCCTTGTTATATAATAGGTTTCCAAGAAAAGGGTAATCTCTCCTCCTTAGGTGTTTTGGATGGGAAAGTTGATACCGGGGATTGGGTGACAAATGGCAGTCCCGTGTTTGACTGTCGTGGGGAGTTGCGCTTTGTATGTGTGCTGGATGTCAATGGGAACAGGAAGAATGTAGGTATTCAGACATTGTTTCGTATGATACGTGTCAAAGGAGATTGAGCGGGATGTCTTTTCAGTCTTAATAATCCTAAATAAACAGCTTAACTTATTGACAGTCTATGAGAAAGTTGTATCTTTGCGCCGATTATTGACAACATAATGTCTAACTCTATTTAATTAATTAATTAATTATTAACTGTTTATGTCAGAAGAAACAAAGAAAGTACAGCCGTTGGCTGATTTCGATTGGGATTCCTTTGAAAACGGAACTGTCGAAACGAAATCCACTAAGGAGGCCGATGAGAAGGCTTATGACGGCACACTGAACAAAGTGGGTGATCATGAGGTGATTGAGGGCAAGGTGATTGCCATCACTAAACGTGAAGTCGTGGTGAATATCGGCTTCAAGTCTGATGGTGTGATTCCCGCCAATGAGTTCCGTTACAATTCCGATTTGAAAGTTGGCGACACTGTAGAAGTATATATAGACAACCAGGAGGACAAAAAAGGTCAGCTGGTTCTCTCTCACAGAAAAGCGCGCGCTATCCGCGCATGGGCTCGTGTGAACGAGGCTTTGGAGAACGACGAGATTGTGAAGGGTTTCATCAAATGCCGCACAAAGGGTGGTATGATTGTGGACATCTTTGGCATCGAAGCTTTCTTGCCAGGTTCACAAATCGACGTGAAACCTATCCGCGACTACGATGTGTTCGTAGGAAAGACCATGGAATTCAAGATTGTGAAAATCAATCAGGAATACCGCAATGTCGTTGTTTCCCACAAGGCTCTTATCGAGGCAGAACTGGAAGCACAGAAGAAAGAAATCATCAGCCACTTGGAGAAAGGACAGATTCTCGAGGGAACTGTCAAGAACATCACTTCTTATGGTGTGTTCATCGACTTGGGCGGCGTAGACGGTTTGATTCATATTACAGATCTTTCTTGGGGTCGTGTGAACGATCCGCACGAAATCGTGAAGTTGGATGACAAGTTGAAAGTGGTTATCCTTGACTTCGACGACGAGCGCAAGCGTATCGCCTTAGGTTTGAAGCAGCTTACTCCTCATCCTTGGGACAAGTTGGATCCGAACTTGAAGGTTGGTGACCACGTGAAGGGTAAAGTAGTTGTGATGGCTGACTACGGTGCGTTTGTGGAAATCGCTCCGGGCGTGGAAGGCTTGATTCACGTATCTGAGATGTCTTGGAGCCAGCACTTGCGTTCCGCTCAGGACTTCTTGAAGGTGGGTGACGAAGTAGAGGCTGTTATCTTGTCTCTGGATCGTACAGAGCGTAAGATGTCTCTCGGCTTGAAGCAATTGAAACCGGATCCTTGGGCTGACATCGAGGAGAAATATCCTGTAGGAAGCAAACATACGGGTACTGTACGCAACTTCACTAACTTTGGCGTATTCGTAGAGTTGGAAGAAGGTGTAGACGGTTTGATTCATATCTCCGACCTTTCTTGGACTAAGAAAGTGAAACATCCTTCTGAGTTCACTAAAGTAGGTGCTCCGATGGACGTGATTGTATTGGAAATCGACAAGGAAAACCGTCGTTTGAGCCTTGGCCACAAGCAGTTGGAAGACAATCCTTGGGATGTGTTCTCTGACGTATTCAAGGCAGGTTCCGTACACGAGGGTACTATCGTGGAGATGCTGGACAAGGGCGCTGTGATTCAGTTGGAATACGGTGTGGAAGGTTTTGCTACTCCGAAACACCTTGTGAAGGAAGATGGCACACAGGCTCAGTTGAACGAGAAATTGCCGTTCAAGGTGATTGAGTTTAACAAGGACGCACACAGAATCATCCTTTCTCACAGCCGTACGTTCGAAGATGACAAGCGTGGTGACCGTCCACGTCGTGAAGACCGTCCGAGAAGAAGTCCGCGTCGTGAGGATATTCCGATGATTCAGAACCAAGCTGCTTCTACCACTTTGGGCGACATCGATGCATTGGCTGCATTGAAGGCTAAGATGGAGAAAGACGCTGAAAAGAATAATTAATTCTCAGCGCGCAGCAATAAAAAGAATTCTTGATAACAACAGGGGAGTGACCAAATGGCCACTCCCTTTTTTAGTAATATGATGAATCGGTCGTTCATCTTAGTAAAGGCATTATCTCTTTCAGTACATTGCGGGCTACCGCTTCGCAATTGTATTCTTTCTCTGCCAGTTTCCTTCCATTTTCCCCCATACATTTTCCCTTGTGTGGCTCGTCTACTAACGCTTTCATGGCAGTGTGCAGGGCTTGTTTGTCATAGGGAGGTACAGACAAGCCGATTTGGCAGGCATCCACATCTATTGGGTTGTCCTTGTGACGGGTGCAGATAAGCGGCTTCCCGCAGGACATGGCATCCAGCACGCTGGTGTAGCCCACGCCGAAATTCACTTTCTGGCAAATAACCAATGCGCAGGATGATTGCAGAATCTCACGGTAAATGAAATCGTAGGCGTTGTCTTTCCCGTCCAGGTAAACGACTTCCACGTTCTCCATGTGATTGGCTTTTTGCAGGGTTGGTGTATAGTCGCAGTGGCTGAAAGAACGGGTGGTGATTATTTTAAGGCGGGCATGTTCTATGCCTTTGAATGCCTCTATCATTGTGTCAAAATCCCGGAATGCCTTCCCTGTAGAGAGGAAAGTGTAGGTTTCGCTTTCTGGCGCATGGGTGATACGGTCGATATAATCCAGGTCTTCTCCCCATTTCAGATAGACACATTGAGAAGGAGAGGCGATGCCCCTTTCTATATAGGGAGCGATGTGTTTCTTAGTGATGAAGAATATCTTGTTGAACGTATGGTAGTAGGCTTTTAACATCCTTCTTGTCCATGCCTTGTCGTTAAGCAGCGGTGTGTATTTCCAGCAAAATACAGGTTTATTGTAGATTCGGAGCATTTTCAGGAACGAGATAAACAGGAGATTTGTGGGGTCTGTGCCATAATACAATGCGTCATGTTTCGTCCTTAGGATGCGCAGCATGAGTTTCCATGCGGTTTTCAATGAAGTCCATTTGGAGTAGTTCGTTTGCTTGTAGTACAGGTAGCGGACTTTTATCTCTCCCTTGGATATACGTTCGAGATAGTTTGCGGCGAACAATTTGTGGCCGGGCATGTCTTTCATGTGGGAAGCCACGGGAAAGAGAATAATCTTAGGCATATAGACAGTTGTTAGAAAGGGTTAAGCTCCGAAGTCTCCTTTCAGGGTTCGTTTGATGCGGCGAAGAGCCTTTGCGAAGAAGGAGTTGGTGCGGGCATAATAGCGGACGTAGGCTTTTCTCGCCTCTTTATTCTCCTCTATAGGGGAGATTTTCTTTACTATTATAGGGGTTTGCGTAAGGTTGGAGTCATAGAGACCTCCACCTCCGCAGTTGGTGCCGCTTCCGTCGAATCCTTCATTCTGTACCATAGAGCGTCCCACGTTGAGCGACAGAATGCCTCGCAGGAAGAGAGAGGCGTTCCAGCGGATGGCCCAGGAGTTGTTCTGTCCCATGATTTGACGGCGCAGCATACGTGTGTAGCCGTATTTCCCGTTGAAGTCGAACTCGTAGGTAAGGTTGCGTTCCTCCAGTTCTTTAAGCAAAGCCTTTCCGTCTGGGTTGAAGTATTTCCACGCCCTTTTCCATGTGGCCCATCCCCAGCTCCCAGTCCATTTGATGAGGAAAGTTTCCGGCAAGCTGGAGTCTTTTGTGAAGTCGCAGGCTTGTATGTGACCCACTTTTTCTTCGTCGGCATACGTGTCCAATGCGTCGTTCATGAATTGCAGGAAATAAGGGGCTACTACCAAGTCGTCTTCCAGTACAATCACCTTTCCGAAACGGTCGGTCAGGTTAGTGACCCCGTCAATGATGTTTCGTGCCAAGCCCCAGTTCTCCGAGCGTTCCACGATATGCAGGTCTTTGAACCCTTTGATGGTGTGAATGTATCGTCTGACGTATGCCACCTTGTCTTTATCTTTCTCCGTTTTCGGTGCGTCAGCGTATACAAACAACTCGCTTTCCGAGGCAAGTGGGTTCTTTGCCAGCGATTCCACCGCCCTCTTGAGATGTTCCGGGCGGTTGTAGGCAAAGAGCAATATGGGCGCTTTTTTCATGTTACTTTATTTTCAGTAGTTATATCTGTCTGCAAAGATACTAAATTCAAGGCAAAACACCACGGAGAAAGATATTTGAGAACAAGAGAAGCCGCCATCTGTAATTTCCACACGGGAAATTTGGATGGCGGCTTAGCAAAGATAGGATGCTATTTCTACTTCTATTTTGTTCCGTACAGTTTCAAGTCGGAGAGGGTGATTTTACCGTCTGAGCAGAACAGTCCCCACGGATTCCGCTGCATACCGTAGATGCGGTTGGTGAAAGCGTATTGACCGTTTATGTAGACCACGCATACACTTTGGTCAGTGATGACCGTGACATGGTATTTCCCGTTCTGGGCATGAGCCATGGAGAAAGCGTTGATGTTCGTCCGTTCACCTTCCTGATTTTCTTCGGCGGATGTGTATTTATCGAATTTCAGGTTGTTCCAACGGTCTTCGATGTACACACGGTACTGTTCTTTCTTGTCGGAACAATCAACGAAAGAAAGTCCAAAGACGGAAGTGCCGGGTTCTGTGCTGACGGTGAACTCGATTTTGTTCTGGTAGTCCAGTCGTCCGAAGCGTATGTGGTCTCCAGCCGAGAGGGTGGATGGCGCATTGCTGATTTCCTTCTGTTGGTCGAAATGAGCGGCTACAGCGTCTGGCACTGTAAAGCCCAATGTGCCGTCCTCATTTTGCGTGATTTTATGCGCCACCAATGTGCCGGCCCAGTCTTTCTTGTTTTCATTCACGTTTCCCTGACGAGTGGCGCACCATCCCCAGATGTAGCGGTCTTTCCCGTTAGAAGCCGACTTGGAGGCGTACCATGAAGCGCCTTCCAGTTTGCCTTCGTCCCTCCATGGAAACTGCGGGTCATCTCCCATATTCATCAAGTCTTGCAGGGTCGTGGCATAGAAATATTGTACTTGACGGGTGATATCTTTGTCAGAGTAGATGAGATACCAGTAGTCGCCCATTTTGAAGATGTCTGGACACTCGTAGAATCTTCCCCATTTATTGTGGAAGAAAGGCGTGGACTCTTTCCATGCTACTAAGTCGGTGGAGGTGAATTGAGCCAGTATAGGCTTCCTGTCCTTGATGGCGGAAACCACCATCCGGTATAGCTTCGCCTCTTCATCGTAGAAGACGTAAGGGTCACGGAACTCGTCTTGGTTGTATCCTACGGGTGCTTGTAGTCGGAAAGATTTGTCCTTCTTCCAGTTTTTTCCGTCTTCCGACACGGCTTTCAGCAACACCTCTTTTGGAGAGGCCGCTTTGTGTCCTGTATAGAACGTGTAATACTTCCCGTCTTTCTCCACGGTGCTGCCCGTGCCAATGGCGGGGTCTTCCTCCTCTGCGTTGCCACAAGGTATGGCTTCTCCCTCGGCTTGGTAGGAAGCGGCATCCGTGGTGGTCAATTGATAGACAGGATGATACTGCACGCTGTTTCCGTCCCTCATGTCTTGCAGGTAGAGAATCTTGAAGGACTTCTCTTTGCTGTCGTAGTAAGGCATGGGGTCTCCTACATAGCCCACGTATGGTTTGTAGTAGAGGTCGCTCTTATAGTTTTCGCCTGCATTATAATAGGTGTCTGTCTGGTCAAGACGGTTTTCAGGCATTGTCAAGGTGTTATCCTCTCCACAGGCGGACAACGCCATGCCGCCGCAGAGTAGCAAACTGGATATTAATAGTTGTTTCATGGCTTCGGGTTATTTGGTAAGTCCTGTTAAATAATATAGGATGTTCAGAGTCAGCTGGTTCCTGTGTGTAGTGTAACGGTTGTCCGCCACGTTCCATTCATAAGCTCCTGCTCCCACGAGAATCACCTTTCCGGCGGATTTAGTGCGTGCGGGGAACTCCACGATGGCGGTCTGGTTTCCGTAATCGTCAGATTCCACCGCCAACCGTTTTCCTCCAGTGGCGTTCTCCCAGTTTTCCCACCCTTGGTAGGGATTGTCAAATGCGTTCCAGTCAACTCGTTGATTGGTCACTGACACTCCTTGGTCTATCAGATAGAGTGTGTGGCCGTTATCAGCTGTCATGTCCTTGAAGATAGGGTGTGAATTGTCGTAGATGTCAAATCCCAAAGGAGCGGAAAGGCTTGGCGAAGGGGTGGGGAATTGCTTGTTGGGTTCCTTCTGGTCTTTCGCTATTTGGTACACATCGTTTACATAGCGGCAAGCCCAGCGTGAGAGCAAGAGGTTTCCGCCCTGTGCGTAATAGTTCTTGATAGCCTCTCTGGAGTCCCATGCTTCTGAAGGCCAGTCATTGCGGTCTCCGTGCCACCATACAGCTTTCACCGTGGCAGGATCCAGTGTGGCTTTTCCGTTGATTAAGTCTTGCATGGAGATGTAGACACTTCTCGGCACATTGGCCAGCATCCAGTTTGCCGCCGCTTTCTCTTCGTCTTTCAAACCGTCCACAGTGGCGGCCGTTCCGATGAAGGCCGTGACAGGCATATCAGAGTTGGTCACTTTCACCGTGTAAGTGGCGGTAGCTCCGTGGTTGGTTACGGTAAACTGTAGTGGCTGGCTGAAGTCGTAAGGCATTCCCTTGGCGGGAGTAGCTTCGGCAGAGTCACTAAGGGTGTAGTCTACAGTCATCCGTTTGATATTGGCACTGGAGGGCGTGTACACCTGTATGACTTTTTGTGTCTCGTCTATTTGCCCTTGGTAGGTGGATGTGCCGTCTGTCAATGTGAAACTGAGTATCTTGGCCTCAAAGCATGTGGCCGTGACCTTGTAGTCCATATAGGCGTTGCCGTTGGATATGGAATAAGTGACAGGAGTGGTGAAGTTCACCGTCTCCCCGCTTGCGATGGAGCAGGAAGCTCCTTCGGAGAGGGTGTAGACCGGTTGCAGGGAAGACACGTCTGTGCCGGGGTTCAAGTACACTTGGATGGTTTGTAAGGTGTCGTTGATATGTCCGCTTTTTCCGTCGATAGAGAAAGAGAGAATGCGTGCGTCTCCTTTCAGGTTGAGCGAGGAAGGAGCCATTTCATTGTCACAACTCATGCCACACACTGCCATGACACACAGCAGCAAAAGCGTGGAGAGTTTTGTCAGTAAGTATTTTGACTTCATGATAGCGTTCGTTTAAAAGGTTATTCCCAACCAGGGTTCTGTTTGTAGATGCCCTTGCTGTAATTGATTTGTTTCTGTGGTATGGGGCAGTATTCGTTCTTGTTTTTGGTGAAGAAGCCGTCGTTGAGATAGGAGCGGAGGTTCTTCTCCGAATTATAGTAGGCGTTCATCACTTGGTCTGCCACGCCCCATCGCACAAGGTCGAAGAATCTTCCGCATTCCATCGCCAGTTCCAGCCGTCTTTCCCTTCTCACGGCTTCCCGTGCCTTGTCCACATTTTGCCAGGATGCGTCATACGTGCCTACTTTATAGTTTACGCCGTAGTCGAAGATGAGCGTGTTACTGTTTTCCGCTCTTGTCCGCAGTGCGTTCACGAGTTGCAGGGCGTCCGCCACATTGCCTCCTTGTGCGCCTTGTGCGGCCAGTTCCACTTCAGCTTCCGCTCTCATGAGCATCACATCCGCATAGC
Organism: Prevotella sp. P5-108; assembly: GCA_963608705.1. Taxonomy (GTDB): domain Bacteria; phylum Bacteroidota; class Bacteroidia; order Bacteroidales; family Bacteroidaceae; genus CAVDHB01. Next base: position 10,919 of record CAVDHB010000041.1, read on the forward strand.
GCAGTACAATCCAGTTCTTTGAATTGGCGTAGAACACACCGTTCTTTTTCAGGCAGCTGCATTCCTTGTCCACATTTTCTTTCAGTGAGGCGTATTTCCCGTAAATATTTGCGGAGCGTGACCATCCGTCTGTGAATTCCACGTCAGGGTTGTACTTGTAAGGGTATCCTGGAATAGCGACTGTGTGATACAGACGTGGGTCTACCGTCTGTGTCTTTTGGCTTCCGTCATAGTTGCCGTTCGCTTTTGTCTGGTAATTTTCAACGGGCAGTCCTTTGGAGTCAGTCTCAAAGTTGTTTACCAGGTTCTGGCTGGGTTTGTTGAAGTCGCAACATCCAATGCCTTGTGGGGCGGTCAGCTCGAAGGCGAAGTTGAGGTTGCCGTACTTCGTTCCGTCATCTTGGGAATATTGGATAGCCCATACCGACTCTTTCCCGTTCTCGTACTGCGGCAGGAAGTTGTAAGCGAAGTCCTGTTCCAGTCCGAATCCTCCGTTGGTGTAAATGGCCGGGTCGGTGTATGTAATCACTTTCTGCAAGTCTTCTTTGTGGATGGAAGTGACTTGATTGGTGGCTTTGTCGTCCTGGTGGTAAGCCTTAAACAGGTACGTCTTCGCCAGGTAAGCTGCGGCAGCCGCTTGGGTGGGTCTTCCTTTCTCCATCTGAGAGACGGGCAGATTGTCGTAGGCGAATTGGAAGTCGTCTGCCACCTTCTGCCATAACTCGTCATTGGTATAGGTGTCGTTCCTTACTGTGCGGTATTCGTCCGTGGGTACATTCTCGTCTATATACGGCACGAATTTGAACAGTTCTTTCAGCTTGAACATATAATGTCCCCGCAGGAAACGCATTTCCGCAATGCGGGCGTTCTTTTGCGGATACTGAGTCTCATCCATTTTGTCAAGTACTCGCAAGGCTTCGTTCACACGGTTGATGCCGCTGTACAGACGGTACCACAAGTCATCGAACATCCACAAGTCGGCGGTCAGTCCCTTGGCAATCTCGCAGAAATACATGTGCGAGCCGTCTTCGGTGTTGGCTCCGCCTTTGTAAGCGTCGTCCGAGCGTACATTTCCCAGTTGCCACAGTTGGAAGGAGCTGTTCATATCCTCTCCCGTGACTAAGTAGGCATAGGCGGCAGTGACTAATTTGTCTGCGTTCTCTGGTGTGGCCACTTCGTCTTGTGAGACAATGCCTTTCGGGGTGGAAGAGTCGAGGAAATCGCTGCATCCCGTATAGAGCAGTCCTGCCCCTATTAATAAGGTATAGAAAAAATGTTTCGTATTCATGGTAAAGAGTTGTATTAAGTGTTAGAAGCCGATATGGAAGCCTGCGGTGAGGTTCAAGGGGATGGGGTAGCCCGTGGTGGGGTTCTCCGGATCCATGCCTGTGAAGTTCTTGCTCTTGATGGTCAGCAGATTCTCCGCACTGATGTAGAAGCGCAGGTTCTGCATCTTCACTTTCCGTAGGAGCTTTTGCGGCAGATTATAGCCTATTTGAACCATACGGAGCTTTAGGTAGGAGCCGTTTTCTATGAAGTAAGAAGAGAAACGGGCTTCGTTGTTGAGGTCATTACGGCTGACAGCCGGGATGTTGGAGTCGGGATTGGAGGGCGACCATGCGTCCAGCAACCGTGTGGTGCGGTTGGCGTTCATGTCTCCCAACGACCAGAAATCCGAGTTCTTCTTGATGGCACTGACATCCATGTCCACTCCTTGCACACCTTGCCAGAACATAGTGAAGTCGAAGTCTTTGTACTTCAGGTTTACGTTCACTCCGTAGATGAAGTTTGGGTTGGGATTGCCTATCCATGTTTGGTCTTTCGAGTCGATAACATGGTCTCCGTTCACGTCTTTGTAGCGTATTCTTCCCAAGGCGGGGTTTCCGATACGCACGTCATAGGTGGATTTGTAGGCATCCAGTTCTTCTTGTGTCTTGAAAATTCCGTCCGCCACGTAGCCTGCATAGCGGTTGATGGAGTTTCCGATGATGTTCATTACGCCGTTTCCACCGAAGTCTCCGGTAGAAGCCACTTCCTCCGGCACGAACAGAATCTTGTTTCGGTTGCGTGAAAGGTTGGCGTTAATGTCGTAAGAGAAACCGTAAGAGGTGTTGTGGCGGTAGCCGAGATTCAATTCGAATCCCTTGTTCTCCATTTTTCCCACATTGCGCCATTGTGCGCCGCCTTCTCCCAACACCGCGATGAAAGAGGGCTTGATGAGAATGTCCTTTGTCTTTTTGTAGTAATACTCCACGCTTCCGTACAGGTCCGAATGGAAAAGGGAGAAATCCAGACCCACATTGGTCTGCGTGGTGGTCTCCCAGCGCAAGTCGTCATTCCTTAATTGGATACGACGGAAACCTGAGGGCAGTTGCTGTCCTCCGTTCGTCCCTGCGATATCATAGGAGGTTCCGTAAGTGGGACTGTCTCCCGTACCGTAGTTCGTGTCGTAAATGGAATAGCGTGCGGTGTTGTCGATAGCCTGGTTTCCTGTCTGTCCCCAGGCCGCTCTCAGTTTCAAGTCGTCCACCACTGTACGCAGGTTTCTCATGAAAGGCTCTTGGCTGATTCGCCATCCCACGGAAGCGGAGGGGAAAGTGCCCCATCGGTTTTGCTTGGCGAAACGGGAGGAACCGTCCCGGCGGATAGTGAAAGAGGCGAGGTATTTGTCGTCATAAGAGTAATCCGCCTTGCCGAAGAAAGAGACAAGGGAGTAAGTTCCGGCACCACCACTGGCCAAGGACTGCCCTGTGCCGGCGGAAGGATACATATAGTCCGTGGAGATAATGGCGAATCCCTCCCGGTATGCCCATAGGTTGAGGTCGTCTTCCCGGTTCAGCTCTGTGCCTGCCATGAAGTCTGCCCGGTGTTTTCCCGCCTCGAAGTGGTAGGTAGCCACAGCGTTCCACATCCAGCGTGTCCAGTGTTCCTGCCCCATGTTCACGGCACTTTTTGAATCGGAAAGGAAGCCGTTCTGGTAGGGTAAAGTATAGGACATGGACTGTTTCTGGGCATAGTCCAGTCCAAAAGTGCTGCGCAGGTTGAAGTTCTTGAATGGATTGATGTTGATATGTGCGTCGCCGAACATACGCCAGTACTTGTAGCGGTTGTGGCGGTTGTCGTAGTTGATACGGGCGGGATTGCTACGGTCTGGCATCGTCTTGTTGGGGCCTCCCCATCCTTTTCCGTCCGTGGTATGGACGGGAATCATCGGCAGTGAAATCATGGCGTCGTTGATGATATTGCCTGGCGCTTGCACTTCCGAGGTGCGGTTGAGGGTGAAGTTCTCCCCGATGGTCACAATACCTCCGAAGAGTTTGTAGTCGGCGTTCATACGTGCGGAGATACGGTCGAAGTCTGAGTACCTCACCAGTCCGTCGTTTTTGTAATAGCCAAGAGAAAAGAAATAGTTCCCCTTGTCTGTGCCGTTGGTCAATGAGAGGTTGTATTGCTGGATGACCCCTGTGCGGGTGATTGCCTTGAACCAGTCTGTGCCGGGAGAGGTGGCTATGGTGTGCGCTGTGTCTAAGTATTTAGGCAGTGACATGGACTGAAGGGATGGATAGCCGTTGGTGTCATATCCCCACTGAAAACGATAGCCTAAGGGATTGTTATTCGGATTCTCTCCAGAGTTGGTATAAGCGGTAAAGAGTGTCTTTCCGTACTGCTCTGTGTTCATCATGTCCAGTTTGCTTTGGAAAAAAGAGGCGGACACGGAGGCGTCGAAATCGACTTTCATCACCCCGCTCTTTCCTTTCTTGGTGGTGATGATAATGACACCGTTGGCCGCTCTTGAACCGTAGATGGAGGCGGAGGCTGCGTCTTTCAGCACTTGTATAGACTCGATGTCGTTTCCGTTTAGCTCGTGCATTCCTCCTTGTGTGGGTACTCCATCTATGATATAGAGCGGGTCATTGTTGTTCATGGTGCCGATGCCTCGGATGCGGACAGTGGCTGCTCCACTTGGATTTCCGTTAGCCGTGACATTCATGCCTGGCACCCTTCCTTGAAGCGCTTTGATGGGATTGTTCTCTCCCTGTTTTTGAAGGTCTTCCACACAGACCACTGACACAGCCCCCGTCAAGTCGGCCTTGCGTTGGGTCGTATAGCCTGTGACAACCAACTCGTTGAGCGTGCTGTTGCTCTCTTGCATGGCGATTTGCAAGGACGGTGCGGCTTTCGTCTCCACAGGGTCGTATCCTATATAGCTTATTTCGATAGGCGTGCCTTGAGCTACATTGTCCAGCACGAAGTTTCCGTTCAAGTCGGTAATTACTCCCTGGGTGGCGCCTTTCACTTTCACGGACGCACCGATGACGGCCTCACCCGTCTTTTGTTCCTTTACCGTTCCCTTCACTTGTATCTGCTGTGCGGAGGCTGTAAGCGTGGAGACAGCCAGCACTGCGCTGAACAGGAACTTTCCCATAAGTCTTTCCATAATGGTAATGTTTGGTTTTTAAGTGAGCGCAAAGGTAGGATGTGTAATGTAAAAAGACTGTTACAGATGTTTCGAAGAATGAAAGAATTGATACATACCATGCTTTTCACACCTATTAAGTATTATGTAGGCTTGTAATAGATAGCCCGTTTCCTACTCGAAATGCGGTGGTTCTCATATTGTTATAAGATGGGTGATTCTTCGGGCTACTGGTCTATTTGTTTTAAAAAAAACTTCGCTATCCCTACAAGTTACATCGCCTGTGTGTAATGTATAACTGTATTACAACACCCTTGTAACTGTATTACAACACCCTTGTAATTGGATTACAACGCCCGTGTAAACGGATTACAACGCTCGTGTAAACAGATTACAACGCTCGTGTAAACAGATTACAACGCCCGTGTAAACAGATTACAGAATCTTTGTAAACATCCTGTAAAAGGCATTATGAGACCTGATTGTTCCTGTAATGCGATTCCGAATTCGGGATTTAAAGCGGTTGCTCTGATATAAAAATGCGTTGATTGTGCATATTTCCTTTAATTATGTTATCTTCGCGGTTGATGAGACTCTTAAACAAAATACTGAAAGTCATTTGTGTGACAATAGCCGCATTGGTATTGCTTGTCTGTGCGGCTGCCGCTTCCTTGTATATTCCCGCCGTGCAGAACTTCGTGGTGGGGAAAGTGGCCGCTTACGCTTCGGAGAAAACGGGTATGCGCATATCCATGAGGAGGGTGCTGCTGACATGGCCGTTAGACTTGCGTCTCGAAGGCGCCCAGGCTATACAGGGAAAAGACACGCTTTTCGCCGCAAGAGATTTCATTGCCTCTGTGAAGCTTCGTCCTCTTTTCCGCAGCCAAGTGGTACTCGACAGGGCAAGACTTATTGACGCAAAGGTGAACACGCTGGATTTGGTGAAAGCCTGCCGGGTATCGGGCAAGGTGGGGGACTTGGACATACGGGCCAGGAACATCGCTTTGAAGCGGTCTGCTGCGGTAGTGAATGAGGTCTCGTTGGCCGGTGCGGATTTGAAAGTGGTGATACCCGACTCTGTACCGCCTGACACTACGCCTTCCCAGCCTGTATTGTGGCGTATTCTTGCGCAGAAGGTGCGCATTGTAGACAGTCGTGTCTCTTATACAGGCCCGGATTCCGCCTATATGCATATAGAAGGACGGACGAAGGAAATGGAGATGCGCAACGGCTATTTTGATTTGGCCAAAGCACTGTATAAAGCGGATGCGTTGCGAATAGACAGTACGGACGTGCGTTTCGACGGAGACCGCTTCCAGCCTATGAAACGAGGCATAGACCCGATGCATCTTTTCATTCAAGGACTTTGTGCGGAGGTGGATTCCTTTCAAAATCAAGGCGTGAAGGTGAGGGCTGTGTTGCGCAGTTTTTCAATGGCGGAACGTTGCGGTTTGCGGGTGCGGGAAGCGAAAGGACGTTTTGAGATGGATTCTCTCTTTTTCCATATTCCCGATTTTATGCTCCGCACGGAGAATAGTTATCTGTCTGTGCGGACGGACTTGAATACCAACGCCTTGCTTCCTGCCCACAAGGAGAGAATGTGGGGACGGATGTTCGCCACGTTAGGAAAACAAGACTTGTTGAGCCTTGCGGGAGACAGATTGCCCAAGGAGGCTGCGAGGTATATACCCAACGAGCCGGTCATTCTGCGGATGGGAGTGGACGGAAATCTCTCGGACATGACCATTGCCGGAATGCAGGTGGAGGCTTCCCGCATCGGGTGGTTGCAGGCTTCGGGCAGACTGAAGGATGTATTGTCGGAGAAGAGAAGCGGAACGGTGAACTTCCGTACTCGGTTGAAAGACCTTTCTTTTTACACCAAGGGAATGGGACTGAAAGAGGTGATGATACCTCGGAATATACGCCTTGAGGGACAGGCTTCTTTCAGCGGTTCTTTATACAAGGCAAACCTTCAGTACGAGGAGAACGGAAGCCGGGTGGACTTGGACGGACAATGCGATTTGGATAAGGAGACTTATCAAGCGAAGGCCGGCATAAGGAACTTGCAGATTACCCATTATATAAAGAATGACTCTCTGCGGACTTTCTCGGGAGATGTGGCCGTAAGAGGAGAGGGCTTTAATCCTCTTTCCCCACGTACAAAGTTTCATTCTGAAGCCTCTGTGCATCAGTTCAACTACGGGCGGTATGATGCACGAGGGCTTTCGTGGAAGGCCGATATGCAGAATGGACGTTTGCGGGGCGATGTCAGAATCCACAACGATTACTTGTTGATGGGAGCTTCTGTGAGGGGAACGCTGCGGAAGAAATTCCTGTACGGCAATGTGAACCTTAATGTGTACATGGCTGACTTGAAGGCTTTGCATTTGCAGGATTCTGCCTCCATCGTAGGAGGAAAGTTGGCCGTGGACTTGCTGACAGACTTGAAAAACCGGCATAGGGTGAGGGCTTCTCTCTATGACACCTATATGACCGTACCGCAGGGTACGTTCTATCCGCTGGACTGGAATGTGCTGGCTTTCACATTGCCTGATTCCGCCTTTGCCAGAGTCTCGGCCGGGGATATGCACTTCCGCATGGAGAGCCGTAACAGTATGCCGGTCATCGTGCGGAAAGCGAAGGAATTCACGGCGGAGTTGATGAGGCAGCAGCAAAACAAGGAGCTGGATCAGCCAGCGTTGAAGCGTTGTCTTCCCGATATGAACCTTGATTTCTCTTCAGGCCATCTGAATCCGCTGAACCGTATTCTCAGGCAATGGAAGTTTGACTATGACACGCTGACGTTAGGAATGCGTACTTCGTCTGAAAGGGGAATCTTCGCAAAGACGGAGATGTTCGGAGGCAAGGTCAGCGAGATGCAGCTGGACACGGTAAGGGCGTATATCATCGAGGGGAAAAACGGAGTGGTGAATCTTTACGGACAAGTGAAGAACGGCCCAAAGAACCCACAATATGTATTTGAGTCTGTGTTGAAGGGAGTGGTGAATCAGAAAGGAATAGATTTGTTCACCACTTTCTATGACCGCAACCGCGTGAAGGGCATGGAGACAGGGATAAACGTGAACTTTATGGATGACGGTTTGATGCTGAAAGCATTGAACCAACAGCCTATATTGGCTTACCAACGGTTCGAGGTGAATCCCGACAACTACGTGTATATCGACAAAGAGAATCATGTGAGAGCGAATCTTCGCCTGACTTCGGAAGAGGGGACAGGATTTGCCTTGACTTCCAATAATGACACGACAGCGCAGGCGGCACAGCAGGATGTGACGCTGACCTTGCACAAGGTGGACGTGGGGAAAGTGTTGGCTACCATGCCTTATTTGCCTAATATGGGCGGAATACTCGAAGGAGATGTGCGTTTTATACAGAGGGATAACGTGCCTTCGTTCAACGCTCAGCTGGCGGTGAATGATTTTAAGTATGAGGGGACATCCATGGGAAACATAGCCTCTAACTTGATATACGTTCCTAAGGAGGACGGTACGCATGTGGTAAACGGGGAGATAATGCGGAACGATGAAACGGTCATGACACTTGACGGAGGCTATAAGACGGAAGGCAATGGACAACTGAATGCCAACCTTACGATGGTGGATTTCCCGTTAGACATGGCGAACGCTTTCATACCTGACAATATGACCTCTGTGGCGGGAAAAGCGAACGGCACTTTGTCTTTGAAGGGGAATCCCGACAAGCCGGAGGTGAACGGTGTGGTGGATTTGGACAGTATGACGGTGCGGTCGGCGTTGTTCTCTTTGAATTACCGACTTCCTAAACGCACGGTGGAGATAAAGGACAATGTGCTTTCATTGAAGGATATTCAGATGTACGGCACCGGGGACAGTCCCTTGCGGCTGAACGGTACGGTGGATTTCAGAGATTTGGACAGAATAAAGCCGGACTTGACCGTGGGAGCGAGGAATTTTGCGGTGTTGAACGCTCGGCGTACACTGTCTTCCGTCTTGTATGGCAAGGTGTTTGTCAATCTGTATTCTCGTTTGACTGGGACAATGAACAATCTGCGTATGAACGGTGGAGTACAGGTGCTGGGCAACACGGATGTGACGTATGTGTTGCAGGACACTCCTTTGACCGTAGAGGACAGGTTGAGCGGACTGGTGACTTTCAAGGATTTCAATGCGGCTCGTAAAGCGCAGGAGAATCCAGACAGAAGTCGCAGGGACTCCACTGCCATCGCCCAGCCACAGCCTGATAAATTCATGGGAGTGAACATGAGTATGACCCTCTCTGTGGAACAAGGGGCGCAGATAAAGTGTGACCTCAGTGCCAACCAGAACAGTTATGTGAACTTGGAAGGTGGGGGAGACCTCCGCATGAAATATACCTCGGACGCAGGATTGAGCTTGACAGGTAGGTACACGTTGAACAATGGAGAGATGAAATACGAGCTGCCAGTGATACCGCTGAAGACTTTTACCATCACCAACGGAAGCTATATCGAGTTCTTCGGCGACCCGATGAATCCTACGTTGAATATTTCCGCCAAGGAGCGTACAAGGGCTTTGGTGGGCGGAAAAGGTGAGGCTCAACGCTCGGTGAACTTCGATGTGGGAGTGGCTATTTCGCAGACGTTGGAGAAGATGGGGTTGGCATTTACACTGGAGGCTCCGGACGATGCTTCGGTGCAACAGGAACTCTCCGCCATGACACCAGAGGAAAGAGGCAAACTGGCGGTCACGATGCTGTCTACGGGAATGTACATGGGCGGAAGTGGCGGTTTCGACATGAACAATGCCTTGAATGTCTTCCTCCAGAATGAGATTTCCAATATTACGGGAAACGCATTGAAAAGCGTGGACCTTTCTGTGGGTATGGAGAATAACAAGGATGAGTCGGGTGCCAACCGCACAGACTATTCGTTCAAGTTTTCCAAGCGTTTCTGGGGTAATCGTCTGATTGTGAATATTGGCGGTACGGTGTCGAGTGGAAATAACACAAATGCCAATCAAGAAGAGTCATTGATTAACGATGTGTCCGTGGAGTACCGTCTGGATAATTCAGGTACTCGTTACGTGAGGCTGTATCATGTGATGCAGTACGATGATTTGCTGGATGGTAATGTGCAAGTGACTGGGGCGGGATTTGTGCTTCGGAAGAAGATGACACGTTTCGGGGAATTGTTCATCTTCCGTAAGCGGAACCGTTCACAGAATATACCGGCTGGCTCAATGCGGAGAACAAAATAGAGAACGCATGAAGAAATTACTATATATAACAATGGTATGGCTGCTTACAGCCTGTTCGCTAACCCGGAATTTGCAGGAAGGGGAGACGCTCTATACGGGTATCAAGAAACTCTCTGTGGAGGACAAGGACAAGTCCGCTCATGGAGCCACTACGCTTGAGGAGGTGGAAGCGGCGTTGAGCTATCCGCCGAACGGAGCGATATTTGGCAGTTCTTCGTTGCGGAATCCCTTTCAGATAGGACTGTGGACATACAATGCGTGGGTGAACCACCAAAACAACTGGTTCGGAAAATGGATATTCAATACGTTTGCCTCGAAACCTGTGTATGTTCGCACGGTGAATCCTGCGACTCGTGTAAAAGTGGCGCAGAATGTGTTGCGCAACTACGGTTATTTCTCCGGTGCGGTGAGCTATGATACGGTGGTGGCGGGAAATCGGAAAGCGAAAATAAACTACACGGTGCGGATGGGAGGACTGCATACCTTGGATTCTATTGAATACAGGGGCTTCCCGAATGGGATGGATTCGTTGCTCAATGCCACAGCGGAGCAGCGTGTCTTGCGAAAAGGAAACGGATTCAGTGCATTGGATTTGGAGAATGAACGGACAAGGCTCTCCGATTTGTTCCGTAATCACGGCTATTTCTTCTATCGCCCTGATTATACGATGTACGAGGCTGATACTGTGCAGACATCGGGCAAGGTGCAACTGAGGGTGAGTCCTGACCCGGCAGCACCGAAAAGAGCTATGCGGAAATGGTATGTGGGAGGATTGCGGATGAATTTACGTCGTCCTGTCGGTGAGAATGCCTACGGACAGGAAGCGTTGACAGACTCTTTCATATACAAACGATTGATTATAAAATGGTCGGGAAAGAAACCGCCAATCAAGGTGAAAAGTCTTTTCCGTACATTCACGTTTAAGAACAAAGACGAATATCGCTTGTCTGATGAGCGGGAGACTACTCGGCGTATGAATGCTTTGGGGATGTTCAGTCAAGTGGACTTCACCTATCATCCGAGAGATACCACCGCACTTTGTGATACATTGGACATGGTACTTACTACTACGTTGGACAAACCGCTGGACGGTCGTTTTGCGGTGGGTGTGACCACGAAGAGCAATGACCAGACAGGGCCTGCGGTGTCTATCGGACTGACAAGACGTAACATCTTCAGAGGGGCGGAGACGTTTAATATAGATTTGTCTGGCTCTTATGAGTGGCAGACGAACAACGAGAAAAGCCAGTCGGGGGTGAGTATCAATTCTTATGAGTTGAACTTGGGCGCCTCCTTGGATTTCCCTCGTCTGTTCTTGCCGAATTTCATAGCCAAGCGTTTCCGCCGGCCAGCCACCTCAAAGCTGTCGGTGAATATAGATTGGATGAACCGTTCAAAGTATTTCACGATGGTGTCTATGGGGGCGGACATCGCCTACTCTTGGCAACCAAAGACCTATGTGAAACATACTTTCACGCTGTTTAGTCTGACTTATATCAACCGTATGAAAGTGACTTCGCTTTTTAATGAGTTAATGCAGACGAACCCAGCCTTGCAGAAGAGTATGGCAAACCAGTTCAAGCCAGTGGTGGCTTACAGTTTCTTGTTCGACAATTCTGCGGATAAGCAGCGGAAAGACCGCTTTTGGTGGAAGACGGACATCTCGGAGGCGGGAAATGGCTTGGCACTCTATGACCGTATCACAGGAAAGTCTTTCAGCCAGAAGGAGAAAACACTCTTCGGTACTCCTTATTCTCAGTACTTGAAGCTGGTGTCTGAGTTCCGCTGGACAAGGGCTTTCAACTCTCGTGAGGGATTGGCCACCAGGGTAAAGGCAGGGGTAGTATGGGCATACGGCAACTCCTATACCGCACCCTATAACGAGCAGTTCTATGTGGGAGGTGCGAACAGTATTCGTGCTTTTACGGTACGTTCAGTGGGACCAGGTTCGTTTGTGCCAGGTAAGGGATTGTACTCTTATTTGGATCAGACTGGCTCGGCGATATTTGAGGCGAATGCGGAATATAGGTTCAACCTTTTCGGTCATCTGTATGGAGCCACTTTTCTTGACATGGGAAATATATGGACGTTAAAGAATGACCCGTCTCGTCCGGGGAGTCTGTTCTCTTTCGGTAAGTTTTTTCGGCAGCTGGCCGTGGGTACAGGTGCGGGACTTCGCTATGATATGGACTTCATCGTGCTCAGACTTGACCTGGGAATAGGGCTGCATTTGCCCTACGATACGGGTAAGGGAGGATGGTATAATATACCTCGTTTCAAGGACGGACTCGGCTTGCATTTGGCTGTGGGTTATCCTTTCTAAATAGAATACATTATAAAAAGATTGAGATAGATAATAATGGAAAGTAAGAAGTACACGACCATCGTGTTCGACTGCGATGGCACGTTATTGGACTCGCTTTATGATTTGTATGCCAGTACGAACTATGCGTTGGCGCAATGCGGGTATCCGACAAGGACATTGGACGAGGTGAGACGCTTTGTGGGAAACGGAGTGAGACTGTTGATGGAACGTGCCACTCCTGAGAGCATCTCTCAGGCTGACTTTGACAAATGCTATGCTGTGTTTAAAAAGCATTATGCGATAAATTGCGGAGCTACGACTAAGCCCTATGAAGGTATCATGGAGATGTTGGAAGCTTTGTCGAAGAAAGGGTATAAGTTGGCTTTGGTATCCAACAAGCCAGACGGACAGGTACAGACACTGAATAATGAATTCTTCAGCTGTTTTATCCCCGTGGCTATTGGAGAGCAGGAGGATAAAGGCATTCGCAAGAAACCTGCACCAGACATGGTGGAGGAAGCATTGCGGCAGTTGCACAGTGAGAAATCAGAGGCCGTTTATGTAGGAGACTCCGATGTGGATGTGGCCACGGGAAAGAATTGTGGGATGAACTGTATCTCGGTGTTGTGGGGATTCCGTGATAAGGATTTTCTGGTGGAACACGGAGCCACTACCTTTATTAAGGAGCCGATGGAGATTCTGGGTTTGGTGTAAGAAAAATTCAGAAAGGGGAAAATATATGTCAAACTACGCCATGTTAGTCTTTTTTTCAATAGGAACATTGGTTGATTAAATGGATTTATCTAACTTTGCTGTCGAATAAAACAATTATATTATATGGAAAATCAAGAACAGCTCATTAAAGAGTGTGAGAAGAAAGCACAGGAATGGCTTACCTCTCCAGTGTACGATGAGAAAACGAAGGCAGAGGTGCAGAAATTGTTGGATTCATCCGACAAGACACCTCTTATTGAGGCTTTTTATCGCAGCCTTGAGTTTGGTACGGGCGGATTGCGCGGTATCATGGGGGCTGGTACGAACCGTATGAACATTTACACGGTAGGTGCCGCCACACAGGGCTTGAGCAATTATCTGAAAAAGAGTTTCCCCGGACAGCAGATAAAGGTTTGCATAGGTTATGACTGCCGTAATAACAGTTTGCTGTTCGCCTTGACCAGTGCGAATATCTTCTCTGCCAATGGTATCAAGGTCTATATCTTCGATGAGATGCGTCCGACACCAGAAATGTCTTTCGCTATCCGTCATTTCCACTGCCAGAGCGGTATTATCTTGACTGCCAGCCATAATCCGAAAGAATATAATGGCTACAAGGCATATTGGGACGATGGCGCACAGGTACTTCCGCCTCATGACAAGGGTATTATTGATGAGGTGAACAAGGTTAAAGTAGAAGATATTAAGTTCCAAGGTAACGAAGAGCTTATCGAGTTCATCGGCAAGGAAATAGACGACTTGTACTTGGAGAAAGTACATACGCTTTCTATTGACAAGGAGGCTATCAACCGTCAGAAAGACTTGAAGATTGTCTATACTCCGTTGCACGGCACAGGTATGATGTTAGTACCGAAGTCTTTGAAAGTATGGGGCTTCGAGAATGTACACGTGGTGCCGCAGCAGGGTGTGAAGGATGGTAACTTCCCCACGGTGGTGTCTCCTAACCCGGAGAACGCTTCTGCCATGAAACTGGCTATTGACCTTGCGAAGAATATTGACGCCGACTTGGTGATGGGTACAGACCCGGATGCCGACCGTATAGCTTTGGGATGCAAGAACGACAAGGGTGAGTGGATTCTGATGAACGGAAACCAGACGGCTTTGATTTACCTTTATTATATCATTGAGAACCGTTTGAATAAGGGCTTGATGAAGGGTAACGAGTTCATCGTGAAGACGATTGTGACCACAGAGCTTATCAAGCGTATCGCAGAGAAGAATCACATCGAAATGTTTGATGTGTACACGGGATTCAAGTGGATTGCGCATGAGATTAAATTGAATGAGCCTGCTAAGCAGTATATCGGTGGTGGCGAAGAGTCTTTCGGGTTCTTGCCTGAAGACTTCGTTCGGGATAAGGATGGTGTGTCATCTGCATCTTTGCTGGCCGAGATTTGCGCTTGGGCGAAAGACAATGGCAAGTCTCTCTACGATATCCTGATGGATATGTACTTGAAGTATGGCTTCTCCATGAACTACATGATCAATGTGGTGCGTCCGGGAAAGACTGGTGCCGAGGAAATCGCCAAGATGATGGAGAACTATCGTCATAACGCTCCAAAGACATTGGGCGGAGACAAGGTGATTGCTGTGAAAGACTATGAGGCACTGACGGAGACTGACGCAGACGGTGCGGTGAAACCTTTGAATATGCCGGTGAAGAGCAATGTATTGCAGTACTTCACAGAAGGTGGTTGCAAGGTGTCTGTGCGTCCTTCTGGTACAGAACCCAAGATTAAGTTCTATATCGAGGTGGCTGGCAAGATGGAATGTCCGAAATGCTATGACGGAGCTTGCAAGGACACTAAGGAGAAAGCGTCTAAGATTGCCGAAGACTTAGGCGTGGAGCTTTGATTAAACGAATATCACATAACAACTAATAAGAGCCGTAGTCTTTTTCGGAAGATTACGGCTTTTATTAAAGGTGTATTCTTCCAAATCCCCTGCTAAATTAAAGTTAAAGTATAAGGATGTGAAACGATTCTGAAATATAAATGCTACTTTTGCAGCACTAAAGTGTAACATAAGATGAAACAGATAAAAGTAATAATGACAGCTTTGCTGTTTGTGGGCGGTGGATGCTTTACAAATGTACAGGCTCAGAATTGGGGTGGCATATTAGGAGGTATAGCTTCCGCTATTGCAGGAAAGAAAGCTGTGAATGAAAATTCTGTGGTGGGAACGTGGACTTATGTGAAGCCTGCCTGCAAGTTTGAGAGCGACAATGTGCTGGCCGGATTGGGTGGCAAGGTCGCAGAGAGCAAGTTGGAAGAGAAAATGCAGGAGGAATTGGACAAGTATGGACTCTCTAAAATAGGATGCTCTTTCACATTCAATGAGGATAAAACCTTTAAATATAATATAGGCAAGCTGAGTCGTCAGGGTACTTACACTGTGGATACTGAGAAGAAACAGATCGTGCTGAAACCGAGATTGGGAAAAGCACAGACTGTCATGGTGGAATTCTCTGGGGCAGATAAGATGAGTGTTTTCTTTGATGCGGACGGTTTGATGAAGTTGGTACAGGGCGCTTCTAAATTGGTGTCTAAGTCATCTTCTAACAAGACACTCTCGTTACTTTCCACGCTTACTGAACAATACAAAGGTGTGGATTTGGGAGTAGAATTACAGAAAACGGAATAACTAACTTAATACATAGACTAAATGAAACCTACATTGTTTTTGTTGGCGGCTGGAATGGGAAGCCGCTACGGTGGTTTGAAACAGTTGGACGGACTGGGACCCAACGGAGAAACTATCATGGATTATTCTATTTATGACGCTATCCGTGCTGGATTCGGGAAATTGGTGTTCGTTATCCGCAAGGACTTCGAACAGGAATTCCGTGACAAGGTGCTGAGTAAATATGAAAATCATATTCCGTGTGAAGTAGTGTTCCAGTCTTTGGATAAAATACCGGCTGGATTCACAGTGCCTGAGGGCAGAACAAAGCCTTGGGGTACGAACCACGCTTTGATGATGGGCGAGGGTGCTATTCATGAGCCGTTCGCCATTATTAACTGCGATGACTTCTATGGCCACGACACATTCAAGCAAATCGGCAAGTTCTTGAGCGAGCTTCCCGAAGGTGCGAAGAATACATACGCTATGGTGGGCTTCCGTGTGGGCAATACTTTGTCTGAGAGTGGAACAGTGTCCCGTGGTGTATGCGCTATGGACGGCGACCGCTACTTGACAGACGTAGTGGAGCGTACGGAAATCGAGCGTCATGACGGTACAGTACAGTATAAGGATGAGAATGGCAAATGGGTGTCTATCGCTGACGAGACTCCTGTGAGCATGAACGTATGGGGCTTTACACCTGACTACTTCGATTATTCCAACAAGTATTTTGTGGATTTCTTGAATAGTGAGTCTACAAAGAAGAACATCAAGGCTGAATACTTGATTCCTACGGTGGTAAATACCTTGGTAAAAGAGAAAAAGGCCACGGTAAAGGTATTGGATACGACAAGTAAATGGTTTGGTGTGACTTATTCCAAAGACCGTCCTGAAGTGGTGGCGAAAATTAAGGCATTGGTAGACGCTGGCGAATATCCCGCCAAATTGTTTTAATCAGTCAATAAAAGAGGAGTTTACACTCCTTTTTAAATGATATGGAAGGAGCAGACTGTCCGCTGTGAATTATTATTCATCAGCATATAATCTGCTCCTTTTTAATTGATGTTTATTCCAGAAGGTAAAAAGAAGTGATTTCCGTAGATAATCTGACGGTGGAGTTTGGCACCGTCCCGCTTTATACTGACGTTAGTTTTGTCATCAACGAGAAAGACCGCATTGCGCTTGTGGGCAAGAATGGTGCGGGAAAGTCTACGTTGATGAAGATTTTAGTTGGATTGCAACAGCCTACTTCAGGTACTGTCTCCATTTCCAAGGATACTACTATCGGGTATCTGCCGCAGGTGATGGTGCTGAGCGACGGACATACCGTGATGGAGGATGCCGAGACGGTATTCGCCGACATTCACGGACTGAAAGACAAGGTGGATGCGTTGAACAAAGAGTTGGTGGAG
The DNA here is from genome assembly GCA_963608705.1 of Prevotella sp. P5-108. Taxonomy (GTDB): domain Bacteria; phylum Bacteroidota; class Bacteroidia; order Bacteroidales; family Bacteroidaceae; genus CAVDHB01. Next base: position 27,644 of record CAVDHB010000041.1, read on the forward strand.
CGTACGGATTACGAGACGGACAGCTACATGGACTTGGTGGAGCGATTCACCAGGGCGCAAGAGCAATACCAAATGGCTGGTGGAGAGAACTATCGGGGAGAGATTGAGAAGACATTGCTGGGTCTGGGATTCACTCGTCAGGATTTCGACCGCCCTACCAGTGAGTTCAGTGGGGGATGGAGAATGCGTATTGAGTTGGCGAAACTTTTGTTGCGTAAGCCGGACGTTTTGCTACTTGACGAGCCTACCAACCATTTGGATATTGAGAGTATACAATGGTTGGAGAATTTCTTGATAAACAGGGCGAAGGCATTGGTATTGATTAGCCATGACCGGGCGTTTATCAATAATGTGACCAACCGTACGATAGAGATTTCCTGTGGGCATATCTATGATTATCGGGTGAAGTATGATGAGTTTGTGACACTCCGGGAAGAACGCCGGGAGCAACAACTTCACGCCTATGAAAACCAGCAGAAGAAGATTGCGGACATGAAAGCGTTCATTGAGCGTTTCCGCTATAAGCCGACCAAGGCGGTACAGGTACAGATGCGTATCAAGCAGCTGGAGAAGATAGTGCCGATTCAAGTAGATGAAGTAGACCGTTCTTCTTTGCGTCTGAAATTCCCTCCCTGTCTGCGCAGTGGCGATTTCCCGCTGATTTGTGAGGAGGTGAAGAAGGCATACGGTTCTCATCTCATTTTCGACCACGTGAATTTCCGCATCCGAAGAGGTGAGAAAGTCGCTTTCGTGGGTAAGAATGGTGAGGGTAAGTCTACGCTGGTGAAGTGCATCATGGGGCAGATTCCTTACGAGGGAGAGTTGAAAGTGGGACACAATGTGCAGATAGGCTATTTCGCACAGAACCAGGCGCAGCTTCTTGACGGAGAGTTGAGCATCTACGACACGATTGACCAGGTGGCTAAAGGACCGGTGCGTCTGAAGATAAACGACATCTTGGGTGCATTCATGTTCGGAGGTGAGATTTCTGAGAAGAAGGTGAAGGTGCTTTCTGGAGGAGAGCGAAGTCGTCTGGCCATGATTAAACTGCTGTTGGAGCCGGTGAACTTCTTGATTCTCGATGAGCCAACTAACCACTTGGACATACGTTCGAAGGAAGTGCTGAAGAAAGCCATACAGGAGTTTGACGGTACAGCTGTCATCGTGAGCCACGACCGTGAGTTCTTGGATGGATTGGTGACTAAGGTTTATGAGTTCGGTGGTGGACAAGTGAGAGAGCATTTAGGCGGTATCTACGACTTCTTGCGCAGCCGGAATATCGGTTCGTTGGACGATCTGTCCAAACGGACGGAAGAGACTCCGAAGGTGGAAGTTACTCCCGTGGTGGAGAAAAAAGAATCGGAAAAGCCAATCGCTCCCAAACCTACGCTCAGTTATGAGGAAATGAAGGAGCAGGCGAGAGTACTTCGGAAGAAAGAGAAAGAGGTGGAAACCTGTGAGCGTAATATCGCCAAATTAGAGAAAGAGCAGAAAGAGTTGGAGGCCAAGATGGCTACGGCGGAGGGTGCTTCGGATACGAAACTCTTCACACGCTATGACGAGGTGAAAAAGCAAATTGCCAAGGAAGAGGAACATTGGGAGCAAGCCTCCGAGGAATTAGACAAATTAAAGGGATAATAATTTATTAATACAGGATAAACAATGAATTTAAAGTATGTGTTGCCCATCCTTGCGATGGGAGCGATGACCTACACACAGGCCAGCGCAAAGAAGACTTTAAAGTCTGGAATCAGTCTGGAGAATCTGGACCGCACGGCGAAACCGGGTACAGACTTTTACCAGTTCGCTTGTGGCGGATGGATTAAGAACAATCCGATGCCCGCAGACCGTTCACGCTATGGCACCTTTGATGTCTTGGCAGAGAATTGCACGAAACAGGTGCAGGGATTGATTCAGGAGCTTTCTTCCAAGAAACAGTCCAAGGGTTCTGTGGCACAGAAAATAGGGTCGCTCTATAGACTTGCCATGGACAGTGTGCGCTTGAACGAACAGAAGATGGCACCTGTGTTGCCTTTGCTGAAGACTATTTCCGAAGTGAAGACTAATGCGGAGGCTATGAAGCTGATGGCACAGTACCGTCTGATTGGTATGGGAGGCTTCTTCGGCGTGTATGTTGACGCAGACATGAAGGACAGTAAGAACAACTTGGTGCAGTTGTACCAGGGAGGTCTTACGTTGGGTGAGAAAGACTACTATATAGGCCGTGACGAGGCTACCTTGAAAGTACGTGAAGCCTATAAGAAGCATATCGTGAATATGTTCAAATTGGCCGGATTCACAGAGGCTGAGGCCAAGGAGAAGATGCTTTCAGTCTTGAATATCGAGACCCGCTTGGCTATTGCTTCTTATTCCGCTACCGAGCAGCGTGACCCGGCTTCCAATTATCATAAGATGGCGATTGAGAAGCTGTATGCGGACTATTCCGGCATTGACTGGAAGTCTTATTTCTCTATTCTCGGTATCACGGGAATCAAGGAAATCAGCGTGTCTCAGCCTGAGCCTATCCATGAGGTAGAACGAATCTTGGCGGAAGTGCCTACCTCTCAGATTAAGGACTATATGCAATGGCAGGCACTTGATGCGGCAGCTTCCTTCCTGGACGATGCGACTCGTGCGGAGAATTTCAACTTCTATGGTCGTATATTGTCCGGCAGCAAGGAAGACCGTCCTCGTTGGAAACGTGCTGTGGGCGTTGTGAACGGAACCCTTGGTGAGGCTGTGGGACAGATGTACGTGAAGAAATACTTCCCGGAGTCTTCCAAGAAACGTATGGAACAGTTGGTGCATAATCTCCAAGTGGCCTTGGCTGAGCGTATCAAGGCGCAGGACTGGATGAGTGATTCCACGAAGAATGTGGCCATCGATAAACTGAATGCTTTTTACGTGAAAATCGGATATCCTAACAAGTGGAAAGACTATTCTTCCATGGATATTGACGAGAACATCAGCTACTTCGCCAACATCATGCGTGCGAACGAATGGGGCTGGAAGGATATGTTACAACGCAAGTTGAACAAACCCGTTGACCGTGATGAATGGGGTATGACTCCGCAGACGGTGAACGCTTACTACAATCCGACTACCAATGAAATCTGCTTCCCGGCAGGTATCCTGCAACCGCCTTTCTTCAATCCTGAGGCGGACGATGCTTGCAACTATGGTGCGATTGGTGTGGTCATCGGACATGAAATGACCCACGGATTTGATGACCAGGGAAGTCAGTTTGACAAGAACGGTAATTTCCGCAACTGGTGGTCTGCCTCCGACAAGGCTCGCTTCCAGGAGAAGACAAAAGCGTTGGCTGACTATTTCAGCAAAATCACAGTGTTGCCGGGCTTGAAGGCCAACGGTAAACTGACGCTTGGCGAGAACTTGGCCGACCACGGAGGCTTGAACATCGCTTATATCGCTTACAAAAACGCCACGAAGAACAATCCGCTGAAGACGGTGGACGGCTTCACTCCTGACCAGCGTTTCTATTTGGCTTATGCTACCTTGTGGGCTGGCAGTATCACGGATGAGCAGATTCGTGTGTACACGAAGACCGATCCTCACTCTTTGGCAAAATGGCGTGTGGACGGTGCGCTTCCGCAGATTAACGAATGGTATGACGCATTTGGCATCACGGAGAAAGATCCGATGTTTATTCCCAAAGACCAGCGTGTCAATGTGTGGTAAGGAATAGAAAAGCATTATATCATCATAGAACCGCCGTTTCTCATGCAGAGAAACGGCGGTTTGTTTGTTTTGAAAAGGGATGATTGGGGAGTCATAAGTACACTTTTCTGTGATTTTATTTGGCTATTTCATTGAAAATGCATAACTTTGCTCTATAAGATAGACAAAACAGATATGAAGAAACCTTTATTAACTGTATGTGCGGTCGTATTGGCCAGCAGTGTATCGGCTTTTGCGAAAGATGTAAAAGTCGTTGTTTCTAACCCCTCTTCACTTGCATTTCATGATGAAATGGTGGAGGTGTCGATGCTGAAAGTGTCCAAGGAACTTGGCATGAAAGCACTTGACAGGGTGTTGGTAACAGATGCCCAGGGAAAGGAGATACCTTCTCAAATCACATACGATCATAAGTTGATATTCCAGACTTCATTGGAGTCGGGAAAATCTGCGACGTATACGGTGAAGATAGGACAACCTGCGGCTTATGAGGTATATGTCACGGGCAAGCTGTACGCTCCCCGAAAGGATGACATGGCATGGGAAAATGACAAAATCTCCCTCAGGGCGTATGGCCCGGCTTTGCAGCGCTCCGGCGAGAAAGCCTATGGCTATGATTTGTGGGTAAAACGCACTCCTTATTTGGTGGTGGATGGAAGATATGCCACCGAATTGAGCCAGCGGAACTGGGACATCATGCACAAGATAGAAAAGATAGATAAGGAGATGGCAGACTATTATCTCAGCACGTTTTCTTATCACTTGGAGCATGGAAGTGGCATGGATTGCTATGCGGTAGGTCCTACGCTGGGTGGTGGTACGAACGCACTACTGGACAAGAACGGGAAAATCGTGTATCCTTATTGTTGGAAGGAATCCAAGATATTGGACAACGGTCCCTTGCGCTTCACGGTGAGACTTACTTACAATCCGTTGAACGTGGACGGAAACAAGTCGGTGGTGGAGACCCGTCTGATTTCTCTTGACAAAGGTTCTTATTTGAACAAGGCGGAGATTCAGTATGAGGGTTTGAAAAAGACGACTCCTGTGGTGGGAGGCATTGTACTCCATTCCACGGATGCAAAGGATTACACGATAGATGATAAGGACAGTTATGTAAGCTATAAAGACCCTACGGACAAGCCTTCCACAGCTGGACGGATGTTTATCGGAGTACTGACTCCTGGAAAATCCAAAGGACAGGTGCAACTCTTTGATGAGGCAGAGTCCAAGCAGCGTGCGGGAGCCAAGGGACATGTGATGAGTGTAAGTCAATACAAGCCGGGTACTACTTTCACGTACTATTTCGGCTTTGGATGGAATCACTACGATATGCCTGACCAAGCTACCTGGAACAAATACCTGTCTGACTTCGCACAGAAATTGCGTACACCGTTGAAAGTCAAGGTGGAATGACGGTCGTGTCGCAGGAGCTATACAATAATAACTCACTAAAAATAGAAAAAAATGAAGAAACACTTGAAATGGATTATCCCGGTGCTGATACTTTGCTTTATCATCGGATGGGGAATTGGCGGTTATAACCGCCTTGTCAATCAAGAAGAGGCGGTGGATAACCAGTGGGCCAATGTCGAGACGCAATATCAGCGTCGGGCTGACCTTATTCCGAACCTTGTAAATACGGTAAAAGGCTATGCGGCACACGAGAAGTCTACGTTGGAGGGTGTCATTCAGGCACGTAGTCAGGCTACACAAGTGAAAGTTGACCCTTCGAACCTTACGCCGGAGAAACTGGCGGAATACCAGAAAGCCCAGGGAAACATCTCGGCGGCTTTGGGACGCTTGCTCATGATTACAGAGAACTATCCGCAGTTGAAGGCGGATCAGAACTTCTTGGCTTTGCAAGAGCAGCTGGAAGGCACGGAGAACCGTATCACGGTGGCTCGTAAAGACTTCAACGATGTGTCCAAGGCATACAATGTAAGTATCCGCCGTTTTCCTCGCAACATCTTAGCAGGATTGTTCGGCTTCGAGAAGAAAAGCTATTTCGAGGCGGCTGAAGGTGCAGAGAAAGCTCCGGAAGTCAAGTTCTGACCATTACACAACTATTAAAATAACGAATGAAACGTATTCTTTTCTTGTTCCTTTTGCTCGGAATGAGTTGGCAGTTGCTCCTTGCGCAGAAGTCCATCCAGACATATACGGTTGAGACAGTCCCTAATATGCACGTGGCTGACAATCGGTTGTATGTGTCTGACCCGAATGAGCTTCTCTCTCTTGCGGCCGCCGATACCATCAACAGGCTGTGTGCCCGTTTGGAAAAGGAGACGGGAATAGAGACGGCGGTGGTGATGCTGCCGTCCATCGGGGAGGCGACTCCTTTTGATTTCTCCGTGGCACTTTTCCGAAAATGGGGCTTGGGGAAGAAGAACAAGAATAACGGACTGCTGGTACTCTATGTGGAAGACCAGCGGAGCATCCGCTTCGAGACAGGCTATGGTATAGAGGGATTCTTGCCGGATGGTCTTGCGAAGCGTGTACAACTCAACTACATGATTCCTGCCTTTAAAAAGGGTGACCGGGATGCTGGAATGGTGAATGGAATGACGGCAGTATATGGGATATTGAAAGACTCCATGAAGCCGGACAAGGAAGCCAAAGAAGGTGAGTCCGTATGGAATTATGTATTTTTGATAATGACAATCGCGTTTTTCATCCTTGTGCCTACCATGTTAAGGAGAAGGAAAGAACGCTGTCCGAAGTGCGGAAGGCATACACTGAAAAAGGTGAAGGGGCAAGTGACGGTCAGTGGCCAGCAATCGCCCGTGCCGATGGATGTGTATAAGTGTACGCACTGCGGATACACAACCACCCGCAGACATGACCCGGACAGGGACGATGACAACCAGCGTCCCTCTGGAGGAGGCGGACTGTTGGAAGGGCTGTTGTTAGGCTCGTTCCTTGGCAGTGCCTTTGGTCATGGCAGAAGCGGAGGCGACTATGGAGGCGGTGGCTTCGATGGTGGCGGAAGCTTCGGAGGTGGAGATACCGGCGGAGGAGGTTCAGACTCCAGTTGGTGAGTCTGTGCGTCTTTGTCCGGTGTCGCTTAAAAACGATGGCAGGAGGTTTTCCAGAATCCAATGGTGGAGGATGGGTATCCTGCGGGTAAAGACGGTACAATGGTAAAGAAGTTACTGCTCTTATCAGTATTCGTGGCAGCAGGTTTATCTTGTATGCACGGTAAGAAACAAGTGAAAAAAGGTAGAGCCTCCTATTATTCTTCCGCATTGGAAGGACGGAGGACAAGCAACGGCGACATTTATTCGGGAGACGCATTGACCTGTGCGCACCGCACCCTGCCTTTCGGCACCTTGCTGAAAGTAAGGAATCCCAAGAATAACCGGGAGGTTATAGTCAAGGTCAATGACCGAGGTCCCTTTGTGAGGGGAAGGATGATAGACCTTTCCTACGCTGCGGCAAAGCAGTTGGGATTTGTTTCCAATGGAATCGCCATGGTGGAAGTTTCCCGCTATAATGAGGAGAACATTCCTTTCAGAGATGCGGGGAGTGTGAACTGGATAGCCAATGTGAAAATCCCGTTGCCTAAACCGAAACAACCCGTTCCCCATTATCGGATAATGAAGAGCCAAATGGCGAAACTGAAGAGTCCGTTGTCGGGACGTGGTACAATGTAACACATAATACATTCATATATTTCGGACAGGAGGTTGTGTCGTAATTAAGTTCTACGGTGCAACCTCTTCATTTTGTTAAGTTCCTTCTTTCTATTTAATGCATACTAATCTGTATATTTATGAGGTCGTAAAGTCAGGTCTTGTGAGATTACTAAGTCTTGCTTCATGACATTACTAAGTCCTGTCTTGAGAGATTACTAAGTCTTGTCTCAAGACATTACTAAGTCCTGCCTCATGAGATTACTAAGTCTTGACCCATGACATTACTAAGTCTGAATCCAAAGGAAATGTTAGATTGCAATAGATTGATTATTAGATGAATATAATAATCATCAGAAGCCAGTTCTTTCTGTGAATCATCATGAATCTTTCTCAGAATAGGTCTGAATGAGGTCGATTCTTTATCGTTAGAATATGAATGTAAATACAGAAATGTGCATACTTGTATCTTATATCCATACCCGGCAGATTGCAAATATGCGGCACAAAATAAAGAGGTTGTGCCGTATAACTTAATTACTACACAGCTCCTTTCGAGGGAAGTGAATTCAACAACAGAATTAAGGATTTTAACGACAGGTTCCGATGGCTTACTTATTGTATTTGTATATCTTGACCAAATCTTTATCTCCCCCTTGGAGCCGGCTGCATTTATTCACCAGTCCTGTATCCCTGAAACCGCATTTCTGCATCACCCGTCCTGATGCCGGGTTTCCGATGAAATGGTCTGCCCAGATATTTTCGAAATGTCTCACGTGGAGACAGTAGGAAAGCATTAATCTTAAAGCCTCAGTGCAGAAACCGTTGTTCCAGTAGGGCTTTCCAATCCAGTATCCCACTTCGCAGTCATTCTCTCCAATGTGTATATTGCTTGACGCATGTGTATAGAAACCGATACAGCCAATAGGCTCGTGGGTCTTTTTCAAGACAATGGCCCACGTGGCATCGTTATTGAAGACAGTTCGGATGATATGTAGACTTTCTTCCACAGACTTGTGAGGAGGCCACCCTGCGTTTATTCCTACCACGGGGTCTGATGCGTATTTGTACAGAGTCTTTGCGTCTGTGTCCTGCCAACGTCTTAGCTGGATTCTGTTAGTCTGCATCAAGTCTTTTGTCATCGGGGAATTATGTGCGTTATATCCTCTTTATCACTCGTGCCGGATTGCCAGCCACTATCGTATTGTCTTCCACGTCTTTTGTAACAACAGCTCCAGCACCCACTACGGCATTCTCGCCTACGGTGACACCGGGCAGGATGGTAGCTCCTGCGCCTATCCAACAATTATGTTTCAAAAGGACAGGCTTGCAGGTAAGCACTGCGTGGTCGTGCAGGTCATGGTTGTTGGAAATAAGTTGTGCGTTGGCGGCAACCAGTACGTCATCTTCAATCGTAATGCCGCCTGCCGCCATAAAGAGGGCGTTATTCATGATTACCACATTCTTTCCTATCTTGACACTGTTTCCACGTACTACCGTCACTGGAGGCATCACACGGCTGTTCTCGCCAATATTGTCCAAAAACAAATCCTTGATTAAGGCGTTGTATTCTTCGGTGAAAGGCATGGTGTGGTTAATCTTAAAGCATAGTTGGGCGCAACGGATGCTTTCTGCCGGGTCAGCCTCTTCGGGCTTACGCATATCTATTCGTACTTCTTTCATTTGATTATTCGTTTATATTTCCCTTCTTGTTTTGGGGAAATGCTGCAAAGATACTGTTTTTCCGTGACATTTTAGCATATAAGGTACTGAGCCTCATAAAAAGCATCAAGTAAAGGAATCCTCCTCGTACAGTATATCGAAGTGATTTAAATTTTTGTATTTCCCAAACAAGGGGGAACGCACGGTATTCAAATCATACGAAGGAGAGCTGGGGTACGGGAGGAATGTCCGCTTTTATTAAACATTTCTTTTAATATTTGTAGTATTTGGCTATCAGATTGAAACCCTTTATATTTGTAGAGCCATATCAAGGTATTCATCCTGGCTAATGGGGCGGTATTAGGTGGTTAGACCTCTCCTCGTCATAAGGATGCTCCGAGGTGGTTTCATGAATGATTACATGAGACGTAAATGGCATAGAAGCTATTTAAAAACAACATTGTAGAGGTAAACTGAGGTAAAAAGAAACAATCAATGGATATAAGTGAATTTCAGATAGAACGGGGAAAGTATATTCCAAAAGCGCCCCACTATATCAGAGAAGGAGGGAGAGTGATTGAGAGACAGATGGCGGAAAAGACAAAAAGGGAAATCCGTCAATTGTTTCCGGATACAAGTGATATGCCCGTAGTGGAGTTCGTGGAGGGAGAGGTACCTATGCATTCCCCCTTTAATGTGGGTGTGATATTGAGTGGGGGACAGGCTCCAGGGGGGCATAATGTGATTGCGGGGCTATATGATGAACTGAAGAGAGCTTGTAAGGACAGTCGGTTGTTCGGCTTTCTCATGGGGGCAGGCGGACTGTTGACGCATGAGTATGTGGAGCTGACGGCTGAGCGCATCGACCGTTACCGAAACTCAGGTGGATTTGACATGATAGGCAGTGGGCGCACGAAGATTGAAAAAGAATCGCAGCTCGAGAAAGCCTTGGAGGTGTTGCGTGAATTGCATATTCAGGCACTCGTCATTATTGGTGGTGATGATTCCAATACCAATGCGGCGGTGATGGCGGAATATTATAAGAAACGGGGGATACAAGTCATCGGATGTCCCAAGACAATTGATGGTGATTTGAAGAATGACCGCATTGAGACGTCTTTCGGCTTCGATACGGCTTGCAAGGTGTATTCTCATCTGATAGGTAACATAGAGCGTGACTGTGACTCCGCCCGAAAATACTGGTATTTCATCAAACTGATGGGACGCTCTGCCTCGCATATCACTTTGGAGTGCGCTTTGCAGACCCATCCGAATATTTGTCTCATCTCTGAAGAGGTGAGAGAAAAGAAACTCACCTTGGATGACATTTGTACACAAATAGCCTCCGTCGTGGCGGAAAGAGCGGCGAGAGGAATCAATCATGGTGTGGTGTTGGTGCCAGAGGGACTTGTCGAATTTATTCCTTCGGTTAGTAAGCTTATCAATGAGATGAATGATCTTTATAGTCTGTACTTCTCCCAGTATGCGGGTCTGAAGCCGGTCGAACAGCTTGCCTTTATACAGTCAAAGCTGAGCTGGGAAAATTGCAAGACGTTCTCCTCGCTTCCGGAAGACATCGCCTTTCTGCTTGCGTTAGTACGGGATCAGCATGGCAATATACCCGTTTCCAAAATTGAGACGGAGAAGCTTCTTTCCCGGATGGTCGGCTTGAAATTGGAGAAATGGAAGAAGGAGGGGAAATACCAGGGTACGTACACTCCCCAACATCAATTCTTCGGATTTGAAGGGCGCAGTGTGGCACCGTCTAACTTCGACGCAGATTATTGCTACTCCTCGGGACTCTGTGCCGCATTGTTGATTGAGAACGGAAAGACAGGCTATATGGCCACAGTGCGTCATACGTACAGAGCGTGTGACGAATGGAGACTGGAGGGAGTCCCCTTGACGATGATGCTTTGCATGGAGAAACGCAAGGGGGAGTGGAAGCCTGTGATTCAGAAAGCACTCGTGGACTTGAAGGGACGACCTTTCCTTTCCTTCGCATCGGAAAGAGAACGATGGGCCAAGGATAATTGTTATGTGTATCCGGGACCTATCCAGTACTGGGGACCTTCCCGACTGTGTGATCAGACTACCTTCACGTTGGCGTTGGAACATCAATAAACATTCATACCAATGTCACTTCGGTATATTGGTTGTCCTGATTTATTATGGGTTTTGTTGCACGGCTCGTTCTTTTTCTGTATCTTTACGGACACAAAACAAGGTGCTTATGAAATACCCAATAGGAATACAGACTTTTGAAAAGATAAGAGAGGACGGTTATGTCTATGTGGACAAGACCGACATGATCCATTCCCTTGCTCATGAGGGTACAATTTACTTCCTCAGCCGTCCTCGCCGGTTCGGGAAGAGTTTGCTTATATCCACATTAGAGAGCTATTTCCTTGGTCGTAAGGAACTGTTCAAGGGATTGAAGATTGAAGCTTTGGAGAAAGACTGGATAACGTATCCAGTGTTCCATGTGGACTTCAATGGTTCAGACTTCACGGAAGACGGTATGCTGGAGGATACCATTGAGAGTTATTTGTCTGAATGGGAAGCTGATTACGGTATACAGAAACAGTCAGAAAGTCTGGGGCGTAGGTTCTTAAAGATACTTTCCGAAGCCCACCGTCAGACAGGGCGCAGGGCAGTGGTACTGATTGACGAGTATGACAAGCCTATTCTCGATGTGCTTGACTGTCATATTGAGATTGATTTCCAAGGCAACCGCATGACGTTGGAGGAGCGAAACCGCAACATCCTGAAAGGTTTCTACTCCACATTCAAAGTGGCTGACCGTGACCTTCAGTTCGTATTCCTCACGGGCGTTACCAAGTTCTCTCAGGTAAGCGTGTTCAGCGGCTTCAACCAGCCGAAGGACATAAGCCGTTCGCCCAAATACGAGACTCTCTGCGGAATGACCCAGAAGGAAGTGGAACATTACTTTACAGAGTCGATACGTACAATGTCGGAAGTGTACAAGTGTACGGACGAAGAGATGAAGGAACGGCTTGCCAGACAGTATGACGGCTACCATTTCTCCGACAACCTCACTGGTGTCTACAATCCGTTCAGCCTGTTAAACGCATTCAGCGACCAGCGCATACAGGCTTATTGGTTCAAGACAGGAACGCCGACCTATCTCATCCGTCTGCTAAACCACTTCAAGGAGAACCTGAACGAACTCACGGGCAAGTATTACGCCCCGAAGGAATTCGACGATTACAAAGCCGACTTGGAACGTCCGCTGCCGATGATATATCAAAGCGGGTATCTGACTATCAAGGACTACGACTGGGAGATGGACACTTTCCTGCTCGACTTCCCGAACAACGAGGTGAAGGAAGGCTTCGTGTCGCTTGTCGCCAACAACTATTTCGGTACCAGGGAAGACTCCGAAAGCTGGGTTCGCTCAGCGGTAATCGCTTTAAGGCGAGGTGAACTCGACACCTTCCGTGAGCAGCTTACCTCCTTTCTCGCAAGCATCCCTTATTCAATGCGCCGCAAAGAAAATGAGAGGGAAAAAGAGCGTTACTTCCATTACACTTTCTATCTGCTCCTGCGGCTTGTCAGCGTGTACACCGTCTATACGGAGAAGCAGCAGAGCCACGGACGTGTGGACTGCATCGTGGAGACGAAAGACTATGTGTATATCTTTGAGTTCAAGTTAGACGGCACAGCTGAGGAGGCATTACAGCAGATAGAAGATAAAGGCTACGCTAAGCCATACGCCACCGATGCGAGACCCGTCTACAAGATTGGAGTAAGCTTCTCCTCAGAGACAGGCACAGTGGATGACTGGAAGACGGTAAACGTAAAATAATAAAATGATAAATAAGCTTATGAAATACCCGATAGGAATACAGACCTTTGAACAGATAATAGAGGACGGCTATGTCTATGTGGACAAGACCGACATGATCCATTCCCTTGCTCATGAGGGCACAATTTACTTCCTCAGCCGTCCCCGCAGGTTCGGTAAGAGTCTGCTTATATCCACATTAGAGAGCTATTTCCTCGGTCGTAAGGAACTGTTCAAGGGTTTGAAGATAGAGTCTTTGGAGAAAGACTGGATAACGTATCCAGTGTTCCATATAGATTTTAGTGTGGGGAACTACACCATACCGGGTGTCTTGGAACAGTCGATTGAAGAACGCCTGACTGAATGGGAAGAACTTTATGGCATTACAAGTCGGGTGAGTGATTACGGTTTACGATTTAAAAACGTCATAGCTGAAGCTCACAGCCAGAGCGGATACCGTGCCGTAGTGCTCATTGATGAGTATGACAAACCTATACTTGATGTACTTGACACCGAACTGACATGGAACGGACAAGGCAACAGTGTATCACTTGAAGATCACAACAGAAACGTACTGAAAGGTTTCTACTCCACGTTCAAGGCTGCCGACCGTGACCTTCAGTTCGTATTCCTCACGGGCGTGACCAAGTTCTCGCAGGTGAGTGTGTTTAGCGGCTTCAACCAGCCGAAGGACATAAGTCGTTCACCAAAATACGAAACCCTCTGCGGCATAACGCAAAAGGAGGTGGAACATTACTTTCAAGAGCCGATACGTACAATGTCGGAAGTGTACAAGTGTACGGAGGAAGAGATGAGGGAACGGCTTGCCAGACAGTATGACGGCTACCATTTCTCTGACAACCTCACCGGTGTCTATAATCCGTTCAGCCTGCTGAACGCATTCAGCGACCAGCGTATACAGGCTTATTGGTTCAGGACAGGTACACCGACCTACCTCATCCGTTTGCTAAACCACTTCAAGGAGAACCTGAACGAACTCACGGGCAAGTATTATGCCCCGAAGGAATTCGACGATTACAAAGCCGACTTGGAACGTCCGCTGCCGATGATATATCAAAGCGGGTATCTGACTATCAAGGACTACGACTGGGAGATGGACACTTTCCTGCTCGACTTCCCGAACAACGAGGTGAAGGAAGGCTTCGTGTCGCTTGTCGCCAACAACTATTTCAGTACAAGGGAAGACTCCGAAAGCTGGGTGCGTTCAGCGGTAATCGCTTTAAGACGGGGCGAACTCGACACCTTCCGTGAGCGGCTTACCTCCTTCCTCGCAAGCATCCCTTATTCAATGCGCCGCAAGGAGAATGAGCGAGAGAAGGAACGCTATTTTCATTACACTTTCTACCTGCTCCTGCGGCTTGTCAGTGTGTACACCGTCTATACGGAGAAGCAGCAGAGCCACGGACGTGTGGACTGTATCGTGGAGACGAAAGACTATGTGTATATTTTTGAGTTCAAGTTAGACGGCACGGCTGAGGAGGCATTACAACAGATAGAAGATAAAGGCTACGCTAAGCCATACGCCACCGATGCGAGACCCGTCTACAAGATTGGAGTAAGCTTCTCCTCAGAGACAGGCACAGTGGATGACTGGAAGACGGTAAACGTAAAATAATAAAATGATAAATAAGCTTATGAAATACCCGATAGGAATACAGACCTTTGAACAGATAATAGAGGACGGCTATGTCTATGTGGACAAGACCGACATGATCCATTCCCTTGCTCATGAGGGCACAATTTACTTCCTCAGCCGTCCCCGCAGGTTCGGTAAGAGTCTGCTTATATCCACATTAGAGAGCTATTTCCTCGGTCGTAAGGAACTGTTCAAGGGTTTGAAGATAGAGTCTTTGGAGAAAGACTGGATAACGTATCCAGTGTTCCATATAGATTTTAGTGTGGGGAACTACACCATACCGGGTGTCTTGGAACAGTCGATTGAAGAACGCCTGACTGAATGGGAAGAACTTTATGGCATTACAAGTCGGGTGAGTGATTACGGTTTACGATTTAAAAACGTCATAGCTGAAGCTCACAGCCAGAGCGGATACCGTGCCGTAGTGCTCATTGATGAGTATGACAAACCTATACTTGATGTACTTGACACCGAACTGACATGGAACGGACAAGGCAACAGTGTATCACTTGAAGATCACAACAGAAACGTACTGAAAGGTTTCTACTCCACGTTCAAGGCTGCCGACCGTGACCTTCAGTTCGTGTTTCTGACGGGTGTGACCAAGTTCTCGCAGGTCAGCGTGTTCAGCGGCTTCAATCAGCCGAATGACATAAGTATGTCAAGACAATACGAGACGCTTTGCGGAATAACACAGGAAGAGCTGGAAAGTTATTTCGCTCTCCCGGTCAAGAAGCTGTCGACTTGGTATAAATGTTCGGAAACAGATATGTATGTCAGACTCAAGGCTCAATATAATGGATATCATTTCTCAAGCAATCTCACCGGGGTGTATAACCCGTTCAGTCTGCTTAATGTTTTTCAGAAAGAGCAAATACAGGATTACTGGTTCAAGACTGGAACGCCTACATATCTTGTACGTTTGCTAAACCACTTCAAGGAGAATCTGAACGAACTCACGGGCAAGTATTACGCCCCGAAGGAATTCGATGATTACAAAGCCGACTTGGAACGTCCGCTGCCGATGATATATCAAAGCGGATATCTGACTATCAAGGACTACGATTGGGAGATGGACACTTTCCTGCTCGACTTCCCGAACAACGAGGTGAAGGAAGGCTTTGTGTCGCTTGTCGCCAACAACTATTTCGGTACAAGGGAAGACTCCGAAAGCTGGGTTCGCTCAGCGGTAATCGCTTTAAGACGGGGCGAACTCGACATCTTCCGTGAGCAGCTTACCTCCTTCCTCGCAAGCATTCCTTATTCAATGCGCCGCAAAGAAAATGAGAGGGAAAAAGAGCGTTACTTCCATTACACTTTCTATCTGCTCCTGCGGCTTGTCAGCGTGTACACCGTCTATACGGAGAAGCAGCAGAGCCACGGACGTGTGGACTGCATCGTGGAGACGAAAGACTATGTGTATATCTTTGAGTTCAAGTTAGACGGCACGGCTGAGGAAGCTCTCAAGCAAATAGAAGAGAAGGGCTATGCTAAGCCATACTCCACCGATGCGAGAACCGTCTACAAGATAGGTGTAAGCTTCTCCTCAGAGACAGGCACTGTGGATGACTGGAAGCAGGAATAATAAAAATAGCAAAGACAATGAGACTGAATCAGAAGAGTTTCACTAAAACGGACGTAGAGCATCTGCTTGGTACACTTTCACACGATGCCTTGAAAGACTTTGTGAGAGGTATCTGTGCCGCCAATCGTGATATAAGACAGGTGTTTATATCCTCATATATTAACCTTGTAATGCCCGTATCAACGGAAACTTACCTCTTACAGATAGACGAGCTTCTGAATGTGTGCAGTGACAAGTATGGATTTGTGGCATGGAATAGGTGTGGAGAACTTGGAGACGGTCTTCGCAAAATTGTAGACGAAGCTCAAAAGGCAGCTGAGGGGAAAGATTGGCAGGGGGCGTTCTGTCGTGTCAAGGCGATAATTGAAAGAGCGGAAACGTTGATGGACTCTTGCGATGACAGTAGTGGAGAGGTTGGTGGTTGTATAGAAGATACGTTAGATTTCCTTCTGGATTTGAGCCAGCAGCTCCTGCCAGAATCTTTCAGAAAAGAATTGTTCGCCTATTGTATCGACTGCTTTAGTCGCAATATACTTGACGGATGGTATTGGAATTGGTATTTCGCAGAATGCACAGTGAATCTGTCAAAGGATAAGTCAGAGTGTGACAAACTCATACCGTTGCTTGACAGAGTTAAGAAGTCAGACGAATATCAATACCGGCACGCACTGGATATCCGTTTGCAAATGATAGGAAAGTGGGGAATGAAAGAAGAGACTACCCGCTTTATGCAGACCCACCTGGATAACCCTGATTTCAGAAAATCATTGATTTGTCAGGCAATGGACGCTAACGATTATGAGAAAGTCATCCAGCTCACTAATGACGGAATTACACATGACGAGAAGGAGTGGCCCGGGCTGGCAAATGACTGGCGGGACTATCAACTACAGGCATACATGGAGATGAACGACACTGAGAACATCGTCAAGATGGCCCGTTATTTTTTGATGGAACACTGTCATAGATACCATCCCAGTGAGTATTATTATAAACTGCTGAAAGAGAATGTGCCAGCAGACAAATGGCAGGATACCATCCGAAACATACTAAACGAATTGAAAAGCAAGAAGTTTCTTGACAACTCCTTGATTATGCGACTCTATGAATGGGAGGAAGACTGGCAAAATCTATTCGACTGTCTTAAGGGCTGTGCCACTTTAAGCCAGATGGAGTCAGCCGAGCCTTTACTTGCCAAGCGTTATGGAGATGAATTCTTCAATTTGTATGCTGACCTCTTGAGAGCGTATGTTAAAAACAACATGGGACGTACCTATTATCAAGAGGCTTGTCGGTATCTTCGCAGGATGAAGAAGCTTGGCGCAAAGGAGGTCATGGAGAATCTTATAACCGAATTTCGTATAAAATATAGGAACAGGCGTGCGCTGTTGGAAGAGCTTTCAAGGGTGTGAATATGATTACAGACGAGCGGTAATACGTGCTTTTCAATAATGTTGTACTCTATCATAGCATACTTCTTACATTGGGCTTACGATAATAAGTCTTGTTATAGGGATTGCTTCAGATAAGTAACATGTAATTCAAGTTCCGGTAAAGCCGAAACTTGAATTATCCATTTCCCCCTCACTTTTTGTTCGGCTTGCGTATGAATTTATATGCTAATGAGAATATGACGTAGCGAGGGATGCTGTTATACCATGTCTCGGTGCGGCCCTGGGCATTGACTGAGTACTGGCGGGTGGACAGCTGGTGGAGGATGTCGTATGCCTGAAGCTTCGCCACTACACTGCCCTTCAGAAACGGACGGGTGAGCTGGGCGTTCCATACGAGGTCATTGCTGTTCATGTAGGCGGTATCGTAGCCACGGCGGCTGTAGTTCTGCAGGTCGGTGGCGATGGTCAGCTTCACCCAGGGGATGGTGTATTGCAGGTTGGCACCATAGTTGAAGTCGTAAACATCTAACTTTCCGAAGTTCTCACGGTGGCTACGAGAGTGCTGTGAGACGTAGCTACCCGTCAGCGAGGCACGCAATGGGCCATTCTGATAACTCAGCTTGGCGAACATCTCAGGTCTCAACGTGTTCACCTTGCTCAGCCTTGTGGCATCGTCGTCATACGTCACATCGAAGTCGACGCTGTGCTGATAGTTTAATACTCCCCTCAGTTCATAGCGCAGACGTTTGTTATGGGGTAGTGGGCCAACCATTCCTGCATTGAAAGAACCGTTCCAGTTGCCTTTTACGTTGTCCGCCATATAGGTGTATGCGCCAGTCTGGGTGTCGTAAGTGGTGCGTGTGCCGGTGGCACGCTGCACTATCATGCCTTTCAGATTAGCCCACCAGTCCATACTGATTTTCTTTATTCGGGATGAGAAATACAAACTTACATCGTGCTTGATGTTGCTTTTCAAGTCAGGGTTAGTCAGTCGCACGGCAAGGGGATTGGAGCTGTCCGTGCGTGGCATCATGTCTACGATGTCGGGCTGATCCACCAACAGGCGATAACTGAAGTTGAGGGTTTGTGCGCCATTGATTTTCCCTAACTCAAAACGAGGCGTGAACTTCCCGTAGCCACGGTTCTTCGTGGTGCAGACTCCGTCATGCAGATACCACAGGCGTTCGTCTACATAAGAATAAGGTAGGGAAAAAAGTATCATATTTTTTCTCGTGCTTTTCGCTATGAGCAACTCACCAGCATATTCACGACCCATTGTTACGCTGCTGTAGCTGCTTTCACGGTCGAGGGTGAGCAGCATCGAGTCGCGTGTGGACGGCAGGAAGCCCGTGTTGTCGGCATAAACGCCTCCAAGACTGTCGAGCCGGAAGTTCTCATTGGTACGGCTCTCACGCCTTTGTTTATAGGTAGCGATGAGCGAAAGTCTCCAGTCGTATGGCAATGGCGTGCCGTAAAGAGCTGTAAGGTCAAAGTTGTAACCTGAGGAATGCCTGTCCTGATAGTTGTTTCTCAGCTCACTGTTGCCGCTTTCGGCATATTCCATGCTCCGCAAATCAAAGGTTTCATTAGGCTTACGGGTGTTGTATCTTCCAGCAGCATGAAGGTTCAGATAGTTGCCACCCTCAAATCTCAAATACCAATCCACGTATCCGTTAATGTCAAGCTCTCTCCTTTTTGACAACAACGCACTGCTGCTACGGTTGATGAGGGCAGTCTGATAGGTGGAGTCGGAACTGCTTGATTGTCCATCACCCTGACTGTACTTCGTTTCCACGTTGGTGCGGAGGTTCAGCTTCTTCAGTGCTAAGGTGTTACGGGCACGGAATTCGAAGTTGTCGTTACGGCTGATTGATGACGAGCCACGCATTATGTTGCCTTGCGATGAGAAATTCTCCGAGGCGGTGCGCTGTTGGTTGTCGGTATCGTCCCACTTCAAGGTCGAAGTGAAGTTTTCCATCACCGTCTTCTTTCTGTCAGAATGGTCGATGTTCAGCCCTACCTGCTTGGTGGTTAGCAGCCCTGCGGGCATCTTCGACGGGTTCCAGTCACCGCTTTCGCCCGGTCCACGATTCTCGTTCACGTTGTTGGCGTTGCCAAAGAGGGTTATTCGGGTGAAATCGTCATAGTACAAGCCGAACGCCCTGCCCATCCACCGTCTCTCTGAGCCTGCCCCAGCCTCGGCGTTGGCTATGATGCCACGGGCGTACTCACGCTTCAAGCCCACATCCATCACGTATTCCTTCTTGTCAATCTGCTGTCCGAGACTCTGGTTGCGCTCAGTGTCACGGTCGTACACCTTGATGTCCTTCACGGTGAAGTATGGCAGGTTGTCGAGCATCATCTTGTTGTCACCCTTGAAGAAGTCTTTGCCGTTGAGCATCAGATAGTCTACCTTGCGCCCTTTCACGTATATGTCGCCATTGTCTTTTATCTCTGCCCCAGGCAACTGGCTGACCAGTCCCTTGAGCATCGATCCCTCGGGCATGTTAAACGCTGTAGCGTCATATACGATAGTATCGCCACGATAGGCTATCTGCACCCTCGTGCCACGCACGACCACATCGTTGAGGTCGACAGACTTGTATATGTCGTCACGTTTCTTCTTCAGTTTTATAGTAGGAACTTCATAGTATTTCTTGCTTCCACGCACCTTCACCTCATAGTTCACCGTGGCTGACTCATAGCCATCGTGCGTGGCACGGATGATGTAGCGTCCGTTCTGGCGTGGTATGTCTATGTGAAAATAAGAGTTACGGTCCATACTATAACACGTCACGGTGCCTACCACTGCTGAGTCAGCATTCATTACGGTCACCTTGGCACGCAGTCCGATGTTGGTAAATGAATCGTCCACACTGCCAGTGAGTTCCACTGTCCGCCCTTTTGGTGCCGTTCTCTTGTCTACAGAGCCATTGTTTTGGGCGGTCATGCACAGGGTAAGTAACAGTGATAGAAGGGTTAGCAAGGGTTTCCTTGTCATGCTCATATAATAAATTGTTTGAGTTGGTAATAATAAAGTTGCACAAATGTAAAAATAAATAACGGACATAGGTCGTTTAAGGCTATGAATTTAATGATTGATAACGACTTTTTACATGATAGTACTTATATGGTGTTTCCCGACTCGTTACTCACCGCTTTACTACCCCTTTCTCACCGAGTGATTTTTGCAGGGCGGTGAGTTAGATGTACTGTTTCACTGAATGGATTCGATAGTCAATACCAACTTCTTGCACATTGTGGGAAAAAGTTGTAACTTCGCGGCATTATGTTAGAATTGATGCAAAATTCCCCACTGTTTGCCGTCTTCACGATTGTGGCGTTGGGGTTCCTTCTTGGAAAGATTACGGTGAAAGGATTGTCGTTAGGTGTGTCCGCCGTGATATTTGTGGCATTGGCCTTTGGACATTACGGAGTGAGTGTGCCTCCTATTCTGGGTACATTCGGGCTGGTGCTCTTCATTTTCACTATCGGTATTCAGGCAGGACCTGGATTTGTGGACTCTTTCCGGAGTAAGGGGAAGACATTGATTCTTTTGACGCTTTTGATTATCTTTTCCGGGGCATTGACCGGCGTGATACTGAAATATGTGTGTAACGAACCCATGCCTCGAATCATTGGATTATTGGCGGGTGCGTTGACCAGTACGCCCGGATTGGCGGTGGCTATTGATACGACCAAGTCGCCAGACGCTTCTATTGCCTACGGTATCGCTTATCCTTTTGGTGTGATAGGCGTGATTCTTTTCGTGAAGCTGCTGCCGAAAATGCTGCATAAGGATTTGGATGCGGAGGCTCGTAAGCTGGAGAAAGCACGCAGAAGCAAGTTTCCTTCACTGACAGTCTCCCTCTTCGATGTGGAGACTGAAACTGCGTTGGGACGTTCATTAGCGGATTTGAACATTCGTGCGGTGACAGGAGCGGTGATTTCCCGTGTCAGCCGCAAGGGGCGTATCTTCACTCCCAAGGCTGATACCGTGTTAGAGAAGGGAGACGTGTTGCAGGCCGTGGGAAGCAAGTCCGCTTTGGAGAAACTGTCTGTCATGGTAGGTCCTTTTGAACCTGGAGAATTGCCTTTGACCTCGGCTCAGACTACGGAATCTGTCTTGCTGACAAAGCAGGAGATGATAAACAAGCAAATAGGGGAGTTGAAACTTCGGGAGAACTTCGGATGTACGATTACACGTATCCGTCGAAGCGGTATTGATTTGGCTCCTTCTCCCGACTTTGCCTTGAAGTTTGGCGACAAAATAATGATTGTCGGCGAGAAAGAAGGCATACAGGGCGTGGCTAAGTTGCTGGGAAACAATAAGCGGTTGTTGTCTGATACTGACCTTTTCCCCATTGCGTTGGGCATCATTTTCGGTATCTTGGTGGGAGAATTTCATTTGACATTCGGCCAGAGTTTTTCTTTCTCTCCGGGTTTGTCCGGCGGCATCTTGATTGTGGCGTTGGCTTTGAGTGCCATAGGGAAGACCGGGCCGATTATCTGGACAATGTCCGGTTCTGCCAACCACTTGCTGCGTGAGTTGGGACTGTTGTTGTTCCTTACTGAAGTGGGAACTTCTGCGGGAAAGACGTTGGTGCAAACTTTCGAGCAGAGTGGTTTCGTCTTGTTCGGTATCGGTGCGGCCTTGACGTTGGTGCCACTGATTATAGCTACATTAGCAGCTCGTTTTATATTCAAGGTGACATTGCCCGACTTGTTGGGAACGTTGACAGGAGGAATGACCAGTACACCGGGACTGGCCGCCGTGGACTCCATGACGGACAGCAACATTCCCGGTGTGGCCTATGCGACAGTGTATCCTATCGCTATGGTATTGCTGATTATCGCCATTCAGATAATGTCGGTAATCGCTTAGTCAAGATACTTGGCGAAGGCTTCCTGTAATTGCGGGCAGTCGGAGAGTTTTCCGTTTACCAGACATACTGCGTCCACCTTGGACAACAGGGCGCATTTCATGTCGGGTAGACGGTAGATATCCTGATGGAATACATAGCGGATACCTTCTTTGGACAGGTAGAGCTTGGAGACAAACTCGTCTCCGCTTCGTAGCGGTGTCTTGAAAGCCATTTGCAACCGGGCCACTACGGCGTCGATGCCTTGTGCGTGTAGCCGGGCGAAGCTGACACCCTCGCTCAGGAGGAACTCGTGGCGGGTGTGCTCGATGTAGTGCTGGTAGTTGGCGTTGTTCACAATGCCTTGAAGGTCGCATTCATAGTCGCGCACCTTCATCTTCAATTCGAATATATACTTTTCCTTGTTCATGATTCTGTATAATAAGACGGCGCGAATGTACGAATAAAATCCGTGGCATACAGGAAAACAAGGCGAAACGATACAGGATAACGGAAAAATCACTACTTTTGCAGACAAAATAAAAGAACATTCAATATGATACAATCTATGACCGGCTACGGCAAGGCTACCGTAGTTTTCGGAGAAAAGAAAGTGGACGTGGAGATAAAGTCCTTGAACAGCAAAGCGTTGGATTTGACCATGCGTGTGGCACCCCTTTATCGGGAAAAGGAAATCGAGATACGCGGCTTGATTGCCAAGGCATTGGAACGCGGCAAAGTGGATTTCTGTCTTTATATAGAAAAAGATGACGCACAGGTGGCGGCTCCTATCAACCAGGCTTTGTTCGGCAACTATTATAATCAAATCCAGGCACTTTCCAAGAATCTGGGCATTCCCGTGCCGGAAGATTGGTTCTCTACTATCCTCCGTTTGCCGGACGTGATGTCCAAGACGGAAGTTCCTCAACTGTCCGAAGAGGAATGGAAGGTGGTGAAAGCCGGCATAGAGGAAGCTATTCAGCATTTAGTGGAGTTCCGTAAGCAGGAAGGCGCATCCTTGGAGAAGAAGTTCACGGAGAAAGTGGACAATATCGAGAACCTGCTGCACAGCATCGAACCCTATGAGAAGAGCCGTGTGGAGAAAATCAAGGGACGTATCATTGACGGACTGAAACAGTTGCCGGAGGCAAGCTATGACCAAAACCGTCTGGAGCAGGAACTCATTTATTATATCGAGAAACTGGACATCAGCGAGGAGAAACAACGTCTGGCCAACCACTTGAAGTATTTCCGGGAGACCATGGCTGAAGGCCACGGACAGGGAAAGAAACTTGGATTCATCGCACAGGAGATGGGACGCGAAATCAATACCACGGGCAGCAAGAGCAACTTGGCGGAGATGCAGAACATCGTGGTGAAGATGAAGGACGAGCTGGAGCAAATCAAGGAACAGGTACTGAACGTAATGTAATACGCTATGGCAGGTAAACTGATTATATTTTCTGCACCTTCAGGGTCGGGGAAGTCCACGCTCATTGAGAGCTTGATGCCTCACAAGGAGCTGAACCTGCACTTTTCCATCTCGGCGACCAATCGTCCGCCTCGTGGAAAAGAACAGAACGGGGTGGAATACTTTTTCCTGTCTACGGAGGAGTTTAAGCAAAAGATTGAGGAGGGTGACTTCATTGAATATGAGGAGGTTTATCCCGGACGTTTTTACGGCACGTTGAAGAGCCAGGTGGAGAAACAGTTGGCTGCCGGAGAGAATGTCTTGTTCGACATAGACGTGAAGGGTGGATGCAATGTGAAGAAACTCTATGGCGACCGTGCCATGAGCGTGTTCGTGCAACCTCCTTCAATCGACGTGTTGAGAAAACGGCTGGAAGGCAGAGGGACAGACTCGCAGGACATGATAGAGAAAAGACTTGCCAAGGCGGAATATGAGCTGAGTTTTGCCCCGAAGTTCGACCATGTGGTGGTCAATGACCAGTTGGAGGTAGCTCGGGAAGAAGTGTACCGCTTGGTAGCAGACTTCTTGAAGAAGTGAGAAGGATAGGCGTTTTCGGTGGGTCGTTCAATCCCATTCACAATGGCCATATCCAGTTGGGACGTGCGTTGTGTAGGGAACACGGAGTGGACGAGTTATGGTATGTAGTCAGTCCCTTGAACCCGCTGAAAGCGGAAAACCATGAGCTGGCTTCGCCGGAAGAGCGGTTAGCCATGGCTCGGCTTGCCGTAAAGGCTTATCCCGAATTGCAAGTCTCCGATGTGGAGTTCTCATTGCCCAAGCCGTCTTATATGGCGAATACCTTGGCCTGTTTACAACGGTCTCACCCCACCGATAGGTTTATTCTTGTCATTGGTGCGGACAACTGGCTGTGTTTTCCCCATTGGTATCATTACAAGGAGATACTGGCTCGTCATGAGGTGTGGATATATCCCCGTCCGGGTTATCCCCTTCCGGCTGAACTTCCCGAAGGGGTGAGGAAAGTGGACACGCCGTTGTACGATGTCAGTGCCACTGAAGTGCGGGATTTGTTGTGCAAGGGAGAGAGTGTGGAGAATTTAGTGCCTGATAGCGTGTCCGCTTATATTCGGACGCATCATTTATATGGTATGTAATATGCGACAAACCAAGATTTATCCTAATAGTTTCAAAGCATGGGTGTTGGCCGCTCGTCCAAAGACCTTGACAGGGGCAGCTGTGCCTGTGCTTATTTCTGTCAGTATGGCGTGGCATTCTTTTGAGGGCGCTTTTCCCTCTTTCCCTTGGATACCTGCGGCACTGTGTTTCTTGTTCGCCTTTTGTATGCAGATAGACGCGAATTTCGTGAACGACTATTTCGACTGTCTTAAAGGCGCTGACGGAGAGGATCGTCTGGGACCTTTGAGAGCTTGTTCACAGGGATGGATTACCCTTCCTTTTATGAGGGCTGGTATTGCCTTTACGACCTTGGTGGCCTGTCTGTGCGGTTTTCCGCTCATCTTTTACGGAGGTGTGGACATGGTGTTCATCGGACTTGCCTGTGTGGTGTTTTGTTTCCTCTATACGTTGACCTTCTCCCGAAAAGGCTTGGGCGATGTGCTGGTTTTGTTGTTTTTCGGGGTAGTGCCGGTATGTGTACCTTATTATATAATCTGCCATGCGTGTCCGTGGTGGGTGGTGGTGGTTTCTGTGGCCTGCGGTTTGACTGTGGACACTTTGCTGGTGCTGAACAATTACCGTGACCGGGAGCAGGATTTAAAACATGGAAAAGTGACCCTGTTGGGAAGGATGTCCAGGGAAAGCGGAAGAAAACTTTACTTGTGGTTAGGCGTGGTAGCCGTGTGTCTCACCATGGCTGTAGCCATAAACCGTGTGGACAGATGGTATTTGGTCGTTGTCTTGCTTCTCTACGTGGCGCTTCATCTGAAAACCACGAAAGAAATGGGACGTGAAGAGGGAAAAGCGTTGAACAAGATATTAGGAAAAACAGCCCGGAATATCTTTGTGTACGGCCTTCTCACAGCCGTCATTTTCCTTTGGGGATAGTCGGCAATCAGACTGTCCTCTTTTTCGCTTATAATCTATAAGTAGATACCAATTTAATCTGACAGATTGTGTGTAAAACAAGATTGTATGTGCTTGTTTTCGGCCTCTAAAAGGCTGAATATAGGCTGTATGAATGCTAATTGCTTTCATAATGATATCGTTTGCTTAAAGGCGATGTTCTAAAAGTCTTATTCGTAGGTCAATTGGTAGGGAAACTGTGGAGAATGTTTGGTGGTTTCAAAGGTAGTATATATATTTGTAGTGCAAGCCAAGAGAGGCATTGAAAACTGAAAGTTGTCTTTCAAGACAGCGAGAATAAAATGATTACCCGAAACAAGTTAAAACGTACAGTTATGAAAAGCTTAGTAAGTAAAGTGGTGATGTCAGCGGCAGTGTTAATGGCAGGCTTTACAACCGCAGCTGCTCAAAATGACTTTTACACTAATGTACACATGGACGGTCAGAATGCTTCCGAGCGTACCATCTACAAATACGATGGTTATCTGACGCCTCATTTGAAATACGATTACACCTACAATGCGGACAACAAGATGTCCTCACGCACCGCTTATCTGTGGCTCGACGCACACAATGAGTGGATTCCCTATTATCGGATTGACTATACGTATGAAAATGGCAAGGTCAATATGAAATACGGAGTGTGGGATGCGATGTCAGGAAACTTCAGCAAATACAAAGAACACGCTTCCTACGAAGCGACTGGAGACAACGACCCGCAGTGGTGATAAGGAGTAGCATTAATCTCTCTTCATAAATATAAATTAATTGTTGGGATAAAGGAACGGTCAAGCGTGACATGTTTCCTTTATCTTTTTTTATGCCCGTTGTGAGCCTTGTCTCTGAGCGTATATGGAAAGCCCGCTTGCACAGCGTCAATTCCTTTCTGTTTTAGGTATGCTAATCTGTATCTTTATTAGGTCGCAAAGTCTTGCCTTGAAAGATTACTAAGTCTTCCTTCAAGACATTACTAGGTTTGTGTTTGAGAGATTACTAGGTTTGTGCTTGAGACATTACTAGGTTTGTGCTTGAGACATTACTAGGTTTGTGCTTAAGAGATTACTAGGTCCTTGATCAAGACATTACTAAGTCCTTGCTTAAGACATTACTAAATCCTGTTCCAAGCGATTATTAAGTCCTGACCTATGAGATTACTAAGTCTTGGCTCAAAAGGCTGTTTAGTTCAGAATAATCTGATTATAAGCTGATTATATTGTCCTTTTATTGAACTCACCATTTATAATCCAATTCGGTTGAGATAAAATTTATAATCAGCTTACACTAGCATTTTGTCAGTTTGCAAAATCACTAAGTTCAGCCCGTGAGATTACTAAGTTCCGCATGGGAGATTACTAGGTTTATGATCAAGAGATTACTAGGTTATGGATTATGCGGTTGCTAAGGCTTGTCTCAAGAGACGTGCTAAGTGCGAGTCCAAAAAGTCACTTATTCTATAAATATCTAATGAATAAGATGGATTATATGCTATTCCTGTTTCATTTTGTAAAGACGCTCTACGATTCCATCCTTGGGTATTGCGATTCAGCCTGAACTGAAATCTGCAATCTCGTGAACGTTGCCTGCATCAATCCACGCATGATTACCAATACCGCAGGAACGGTCGTTTTAATGCTTTTGCTCTGGTACTCTGAATGTCAGATTCATCATTAAAAATGCGTATATTAACATAAAATAGCATTCGGGGGGTAAATATTAAATATAATGACTACCTTTGCCGCAAGTTCAGACTGTAAAAGAGTAAAATAACTGCTTGGGTAAAGGTGAAAATAGTTCCTTGGACAGGCTTTAAAAAGAGATATCAACCAATTATTAAAGGTGAGATTATGAACAAACAAAGAATGTGGTTGGCAGCATGCCTCATCACGGCTTCGGGATGGGCTGCCGCACAAGTACGGGTAACCGGTACTGTGATTAGTGCGGAAGATGGCCAACCGGTAGTGGGAGCGTCCGTTATCGTTCCCGGAACAAAAGTGGGTACCGTCACCAATCTGGACGGAAAATTCATGCTTACAGTGCCGAAAGGCAGTACAAACGTTCGTGTGTCTTATCTGGGTATGGTTTCCCAGACGCTTGCGGCACAGGAGCAAATGAACGTGTCCTTGAAGAGCGACGCTCGTTCTCTGAATGAGGTGGTGGTCACAGCCTTGGGTATCACGAAAGAGAAGAAGTCTTTGGGCTATGCGGTGCAGGCCGTCAGCGGAGAGCAATTGACTGAGGCGGCTAATACGGATTTCGCCACGGCTTTGCAAGGAAAGGTTTCAGGTGTGGACATCACACCTTCTTCTGGTATGCCGGGTGCTTCTTCACAGATTGTGATTCGTGGTGTGCGTTCCTTCACGGGAGACAATACACCGTTGTATGTGGTGGACGGAATGCCTATCGCTTCCTCCTCAGACATTGACACAGACCTTCGTAATACGGGTAGTGTGGCCGGTACAGACTTTGCCAACCGTGGTATTGACATTGATCCTAATGACATCGCCAGCATCAATATCTTGAAAGGACAGGCAGCTTCCGCCTTGTACGGTATGCGTGCTTCCAACGGCGTGGTGGTCATCACGACCAAAAGCGGAAAAGGTGCGTCCAAAGGTAAACCGACGATTACGGTGAATACCAACCTTGCGTTCAACAAGGTGTCCACTTTGCCTGAATTCCAGAAAGAGTATGCGCAGGGTGGAATGGATGAGAACGGCAATCTTGTGTACAGTCCTTATTCATCCATGGCTTGGGGACCGAAGATTTCAGAACTTCCCAATGACCCGACTTATGGTGGTAATACAGACAATGAATATACAAAAGCAGGCAAGCATCCCGGACAGTACTATGTGCCTCAGCGTGCCGCCGCAGGATTAGATCCTTGGGCGACTCCTCGTGCTTATGACAATGCAAAGAACTTCTTTGACTTGGGCGTAAGCTGGAGCAACAATGTGAATGTGGCGCAGGCTTTTGATAAAGGTAACTACTCTTTCTCTTTGGGTAATACGACCTCGAATGGTATTATTCCTTCCACAGGTATGGATCGTTATAATGCCAAGTTGAATGCCACGGCTTACCTGAACAAATACTGGACTACAGGATTCAGCGGCAACTATGTGTGGTCTAAGGTGAAGAAGCAGAGTGTGGGTAATGAGGGAATCATGGCAACCGTCTATGGAGTGCCTGCCAACTATGATTTCAACGGTATACCCTCTCATGTGGAAGGTGATCCATACACACAGAACAACTATCGTAGTTCGACATTTAATAATGCGTATTGGGCTGCGGACAACAACTCCTTTATGGAGCGTTCACAGCGTTTCTTCGGAAACACTTACTTGCAATACAAATCAAATTTCGGTACGGACAATCATACACTGACTGGAAAATACCAGTTGGGTGTGGATGCGTACAGTACAACGTATAGTGACAGTTATGGCTATGGCGATACGAGCTATCCAACGGGATATTCTCGCCAGGACACCTATCAGATTACGGAGCTGAACTCCTTGTTTACATTGACTTATGAGTGGAAAATCAATGCCGACATGGACTTTACCGCTTTGTATGGTAATGAGTTGGTAAATAACGAGACACGTTATACGACTGGTATAGGACAGAACTTCAACATCCCTGGATGGAATCATATTTCCAACGGTACCTTATTCCAAGCGGGACAAACTACAGGGAAAAAACGTACAGTGGGTAACTTCTTGAATCTTTCTTGGTCTTGGAAGAATATGTTGTATTTGAACGCCACGGTACGTAACGATATTGTGTCGTCCATGCCGCGGAACAACCGTTCCTTTACCTATCCTTCCGTGTCATTGGGATGGATTTTCACCGAGCTTCCTTTCTTGAAAGACAATAAAGTTTTGACATTTGGTAAACTTCGTGCTTCGTATGCGGAAGTCGGTATGGCGGGACAGTATATACAGAACCTCTATGCCACGCCTTTGTATGGAGGAGGTTTCTATGGAGGGTATCCTATACAATATCCCTTTGGTTCCATCACCTCT
Source organism: Prevotella sp. P5-108 (assembly GCA_963608705.1). Lineage (GTDB taxonomy): Bacteria > Bacteroidota > Bacteroidia > Bacteroidales > Bacteroidaceae > CAVDHB01. The sequence continues at coordinate 57,470 of CAVDHB010000041.1, forward strand.
TATGTGCCTTTCTATAAGGTGTATGACCCGAACTTGAAACCGCAGAATACTAAGTCTTATGAGCTGGGTGTGGATTTGACTTTCTTTGATGGCTTGTTTGATATTAGCTATACCTACTCCCGTCAGAATGTGAAAGACCAAATCTTCGAAGTTCCTTTGGATGGTTCTACAGGGTATCAGGAAATGGTGACCAATGGTGGTAAGATTCATACAAACTCTCATGAGTTAAGCGTGAATGTACATCCGGTTCGCCAGCGTAATGTGGATTGGTCGTTCGGCTTCAACTTCTCGAAGATAGACAATTATGTAGATGAGTTGGCTCAGGGCGTGAACAGTATTATGCTGGGTGGCTTTGTGACACCACAGGTGCGTGCGGGTATCGGAGACAAGTTCCCTGTGATTTATGGTAACTCTTATTTACGTAATGACAAAGGACAGATTGTAGTGGATGCAAATGGTATGCCACAAGCCGGACCTGCACAAGTTATTGGCAAGGTCTCTCCTGATTTCCGCTTAGGCTTTAACACGACTTTGTCGCTTTACAAGTTCAAGCTGACAGCCGTTCTTGACTGGAAACAAGGTGGTCAGATTTACAGCGGAACGAAAGGTGTGCTGGATGTATACGGAGTGTCTAAACGTACCGAGGAGTTCCGTAACAAGAAAGAATTCTTGTTTGAGTTGCCGGCTGTGAAAGAAGACGGCACCCCGAATGACATCAAGATTCCGGGCAGCGCCGCACAAGACTATTTCATGGCATTGAACAACATTGATGAGTCAAGCGTGTTTGATAATTCTTTTATTAAACTGCGTGAGATTTCGTTGAGCTATCCGGTTGTGGATAAGAAATGGTTGCATATTACAGCCAATGTCTTTGCCCGTAACCTTATCTTGTGGTCGCAGCTCAAAGGTTTCGACCCGGAGGCTTCTTTGGGTAACAATAACATGGCCGGTGCCTTCGAGCGTTTCTCTTTGCCGGGAACCGCTACTTATGGCTTTGGTCTTACATTCAAATTCTGATACTTTACAGTTATGAACATATCATTCAAGAATATAAAAGTCCTGTCTTTTGCCGCTATGTTGGCAACGGGTGCGTTGGTGGTTACTTCCTGTTCGGAAGATACCATGGACCGTATCAATGAGGATATTGACAATCCGCACGATGTGGAGTCTAAATACATTCTGACAGACGCAATCACGTCCACGGCTTTCAGCAATGTGAGTGGAGATTTCAACACCTATTTTGGACTCTATGTGGAACATGAGGTAGGAATCTACAATCAGTTGTATTATGCGGAGACTCGTAAGAGCGATGTGTATGTTTCCTCTACTTTCGAAAATGTATGGAATGGAATTTACGGTACGTTGATGTCTTGCCGTACGATTATTCAGAAATGCTCTGAGGGTGGTAGTGAAGCTGGCAATAATCAACTGAAAGGAATGGCAGAAGTGTTGGCTGCACTGAATACGGGAGTCATTACGGATGCCTTCGGTGACGCTCCTTTCAGCGAGGCAGCTTTGCCTTTGAAAGATGGCAAGCCTCAATTCATGAATCCGAAGCTGGATAGCCAGAAAGAAATCTATGCGGGTATTATCAAATACTTGGATGACGCTATCGCTGACTTGCAGAAAGAGTCTACCGGAAAGGCTGGATCTCAGGATATTCTATTCAACGGTGATGCTGGAAAATGGTTAAAGCTCGCTTATGGTTTGAAAGCCCGTTACACAATGCATGCCCTCAATGTGGCGGAAGACAAGACGGCAGCGTTGAATACGGTCATTGATTGCTGTCAGAAAGCCATCGGTAACCAAGCTGACGAGGCGGCTTTCGCCATCTATGACGGAAGTACGAACAACAATCCTATCTCCGAACTTTTCTATGAGAGGGATTGTTTCGGAGGCAGTCAGAGTCTGGCTGATAAGTTGGTGGCCAATAACGATCCTCGTGCGTCATACGGTTTTGTGACTCCTTATTATAAAGTAGGTAATGATTATCAATGTAAGCAGGTAACTCCTGATGTAGCTAAAGATTTTGCGAACATGGCTCCTAATGGAGGGAATATCGACCATGACAATGGTACCGTGTATAATACGCCTGTATTCCTCTATGACAAAGCGGCTCCTACCTTCTTGCAGAGTTACCATGAAATCAAGTTCCTTGAAGCGGAGGCTTATACTCGTTTAGGGAACAAGGCGAAAGCCGCAGAGGCTTTGAAAGAGGGTGTAACTGCAGGCTTGGACAATTTCAATAAGAGTATCAAACAGGCAGCCAACGGTCAATATCTTGGCATAGAAATGCTTAACGCTGAAGGTAACGCTGCGGCTGTAAGCATGGACGAATCCATTATTTCCGCTTATGCGAACAAGATAGCAGGCGAATATAATGCCGCTTCCTCTCTCGATGCACAGCTGAAAATCGTGATGCTTCAGAAATACTTGGCTTTCTGGAACGCTAATGGAGAGTCTACGGAGTGCTACAACGATGTGCGCCGTTTGATGGCGGAAGGTCACAAGGACTTCTATGGATTGCAGAATCCGGGCAAGTTCCCCTTGCGTGCTCCTTACGGGGGAGTAACGGCTAATCCGAATGTGCAAGCCGCCTTTGGCGATGGCCAGTACGTGTTCTCTGAGAACGTATGGTGGGCCGGTGGCTCACGATAGCATAAAGGTCTTTTCCCATGTGCGCCTGTGAAGGTGCGGGAAGGACTGACAGAGATTTTAATTCTCTCTTTTTTAAATGAACTATTTAAAGGGAAGGCTGCGTCGGGAGACGTGGCCTTTTCGTTTGCCCTTTACTGGCGGATTGGAGAAAATGTTGTATCTTTGCATCCGTCTATAGAACGACTTGTAAAGGTTGGGGATGAAACGATAATTAGCGAAGCACATGAAAATAGCTGGATTGATTTCCGGGGGAGTGGACAGCTCTGTGGCGGTCTATAAGTTGAAGGAGATGGGGTTCACACCTTCTCTTTTCTATATCAAGATTGGGCCGGACAAGGATACGGAATGGAACTGCTCTTCCGAGGAAGACTTGGAAATGGCCACGGCTGTGGCGCGTAAATACGGCTGTCCGTTAGACGTGGTGGATTGCCATAAGGAATATTGGGAGCAGGTGGTGGACTATACCATGGAGAAAGTGAAGAACGGATTGACTCCGAATCCGGACGTGATGTGCAACCGGCTCATCAAGTTCGGGTGTTTCGAGGAGAAGGTGGGACATGAGTTCGACTATATCGCCACGGGACATTACGCCACCACTACACAGCGGGATGGTTTGACATGGCTTTCCACAAGCCCCGATCTAGTAAAAGACCAGACGGACTTTCTGGCGCAAATCACTTATTTGCAGGTGAAGAAGCTGATGTTCCCTGTGGGAAACCTGCTGAAGCATGAGGTGAGGGAAATCGCCGAACGGGAACACCTTATCAACGCCAAGCGGAAGGACAGTCAAGGCATCTGCTTTCTTGGCAACATAAATTATAATGAGTATATCGCCCGTTATTTAGGTGAGAAACCAGGCCCGATAGTGGAGTTTGAGACGGGAAAGAAGCTCGGTGAGCATAAGGGCATTTGGTTTCATACGATAGGCCAGCGTCATGGACTGGGGCTGGGCGGAGGTCCTTGGTTTGTGGTGAAGAAGAACGTGGAGAAAAACATCGTCTTCGTTTCCAAGGGATATGACCCACGCACCGCTTACAAAAGCGAGTTCCGTTTGCGGGATTTCCATTTCATCACAAAAAATCCTTGGGAGGATAAGAAAGGGGAAGAAATACCTATTACATTCAAAATACGCCACACGCCGGAGTTTAACACGGGACGGATTGAGAAGGAAGGTGAGGAGTATGTGGTACGGTCTGACAAACCTGTGCACGGTGTGGCGCCAGGGCAGTTCGGAGTCATTTATGACGAAGCGCACCACCTGTGTTTTGGCAGTGGAGAAATTACGCTTTGATTGAGTGGAAATTACGTGGCGTGGAAAGAGAACTGTCATTTCTTGCACTTCTCATGTAAAGAGAAACTTGAGTGAAGGTAGCTAAATTGCGGTGATTGAGCTAAAAAGCGGGAATTTTTCATGGGTTTATTTGTGTAACTCGGAAAAATCCCCTAAATTTGCAGGCTGTTATCAAGAAGGCAAGAAATAATACAATTAAAGTACATAGAACGATGTCAAGAATTTGTCAAATTACCGGTAAAAGAGCACAGAGAGGAAACAATGTTTCTCACTCTAAACGTAGAACACGTCGTCTCTTCAAAGTGAACTTATTCGATCGTAAATTCTATTACGCTGAGCAGGACTGCTGGATTCAGCTCCGTGTCAGTGCTTCAGGTTTGCGTATCATCAGCAAGCTCGGTCTCGACGCTGCGTTGAAGCGTGCGGTAGACAAGGGATATTGCGATTGGAAGGAAATCAGAGTAATCGCTTAATTAAAGGAGGAAAGTTATAATGGCTAAGAAAGCAAAAGGCAATAGAGTGCAGGTTATTCTTGAATGCACTGAGCAGAAGAACAGTGGACTGCCCGGAAACTTCCGTTATGTGACCACTAAGAACAGAAAAAATACACCTGAGAGACTGGAATTGAAGAAATACAATCCCATCTTGAAGAAAATGACTGTGTACAAGGAAATCAAATAATTGCAATAGAATATGGCTAAGAAAGTAGTGGCAACCCTCCAGGAGGGTAAGAACGATGGACGTACCTATTCCAAGGTAATCAAGATGGTACGCTCCAAGAAAACCGGTGCTTACGTTTTCGATGAGGAAATGGTGCCGAACGACCAGGTAAAAGAATTCTTCAAAAAGTGATTTTTAGGAATATCGCTATATAGAAGCCCCCTTGTCTGTAAGATGAGGGGCTTTTTTATGCCTTGCAGGCTGACTTTTTGAGAGCGATTCTTCGGGATGTTACGATTTATACGTATCTTCGCGAAAAGCTGTCGCTATGCGTTGGCTTGTCGTGAATTACGTAATTGATAATCTGAGTATATATGGGTTTATTTGGCTTATTCTCTAAAAAGGAGAAGAACACGCTTGACGAAGGTTTGCAAAAGACCAAACAAAGCGTGTTCGGGAAAATTGTACGTGCCGTGGCCGGAAAGTCCAAGGTCGATGATGAGGTGTTGGACAACTTGGAGGAGGTACTTATCACGTCGGACGTGGGAGTGGACACTACGTTGAAAATCATAGACCGCATCCAGCAACGGGTGGCGAAAGACAAGTATGTCGGCACGGACGAGCTGAATAATATTCTGAAGGATGAGATTGCCGCCTTGCTTGCGGAAAACAACTCTACTGACAATGAGTCTTTTGCTTTGCCGAATGACCGTAAACCGTACGTAATACTCGTGGTCGGTGTGAATGGAGTGGGTAAGACGACTACCATAGGCAAGTTGGCGGCCCAGTACAAACAGGCTGGATACAATGTCTATCTTGGTGCGGCGGACACTTTCCGCGCTGCTGCCGTGGAGCAGTTGTGTATCTGGGGTGACCGTGTGGGAGTGCCAGTGGTGAAACAGCAGATGGGAAGTGACCCTGCTTCTGTGGCGTTCGACACCTTGCAGTCTGCCAAGGCGAACAATGCGGATGTGGTGCTGATTGACACGGCTGGACGTCTGCATAACAAGATTAACCTCATGAATGAGCTGAGCAAGATAAAGAATGTCATGAAGAAGGTATTGCCTACTGCTCCAGACGAGGTGATGCTGGTGCTGGACGGTTCTACCGGGCAAAACGCTTTTGAACAGGCGCAGCAGTTTATGAAAGCCACCGAGATCAATTCTTTGGCCATCACCAAACTGGACGGTACGGCCAAGGGTGGTGTGGTGATTGGTATCTCTGACCAGTTCAAGATTCCCGTGAAATATATCGGACTGGGGGAGAAAGTGGATGATTTGCAGTTGTTCAACAAACGGGAATTTGTGGATTCGCTCTTTGGCGGAAAGAAATTGAAATGAGAAGAAATTCAGTAAATATCATCACCATGGGATGCTCCAAGAACTTGGTAGACTCGGAGCGTCTCATGCGCCAGTTCCAGGCGAACGGTTATACAGCGCGTCATAATCCCGTGAGGGTGGATGGCGAGATTGTCATTGTCAATACCTGTGGGTTCATTGCGGCGGCAAAGGAGGAAAGCATCAACATGATTCTGGAACTTTGCCAGGCGAAGGAGCAGGGCAAGATTCGCAAGGTGTTCGTGATGGGTTGTCTGTCGGAACGCTATCGGGAGGACTTGAAGAAAGAGATTCCGCAGGTGGACAAATTCTATGGAAAGTTCGATTGGAAACAACTGCTGGCAGATTTAGGAAAAGCGTATCGTCCTGACTTGGAGGATATGCGCACGACTACCACACCGAAGCACTACGCTTATTTGAAGATTGCCGAAGGTTGCAACCGGATGTGTGCCTATTGTGCCATACCGCTCATCACGGGTCGTCACGTTTCTCGTCCGATGGAGGAGATTGTGAAAGAAGTGGAGACACTGGTGGCGCAGGGTGTAAAGGAGTTTCAGGTAATAGAGCAGGAGCTGACCTATTACGGGGTGGATTTATACGGCAAGAAGATGATTGCCGAACTGATACGCCGTATCTCTGATGTGAAAGGCGTGAAATGGATTCGTCTGCATTACGCTTATCCCACAAACTTTCCCTATGAGTTGTTAGAGGTTATCCGTGAGCGCAAGAATGTGTGCAAGTATCTTGACATCGCATTGCAACATATCTCCGACCACATGCTTTCCCGGATGCAGCGTCATGTGTCCAAGGCTGACACGCTGGCCTTGATAGAACGAATGCGCAAGGATGTGCCGGGTATTTGTATCCGTACTACTTTGATGGTGGGTTTCCCTGGTGAGACAGAACAGGATTTCGAGGAGCTGAAAGAGTTTGTGAAGTGGGCGAAGTTCGACCGTATGGGAGCGTTCACTTACTCCGAAGAAGAAGGTACCTATGCCGCCAAGCATTATAAGGACGATGTGCCGGAGGATGTGAAAGAACGTCGGTTGGCTGAGATAATGAAAATACAGCAAGGCATTTCCGAGGAACTGAATGAACGTAAAGTCGGAAATGTGATGGAAGTGATTGTCGATAAACGTGAAGGGGACTACTATGTAGGCCGTACTCAGTACGATTCCCCGGAAGTGGATCCTGATGTACTGATTCCTGTGGCAGACGGTATATTGCGTACAGGTTGCATGTATCCGATGGAGATTGTAAAGGCGACGGACTTTGAACTCTATGCCCGTCGTGTGAGAAAATCTTGAACACTTTTCAGATGAACAGTAAAGAGTTTTTGGCAGTATTGTCCGACCGTGCGGGACTTTCCTCTCAGCAAACGTCAAAGGCTGTGGAGGCCTTGGTGGAGAAAATGACGGAGCGTCTTTGTGAGGGCGATTCCGTTTCCGTGCAAGGCTTTGGCTCTTTTGAGGTGAGAAAGAAAAACGAACGTGTGATGGTGATTCCCTCCACGAAACAGCGTATGTTGGTGCCTCCCAAACTTAGTCTCGTTTTTCAGCCTGCGCAGGCAGTGAAAGAACGTTTTAAATAGCGTATCCATGAGTGAGAAAATCCTTTTACAAAATTTGGCCTCGTTAATAGGTAAGGAGGCAGATTTGTCAACGACGGAGGCAGAGGCTTTCGTCCGTACTTTCTTTGATACCATACTGTCTGTGGTGGAGAAAGAAGGGAGTGTGAAAATAAAGGGATTAGGTACCTTCAAGTTGGTGGAGGTAGATAGCAGAGAAAGTGTGGATGTCAATACGGGAGGACGTATCCGTATCGGTAGTCATAATAAACTGTCTTTTACTCCTGAGACTGCTTTAAAGAAACGGGTGAATAAACCTTTCGAATCTTTCGATGCGGTAGTGCTCAATGAAGATGTGGATATTGCGTGCATGGAATCGTTGGATAATGAGGTAGTAGCTCAGAAGAAGAAAGAGTATGTGGAGGAGCATGCAGAGGTATCAGAACACTCAGAAGTATCGGAGAAAGCAGAGGTATCAGATCACTCAGAAGTCTCGGAGAAATCAAAGATATCAGAGAACTCTGAGTGCTCAGAGAACTCAGAGATATCGGAGCACTCAGAGACCCCAGAGAACGCTGAGCATTCAGAACCTTCTCAACCAACCCGCATTGAGCATATCATACCACCTCTCAAGATGCAGTTGGAAATCTCTAAGGAACAACAAACTGAAGCCCATAAAGAAGAAACACCCACAGTGGAGTTGGCCAAGGAAAAGACTGAAAACCGCTGGCTGAAAGTCTCTTTATTGTTATTATTGGCCGTGCTGTTGTGTGTTTCCAGTTATTTTGCGGGATATTATAAGGTGTTGTGTCCGGATTGCGAAGAGAGTTTACAGTCTCAGAAAAAGCCGGCTGTGGCAGAGCGTCGTGATACAGTGGTAAGACGGACGACAAAACCAGTAGTCAAGGTAGTGGCTCCAAAGCCAATAGCTTCAAAAGATTCCGCAAAGACAAAAGTGGAAAAGACTTCTTCTGTAAAGCTGAACCCAGCAAGGTCTTACCGAATGACAGGCGATATGGCCACGCATACGTTGAAAGCAGGAGAGAATATCTATCGTGTCGCTCGTCATTATTATGGCGACAAGGATTTTGCCCGCTATATTATTCGTTATAACAAGTTGAATAATCCCGATGTGATTCATGTAGGGACACGTCTGCGCATTCCGAAGTTGGAGGAATAATGAGTGAACTGGGATGATTATGGCACTCCTCCTGAGAGCAATGCTAACTATACATGGAGTCTCCATAATCATTGTATTCTTTTAGCATATCTTCCGCACGGTGCATAAGCTCTTGTAACTCACCGCAGAAAATAAATTACTCACCGCAGAAATTTCGTAACTCACCGCAGAAATTTTATTATTCACCGTAAAAAACGACCATGAGACTCAGAACGACGGTGGTATGTTTTCGGGTAATCATTTTAGAAAATACAGACACACGACTTTTCTTATTAAACATAATATCCCCTTCCTCCCAAAAGTTTTTTCGTGATTTTACCTACATAACTACATCAAACATTTTTAAATCATTGGCTATCAGTTTATAATATGGTAAAAACAGGAATGTTACCTACATAAAAACTACATTTAACCTACATGAAACTACATAAAATCGCTGGAAATGGGCCTACATTGTACCATAGTCCTTCACTTTTTCGTCCATTTTCTTTCATAAAGTACACACAGAGAAGAAGATTTTCAATGTATGGTAATTTTCCATTTATAAGACAGAATAAGGGTGCGTTGCGTTGAGACAACCTTATACTCTCCAGTCTAACCTCTTCATTACATAGAGTCAAACACGGTGAATAAGGAGTCACTACTCACGGCATGACAAGACACGTCCTAAATGCTCATCAATCAGTAGAGACGCAATTCATCGCATCTCTACCTACACAATGTTTATTGGTGGTACGATTGCGGATGATCATTATCAAAATCCCTTTTGTGACAGTTAATTCTGAATTTCCCAATAGCCGCCCTTGCTTGGACCTATATGTTTTATAACTCCTTGTTCTTGAAGTGAAGCCAATCGACGTTTCACGCTACTATCGTGTATGTTTAAACGATTTACCATTTCTCGCCTTTGTATATAAGGATTTTCTTTTATGAGTCCAAGAATCGCATCTTCTTGTTTTTGCAAGACAGTTTCTGGAAGTTTTTGGGTCGCTTTTTGGGTCGCCCTTTCTGGATATTCAAACTTTAAATTCGTCCATATACCTGAAGCATCGTAGCGGAACTCTGGTGTGGAGAATCCGTCATTCTATCTACCGTAAAATGTGGCTATACTTAAAGCGGCATCAAAATGAACTGGATAGTTTATTGACGCTAAACTTCCAAATCATAGATTCGGGAAATGCACATTTTGATGCCGCTTAAAGTATAATAAACGCCATTCTCTACAATCTGAAGACTGGTTGTCAATGGTCACTCCTGTCTATCGAATCTCTATCAAAGTTCGTCAAAATCCTTCAGACATCCAAACAATTCTTTGCAGAGCTAATGACACACGGATGAGAACTGTGTTGTCTCTCGCCCACGAATTTCCTACTGTGTCCTGATATTCTTGTTCAGTACTACGGCATATACTATGATGTCATCCTCTACGGGATTAATACCTTTCAAAGTAATCACATTTCCTTTTTGTCCGACTTTCACTCTTTCTTTTGTGATCACATTATATACTTTTCTCACTTTCATTCCTGGATTCACAGGAGGCAAAGCGAAATCAACACCTTTGTATCCCCCCAAGAAATACACATACAGCACATTTCCTTTATAGGTGAATCCATACTTTCCGTCTTCTGGATTCCATGGGCCGCCGTGCGTGTCATATACAGCTTCCTTTACAGTGTTCACCCATTCTCCAAACTCAGTCAGTCTTTGCTCCACAGGTTTCGGTACATTTCCATGCCTGTCCGGCCCCACATTAATCAGACAACACATATTCCGCACCATGCAATCGGCGAACAAGCGTTTTATCTTCTTTAAAGGCATGATTTTCGAGTGGTCTTCCATCATTTTACTATATCCCCAACCGGGTGCGAGCGTAAAGCACTTCTCCACCACGCCACTACGGACATCACCCTTCACTGGACCTGAACCCTCCTCGTTAGCATAGTCACCTATCCATCCGCATCGACTGTTAGACACTATATCAGGCTGAAATTTCCGCACGATACCCATCACACCCAAAGGTTTCCCCGTGCTGTCCTCTTTCACTTGGAAATAAGAATTCACTGGCCATGCATTGTGTACATCCAAGTACTTTCCAGACTCCCAGAAATAAGCCGCATCGGCATCAGACCCCTGCTGTCCGAGCCATCCGCCATCCCAAAACAACTGATCTATCTTTCCGTAACGAGTCATTAGCGTTTTTATGTCACAATACAATTCCTCTTTCATCAAGCGGGCATTCTCTTTATGAGCCGCATCTGTGACATAGCCAAACTTATTGGGTTTGCATCCAGTCCCTGTCACGTCATAATAACCAGGGAAACGCCAATTGATAAGAGTCTTGTACAGTCCTACCTTCAACCCCGCCTCTCGGCTGGCTTTTACAAATTCCGCCACGAAGTCCCGGTTGTGTGTTTGTTTCGAGGTGAAGGCGTTCATGTATTCACTGTCGAACAGGGCGTACCCGTCATGATGCTGTGTGGTCATGCAGATATAACGTGCGCCCATTTTGCGAGCGAGTGCTGTCCATTTATGCGCGTCGAAGTCTTTTGCGTCAAAATACCTGTCTCCCGATTCAGAATAAGCGAGCTTACGGTATTCTTCGGGACTGATGCCATTGTTTTCCATGTACCACTCGCCCTTAGCCGGTCCGGCGTACAATCCCCAATGAATGAACATCCCCAGTTTGTCTTTCCACATCCAAGCTATCTTGTTATCTGGCTGCATGGAAATCCCCTGGTCTGTTTTCACCACCCGTTTCGATGCTTCAGGAATTCCCTTATACATTTGTTCCTGATAGTCACCCACACGTTTTATTTCAATCTCATCCACCCAAGCATACGTATTGCCTTGCGAGTTGCCAAAGGTAAACTGAAGCTGTGCTTTGCTCTGTCCGTGAGAAACATTTAATGTATTCTCAAAACGAGTCCATGCAGCAAGAGCTGTCGATTGACTGATATCATTCTTTCCCAATCCTACTGTCTGCATGGCCATGTCATCCGCTCCACTTTCCGTTCGCATCCAATAAATGACACGATAAGTAGAGGAAGGCTGCAACGACAAGTCAAGACTCACTACGGAATGAGGTGAGAGTCGTAACGCTTCACCTTTATAAGCCTTTTCCGAGCTGACCTCTGCCTTTCCTTTCAGCACTGTAAAAGGCTGTTTCCCGCTGTCAAAAGCAATCCGCTTGTTTTGAGCCATTGTGGGTACAAGTATCCATGCGAAAAACGCCATTGCAAAAAAAGATTTTCTCATCTGTTGTTTCATGATTTTGATTTCAAAGAAGTGGTTCAAATTTTTACCTTATTTCCTTTAGATGTAAGACTCTGAAACAGAAACACCATTTAGAATATGGTTTGTGAACAGCTCTTTTACCTGAAATTGTTTCCACAGACATTAGCTAATTAATGTAATTAGCTTCACACCTTATCGAAGCCTATTGCGTTTTTGCGTCATTTTTCCAGCTAAGTATCTACCGAATAAAATCGGAGAAAAGTTTAAACAACTTCAATAAACGGAAGGCGATTTAATCACTTAAACCGCCTTCCCAAGTCAACTTACATCAATATGAATAATTACTACTTAATCAAGTAACCTCTTACTTCCGCCGCACTCACTGATTTGCCACGATTACTCTCGGTAAATGTCAGCCGTACATAACGGACAGTATGCAATCCAAAGACAAAACTGCCTGTGGTAGCTGTATTGTTTTTGTCACCAAATTCCAGTGTACCAATATCCTCCAGTTTATTCGGGTCGTCTCCCAACGCAATTTTCACAGTCTTCGTGTCTGTCTCATACCCCCTACGACGGTCAATCTCTATTTTCGATATTTCAATGACCTTTCCGAAATCAAAGGTAACAGACTGAGGAAGCGTATTCTTGTCGCCCGTACCGTTTTTCCATCTGTTCTCCCAGAAAGAATTGGCGTTGCCATCAAGCAACTTAGTCGGCTCACTACCTCTTTCATAAGAAGTGGCGGTAACATTCCATCCTGTACGATCCAGCTCTTGATACACGCTGTACACTTTTACCGTGCAAGTACTCACAATACGTGTCTCAGGTTTTCCTTCTATACCCGTCTGCGTGGCCACGGCACTGACAGTGATTGTACCGGATCTTTTGGCTGTAACCAATCCGTTGTCATCAACGGTAGCGATGGTCGGGTCGGAAGACACGAAAGAAATATTCTTGTTCTTTGGCTCCTCTGGATTCAAAGTCCATTCCAGTTGCAACGGTTGTCCGGCAATAGCCTCCAAATTATCCGCATTCTTGAAGACCACCTCACGGATATAGTCAGGATGAGTGACTTTCACTGTAAACGTCTTCTTGATATTAGTACCGTCTTGACTTTCCACCGTGATAATAGCCTGTCCCACATGCTTACCTGTCACCATTCCATTCTCGTCCACTGTGAATATCTCCGGTTCACTGGAAGTATATTTCAGTTTCGTGTTGTCCGCATAATAAGGGGTAATCACCACAGGAATCTTGTTAGTCTTACCCTCTTCTACGGAGAAAGAAAGTGCATTGTCACGCAACTTAATCAATTCGATTTTATAGCTGTTGGTTCCGTTATATCCATTCGTGACTAATTTTCCCGTCACGATACCGTCTGGATGCTTTTCCGTGGTCACTACGACAGCAAGCTGATTGCTTAACAATTCATTTTCCTCTTCCTCATTCAAGCCGTTATAGGAAGACAAGGTGAAGTTCTGACTTCCCTCAGAGTCGCCATTCGGGTTATTGTATTTCAATGTACGTAACGGGTGCGACTTATCTTCCCCTTTATAAAGGACAACTCCCGTAATTGCATCTGTACCAGTGTCATATAGGGAATCCCATTTTAGGGTGAAGTTGAAAGTCTCCAGTCCTTTGTCATAGAGACCTTCCACCTTTGCCTTTCCCTCCAAATCAGCTTTTATCGTGTAGGAGTCTCCTGCACCGTATTTCATACCTTCGCCCTGTACACAGCTGTTCAACACTAACAGGCACAGTGCTGTGATTATATAATTGAATAGTTTCATAATTCAAATAGTCTATGTATTAATTAATAGCCAGGATTCTGTTTCAATGCGGGAGACTTCACCAGTTCCGTCTTCGGTATAGGCCACCAATACAAGCGGTCGTCCCACACGTGTTTCGTCACCTCGATACGACGATAAGTGAAGTGTTCTTTCCCGTTGCCATCGTCATGACGGGTGATTTCCATTCCATGAGAGATGGTGTTACATACTTCCGGCGCAATTTTCCAACGACGTATATCCCAGTAGCGTTGTTCCTCAAAGGCAAACTCCACCTGACGCTCCCGCTGGATAAACTTCCGCATTTCGTCCTGCGACATATTGTCGGGCACTCCATATTCATTCGCTCCCGTCTTATTGTCCTTTTCGATACCCGCGCGCTTACGAATCATACGCAGATACTTGTAGCATTCTGGTGTCGGACCACCGTTCAACTCATTCGCAGCCTCAGCCGCAATCAATAGTATTTCCGCATAACGCATCAGGAACATCGGACGGAAAGTATTTGCCTCCTTGCCTTCATCGCACAAGAGTTTCATACGGTAATATCCCGTGGAAGTGGCGTTCGGCTGATAGATACCATCCTTATACGCACTCTTCTCGTCGTCTGTACCCTCGGTTACGAAGTCACCTGTATAGGTCTTCATCGTAGCGGCGGGAAAACCCTCCAATAAACGGTAAGCTCCGTTATAAGATACGGTGGCACGCAAACGAGGATCACGGTGCGCATACATACTGTCTCCGTCGGCATACTTGTATTTACTCCGGGCATCCCCAATCGGGAAACCATCCTCCATCGGGAAAGCGTCTACTAATTCCTGTGTAGGGAATCCTGTATTAGTACTTCCCGCACCGTGTATCGGACGAGAAACAGGGCGGAAGAAAGCGTCAATTAATTTACGCTTGGTTGCGTCAGCCGACCAATCATTCTTGTACATGAAGCAGATAATGCCTTCCCGGCTATTAGAGTTCAGGAAAATCTTGTAGAAATTAGGCCAGAAAGCACGAGGAGCTGTAGAGTTGTCAGGCTTCTGCGTGTCATCCAGCGCATAGCCGTCCGACCTCGCTTCGGAATAGTCTATGACTTCCTTGGCCGCATCATAAGCCAATTTCCAGCGGTTTTTATCCGTATTGCCGTAAGAAATGAAATGGTCTGGATCGTCCTCACGGCTTGTGTTCACCAACGGGCTGGCCGCATACAGATACACTCTGGCTTTTAAGGCAGTACACATCAACGCACACGCTCTTCCCTCGGAGGTATTACCCAGTCCGCCACCTGGATCGGTGGCTGAGAGATTAAACTCATGGCCGGAATCCATCAAGTAATTATACGCACTGTCGCACTGCGCCAATACATACTTGATACTTTCCTCATACGTGGCACGAGGCACATCGATTTTTTCCTCTTGGCCATACACCCTGTCTCCTATTAACGGAATGCCGCCATAATGTTTAATCAAAGAGAACACATACCATGCACGGCAGAAAAACGCTTGCCCTTTCCAGTATTCAATCGTGGACTTCTGTAGCTTCTCTCCCTGCTTATTGGGATCGGAACTCAAAATCTGCCCTACCATGCCATTGTTATAGTTGTTCATGAATATGTTGATGGAACGCCAAATATTGTAGGTGTCCTTCCACATGGCCTGGTCTGTGTTGGATGAGTTCAGCGTATTTTGCGCCAGATACATTCCCATGGAACCCTGTGCGCCACGTGCCTCAGACTCCAACGAAGGCAAGTCTAACGCACAACGACCGAAACGATT
This sequence comes from Prevotella sp. P5-108, assembly GCA_963608705.1. Taxonomy (GTDB): domain Bacteria; phylum Bacteroidota; class Bacteroidia; order Bacteroidales; family Bacteroidaceae; genus CAVDHB01. The sequence goes on from CAVDHB010000041.1 coordinate 72,953, forward strand.
GTACATGAACGAGTAATTCAGCTTGTCATAGAAATTATTAATGACACCCGCCACTTTCGCACTGTCTGAATAGATGGCGGCCTCGTTCTCCGTGACATCGATCTTCTTGTCAAGATAAGCATCACCACAGGAACACAGTGAAGCCACTCCAACGACTCCCGCGAACCATTTATAGATATTATTTTTCTTCATGATTTACTTCCTTTAAAATGCACATTGTATTCCGAACATATAAGCCGCCTGTGTAGGATACGCGTTACTGTTCACCGCTTCCGGATCCATTGACAACTTGTTGAGATTCGTGAAGTTCAGCAAGTTATATCCAGTCATATACACCCTCACGGATTTCACCACATTGCCGGTCAAAGAACGAAGCAATTTCGCCGGCAGCTGATAAGCCACCTCCACACTTCTCAATCGGAGATAAGAGGCGTTGATATACCAGAAGTCCGAGGGATGTGTATTGTAATTGTTGTTGTCCCACGTGGTGATTCCCAGACGCGGGAAACGAGGATTCGTATTCTGAGGAGTCCAGCGATCCACCATAATCTCTTGAATGTTATTGCTGAACGGTATCAAGTTACCTCCCATATTCGGAATTGCGTAGCCAGCGGAACCCTGCCACAGCAAATTCACACTGATACCTCTCCAACTGGCACCCATGTTAATACCATAAGTAATGGTCGGAATGGACGGTTTGGAGATATAGGTCATATCCGCCTCGTTAATCACACCGTCACCACTCAAATCGGCATAACGCAAATCACCCGGCTGTAGGTTGGAAGACCATGTAGGTCCGGCGATACCCTCTTTCAACTTTCCGTTCTCGTCAAAGTCCGCTATCTGATAGAATCCAATTGCATGGTATCCCAGCTTCAAGCCAATCTGTCGTCCAGTCTGTCCTTGGTAAGGATAAGCCGGTGCTTCGCTGATATATTCAATCTTACTTTTTGCATAAGAGAATGTACCGCCCAGTGTCCATTGCACCTCGCCAGCCTGTCCACGGTAACTGATTTCACCATCGAAACCCGAATTGGAACTTTCACCCACATTCTGCTGAGGCAAAGTCTGTCCGATGATGGCCGGCACGTCTCCCAACGCAATCAACTGGTCATAACGATAGTTATGGAAGTAGTCCACATTCAGTTTAAAACGGTTATTGAACATATTAATTTCCAAACCGATATCCGTTTTCTTCTCTTTCTCCCAAGTAGCGTCAGGATAGACTAACGCTCCCTCGTAAGAAGTACTACCCCATGCATTGGCTCCATGTCCCCAAATGACATCCGTCGTGTTCATGGTTTTCTTGTAAGAATTATCACTACCTACCAAACCGTAAGAAGCTCTGATTTTAAACAAGTCGAACACGGGGAACAACTGCTTGAAGAATTTCTCTTCAGAGATATTCCATCCGATAGAAGCGGAAGGGAACCAACCGAATTTCTTCTTTCCCACGAACTTGTCGTTACCGTTGCGTGCGGCATTCACCTCAATCATGTAGCGGTGTTTGTAATCATATCCCGCACGCAGAGAAAGGCTCTGGTCATTTACTGGCAACTTGTCTCCCGCCTGGTCATTCACATAAGTCTGACGGTTGAACAGCACCATACCGTAGAGATGGTGTATCTGATTGAATGTGTGGTCATAGTTAGCCTGTACACGATAGTTCAACGTATAATTGTCCGCATCCGTTCCGTTGCTGGCTCCATATTTAGGGAATTTCTGAGACCCTCCATTACGGGCGATATAGGAATCATTATTTGCGTCATAGATATATCCCGGCAAATCTCCCGGATTACGAGATAGCTGTCTGTACTCATTGTTGTTGCCGGCATAAGAAATCAATCCTGTGACTGAAAGTCCCTTTGTGATGAAGTCCAACTGCTGGCTACCGCTCAGCACTACGTTGAAATTGTTCTTGTACCGACGCACATATCCACTGTTCGCATAGCGGGAAATGGGATTTACCGGATAGGAGGAAGCCACTCCCGGATGAGACGCATAAGAAGGTTTACCGTTTGGCAAAGTCAAAGGCATCGCATAAGGAGTCAAGATGGTATAGTTCTTCACCTCGTCAAACAACGAACCAGATACCGCCCCTTTCGGCTCATTCTGCGTCTCAAAACGTCCGTTCAAGTCCACACGGAAACGAGTTGTCTTTGTGGGAGTGAAGTCCAAGTTGGAACGGAAGTTGTAACGATGGTAATAATAGTTGTTGTCTGGGTCTTCTCCCGCCAAGGTCGGTGCGTAATGCTTCATCATACCTCCCTGCGAGTAATACGTCACCGTGGTAAAGTACTTCACAATCTTGTTACCGCCTCTCACGTCGATGGAGTAACGTTGAGAAGGGGAACGTTTTGCCAAGATGGTGTTCACCCAGTCCACATTGGGATGGCCATACGGATCGCGTCCATTACGATAAAGCTCCAAATCCGCAGCGGAAAATTGCAACTGCGGCTGCTCGTTCAATCCGTAGGCGTCATTCAACTGCGCTTCATTATATAAGGAAGCGGTGGTGTAAGCGTCCATGATGGTGGGCATTTTGATGACCTGATTAAAACCGCCCTCTGCCGTGAAGTTGATAGTAGGTTTACCTTCCACACCACGGGTCGTCTTGATTACCAACACACCGTTGGCACCTTTCAATCCGTAAACCGCCGTCGTGGAAGCGTCCTTCAAGATTGTGATACTTTCAATCTCGTTCGCACTGATTTGTGAAAGCTGGTCTGCGGAATATTCTATATCATCCACGATAATCAACGGTGAGTTATCACCGTTCAGCGAGTTTACGCCTCGCACAAAGAACGTGGCCGCATCCGCACCCGGCTGTCCGCTTCGTTGCACGGAGAAGAAACCCGGCAAACGTCCTGCCAACACATTGGTCACACTGGCCACAGGCAGACGTTTGATTTCCTCTGCCTTGATGGTGGAAGCCGCACCTGTCATGGTGATTTTCTTTTGTTGGCCATAGCCTACCACCACTACTTCGTCCAAACCTTGCGTATTTGGAAGCAATGACACCACGATATTGTCACGGTGCTTCACTGTGACAAACTGGTTCTCATATCCCAAGTAAGAGAAACGCAACTTTGCGTTCGGATTGGAGACCGTCAACTGGTACTTACCGTCCAAATCCACCACCGTACCGTTCTTGGTACCGACTTCCGTCACCGTCGCTCCAATCAGAGGCTGGTTGTTCTCGTCAAGCACCTGCCCCTTTATAACTGAAGATTGCGCCAATGCCACAGTGCTGCCGCACCACAACATGGTATGTAAGAGTATATGTCTGAATTCCATACGATTTCAAATTAAAATTAATAACCCGGATTTTGCTTGATGTTCGGATTGAACAGTACTTCTTTCTCCGCAATCGGCATGAAGTACATTCTGTCATTCCACAGAGGTCTGACCACTTCCACTTTCTTGTAAGTGAATGTTCCGTTCGCCTGTTTCGTGATTTCCACTCCGTGCAATCCATTTCCCATCACCTTGTCCGCTATTTTCCAACGGCGGATATCCCAGAAACGGCTGTCCTCGAAAGCGAACTCACAATGACGTTCCTGTCGTATCAGCTCCATCAGCTTGTCATAATCCATGCCTCTCGGCATCTGGTACTGCTCGTTCTTGAATGCTCTGCGACGTACCTCCTCGATAGCGGAATACACACTCTCGTCACTGATGACGCTTTGTCCTTGTGAATGCAGCCACTCCGTCTGTGCCTCCGCATACATTAAAAGCACATCCGCATACCGGATAGGAGCCCATTGACAAATATAGTTCTTATGGTCGATACCCCAACGGTTCAATTTTTTACGGTCAGAAGACTCCAGCACAAAACGGCGGGTATAGTATCCCGTTTTTGTACGATAGTCCTCCAGGGTCGGGTCATTCTGGTGATTGTCCTTGCCTCCAGTAAAGGTTTCAATATTCCGTCCAAACATCCGCTGTCCGTTGTAGAACACAGTCTCTCCCATACGAGGGTCACGGTTCGCATAAGGATTCGCAGGGTCATAGCCGGAAGCCGGGTCGTCAATAGACAGTCCGTTTGCCATGGGGAAGGCATCCACCAATTCTTGTGTAGGACTGGTAATACCATATCCCATTTGGTTGCCGCCGACACCTCCGCCGCTCACACCCAAATCTTTCAATTTGAAGCCCATTGGCACCTGGTAGGAGGCCCAGTTTGTTCCATACGTCTGGTTGGCTCCATGCGAGTTCTTGCACCACAGGAACTCCCCATTGATAGTGGTAGCTCCCAGTTGCTCCCGATTCGGCTCCAACATGAATTGTCCGGAGTTTATTATCTGTCGGCATAAGTCAGCCGCCTTCTTCCACAATTCAGGCTTTGCCTGCGGATAGCCCAACCAAGGTTCGTCCGTCTTGCCTGTACCGTTGGTCAGCTTGCTGGCTGCATAGAGATACATACGGGCTTCCAGTCCGATGACCGCCCATTTACGGATTTTGTTATAATCCGCATCCTGTCCGTTAGCCGTCACGCCATATCCTGTATCAGGAATCTTACGCTCTGACAATCCCGGATAAGGACGAAGGCTGTCCTTCACCGCCTCAAACTCACTGGCGATATAATTCACACATTCCTCGTAACTGTTACGTTTCAAGGTCTTCAAGTTAGGCGAGGACACTTCCAACGTCTCATCTCCCAGTAAAGGTATGCCACCGTAATCACGCAGCAGAATCATGTACATATACGCACGCAACGCACGGCATTCGTTTCCATAATACTGTGCCTCTTCCTTGCTTGCGAAGGGCACTTGGCGATAATTTCTAAGGAAGGTGTTGCAACGACGAATCGCACCGTACAGATAGTCCCAGGAGTCTCCGTAATAATCCGCTCCCTTCTTATACTGAATGGAGAACATACTGTTCATCGTGTAACCATTACGGATATAAGGCCATGCGCCGCTGTTCTTACTGGTCGGTATGGCATCCCCAGCGAACACGTCCATCGGTTGTCCGTTACAACGGTCCAATCCTCCCTGTACAAAAGGATAAATACCATTCAACCACTGCACGGCATAAGTACCAGTATAATCGTCCCTGTCCCATGTATAGTCTTCAGACCCAAGCTCCAGCGGCTCGTTCTCCATCTGCTCACAAGAAGAAAGTACCGCACTTCCGGCTATGAGAGCGGACAATATGGATATATAGAATTTCTTGTTCATTGTTCTTACAGTTTAATGCTTACACCAAAATTAAATGTACGGGTCATGGGATAATTGCTTCCCCAGCTCTCAGGATCCACATCGTCACGCACATCATACAACTCTGAAGTTGTCCACAGGTTCATTCCATTGGCGAATACACGGACAGAAGGGATTCCTATCTTGCGTGTGAGACGGGTAGGCAATGTATAACCAATCTCTACATTCTTCAAACGGAAATAGTCTGAGTTGTGAATCCAGAACGAGGATGTCTGGTTGTTGTTCGTGTTTGCTCCCAGATAGTTGCCATACCACAACCTTGTATGTGTGTTGGAATGATTCTCAGGTGTCCAACGATTCAACACATAAGAGGTCATGGCTATCGGAAGATTATCCGCTCCGTTAGATCCAGAACCCGTCATGAAATTCCCGCTGATGTACGACTGACGGTTGATAGTACCCTGAAAGTGTACGGAGAAATCAAATCCCTTGTAGTTTCCACCTAGTGTCAAGCCGTAATATCCCTTGTATTTCTTGGAACCCAGATTCTTTTTGTCATACTGGTTAATCACCCCATCCTCGTTCAAATCTTTGTAACGGATGTCGCCTGGACGGATGGTAGACTTAATTGCGTTTTCCAGAAATGCGGGATAATTGTCAATCTCCTCTTGACTCTGGAAGATGCCATCTGCCACATAACCGTAGGTCATTCCCACAGGCAGTCCCAACTGACTCATCCACGGATAAGCTTTCGGCAACTGGGGTGCATAATCGAAATTGGTTTGATTGAAAGTGATGTTTCCCGTCACATAATAGTTGAAATTCCTCACATGGTCTTGCCATGTCACTGTCGTCTCGTATCCCTTGTATGAATATTCCTGGCAATTGATGCGGGGGAATTTGGCTCCCACCAAAGCGGTAGTCACTTCCGTGTTGGCCACCACACCCGTGTATTTGTTATGATAATAATCGAAGGTGGCAGTCAGTCGGTTATTCAAGAAGCCCAAGTCTATGCCGACATCCCACTTCCGTGCCTTTTCCGGTTCCAGATAGCTTGGCAATGTACCTTCGTAAGTGGTTTTTGACTGATAAGGAGCCGTCCAGAAATTATTTCCATCGTTAATATGCTGAGGAATGTATTCCGCATAATTAGCGGTGGCCATACCTGTCAGTGCATAGGTGCCACGAAGTTTGAATGTATCAAACACTCCCAAAGCCTTGATGAACGACTCGTTATGTGCGTTCCATGCCGCACCAAAACCATAATAGTCCGACCAGCGTTTAGAGGGAGCCAGCCAGTTGTAGCCACCATGTGTGTACACGCCTTCCACCACGTAACGGTTGTCGTAGTCGTAATTCACACGGGCTGAATAGTTGGTGAAGTTCTGCAAGTAACCGTTATAAGAAGCGTATTCCTGAATCTGGTTCAAATCTGCCACGGCTAAAGCCGCCACATGATGTTTGCCAAAGTTATGTTCATAGCCGATGGTACCCTTCAGATAGGTAGTGCGTCGCTTTACACCTTTACTACCTCCGTTAGCCTGGTCTCCATCCGCACCGATTTGCTGGTAAACAGGTTCTTTTGTCACGTCATCCTCATGATACCAGTAAGCGACAAACGGTTTGTTGTGATCTGTGTTATACACGGTATAGCTGGCGTAAGAACCCAGCACCTCCACATACAATCCTTTCAACAGGAAATCCAGACGCTGGTTCAATGAAAGATCGAACGCCACATTGCGGTAGTCCGTGAACTTGTATCCACGGTCTATCACCTGGCCATAAAGGTTGCCATTGCCTCCTCCCTGTTGGAAACTTCCGTAAGTGCCGTCAGGGTTATACACCGGATATTGGTTGGGACGGGTGGAAAGCATTCCTTGATAAATAGCGTTCATTCCTCCTCCCGGTTCATTGTACCGCTCCTGTCTTCCCATCAAGTTCACCTGCACATAGGTGGTAGGAGTCACCTGCACACCCAAATTAGACCGTATGTTGAAACGGTTGGTCTGCGCATTGGTGTTATAACTGTTCTTGTCGTCTGTTTTTAGGAAACCATTCTCACGGAACCAGTCCACGTCCACAAAATAACGGAAAGAGCGAGAAGCTCCGGAAATGTTCAAATTATAACGATAAAGCGGAGTAGTCTTTTCCAGGTTTTGTTTGTACCAGTCCACATCCGGACTTAAGAACGGATCATTCGTATGGTTACGATAGGACTGAATCAAGTCCTGGGAATACTGGGGAGTCAGTCCGTCGTTCTCGTATGCCTCGTTCGCCAGTTCCATATAGTCAGCGGCTCCTAAGAGTTTCGGCAACTTCAACGCTTTTTCAAAACCCACATTCGCCGTGAAAGAGATACGAGGTGTCAGACTTCCTCCATCTCCTTTCTTTGTGATGATATTCACCACTCCCGCAGAGGAACGCTGTCCCAGCATCACGGTGGAGAGTCCGTCTTTCAACACTTGAATGCTTTCAATCTGGTCTGGATCCATCGTATAGAAATCACGCTGGATGCCATCCACTAAGAACAATGTCTGACGAGCATTGCGCACATTCCAATTATAATTGGCTGCCATGCTCCCGCCCTGGGCGAAATTGATGTCTAATCCAGCCAATCTTCCCTGAGCAGCTCCGAGAAAATTATACGTGGGTGAGGTGGACAATTGTGATCCTCCGATAAAACCTATTGTCTCCACATTTTTATCCTTACTCAGCTCTCCTCTTAATAAAGGAGTCTTTTCAGTGTGATTCTTGGAGATAACAGGCAGTACCCGGTAGTCCAACTGCACGAGTAATTGTGATTTTCCCTCATAGGATGTTTCTTGATAATAAAAGTCAGGATGCACAAAATCCAACTTGTCTCCGACTTTTCCCTTCAGATTAAACTCTCCTTGCGCATTGGTGAGGGCTTGGGTCGAGGTTCCCTTTACATTGACCAGAACACCTGCCACGGGCTTTCCATTTGCATCAGCCACTCTTCCCTTTATCACGTCTTGAGACTCAGCCCAGACGGAAGAGATGAACGCCAATGAACACAGGCAACTGGTAAAAAACCTTTTATTGTTCATAAAAATTCGGTTTTATTAATTAGGTATTTCTATTAATTATTCGCCTTGATTGCAAGCTATGATTTCCGTTTTCAATAGTACTCAATAGGTACTCATGTACTACTAAAAATAGTTCACTTATGGAGCGTATTTTTATCAGCACAGTGCAAAAGTAGTGAAAAGGGAAGGGGAGACAAACAAATTGAGTGTTAAAAGAGTACTAAGTAAAAGAGGTATACAGAATAATACGTAATATATTGATTGTCATATAAATGATAGGAGTACCATTCATTTATGGTACTCCTATGCTTTGTCTTTTCTCACGTCATTAAGTCAATGTTTCCCAGATTGGCTTTCGTGAATATATTCACTGGGGGTCATTCCTACTTGTTTCTTGAAGGAACGGAAGAAAGACGTTTTCGACTTGAATCCGCATCGCTCTGCCAAAGCCAATAAAGTATAATTTGTAGAATCATCTTCCTTTACAATCCTCTTAAATTCTGTAATACGATAGCTGTTCACATAGTCGTAATAACCCACTCTCAGACGATTGAAGACTGCTGAAAGCACATAGGAGGAACAGCCCAACGCTTGTGCCACATCCGACTGTTTCAAGTCTTTGTTCAAATAGGGTTTGTCATTCTCCATATAGAGACGGAGAAGGTCAGCCGTCTTCAATAACTCTTCCTCACTCACATTGGTATAAGAAGGAGTATCTGTCACAGCTGGCTCTTCTTTCTTCCTCATTTTATCCAATCTTTCTTCCAGCAGTGTCCAGAGCCACTTCCGTTTTATATACATATAGATTCCAGCTCCCGTCAAAAGCACACCCAGCACACAACCGAGGATGAACGACCAGTCATAACCCACAGAGAATGCCACTTCACTCACCGAGCTGTCGTCAAAGATACGACGCACCTTGAACACGTAATTCCCTGCGGGCAAGTTATAGTACGACACTTCATTCTTTCCTCTTAACATCTGCCATGCAGTGTCCCTTCCTTCCAACATATACTGGCTGTGCAGTAAATCCGAGGACTCGTAATTCAAAGACATGAAAGAAAAGGTCACATTATTCTGACGATGGTTCAGCGACAAGACAGTGTCTTTTTTCATGTCACTGGCATCGGCATAGGATTCCCCATTCACATCCATACGGGTAATACGATAGGGTGGCAGGGAAGATACCCGATATGGATTTATAATTACCAGTCCCTTGGTACACGGCATCGCAAACAGACCGTCCTTATATGTGGCGAGAGAGGCACCAGCACTTGCTCCCATAATTGATTTTACCAATTCTTCCACGGAGTATAAGGTGAACTTCTTCAACAAGCGATCTCCTTTTATAATACCATAGTCACTCCCCATCCAGTAATTTCCCGTTTTGTCCAAACGCATATTGAAACTATGGAAATCAGGGAAACGTGTCACACTTGACTGAAGACGGTTCGTCACAAACAACTCATTCTTCTTTAACGTAAAGAAACACATTCGCCCTTCTGTACCCTCTCCGATAAACCTTACTTCTTTTGTATTCACCGCATAATCTCCAGAAACTGCCGGTCGGCATGTACCAGTACTGGGATTGAAAAGCACTGCTCCCTTGTCCGTCCCGACCCAGAAATGTCCCCGGCTGTCTTGAATAACGGAATAGACAATGTTGCCCGGCAATCCACTGTTTACCACATTATATTCCTTGAGTGTTTTTCCATCATAGCAGAAAAGGCCATCCAGTGCGGCTATCCACAGTCTTCCCGAGGTATCTGTCAGAAACATGAATATGTCATTCTTCGTCAAACGCCGAGACAATGGATGGTCTACAAAATTACCCGTCAGTGGATTGTACACAGAAAGTCCGCCACGACACGTACCGACCAGAATCATTCCTTGATACTCTCCAATGGAGAAAATCAAGTTGGAACGTAAACCTCCTTTCTGTGGCTTGTAGAACAATGTTTTTCCAGTCCGCTCATCCGATACATACAATCCCTCACGTGTACCGATATACATTCGTCCGTCCTTATAGAAGGCACTGCGTACAGAGAGATTTTCCGAAGTGAATCCCCCGTTTCGGTATATATAAAAAGGAGTGGTCACATTCCTCAGCAAATTGAATCCAAGGTAATAGTCCGTGCCACACCATATATTCCCGTCCGAAAGTAACACACAGGAGATATAGTCCGACAAAAGTCCGTGGTTTTCACTGTCATCCTTTGTCACTGAGTAAACCTCCACCTTATGTGGCAATGAAAACAGATGAATGCCTTGACCGTCCGTTCCTACAGCCATCATCTCTTTCTCACAAGAAATGGAGGTCACTGGTACTCCCGCTCCTTTCCACCAAAAGGAGTACTGGTAAGTCAGCAAATTGAAATCGACCAATGCTCCCTGCTCAGTTCCGATGAATAGATGGTTGTCCGCAAGTGCCATTGTCCGAAAATCGCCCGTGGCCGGCAAAGTACAGGGATAGAACTTCGGTGTGCCTGTCCCATGGGGAATCACCGACACGCCTCCCCTTGACAATACCCAGACATCACCCTTATCCGTCACATTGATTCCCTTCACACTGTTTTTCGTATACCGTGCCGTACCGTCATCCACTTCCATTCTACGTAATGTGTCGCTTAATACATACAATCCATTGGAAGAGCCAATATACAAATGTTTATTTTTATCTACAGCCAAGGCATTGACTGGAAAATTAATCTGGGACGGGAACATTCTCACCACCTTCTGACGGCTGTCATCCAGTCTCCACAGTCCCATAGAATTCCCCACCCAATAGTCATTCTTCGTTCTCTCCGTCAAAGCATTCACAAGAAAAGTTGCATACCCTTTCTCCGGGACATCAAAAGTATAGATTTTATTCTGTGTTCCATCATACCGTTCCACGCTTGTGCCTGTTCCCAACCAAATAAACCCGTCTGAGTCCTTGTAAATACGGTGTATTAAATAGTCTCGTAATTCACACCATTCTCCCGGAGCTGTGATTTTATAGCTATATGCCCTTGCGGAAATACTTCCGAAGAGCCATAAGGTAAGTAGTAAAATGTTTCTAATCATATTGTAAGTTGTATTCCACTATTCCGAACAGACTTAATACAGATTTACTTTACACGCATTTGTATTTAAGACTTAAAATATCCCATACCTTATCGCTATCATTGGATAGTAAAGGTATGGGATATTTATATGATTTTACCTATGCATAGGTATTACAGGCAGGTGCAGCCAGTGTTGGGCTTGATTTGCTTGAAGAAGTCATTGCCCTTGTCGTCCACGAGGATGAAGGCCGGGAAGTCTTTTACGGTAATCTTCCAAATAGCTTCCATGCCCAATTCAGGATAAGCCAGGCATTCAATACTCTTGATGCTGTTCTGAGACAGGATAGCCGCAGGACCTCCGATAGAGCCTAAGTAGAAACCACCGTGTTTCTTGCAAGCGTTGGTTACTACGTCTGTACGGTTACCCTTCGCAATCATAATCAAGCTGGCGCCGTTATCCTGGAACTCATCCACGTAAGGATCCATACGGTTTGCTGTTGTCGGACCTAAGGAACCGCAAGGCATTCCTGCGGGAGTCTTGGCTGGACCTGCGTAGAGAATCGGGTGGTTCTTCACGTATTCAGGCAGTTCCTTGCCTTCTTCCAGTAATTTCTTCAGACGGGCGTGTGCGATGTCACGTGCCACGATGATGGTACCGTTCAGACTTACACGAGTAGCGACTGGATATTTAGTCAACTCCTGGCATACTTCCTTGATAGGACGGTCGAGGTCAATCTTCACGGCGTTGCCTTCTCCGGCGTTGCGGTATTCTTCAGGGATGAGTTCTGTAGGATTATCATCGAGTTTCTCAATCCAGATACCGTCTTTGTTGATTTTGCATTTGATGTTACGGTCTGCGGAGCAGCTTACGCCCAGTCCGATGGGGCAGGATGCACCGTGACGCGGCAGACGGATGACACGGATGTCGTGTGCGAAGTATTTGCCTCCGAACTGTGCGCCCAATCCGATCTTGTAAGCTTCCTTCAACAGGGTTTTCTCTAACTCTACATCACGGAAAGCACGACCTGTCTCATCTCCTGTAGTGGGCAGGTTGTCATAATAATGAGTAGAGGCCAGTTTCACAGTCAGCAGGTTCTTCTCTGCGGAAGTACCGCCGATTACAAAGGCGATGTGATAAGGAGGACAAGCGGCAGTACCCAGCGTCTTCATCTTTTCCACTAAGAAAGGAACCAGTGTCTCCGGGCCGTAAATGATGGCTTTTGTCATCTGGTACAAGTAAGACTTGTTGGCGGAACCACCACCTTTAACCACGCATAAGAATTTGTATTCCATGCCTTCTGTGGCCTCGATGTCAATCTGTGCCGGAAGGTTACAGCGTGTGTTCACCTCTTTGTACATAGTGAGCGGTGCGTTCTGGGAGTAGCGGAGGTTGTTTTCCGTATAAGTCTTGTACACACCTTTGGAGAGAGCTTCTTCATCGGAGAAGCCTGTCCATACTTGCTGTCCTTTTTCTCCGTGGATGATAGCTGTACCCGTATCCTGGCACAAAGGAAGGATGCCTTTGCAAGCCACTTCCGCATTGCGCAGGAAAGTCAAGGCCACGTATTTGTCATTTTCGCTGGCTTCCGGGTCGCGGAGTATTTTGGCCACCTGTTCGTTATGTTTCCTACGCAGAAGGAAAGACACGTCGTGAAAAGCCGTGTTGGCGAGCATCGTCAAAGCCTCAGGCTGTACCTTCAGCATGGGTTTGCCCTCAAATTCGCCGACAGACACATAGTCTTTTGTCAGCAAATAGTATTCCGTATCGTCCTTTCCAGTCTGGAACATGGGCGCATACTTAAATTCCGGTGTATTTGCCATAAAATATACTGTTAGAATGTTATTAGTTATCTTGCCGCGAAGTTAGTGAAAATCGGGGGAAGCGCAAAATAGGACGAAGCGTATCTTGTAAAATCCCACCTTAATAATGTAATCCGATAAAGAAAAGTTATGTGTATCTTTGCAGCCTAATCATACGTAAAGGAATAATGAAGAAGACAACGAGTATATGGCAGGTTGTGGGAATGAGTTGTGCGGCTTGTGCCGCAAGGGTGGAGAAAGTGTTGAACGCTCAACCGGGAGTAGAGGAGGCAAATGTGAACCTTGCCGTTTCCTCAGTCAAAGTGGTGTACGATTCCTCACTGGTTGATTTTCAGCGGCTGAAGGAGGTCGTGCAGTCGGCTGGGTATGACTTGTTACCGCAGACGGACAGCGTGAAGGAAGATAAAATGGAGAAAACTTATCGCCAATTAAAGCGGAGGGCTTTCTGGGCACTGGCTTTCTCTGTTCCCCTTGTCTTTATCAGTATGGTATGGATGGATTTTCCTTATGCCAAAGTCATCATGTGGCTGCTCGCTACGCCAGTGGTCTTTGTCTTCGGCTTTCCGTTCTTTCGGAATGCGTGGAAGCAGTTGAGGCATGGCACGGCGAACATGGACTCCTTGGTGGCTTGCAGTACGGGCATAGCCTACCTTTTCAGTCTTTTTAATCTGTGTTTCCCGGAATACTGGTTGAAGCGGGGATTGGAACCTCATGTCTATTTCGAGGCTTCTTCCGTGATAATCACCTTTATTCTGTTAGGACGTATGTGGGAAAGCAAGGCGAAAAACCAGACTGCGGATGCGTTGCGGAAGTTGATGGGATTGAGTCCGAAGACTGTTAGCAGGGTGAAGAAGGATGGAACTTGCGAGCAGGTGCCGTTGGCTGAGGTACGCAAGGGGGACTGCTTGTTGGTGCGTCCGGGAGAGAAAATCGCTGTGGACGGCAGGGTGTGTGAAGGAATGTCTTTCGTGGACGAGAGTATGCTTACAGGAGAGCCGGTGGCGGTAGGCAAGCAAGCGGGTATGAAGGTGTTTGCCGGTACCGTGAATCAGAAGGGGAGTTTCCGTTTTGTGGCGGAGAAAGTGGGGGAAGACACCCTGCTCTCACAAATCATCCGTTTGGTGAGAGAGGCGCAGGGTAGCAAGGCACCTGTGCAGCAGTTGGTGGACAGGATTGCGGCAGTGTTTGTACCTGTGATTATCTGTGTGGCAGTAGTTTCCTTTATAATCTGGTGTCTGGCGGATCCAGCCGAGGGATTCTCCCACGGACTTTTAGCGGCAGTGACGGTGTTGGTCATAGCCTGTCCTTGCGCACTGGGATTGGCCACGCCTACTGCGGTGATGGTAGGCATAGGCAAGGGGGCTGAAAGAGGCATCTTGATAAAAGATGCGGAGAGTCTTGAATGTGCCAAACGGGTGGATACGGTGGTGTTGGACAAGACAGGGACTGTCACCGAGGGAAAGCCGCAGGTATCTGATGCCGTATGGCTGGAGGAGGATGAAAGTCAAAAGAATTTATTATACAGTCTGGAGAAACTGTCCACACATCCTTTGGCAGAAGCGGTGGCTGCTTATTTGAGCGGTCGGACGTGTGAGGTGTCACATTTCAAGACACTGGAGGGTAGAGGAGTTACGGGTGAAGTAGAAGGAGTTCACTATTATGTAGGGAATAAGGCTCTGTTATCCGCACAAGGCGTGAGTGTCTCCTCTGTATTGGCACAGAAAGCCGATGAATGGACAAAGGAGGCAAAGACGGTGATATGGTTTGCTGACAAAGAGAAAGCTTTGGCGGTATTGGCGGTGAGAGACAAGGTGAAGTCTACTTCTCGTAAAGCTGTGGAAGCTTTGCACCGTCGGGGTGTACAAGTGATTATGCTGACGGGAGACCATGAGGAAGCGGCCAAGGCGGTGGCCAGTGATACGGGGATTACCGTATACCATGCAGGGGTGCTTCCTACGGAGAAAGCTGCCTTTATACGTCAGTTGCAGTCAGAAGGTAAGTGCGTGGCGATGGTGGGAGACGGCATCAACGATACGGCGGCGTTGGCGCAGGCTGATTTGAGTGTGGCGATGGGCAAGGGGAGTGACATTGCTATAGACGTGGCGAAGATGACTCTTATCTCCTCCGATTTGATGAAGCTCCCGGAAGCTATTCAGTTGTCAACAAAGACTGTGCGCACGATTCGGCAGAATCTTTTCTGGGCTTTCTTTTATAATCTGATAGGCATTCCCGTGGCGGCAGGTGTTCTCTATCCTCTTTGCGGCTTCTTGCTGAACCCCATGATTGCGGGTGCGGCCATGGCTATGAGCAGTGTGAGTGTGCTGATGAACAGTCTGCGTCTACGAGGGCTTAAATTTCAAGAGGATTCTGAGAAATTGTGCGAGCGTCCAGTGGAGCGTGTGTACAAAGTGGAAGGAATGATGTGTAATGGATGTCGTGGAAGAGTGGAACGTGCGTTGAACAGCATTCCGGGCGTAGAGGCGAAAGTGACCCTTCATCCTGCTTGTGCATATTTGCGTTTTGAGGGAAAAGAACTGCCGTTGGAATACTTGCAAAAAGAGCTTTCTGATAAGGCGGGAGACTATCGGTTGTTTGAGTGAATAGCTGCTTAAAGAGAGTGGGCATTCGGTAAAAACAGCCTTACGGGTTATTGACCCGTAAGGCTCTAAATTGCTATTTAGCCGTATTATATTGGGTAAGTCCAGAATCTTGATCCATATTTCTCAAACGTTTATTTCCTTGAGTATGCTTTTTCCCTTTTGTAAAATAGTAGGTTAGATTAATTGCAATCAGATTTTTAAAATTATTCCATTTTGTTTCTTCTTCAAAAGAGAAGTTTTTGGTATTTGCATATGTTTTACTGGGTCTTGGGTTGTGAATAAACTCAGCTCCCAATGAAATTGACTTGATTTTGTAGCGTATGGAAGCAGTTGTCTGAAACCCTGTTTTCTGAAAGATGTCACCATTCGCAGTTGTTATGGGAAAATTTCCATTCCATGAGATTTGCCAATTCTTAGGCAAAATATTTATGCTCACACCTGCATTATGCATAGAATGCTTGACACGTTGGTTCGGTGTGTCATACTTTAAATATTGATAATTATAGTACGGTTGGAAATTAATCCAAGACACAGGTTGAAATCTAAAGGAAAACGATGTGCCTAATTCGTCTACATTTTTTATACTTGATATACTTTCAATCACCTCATCCTCTTTGCAGAAAATGATGGGGACGTTCTTATTAGGATAAAAATCATTGCTTACAGAAGCGGACAAATACCATTTTCTATCATCGGAACTATACTGATATTGCAGATTGGTTCCATAAACATAATATGGTTTTAACTCCATATTTCCTTGGAAGAAAAAACGTTCGTCAATGGCAACTTTGCTATTGGTAAGATTTCCTACATTGGGTACCATTGACCGTACGGAGGATGTAAAACGCAAAGAGGATGATTTGGTATATTGCCAGAAGAATATCAAAGACGGGCGAAGAACCCAATAGTCGAAACTTTTATTGTCCGCACTACTATAGTGATTATTTTCAACACCCATGCCAAAAGTGTAAGAGAATTTCCTCATTCCCTTACTGTATTCACTATAAATATATTCCTTTTGCGTGCCGACTTTTGAGTGTTCGTCTACATTATATGTTTGTGAAAAACTTTTATATTGATAATAGGCTCCTACATTGAAACTTCCATTAAACAGTTTGCCATTATAAAGCAATTCAGCAATTATAGAGTAGGATTTGTTGTCCGAATTATTTTCTAATCTTTGAGAAGAAATGTCATTTAAAACATTGTCAGACTTGGATTTATAGAACGTGTTAAGTACATTGAGGGAAATGTGCTTATTCTTATTGAATGAATAATCATAGTATAAATCGACAGAAAGTCCATTGTAGTCACTTTTTAGTTTTCGAGAATTAGATACTTTTTCTTCCTCATTGAGTTTTTGCTCGTATTTTTGAGTGCCTGGATTTTTTCGGAACTCTATTTGAGAGTTAAACAAACTTTTACCTTGGCTATATTGGTAGTTTATCTGTCCTATATGAAATTGTCCCACATATTTCCCAGAAGTGCCTTGGTAAATGTTACTCTTTTGAGCGTAACGATAGCTGTTGTCCATAAGATTGCTATTCAAATCACGATAGTCTATAAAGTAAGCGGCAGAGATAGTATTTAGAGAATCTTGATAAGTCATAGACGCTAAATTAGTCCCATATCCAGTGTTTACTCCATTTTTTGTACTTAAATAAAACGTATAGAGCTTGTCATTTTTCTTTTTTGTGACCACATCAATCACAGCTCCTACACCATCATGTGCATAGCGTATAGGAGGATAACTATAATAATTGATATATTTGATGTCATTCGGCTTGAGCAACATTAAATCTCTGGCTGTTCTGCGAATTCCATTAATAAGTACAAGTACACTTTTGTTGTCTATTGTCTTGATACCAATTTCTGTTAGGTTGCCCTTGAATTGTGGTAAGTGGCTGATTATTTCTAAGGCATTTGTGCCTGTTTTCTTGTCGTTTTCTGAGAGAAATAGTTGCTGCTTATTTCCCGAACTTCTTATAAATTGTGATGTGATGACTACTTCATTAAGCTTCACGGAATCTTCTTGTAGTTTAATGGTCCAGGTATTTGAACCATGAAAAGTCCTGAAAAAACTTTTATAGCCCATTGAGGATACTTTTAGAATACCCTCTTTGTGTTTTGTGATTATTTCAAAAGAGCCATCGGTTTTACTTGTCGTTCCTTGTACGAAGAATGAATCTTGCACATTGAGCAAGGAAACGTTTACAAAGGATAAAGGAACATCATTTTTATTGATAATCTTTCCTTTTATTATTGTGTTTTGTGCATAACACAAAGTGTGTATCAATACAATAAAAAGAGTTCCATATACTCTATTTATCACTTTTTGTTTCATACGTTAGATTAATATAGTTCACTAAAGAATCTTCTATATGGAAATCAACATTTTCAAGTTTACATGCTTTTGTATAATTGTCACGAGGACAGACTCCCATACATAATGGTAAATATTTACATTGCAAGCATCTCTCGTTTTCAAAGAAAACCATGTGGTATTTCTTTATAAAGTCATGATTCCATGTTATGCTTCCATTAGGTTCAATTTTACCATGGGTACACCGCTCATACAAGTCATTTGAGGCAGTGCATTTTACGACGTCCCCATTATAGTTAATGGCATTGTAGTACTTACGATTAGCATAGCAAGGAACAAATGTATTGATCAAGTCAAAATGAACTGTATTATATCCAGATTCATGAAACTTTTGTAAGATAGATTTTACACTTTCATACCTGCC
Source organism: Prevotella sp. P5-108 (assembly GCA_963608705.1). Classification (GTDB taxonomy): domain Bacteria; phylum Bacteroidota; class Bacteroidia; order Bacteroidales; family Bacteroidaceae; genus CAVDHB01. The sequence goes on from CAVDHB010000041.1 coordinate 91,377, forward strand.
TTTACGTACTTTTTCTTGCCATACTTTTTTGGGCATAATACGAATCCTACTGCGATTTTGTGGAGAAATAATATTATTTACTTCTTCAATAATTATTGGTTTTAAGTTTTCTTCGGTGTAGTTTATTCTCAACAAAATTTCTATGGTTGAACTATAGCTAAGAATATATTCGATGTTATGCAAAACATGAGAAAATGCAGATGTACAATTAGATTGAAATTTTACTTTGTCATGTTGTTCTTGTGGACCATCGAGAGTTATTTGAAATCTTCTAAAATTCAAAGCTACTAAATCTGGACAGATTTTAGGAAGTAAATAGTACCCGTTTGTTGTAGCTGTGGTTGAATATGGTATGTGTTTTTGTGCACAGATGCTCTGTGCATATTCACAAATAGGCATAATGACTTGTTTAAAGTATAGAAAAGGTTCGCCACCAAACCATTCGATTTGTAATGACTGTATCTTTTCAATATTTATCATGTAATCAAGATGACTTTTGATTCTGTCGATTGTGGCGACTGACATTTTGGAATTAACATGGTCTTGAATGCAATACCAACATTTAAAATTACAATTAAGTGTTGGTAGTATTGTTAGCAAGTAGTCTTTACGATTAATTTGTTTATCATACTTTTTACGGATAATATCTAATTCGTCAGTATCATCAGAGATTATAAAACCTTTTTCAATAAGTTGAGAGCAAAAGTTTGTTGGAAGCATTTTGAGGTCATCTACGTTTTTCATGATTTGCTCTAATTTCATACCTAAAGAAACTGGAACTTTGAAAAAAGTATGATTGATTCCATTGTACCAATAAGAAAAGGACTTCTTATGTATAATATAGTTGTATTTACTGATTTTCATTTTGCTAAGTGCTTTAAAAAGACAGGGCGATATTAATCCCCCTGTCAAAAACTCATAAACTTATACCTCCTTGCCCGGCACATCTGAGCGTTCAGGTAATACAATCACAGTGCAATTGCATCCAGGTACATTGTTTGAACAACCTGTTTGTGATGCTGTTGCACTTGCCATACCACCTTTGATGTTTAAAGTCTCTAAGGTGGATAACTCATTTTGTGTGAAAAGTTCTAATTTTTTCATACGGATAAGTTTTAAAATAGTCTACTCTATACACTTTTCGATTTCCGTGCCTTTTATCAGTTTGGTCTGAATTCTTGAGCAAAGATAGAATAATTTTTTTAGAATATATAATTATATGAAGAATTTTAATATAAATTGTATATTACTTCGATTCTTATGATGACATAAAAGTAGTAGCTTTATTTATTTTTTCTCTATGTGTCTGCATCTTTTTCTGTTGCTCTTGTTAAATAATAAACTGTTAAATTTAAAGTAATATCATAAAAATAGAAGGCCGTTTAATATGAATGATAAGTATTTGGTTATCTGTATTTTAAAGTTCTCAAAAGCGTAATTGTACGGGACTCGTCGCAGGCACATGGACATCCTAAAACACTTGATGGAAAAATCAATTACAAGAGACTTGACCTAGCCTGGATAGAAGAATTTTATGTTGAGGGACTTGAAGTCACGGTCTACACACTCTCTGCCTACTCAAAGGTGCTTAAACAGAAAGTGCGTCTTGTCATTTGGATTATGCAGGACAGCAGGCACAATCTTCTTCTTTACAAAGATATCCATTTCAGATGAGGATATGTTGTGGACATACGTTCATCACTGAATGTAGTTTTACTATGAATGGTATAAGATGTTCAGTTGGAAAGGATTGTCGTTCGCTGCTCTACGACAGTTACGCTAAGGGATAGGAGGTATAAAGTCCTTTTTATATTCGCTGACTACACCGAAGCGTTTGTTTGTCCGTAAAGTGTTTTCGATAATCTATACTCTCAATTCGTGTCTCGAGTTCCATGGAAATGGCAAAATTGACTTGTTGGTTCCCCCATGTGGCTCTCTTTTAATAACTCTGCGAAGTTCATAGTCAAAGTGACATGCCAATGTCACCTAAGTTATTTGACCAAGTATCTTAAGATACTTTGCGATGTCACCTAAGATACTTGGCCAAGTATCTTAGGATACTTTATAAGGGATGGTTTTCCCTTTGATGGCCAAGGAGATTATCCATGCGTTCATAGATGGTCATGCACAGGTTGTCGAGAGACTCTGTTTTATTCATCTTTGACATGACTGCACGGTATGGATTATTTCTTTTTTCATGACATACGAAAATGAGATAATGATGGGATGGTAGTGGCAGACAGATAAAATAGGACGAGGCATCCAACAGATACACGTGGTATCTGCTATAATGGCACATAGGTAACATATAATAAGATTATCCGCAATCATACCACCAAAGCCAAGGCTGTATGATTTTTCGTTCTTCACTTTAAAAGGTAGAGACGCAATTCATCGCATCTCCACTGATTGATGGGCATTTAGGACGTGTCTTGTCATGCTGTGAGTAGTGACTCCTTATTCACCGTGTTTGACTTTATGTAATGAAGAGGTTAGACTGGAGAGTATAAGGTTGTCTCAACGCAACGCACC
>CAVDHB010000042.1:0-24928 GCA_963608705.1 Prevotella sp. P5-108
AGCCTCGGAACGCAAAAAAGAGGCTGCGCCGTAAAACCTTAATTACGACACAGCCTCTTTATTATTGTTCGGCTATCTGCAAATGTCACAAACTTCTTTTTAATTGTCCTAAATAAATTCCACTACTCATCAAATCCCAAGAAATTGTCGTAAATTTGCCAGCCAATATAAAATACAACAAACGATAATGGGTAACAGCTTTCAAAGACTTCTCTTGACGGTAACAGCCTTTATGCTATTCACCTGTGTCTACGGGCGAAAGGATGCGGATTCCGCTTTCACAGCATATGCCCGGGAAAATGGTTATCTCATCACGGAAACCAACCGAATCAAGCTGTTGCCCAGTGGCGGAGAGAAATTCAAGGAACTTTTCGCCGCCATTCGCACGGCCAAACATTCCATTCATTTAGAGTACTTCAATTTCCGAAACGACTCCATCGCCAACGCCCTTTTTGACCTTTTGGGACAGAAAGCAAAAGAAGGAGTAGAGGTACGCGCCTTGTTTGACGCCTTCGGCAATATCTCCAACAACAAGCCTCTTCGCAAGAAACATCTAAAAGCCATACAGTCTAAGGGCATTCAAATAAAAGAGTTCGATCCTATTACTTTTCCCTGGGTAAATCATGCGTTCAGCCGAGACCATCGTAAAATTGTAGTAATTGACGGCAAAATCGGCTTTACAGGCGGTATGAACGTAGCGGACTATTACATAAACGGAAAACAGAAAATCGGTTCTTGGCATGATATGCACTTGGTAACGGAAGGACCTGCCGTAGAACTACTGCAAAACATCTTCCTACGTATCTGGAACAAATCCACCAGAGAACACGTGGGAGGCACTGCCTATTATCCCGCTCCTGACCACCGATGGCTGAGCGACACACTCTCCTACTCAAAGGTCATAGTGGTAAACCGTGAGCCAAACCGCTCGCCAGAAGCCATCCGCCGCACCTACAAGGCCGCCATTGATGCCGCACAAGATTCTATACGCCTCATCAATCCCTATTTTGTACCGACAAAGGAGGTGTTCCAAGCCATCCGCAAGGCTCTGAAACGGGGTGTAAAAGTGGAAATCATGATTTCAGAGAAATGCGATGTGCCTTTTACCCCGGATGCCGCACGCTACAAGCTCCACAAGCTTATGTTAGACGGTGCCAAAGTGTACTATTACAAGAAAGGATTCCATCATACTAAAATCATCATGGTAGACGGACAAATCTGCACGGTAGGCTCAGCCAACCTCAACAGCCGAAGTCTTCGTTTTGATTATGAGGACAACCTTTTTATTATAGACCAGAGAGTGACCCGTGAGCTGAACCAAGTCTTTGACGAAGACTTGAAAGACAGCTATCTGCTTACTCCCCAGCTATGGAAAAAAATACCTGCATGGAAAAAATGCCTAGGTTGGTTCGCCAATCTCTTTACTTTCTGCTTATAAGTGTCACTCTAAACTGCATAAATATGTCCCAGACACTCATCCAAGGAAGAATAGAAGACCTTTCCGAAGGCAAGATTTACCTTTACCGTTACGACTTCAAAGACTTTGAATTAATGGACTCCGCTTCCATAAAAGACCATACCTTCACTTTCAAGGTGAAAGAGAACGAACCTTTGGTCTATGGGCTTTCTGTCGCCAACAAAGACCCACGTCCGCAAACGTTCTTCACAGGCGAAGACACCCTGCGTATCTCCTTATGGAAAACAGGAAAAGAAGTCATGACACAAGGCTCTCCCCTCAACGATGAATACCTGAAAACAGAAGTGACAGTCCGTTCTTTCTCCGAAAACGAAGCATTGGCCTACATATCCCAGCACAAGGAATCCCCTGTCACCGTCTATTTTCTGACACGCTATTGGGGCTATATGATGGACTTCACCACCTTAAAAGCTCTTCGGGAGGAACTGAGACCTTCCCTCTCCAATTCTACCTACTGGAAACAGCTCAACGAATATGTGGAAAGACTGAGCCACCTCCAACCTGGTGCTGCCGCACCACTCTACACTCCCACTGGAAGAAAATGCCTCCTGGTATTTTTCGCCTCCTGGTGTCCTGATTGCCAAGCTGAAATGAACACCCTGCAAAAGTTTGCCACCACACATCCGGATATAGAGATACGTGGCGTGTCGTTGGACAAAGACCCGCAAGCACTGCAAGCGTTCCAACAGAAATATCCTCTCCGTTGGAAAGTGGAATGTGACCAAAAAGCATGGGACTCTCCCACAGTGGAAGCCTACGCTGTCCGCTGGATTCCCACCACCTATTTTATCTCTGAACAGGGGAAGATTATAGAAAGAAGATAACATCATACATGAGAAGTGGTAGAGACTCAATAATCTACAGATTCCACAACACACTCTATATATTTGAGATTATATGTGGTAGAGACGCGATTAATCGCGTCTCTACTGAAAATCTACATGATTTATCCCATCCAAGTAAAAGAGTTGCTTTTCAAAGCAGCTTACGCCTCTTTTTTCGCCGCTTTCTTATTCTTATAATATTCAATCACCATAGGCACCAAGGAAATCACGATGATGGCAAGCATCAATATCTCCAGATTCTTCTGCACCACCGTCAGCTGTCCGAAGAAATAGCCGGCCACAGTGAAAAGACACACCCACAGGAAAGCCCCTGTGGCATTGAATATCTCGAAATGATGGTAGGTCATTTTCCCCATTCCCGCCACAAAAGGAGCGAATGTGCGGACTATCGGCACAAAACGCGCCAAAATGATGGTTTTTCCTCCGTGTTTCTTGTAGAAATTATGCGTTTTCTCTAAGTACTCCTGTTTGAATATCCTTGAATGTGGATTGCTGAAAAGCTTGTCGCCGAAGAACTTACCAATATAGTAATTGGAAGTGTCACCTAAAATAGCGGCTGCTATCATCAAGCCGATAAACAGAAAGACGTTCAAATGATTCTGTGGCATGGCACACAACGCACCTCCCACGAACAACAAAGAGTCGCCCGGCAAGAAAGGAGTGACCACCAACCCTGTCTCACAAAACACCACAAGGAATAGAATCAGATACACCCATTGTCCGTAATCATTGATAAGCTGCTGCAAATGCACATTCAAGTGTAAGATAAAGTCGATGATGTTCACATCGAGCAAAATGTTCAGTACTTCCATTATTTCGTTTACAAATTAAGTTGTCGATGCAAAAGTACACTTATCTATCGGATAAAACGTCTTCCAAAGCTCTAAAAATCGCTAAACATAGATGTTCCGGCATAAATATATACATTGAAACAATTATTTATCATAAATGTAACCTGTTTTTCATATTCACATTTTACATTTGCAAGTATAAAACAAATGATAAAATGCACAAAAAAACTTTTGCGGCAGCACTTGCCTTGACTCTAAGTTCCTGCGTCCTCGCACAACATTCACAATTCTCTATTCAAGGAAAAGTAGTGAACGAAAAAGGAAAGGGAATTCCTCACGTAGTAGTGAACGATGGCGTACATTTCACAACCACTGATTCAGAAGGAAACTGGGCATTCTCCACCGATACGGTGTTCAGTAAATTCGTCAGCATCTCCACTCCATCCGAATATGAGCTTCCCACAGTAAAAGGACTGTCACGATTCTACCTACCCATACGAGATGTAGTGAAAAGCAAAGACAACCATTTCACCTTGAAAGAACGTAAAGCCAAGAGCGAATCCTTTTATTATCTAGCCATTTCGGATCCTCAGGTACTGAACGAATCAGAACTTAGCCGCTGGAAAAATGAAACTGTGATGGATCTACATCACGTGGCCGACTCGTTAAAACGTAAAAAAGAAGTCATCGGTGTGACTTTGGGAGACTTGGTGTTTGATAATATGCACCTGTTCGCCCCTTACGCAAAAACCTGCGAGTCTATCGGCATTCCCATGTTCCAGACTATCGGCAACCATGACTTCGACAAACATTACCAAGACCTGCACAATATGCGCACAGGCTCTCCTTTGTTCGCCGAACATTACTATTATCAGTATTTCGGACCCACAGATTACTCATTCAATATAGGAAAGATACATGTCATCACCTTGAAAAATATCAATTATGTGGGACACCGCCATTATATTGAAGACATTACAGACACCCAACTGGCATGGTTGGAAAAAGACTTGAGCTATATACCGAAAGGTAGCACCGTATTCTTGAATATGCATGCCGCAGCTTGGAACAAAGTGCAGAACGCACATAATATCAGCAATGGAAAAGAGCTGGCGGAAGCACTGAAAGGTTATGACGTGCATGTATTCTGCGGACACACACATTACTTTCAAAATGTGGAGGTAAATTCCTCTCTCTACCAGCACAATATCGCTGCGGCTTGCGGTGCTTGGTGGGCAGGAAACTACAGTGTATGTGGTGCGCCAAACGGTTATCTCATTGTGGAAGTGAATGGCACGACTGTTAAATGGCATTATAAACCCACCAAGGGAAACGTCAATGAACAATTCCATCTCTACACCCCCGGTGAGTTCCGCAGTCAACCAGGATTAGTAGTTGCCAATATCTGGGATTATGATTCTCATTGCAAAATCACCTACTACGAAGATGGAGTTCCCCGAGGTATGATGGAACGCTTCACTGATACAGATGAGAACTACATCCGGCAACAAAACAAAATCGGACGCAAAGTGGAAAACGGTCCTGTCACCAGTCATCTGTTCCGCATCAAACCCACGCAAGGAACTAAAGAAATCACTGTAGTGTTCACAAACCGTTTCGGAGAGCAATATTCGCAAACAAGAAAATTATAATCTCACTCATATCTTTAAGATCTCAGGTTGCTTGATAACCAATCAGGCAACCTGTTTCTTTCCATTCTATCATCTCTCTTCAAGATTACATTCCTCATACTTTTCTCCACGTACCGCCTTTCGGCGTCAAGACCTAAGTATCTCAACAAAAAACACCGCTCCCAGAATTTACATAACACATATATACTGCGCATGGAAAACCCACCATCACACCACCCTATTTATAGCTATTTCATTCACTCATTTTGAATGGTCCGTGAATTTGAATCAGTATTCTCGTATCCCAACAGAACTAAAAAAGAGGGTGCAGATTACTACACCCTCTTTTTATATAAAATAACCTCCAAAATCAATATCCAGGATTTTGCACAATCTTGGAGTTAATTTGAATTTGATCCAACGGAATGGCTAACCAATAATTCTTGGGAGCAATAAACTTCCTCACACCACTCTCACGAGCCACAGCCAAAGGCTCCTTATAAAAGTCCGCAGCCGTTTTTCCGTCCAAATGCCAAGAAGGCTGCGTGCGCATCAACTCCTTGTCCGCTATTTTCCAACGACGGATGTCGTGGAAACGCCGCCCCTCCATCGCCAATTCAATAGACCGTTCCTGATGAAGAACCTGGCGAAGTTTATCACCTGAAGGTATTCCTCCTGCCTTAGCCCAGGATTCTTGAAACGTAGGCAAACCACTTCGCTGACGTATCTTATTCAAATATATCAGACTTTGCTCACTCAATTTTCCATTATACTCAAAATCCGCCTCAGCGTAGTCCAAGTACAGCTCCGCCAGTCGCATGAACGGATATTCATACTTGCTGTTTTGGTAAATCTTACTGGTCCAGTCGTATGAATCAGCCGAGGAAACCCATTTCTGACAATAATATCCATTGCTGGTCTGATATTCATTTTTGTCCTTTCCATCATTTTGCTGCTCCTCACCCCTACGACATTTCAACGTGATAGTACCACCTGCGATCTCATAAGTTCCCCGGTCATAGCCAATGGAAGCGTAGAAACGTGGCTCCCGATTAGTATTCCACAAGGCAGTTTGCTCACCGTCTGGCAAAGAAACAAGTTGATACGGATCTTTCCCTTTAGTCTCCGGGTCATCATCCCAAGGAAGTCCGTTTTTGGTATAGTACCAGCTGACACAATCCCAACTTGGTACCAGATAACCTCTGAAACCAGTCCCTGAGTAACCAGGTTTCCCGTTTTTTGTCATTCGAGGAGCGATATTTTTCACGTTGTAGTTAACCGTTCCTTGATCACCAAATCCGAAAAGGACCTCATTCCGATTGGCCTCGTTGAACGTACCATGGTCTCCCACAAAAGCGAAATGATAATTATCCTTACCCTGTTTTGGATCCGTGGTAGGCCACGTACCAAACAGCTTATAACCATTTGACTCACAGTAATCAATGGCATTCTTCGCCGCATCCATCGCTCTCTTCCATTTTTCACGATCATAAGTCAAATTCATCAATGGAGTGCCATCTGTATTTTTGAAATTGGCGTAATATTCCTTATTTCCATTCACTAAGGGAGAAGCCGCATAGAGCAACAAACGAGCCTTATATCCCAATGCCGCAGCGGCCGTAGCCTGTCCTGGTCGGCTCACCTGTTTAGCGGGCAAAAGTTTAGCTGCCTCATCATATTGCTGAGCGATGAAACTCACACATTCATCATAGGGAGAACGACTCAGTTGCATGTCCGCAGGGGAGGCGCCCACAGGGAACTCTTGCTTAATCAAGGGAACAGGTCCGTAATATTCCAGCATGATTTGATGATAATAACCTATCAGGAAATGAGCCTCTCCCGCCCAGTCATTTTTCTGCTCTTGTGTGGCATCCGGCACTTCGTCTATATGACTCAGCAAATTATAACAATTCCGAATACCTTCCCATACATCTTTTCTCACTACACCGGTAGGATAGCTGGCAGCAGACTGACTCCACAGTGCATAATAAGTGGAAGACGGAGACTCCATATCATACAACAGACTTTTCCAATGGAAATAGCGCACGTCACCAAACCATCCCGTCATGAAATCATTCCCTGCTGTCCAATCCGGGAACTGCTGAGGATGAAAATAGTTGGGGATATTGTCGTAGCATGACTTTACCATCTTCTCAGTCAAAGTAGGCGTTTTATAAATGTCATCGACAGTCGCTGTGTTCCCTGGCACGACATCCAAGAAATCACAGGCGGATAGCATCAATCCGCAAAAAGCGGCCATACTTGCCACTTTATAGTAATTATGTAGTTTCATGTGCAATGTATTAATTAATAATGAAATTGAATACCCACTTTCACGGTACGCTGCAACGGATAATCCAATCCGTTTCCACTACCCATTTCTGGATCCCAATGATTAAAGGGTGAGAATGTCAGCAGATTACTTCCTGCAACATAGACACGCAGCCATTTTGAGAAAGTGTAGCCCAGTTCCGCATTCTTCAATCGCAAATAAGAGGCATTGCGCAAATAGAGTGTGCTGGCTTGGATATCATTGGTTTGAGGAGACACCGACAAACGAGGATACTTCGCATTCGGATGCTGATTTTCCATGGAGAAGTGGTCATCCACAATGTACTGTACGATGTTATATCCCTTGTGCGTATTATCAGCAAAGGGGTGCATATTCTCCATCATCAGGCTTACCTTCGCACTCCCCTGAAAGAATAACGAAAAATCCCAATGCTTATATTTGACAGAGGCTCCGAAACCGTATACAATCTCTGGAATCTCAGGATTGCCGATGGTGGTTATATCATTGGCATCTATCACATTATCCCCATTCAAGTCTTTGTAGCGCACGCTTCCTATACTGTAAGTACCTAATGTCTGTTTCGGCGCTTTCTCCACCTCCTCCAACGAAGTGAAGATGCCTTCGGCCACATAGCCACGCAAACTGTTGATTGGATGTCCCATGCGAGAGTAAGTAGAAAGGAGATTCTCAGGCTCATCAATATCTGTGATTTCGTTATGCGCATAAGTGAAACTGCCGTTCACGGTCAATACCAAGTCTTTGTTAAACGCCTTGTTATAGGACACTCCCAAATCCACACCTTTGTTATCAACCGCACCAATGTTAGCATAAGGTGAAAAAGCAGACACGCCAATATAAGAAGGTATGGTATTTCTTTTCATGAAAATACCTGTACGCTTCTCCTTAAAGAAATCCACACTTAGATTGAAGTCATTAAATAGACTGAGATCCACGCCAATGTTCATTTTCTTGGACTTCTCCCAAGTGGCCAACTCATTTCCCAGCACACTGATAAGCGGTCCGTTGAATCTATCGTAATCCCCACTGGTTTCCCACCAAGCGATATTATTACTCAGCGTAACTTCTGTAATGTAAGGGAAGCGAGTTCCCAACGCATCATTACCCACCAATCCGTAAGTGCCTCTCACTTTCAAGTTCGTCACAACCCTTTTCAAAGGGGTGAAGAACTTCTCGTTAGAAATCGTCCATCCCAAAGCAATAGCGGGAAAGAAGCCGAAACGATGTCCTTTTTTGAAATTCTCGGATCCGTTATATCCAAAGGTAGCCTCCAGCAAATATCGTTCTGCATAATTGTAAGTCACACGTCCAGCCAATCCCTGCTCACGATACGGAAGCAGATCTTTCTGATTATTGGTTCCCCCTTTGTCCACCCGAGTTTCCTTCATGTGGTAGACAATGGTAGCCCCGACGTTATGAAGTCCAAAGCTGCGGGCATAGTCCAAGGTGCCTTGTAAAGACCAGACTCTCTGTGTCGGATCCTGCCCTGAATTAGACTGAATAGCCATATTTCCAGGAGTACCAATGCTTTTCTCCTCCCATGAATATTGACCGTTTGTGTCTTTTTGCGGATTCACGATCTGAAAATAATAAGGATTCACCCAATGGTTCAACCAACTGAAACTGTAATTATAGAAAGAAGCCAGCCCACTGATTTTCAATCCCGGAGTGATGAATTTCAAGTCCTGTTCCAGCGAGAAAGCAGTAGTCATGTACACATAGCTTCGTTCAGTATAACCACTACTCATCTTACCGTAAGGATTCACGTCAGCATCGCCCACATCCGGACTATTGCTGTTTCCATACCGCACAAAGGTGTCGCCTGGCTGTGCCGGCAACGTGACAGGAAATGCCACCGGATTCGCCCGCATACTGGCGTAGAAAAAGTCCTGCAATGTATACTCACTTCGCAAATCATCCTTAGCCGCCCACGGTGCATGATACTGGGTGATCTGCGCATTCATGTTCAAACCCATTTTTGTGGTAGGAGTAAGATGAGCGATGACATTACTTTGGAAAAGATATTTCTTACTGTCCAGACCTACATCCAACACAGACTCCTTCGGTTTACGAGTGATACCATTCTCCAGAAAGATTCCCGCATTCATGAAATATTCCAAGAACTTCGTACCTCCTTTCACCGATACATTCAAGTTCTGGTTCACGGCGAAATCCTTGAACAGTAATTTATACCAATCGTTGTTGGGATAAACGTAACGATTCACACCATTACGCGTGTTCTCTATCTGCTCATCACTATACGGAGCCTGGTACTGGTCAATAGTTCCCGCCAACATCGCATCATTCCGGGCAGCCTCATTATACATTTTCATGTAAGTCGGTCCGTCTGCCATTTTCTGTATGAAAGTAGGCATGGAAAAGGTGTTGTCAAAACGGATATCCACCTTCATTTTCTCTGAAAGCTGACCACCTTTCGTGTTAATCAATATCACTCCGTTCGCACCACGAGACCCGTAAAGAGAAGTAGCCGTAGCATCCTTCAATACAGAGAATGACTCAATAGACTCTGGCGGTATATTGTTTAACATCGTGGTATTAATCTCCACTCCGTCCAACAGAATCAAAGGAGCGGTATTGGAACCGAACGTAGAAATACCTCGTATGAAGAAAGTGGCGTTGTCATATCCAGGCTCTCCTTTGGGTTGAAAAGCGATGATGCCCGGAATCTTTCCTGCGAAAGAAGTCGTAAGGCTACTGGAAGTAATGGTCAAGTCCTCAGGCTTTACCGACTGCACAGCACCTACCAAAGACTCTTTCTTCTGTTTACCGAATCCTACCACCACCACTTCGTCCAGTTTCTTCATATCCGGCAGCAAGTTGAAGGAAAGGAACTTCTTGGTATTAAGAAAAATCGATTTCTTCGTATATCCCATAAAAGAAGCGGATACACGCACATTGTCATTGGGGACTTTGATAGAGAACAATCCGTCTTCATCCGTAATTGTTTTCTCATTCGTCCCTTCCACCTCAATAGTGGCCCCCGTTATAGGTTCGTTGTTCTCATCACACACGAACCCCTTAACCAAATGACCTGACTGTGATATTTCCTGTGCGAATTGCGAAGTATTTACTTGCTTCTGCACGAGAGAAGCGGCAAACGTACTGCCCGAAGAAAGGGTGAGTACGGAAACTAATGACACAATTGTCTGAAGAGTTTGTCCCCTCTTGTTTTTCTCCATTTTTTGTAGAAATTATAAAATCCTTTATCAATGGCAAAAGTAGTGCTTATGTGTTACAAACCTTTTACAGCCACATTAAATTGACATGAAATCAATAGTTCATAAGGTTAATATAGCCTATCATATTATTTACTGTCATCTTTTTTAGGTATTTTCGCTGACGTTTTAAATTTAAGCACATGAAACGAAAAAGAGAATTTATTTTGATAGGTAGCCTTGCCATAAGTCTTACTGTTTCGGCATTTGACTATACTCCCCATAGTGTAAAAGGGTTATTGATGTATAAAAAACCTGGAAATCCGACACAAACAGCCACACTACAGCTACACCCATCCTCGCCAGAAGAATTCACATGGGTTGCCAGCCAAAAGTTGCCGCTTGATATCCGGGAAAAAGTCAAGAAAGTAAACAACACCTGGAAAATCACCGTCACTCTAAAGGCGGCGAAAGACGTATATTTTCATTTTGGACAATGGGTCAATACTGGATATCCTCACCAAGACTGTCTTTTTTATATGCCAGGCTTTTGGTATCGTCTGAATTTGCGCTCGCCTAAAGAAGCTCCCTCCTTCCATACAGCTGACAGTTGGACGGTACGGGAAGACAGACTCAGCACACCGCTGACCGCCATATATAATAAGAAGAACGGTTCCGCGCTTTCTATCCTACGGACAGAACATGGAAAAACAGACGCCTTGACAATCTGCCAAGGAGGGGAAGCCTTGGTAAGTGGCTTCACCTCTCTGGGTTACACTGGCTTTGAGAACAGAGCAGGCATGGCCACTTTGAGTTTCGGATTCCCCTATCAAGAAACACCCCAATCATACATTCGGAAATTGACACTCGAACCTGCGGTAAAGGCTTTCCAGTATATCCAGAAAGGGGAACAAATCTCACTGTCCTGGGAATTGCACGAGACCCAAGCCTCAGACTATGCAGACTGCGTGAGGAAACTATGGAATTACAGTTACGACACACTGAAGCCACAGCCTTCAGACTCGACATTCAGCATGTTTGAAACCAAAGAAATACTCAGTCATTATTTCAAGGACAGCTTCGTGGAAAATAAAGCGTTGTGCTATTTTTCCAGTCCAGGAATGCGCGTGGCTGATTGTGACCTACAGCCCATAGCTGAAGTGGGATTTGTGGGACGTACTTTATTAAACGCCTTGAACGCCCTTGAATATGGAGAGGAAAGGAGAGACACAGACTTGACACAAAAAGCCCGTAAAATCTTCCAGTCATACTATAGGCATGGATTCACTTCCAAGGGATGGATCAGGGAATGGGTAGAAGTAAATCGCAAAGGCAAGAGTGACGTATTTACCATACGACGGCAATCGGAAGGACTCTACGCACTGCTTTATTATTTAGCCTATGAACGAAGCAAAGGACGGAAACATCTCGAATGGGAGCATAAAGTGTCCGTTCTGTTAGACCAGATGATTCGCCTACAACAAAAAGACGGCAGTTTTCCCCGTAAATTCCACGAGAATCTGTCCATAGTGGACGCCACTGGTGGCAGTACATCCTGCACAACCCTGCCCTTGATAATGGGTGCCCATTATTTCCATCGGAAAGACTTGCGGTACGCAGCCCGCAAAACGATGGATTATATCGAACAAAACATCATTTCTCCGTCCGACTACTTTTCCTCCACTCTTGACGCGAATTGCGAGGACAAGGAAGCCTCCCTTTACGCAGCCACAGCCGCCTATTATATGGCGTTGTCCAGCACAGGAAAAGAAAGAACACACTATCAGGATCTCATGCGAAAAGCGACCTACTTTGCCATGTCCTGGTATTATACATGGGACGTTCCTTTCGCACAGGGCGAGATGCTGGGTGATTTAGGGCTAAAGACACGAGGATGGGGCAATGTTTCAGTAGAAAACAACCATATCGATGTCTATGTATTTGATTTCAAGGACATATTGTGCTATCTTTCCCATATAGACCATGACCCACGCTTCTGTGAGTTCGGAAAGGTCATCCAGCGTTCTCTTCTCCAACTGCTACCTTATAAGGGACATCTCTGTGGAGTAGCCAAGGAAGGTTTCTATCCGGAGGTCGTACAACATACTAACTGGGATTACGGAAAAAACGGGAAAGGATTCTATAATGATATTTTTGCTCCTGGATGGACAGTGGCCTCTCTTTGGGAAATGCTGACTCCCGGAAGAGCCGCCTCTTTCTTTCATCACACTTTTTGAAAGGGCACATAAAACAAGACAAGGTGACAGAGTTAATCATGAGGATAATATCCCAAGCGTGTGGGTACAGACACCCTTCACCGAAACGCCAAGGGAACCTCATGGCTTTCTCGCATTCCTCATGATACCCTCCACCTGCCGTTTACTACTATCAAAACTGAATACTTTCAGCAGCGAGATACTATTCTCCGGGTCTACAATATGCTTCGCCATAGTCCGCAACACCGCCAGCTTATCGTCGTCCCATGTAAAAATGGACATGATACGCACACACTGGGCACAAGAGAACCGACTGTCCAGACAGCCCACCTGCAGCAACTCCATTCGCTCATCCTTAAAAGGCTTGTTCTTGACCTTGTCATACAAAAACTGGAATTCGGAATCACTCATATACCCTCTTCTCTCAAAATGATAAGGTGGTGGCGACACTGGACGGAGATCCGAATGTTTTTGGGGAGGAACAGGCTTTTCCTCCTGCGATGATACATTATCATCCACCGCATGAAAGCCCGACACTTTGTTATTTGAGAATTCCACCACTACACGCTTGGGTAACAAATCAGAGATTGAAAGTTTGCTGTATTCCCACGTTTCCAATCCATTTTTTAATTGACGCTCTGAGGGCTGGCCTAAAATAGAGAGCACTTGAGACTTACTCATACCTTCAGTCACCTTGTTAAGTTGTCGAGCGGAGGTAAACGTGCCACAACCACTAAGGAAGAAGCAAGCAATCCCGATGGAGATAATTTGACTTAACTGTTTCATATCTGTGTGCATTTTCGGGACAAAGATACAAAATCAAATTTTATTGGCAAGTTAATTGTCAATCATTTAATTATTATTTATGCAGTTGATTAAGTCACTGAAATAATCTCGTAACTCACCTGACATCAGCCACAGGACATCAAAGCCCACAAGAGCCATCCTGACGGCACAAAGGAAACGTTATCACATTTTCCGCACACCGAAAAATCCCCCATACAGCAAGTTTTTTACCATGATACAGAAAGATTTATAGGTTTTTCTTTTTGGGATTAAGGAAAAACGCGTAATTTTGCAGCCCAAATGGGTAAGTCAGATACATACAAGATCGATTTAAAAGGAATGGGAAACTCCCGTGCGGAGTACCATTACTCACTCTCGAATCAGTTCTTCGCTGATATCGACGCACCCGATGTGCATGAAGGCCAACTGGAGACCACCGTGTCCGTGCATAAGTTAGGACAGGAAGGGTTCGAGATTGACTATGTGACGAAAGGCTTCGTGGTGATTACTTGCGACCGTTGTCTGGGGAAAATGAACCAGCCAATCGAGGCGGAAGGACACGTGAAAGTGAAATTCGGACAAGCATATTCGGATGAGGACGACGAACTGATTGTTATTTCCGAACGTGAGAGCGGCATCGACCTGGCATGGCTCATCTACGAATCCATCGTGCTGGCCATCCCTATCAAGCACGTGCACAAGACTGGCGAATGTGACGAGGCGATGATGGAATGTCTAAGACAACACCAAGCCGTTCCCGAAGACGACAATGCGGACGCACAGGACGAGGAAAACGCAGGCGACCAACCTGACGACAACCACCCCATTGATCCAAGATGGGAAAAACTTAAAAGTCTAACAAGCAATAATTAAAACTAAACAGAAATGGCACATCCTAAGAGCAGACAATCTAAAATGAGAACCCGCAAGAGAAGAACTCATGACAAGGCAACTATGCCGACATTGGCAGTTTGCCCGAATTGCGGAGAATGGCACGTTTATCACACTGTATGTCCGTCATGCGGATACTACAGAGGAAAAGTGGCTGTCGTTAAAGATGAAGCTGCTGTTTAAACTAAGATAAAGAAGCTTGCCGGAGAAGAATGTCTTTTCCGGCTTTCTTTTGTTTTTGAACCTTTACACAAGAGATGGAAAAAATTCATGCTATAATTACAGGCGTCGGAGGATATGTGCCAGACTATGTGCTTAACAATGAAGAGCTTTCGCACATGGTGGACACCAATGACGAATGGATTATGACGCGCATCGGAATCAAGGAACGCAGAATTCTGAAAGAGGACGGGTTAGGAACTTCTTACCTGGGAGGAAAAGCGATAGACGAACTGTTGAAAAAGACGGGTACAGATCCCGACAGCATCGACGCAGTGTTATTCGCCACTTGCACCCCTGATTACGCATTCCCCTCCACCGCCTCACTGGTCTGCAAACACGCAGGCATCCACCATGCCATGGCCATGGACTTGGAGGCCGCCTGTAGCGGATTCCTTTTCGCAATGGACACCGCTTCCTGCATGATTGAAAGCGGAAGATACAAGAAGATAATCGTCATCGGAGGCGACAAACTTTCCTCTATCGTAAACTATAAAGACCGCGCCACTTGTCCCATCTTCGGTGACGGCGCAGGTGCCGTGTTGGTAGAACCCACCACGGAAGACCTCGGATGGATGGATTCCGACTTGCACGCAGACGGGGAAAGCTATCCTTACCTCCGCCAAGAAGCCGGTGGTTCTGCCTGCCCTGCTTCCCACGAAACGGTGGAAAGAGGCGCACACTATCTGTTCCAAGACGGACGGCATGTGTTCAAATGCGCCGTGACCGACATGGGAGAGGCTGTAAGCACCATCGCCGAACGTAACAAACTGAACAAGGACAACATCTCCTGGGTCATTCCTCACCAAGCCAACTACCGTATCATCAAGGCGTTGGCTGAAAGGCTGGAACTGCCGATGGACCATGTGATGATTAACATCCAACGCTACGGCAACACCAGCTCCGGCACACTTCCTCTTTGCCTGTGGGAATACGAGAAGCAGCTAAAGAAAGGCGACAACTTGATTTTCACGGCTTTCGGAGCAGGCTTTACCTGGGGAGCAGCCTACATGAAATGGGGCTACGACGGGCAAGACAAATAAGACAAAACCACGGCACGCTCAACGCCTAAGAGAGTGACCGTACTAACTTAGACAGAAGGGACACATCATGGCAAACAGTTCTTTACCATAGTGTGTCTCTTTTCGATAAATGCAAAAGAAATGTTTAAAGCAGGTTTCGTAAATATCGTAGGGAATCCGAACGTAGGGAAGTCCACCTTGATGAACCTCTTGGTGGGACAGGATATCTCCATCGCCACTTTCAAGGCGCAGACTACCCGTCATCGTATCATGGGCATTGTCAACAAGCCCGACTTACAAATTGTGTTCTCCGACACACCGGGCGTGCTGAAGCCTCAATACAAGCTACAGGAATCCATGTTGAAATTCTCCGAGTCGGCGCTGCAAGATGCGGATGTGCTGCTCTATGTGACCGACCCTGTAGAGAAGGCGGACAAGAACAAAGACTTCCTTGAAAGCGTAGAGAAGCTGAATATACCAGTGATAGTCGTCATCAACAAAATAGACCTCAGCAACCAGGAAGCCATCGAGAAGTGCGTGCAAGAATGGCACACACTGCTTCCCAACGCCGAGATTATCCCCGCTTCAGCCAAATGCCGCTTCAATGTCTACACCATACTCTCACACATCGAGAAACTGCTGCCGGAATCGGCTCCCTATTTCGACAAAGACCAGCTAACAGACAAGCCTGCCCGCTTTTTTGTATCAGAAATACTGAGAGAGAAGATTCTCCTGTACTATGACAAGGAAATACCCTACTCTGTGGAAGTGGCAGTGGAACAATTCAAGGAGACGGACACCTCCATCCACATCAATGCCGTCATCTATGTGGAAAGAGACAGCCAGAAAGGCATCATCATCGGCCATAGAGGAGTCGCATTGAAGAAAGTAGGAACCGAGGCACGCAAATCATTGGAAAGATTCTTCGGCAAGAAAATCTATCTGGAGACCTTTGTAAAGGTAGACAAAGACTGGAGAAACTCTGACAGAGAGCTGACAAACTTCGGGTACAACCCGCAATAATAACTTATCAACTATCTCAAATGGGAAATATTGTAGCAATTGTAGGACGTCCGAACGTGGGAAAATCCACCCTGTTCAACCGCTTGACCAAAACACGCCAAGCCATCGTCAATGAACACGCCGGAACGACCCGCGACCGCCAATACGGAAAATGTGAATGGAACGGGAAGGAATTCTCGGTCATTGACACCGGAGGATGGGTGGTCAATTCGGATGACGTCTTTGAAGGAGAAATCCGTAAACAAGTAAAGTTGGCAATTGACGAGGCAGACATCATCCTCTTCCTTGTAGACACGCAGACTGGTATCACCAACTCGGACGAAGAAGTGGCGAGAATCCTGCGGCAAAGCCAGCTCCCCGTAGTGTTAGTGGCCAACAAGGCTGAGTCTAACAACGCCTATTTCGACGCCATGGAATTTTACTCATTAGGACTGGGAGACCCCATGGTGATTTCCGGCATGACGGGAAGCGGAACAGGTGAGTTGCTGGATTACCTGCTCACGAAGTTCACGAAGGAAAGCGGCACGGATATCGACGAGTCACTTCCGAGAATCACTGTAGTGGGAAGACCGAACGCAGGCAAATCCTCACTGATAAACGCTTTCTTAGGGAAAGAGCAGAATATCGTGACAGACCAAGCCGGCACTACCCGCGACTCCATCTTCACCCGCTTCAACAAATTCGGACACGACTTCTACTTGGTAGACACAGCGGGTATCCGCAAGAAGAAAAAGGTGACAGAAGACCTTGAGTACTATTCCGTGGTACGTTCCATACGAGCCATCGAGAATTCTGATGTTTGTATCCTGATGCTTGACGCGACGCGCGGCATAGAAGGGCAGGACTTGAACATCGTCTCTCTGGTGCAGAAGAACCAATGCGGACTGGTGGTAGTAGTGAATAAATGGGACTTGGTGGAGGACAAGTCCATGAAGGTCATGAGATTCTTCGAAGATACCATACACAGCCGACTGGCGCCGTTCACGGACTTCCCTGTCATCTTCGCCTCAGCCGTCACCAAGCAACGCATCTTGAAGATTCTGGAAACAGCCACCAAGGTGTACGAGAACATGAAACGCAGAGTGGGCACTTCCAAGTTGAACGACGAGATGCTGCCGCTTATCAGCGCCTATCCTCCTCCAATGACCAAAGGCAAGCTCATCAAAATCAAATACTGCATGCAGCTTCCGAACACGAAAATACCCAGCTTCGTGTTCTACGCCAATCTGCCCCAGTATGTCAAAGAGCCGTACAAACGCTTTTTGGAAAATAAAATCAGAGAAAAATGGGAACTCACAGGAACTCCCATCAACATTTTCATACGTCAAAAATAACAGAACGACTTAATTAATGAACCGCATTACATGGATTATTGCAAGTATGTCCCTTCTTTTACTGGCGGCCTGCGGTAGTAAGAAAGAGGAAAAGAAAAGTCTGCCTGGAGAAGCGGCGCAAACCTACGTGGACTATCTCATAAAAGGAGACTATCCTCAATTCATCAACAGTTTCTCCAGCATTCAAAACCTGAATGGAGACGACCGCAAACAAATAGAGGTGCTGCTCAGACACTACGCCCAAGTAGAGAAAGAGAAGTACGGAGGATTGAAAGCGGCGGAAGTGCTGAAACAACGCATATCGATAGACGGGAAAAAGGCGGAAGTCACTTTCCGCTTTATCTATCAGAACCGCCAAGTGGAGGAAACCGTACTGGGACTGGTATGGGAAGCAGGAAAATGGAAGTTGGACATGAAGAAATGAACAAGACAACTCGTCACACGGCTCACAAGCTTGCTGCGACGAGTTTTTCTCTTTTATTGTTCTCAAATCCTTCTTTTTCCATGAGAAAAGCAGACACCTATCGCTTTTTTTTATACTTTTGCAAACGATACGGCCACTTGACGGCCTACATTGCATTTTTAGGTAAACAGAACAATCAGAAAACTCCACAGAGATGAAGTACTTTACGAAAGAAGTCAAAATTGCACTGACGGCCATCGTGGCTATCGTCATACTGTTCTATGGGCTCAATTTCCTGAAAGGCATCAACCTTTTCAGCTCCAAGAACGCCTACTATGTAGAATTCAGCAACATATCCGGCTTGACAAAATCCAGTCCTGTCTATGCCGACGGATACAATATAGGTATTGTCCGCAACATCGTATATGACTACAAACGGACAGGCCATGTGATTGTGGAAATCGAAGTGGACAAGGATATGCGCATTCCCCGCGGAAGTTCGGCGGAATTAGTCACTGAAATGCTTGGAACGACCAAGCTGAACCTCTTGCTCAACAACAATCCACGTGAGCGTTGCGAACCGGGTGACACCATTCCGGGCGGCATTCACGCAGGGGCGTTGGACAAGGCTTCTGACATGATTCCGCAGTTCCAGCAAATGTTGCCCAAGATTGACTCCATCCTCACTTCTGTAAACATGTTGCTAAAAGACCCTGCATTGGCCAACACCCTGCACAACGCAGAGGCCACCACGGCCAATCTGAACCAGTCTTCCCAGCAACTGACCATCTTGATGAATACCTTGAACCGGGAAGTACCCGCTTTGACTGGCAAATTGGGAAGAGTCTGCGACAATGCGGAAGTGATGACCTACAAGCTCAGCACACTCGACTTTGCAGGTACCATGGCGAACGTGAATCATACCATCACACAAGTGGACACAACGCTGTTCCACATCCAGTCTCTCACCGACCGCTTCCGCCGCAAGGACAATACCATCGGCCTATTACTGAATGACCCTTCATTGTATAACAACTTGAACCAGACGTCAGTAAACGCCGCAGCGTTGATGAAAGACTTGAAAGAACACCCGAAACGGTACGTACATTTCTCCGTATTCGGACGCAAAGACAAATAATCACTCGTTCTAAAATAACTAAACATCACAGAAGCGTGAAAGGGAGCAATCCTTTTCACGCTTTACTTTTGACGCAGATATATGCCTCGACGGACTTAATGAATACCTTGCACAGTACCACTTAACCGGTACTGCAGTTTTACGTAAGATAAACTCCAGTACTACCTAAGAAAAACTCCAGTACCAGATAGGTGGTACTGGGAAATCACATTCCTGTCTTATACGTTGCAATATAATGACTGAACTAGTAGAGACGCGATTCATCGCGTCTCCACATTCATCAGCGATGAATCGTATCTGTTTTAGTAAAATGTTAAAACACCAAGAAAAACGGAGACGCGATGAATCGCATCTCTACTTATGGACATAATGAATACCGTGTACAGAAACCCTTCTTCACCGAATATGGAAGCCCAACACTTGTTTCCCGTTGATATAAGCCTCCACTGTATGTCCCGGCTCTACGATGAGCGGCTCGTAAGGCGAACCCATATAGAGCAAATCACCAATCTTCAAGGTGGAATAACGTCCGAAACGAGAGAGCGCCTTTCCGGGAGTCTCCCGCATACCAGAAGCGTCATATTCCTGTACCGTCTTTCCGTCCAAGTCCAGCCGAAGCGTCAAAGGCGGCAGCACCTGCGTATGCTCCGCCAGCGGAAGCATATCGCCCACGACCACCGAACCGTCAAAATAAGAGGAAGCCTCCCAAGGAAGTCCCTTTCCGCTCAGCTCCTTCTCTTTATCAACCGCCGTGAAGCACACTCCCGCCGTCACTTGGTCATAATACCGATAGGCGAATTTCTCCGCAATGGCCTTTCCCAGCCGACACACATGAAATACAAACTGGCAAGTCATCCCCGTGCGGGAAGCAAAGTCAGGTACAAAGAAAGGCTTCCCGTTCTTTAGCAAAGCCGAGTCGGGACGCAGACAGAACGCCCCTTCTTCCGAAGAGGCTGTCTCGCCGTAATTATGCAGAAGTTCTATTATTTTCATATCATTTCAAGAATCAGGTTGCAAAAGTACGAAAAAAAACATACCTTTGTAAGAGAAATGCTCATTTATCTCCATAGAAACAAAACAGCATGAAAAAAGGAAACGACTGGAAACAACGTCTAAACGTGGTCTACTCCACCAACCCCGACTTCCAATACGACACGGAAGAGACAGAAGAACCGGAAGAACTGCCCAAAAACCAGCAGCCTCTCCGAGTACTCATTGACCGCCACGCCCGAAAAGGGAAGGTTGTCACAGTGGTGAAAGGCTTCATCGGCCCGGAAGACTCCTTGAAAGCATTAGGGAAATGGCTGAAAACGCAATGCGGAGTAGGCGGTTCCGCCAAAGACGGCCAGCTCATCCTCCAGGGAGAAATGAAAGAAAAAGTCACGAACCTTCTAAAGAAAGAGGGCTACACACAAACTAAATAAACACACGATGATTCATCCTTACAGCTACCAACTCACACCCGACATCATCAAGTCGGACTTACGCTACCTGGAACTTCTCTCCCGCAGCTTCCCCACCATAGCCGAAGCCAGCACGGAGATAATCAACCTCGAAGCCATACTGAACCTGCCGAAATCCACAGAACACTTCATAGCCGACCCACACGGAGAATATGAAGCATTCCTTCATGTACTGAAAAACGCCTCGGGAAATATCAAACGAAAAGTGAACGACCTGTTCGGGAACACCCTGCGGAGTGCGGAGATTAAAGAACTCTGCACCCTGATTTACTATCCTGAGCAGAAACTGGCACAAATCAAGGCTTCGGATAACGACATCGAAGACTTCTACCTTGTCACGCTGAACCAGCTGATAAAAGTATGCCGCAACGTCAGCTCCAAATACACCCACTCACGGGTGAGCAAAGCCATGCCGCATGAATTCCGCTACATCATCGCCGAACTGCTGAACGAGTCGGAGAAGGATGTGAACAAGCAGGAATACCTCAGCATGATTATCAACACCATCATCAGCACCCAACGGGCGGACGACTTCATCATCGTCCTCTGCAACATGATACAGGAGCTGGCCATCGACTGGCTGCACCTTGTAGGAGACATCTACGACCGTGGCCCTGGCGCAGACATCATCATGGAGAAACTCTGCACCATGGAACGCTTCGACGTGCAGTGGGGCAACCACGATGTCGAATGGTTCGGTGCGGCAGCGGGTAATGATGCATGCATGGCCAATGTCATCCGCATCGCCCTGCGCTACGCCTCACTGCGCACCTTGGAGGAAGGCTACGGTATCAATATGGTACCGCTTGCCACCTTCGCCATGGACACCTACAAGGACGACCCCTGTACGGAATTTCAGCCTCATCTACCCAAAGGAGACAACACACACAGCGAGAAATCCATCCGTATGATGGCACAGATGCACAAAGCCATCTCCATCATCCAGTTTAAATTAGAGGCGCAAATCATCAACCGCCGTCCTGAGTTCGGCATGGAAGACCGGAAAATGTTCCATCTGATTGACAAAGAGAAAGGTGTCTGCGTCATCAACGGCAAAGAATACAAACTGAAAGACACCTATCTGCCCACCTTGCAGCCAGCGGATCCCTACCAGCTTACCGCTGAAGAGGAAGAAGTGGTACACAAGCTGCACCATTCCTTCAGCATCAGCGACAAGTTGCGCAAACACATCAAATGCCTCTTGGCTCACGGAGGAATGTACACCATCGCCAACTCCAACCTCATGTACCATGCTTCTGTTCCCTTGAACGAAGATGGCTCTTTGAAAGAGGTGAAGATACAAGGACGCACCTACAAGGGAAAGACACTGATGGACAAGGTAGAACAACTTATCCGGGAAGCGTTCAACAGCGACACACCAAAAGAGCAACGGCTTTTCGCCCAGGATTACATCTGGTACCTATGGTGCGGAAAAGAATCTCCCCTGTTCGACAAGGACAAGATGGCCACGTTCGAACGCTATTTCCTTTCTGACAAGGAGCTGTGGAAAGAGACAAAAGGAGCCTATTACCATTACAGGGACGACGAGCAAACCTGCGACATGATATTAGACGATTTCGAAGTAAAGGGAAACAACCGCCACATCATCAACGGTCATGTACCAGTGAGAGCGAAAATCGGAGAAAAGCCCATCAAGGCCCACGGAAGGCTGTTGGTCATCGACGGAGGCTTCTCCAAAGCCTACCAGCCGGAGACGGGCATTGCCGGATATACCTTGGTATTCCATAGCCGTGGACTGCAACTGGTGCAGCACCAGCCTTTTACCTCCACACAAGACGCTATCAAATACGGCACAGACATCGTATCCACCACCGTGCTGTTGGAACTGAGCCGACAGCGCATGATGGTGAGAGACACGGACAAAGGACGGGAACTCATCTCCCAGATACAAGATTTGAAGAAACTGCTCTTCGCCTACCGTTTCGGCTACCTTAAAGAACGCAGATAATGAATATAAGTCAAGCCACGTTGGACTTTATCAAGGCTCATGCCGAAGAAGATGTGCGGAAACTTGCATTAAGCGCCCATTCCCCGGAGGAAGTGGACGTGCCCTTCGCCTTGGAACAGATAGCAGGAAGACAAGCCGCTGTCCGCAAACTCCCCTCATGGGCGAAGACGAAGGGACTGCTGTTTCCGCCTCATCTCTCCATGGAACAATGTTCCTCCGAGCAGACGGCCTTGTATAAACAACGCCTTGTACGCCGACTGGACATTCCCAAAGAGCGACTTGCCGACCTTACCGGCGGATTCGGAGTGGACTTCTCCTTTCTCGCACCGCTTTTTCAAGAAGCATGGTATGTGGAAAGGCAAGAAAAGCTCTGCGAGACAGCGAAATATAATTTCCCTTTATTGGGCTTGAGCCACACACACATCCTACAAGCCGAAAGCGAGGAGTTCCTTCGCACAATGCAGAAGATGGATTTACTCTTCCTCGACCCTGCCCGAAGAGACGCACAAGGCGCACGTACCTACGCCATGGAAGACTGCACCCCGAATGTACCCGCTTTGCTCCCATTACTGATGGAAAAGACAAAGGCAATTCTACTGAAACTCAGCCCCATGTTAGACTGGAGACAAGCCGTGACTTCGCTTGAAAAAGACAAGATTTGTAAAGTGGAGGAAGTACATATCGTCTCCGTAGGCAATGAGTGCAAGGAATTGCTGCTGTACGCCATCCCTTCCACAGACGTTCCGCACAGCCGGACAATCTATGCCGCCAATGACCAGACTGTCGTCACCTATAAAGAGGAAGAAAATACAGTAATTCTACCGTCCCAACCTATAGAGAATCCGGCTTATCTATATGAGCCGAACGCCTCGTTAATGAAAGCGGGTGCGTTCCATGTGATAGCCCGACGCTACCAAGTCGCCCCTATTTCTCCAAACAGCCACCTCTTTGTCTCTCTCAACCCTGTGGGAGACTTCCCCGGCCGTTCTTTTCAAATCCTCTCCGCCACTTCTTTCAACAAGAAGACTCTCCGCTCTGCATTGAAAGGCATGGAGAAAGCGAATATCAGTGTACGCAACTTCCCCCTGACGGTGGCCGCACTGCGTAAAAAGCTGAAACTAAAAGAAGGAGGTGACACTTATTTATTTGCCACCACCTTATCTGACAGCACACACCGTCTCTATATTTGCAAGAAGCTATAACCCCTTCACGCTTCTGCTTTGAGGCGGTTGATTTGCTCGGAAGTCAGTCCTGTAGCCTCCGCTACTTGAGCGTCATTCATCCCCATGGACAACAGCTTACGGGCTATCTCAAGACCTTTTAAATGTCTGCTTTAATAAGAAAAACAAAGAACATGACGACAATGATTATGTGGACGAGAACCGCCCGCTCTTTAGACGTTGGATATCATATAGAAAGTACTCAATTTATCACCGTATCCTCTTCTCCATGACGGGAATTGTCCGTATATTTGCCGAAAACGAAATATGTATAAGTAAGAAACGATATCATGGAAAAGAAAATGAGAATGAAGAGGAAAGACATTTCATCCAAAGATAGTGAGATTATAAACGAGACAAATGGCGTTAACTTCTCGGATGGCAATGATTGTGGCTGTATCATTTACATAGATGAACCGATGGAAGAGTATGCGAAGAAACATGGACTCATATCTTTGGAAGAGTCCTGGAGAAGAGTGAATGATATTATAGATAAAGCGAAAAGCAATCATGGCAGATAATCCCCCTGTTTACCTTTCCCCACAAGCCCATGCAGAAATTGAACGCATATATGCTCTCAATTTTGAAAACTTATCTTCTTTAGAAGAATGGAAAGGATACTTTAAAAGATTATCCGCAATCGTACCACCAATAAACATTGTGTAGGTAAAGATGCGATGAATCGCATCTCTACTGATTGATGGGCATTTAAGACGTGTCTTGTCATGCCGTGAGTAGTGACTCCTTATTCACCGTGTTTGACTCTATGTAATGAAGAGGTTAGACTGGAGAGTATAAGGTTGTCTCAACGCAACGCACCCTTATTCTGTCTTATAAATGGAAATTACCATACATTGAAATTCTTCTTCTCTGTGTGTACTTTATGAAAGAAAATTGACGAAAAAGTGAAGGACTATGGTACAATGTAGGCCCAATTCCAGCGATTTTAGGTTGTTTAGTGTAGGCTAGTGTACCTTTAGTGTAGGCTTAGTGTAGGTAATATTCCTATTTTT
>CAVDHB010000043.1:0-17690 GCA_963608705.1 Prevotella sp. P5-108
CCGACGAGCTTGCCATGCACGATAACTTGCATGATTATGCTAATTATCGTTAACCCTATGCAGTTTTCTTATTATAGTTCATATATTAAAATACCATGAAAAGCGGAGACGCGATGAATCGCGTCTCTACCTAAACAATGTTGATTGGTGGTACGATTACGGATAATCCTCAACAATATATTCTTAGGAATAGACTTGTTTTTCCACTATAATACGTAACTTCGCGGGGAAAAGAACTTAAATAGATAAACATGGACATTAAAGACTTATATTCACTGTTCGAGGCGCACCCTGTGGTGACTACCGACAGCCGTGACTGCCCCAAGGGTTCCCTCTTCTTCGCATTGAAAGGGGCTTCCTTTGACGGAAACAAATTCGCCGACGCAGCCTTGGAAAAGGGATGCGCCTACGCCGTGGTAGACGAGGCGGCATACGCTCCGAAGGGAGACGACCGCTATATCTTGGTGGACGACGCACTGAAAGCGTTGCAAGACTTGGCGCATTATCACCGGGAGAAACTGGAGACAAGGGTCATCGAGATTACAGGCACCAACGGAAAGACGACCACAAAGGAACTCACCTCCGCCGTACTCTCACAGGCACACAATGTACTGTACACGCAGGGCAACCTGAACAACCAAATCGGTGTGCCCAAGACGCTGCTCCGTCTGACCAAGGAGCATGACCTGGCGGTCATCGAGACGGGGGCCAGCCATCCGGGAGACATCAAGGAACTGGCGGACATCGTGGACCCAGACTATGGCATCATCACCAACGTAGGCAAAGCGCACATTGCCGGATTCGGCTCGTTCGAGGGCGTGATAAAGACAAAAGGCGAGTTGTACGACTACCTAAGGGCGAAATCCGACACGGTGGTGTTCATCAACAACGACAATCCTTATTTGAACAAGATTGCCGGAGACTTGCACCTCGTGCGCTACGGGAAGGAGAAAGACTGCCCCGAACTGAACGTGTACGGAGAAGTGATAGAATGCAACCCGTTCCTGAAATTCCGCTGGAAGAAGGAGAAGTCAGCGGAGTGGAACACCGTGCAGACCCATCTCATCGGCAGCTACAATGTGGACAACGCCTTGACGGCTGTGACCATCGGCCTGTATTTCGCCGTGACACCCGCACAAATCAACGAAGCCTTGTCTAACTACGAGCCGACCAATAACCGCTCCGAACTGGTAAAGACATCCTCCAACACCTTGATTGTGGACGCCTATAACGCCAACCCCACCAGTATGGAGGCGGCGTTGCAGAACTTCGAGCTTATCAAGGCGGAGAAGAAAATGGTGATTCTCGGCGACATGAAGGAATTAGGAAGCATCAGCCGGGAGGAGCATCAGAAAATTGTGGACGAACTAAACGCACATCCCGACTACACGGCATGGCTGATAGGCCCTGAGTTCTCCGCCACGACACACGACAGCCACATCCGCACCTTCCAGAACGAGGCGGAAGTGGCCGAGGAAATCAAGAGACAAAAGCCGGAGGGCTATACCATACTCGTAAAAGGCTCCAACAGCATGAAGCTGTTCGAACTGCCGGAAATTCTTTAAACACAAACAGCTATATGAAAAGATTGTTATTATCCATGCTCTGCATGGCAGGACTTACCGCGGTTTCCGCACAGACTCCGTATGAGGTGAGTGGCAAGACAGACGCTTCCGCCAACGGCAAAACAGCCGTGTTGTACAACCTCCTGAACCGTGAGGTAATTGACAGTGTGAAAGTGGCGAACGGCACGTTTTCTTTCAAGAAGACAGTAAACGAGCCTACGTTTGGCGTAGTGAGAATCATGGACACTCCTTGCCCGATGATTCCCTTCTTCCTTGACAAGGCGGAACTGTCCTTTGAGAAAGGTAAAGCCGGACTTCTTGCTGGCTCTGCCACGAATGAGGCATTGAAAGAGTTCAATACGGTGAACAAGCCTTTCACCAAGGAAATGCAGGACGTATATAAGAAATACAACGAACTCGCTTCCGCTTCTCAGGGGAAAATATCCAAAGCGCAGGAAGACTCCATCGACAATGTGATGGAAGCCATCCAGAAGAAAGCCGCTCCTGTGATTCTGGCACAAATTACCAAAAACGTAAACAACTATGCTCCGGTCTATATGCTGCTTTCCTCTCGCCTTTCTGATGAGGACAAAGCCAAAGCACTGGCTGTGCAAGGTGAGTTCCAAAAGTTCCCCGCCATCGTGGAAATGAAAGCGCAGATGGCCGCAGAGACAAAAAGCAGTGAGGGCAATCCCTACATCGACTTTACCATGAACGACTTGAACGGCACACCACACAAGCTGTCTGAATATGTGGGCAAAGGAAAGTATGTGCTGATTGACTTCTGGGCATCCTGGTGCGGCCCTTGCCGTCGGGAAATGCCGAATGTCATCGCCCTGTACAAGAAATACAAGGACAAAGGATTCGACATCGTGGGCATCTCACTGGACAGCAACAAGAACGCATGGCAGAACGCCATCAGCCAGATGGGTATGCCTTGGCATCACCTGTCCGACCTCAAAGGCTGGAAGAACAGCGGCGCGAAGCTGTACGGTGTGAACGCCATACCATCCACCCGCTTGGTTGATCCGAAAGGCAACATCATCGGAAAAGACCTTCGTGGTGAGGAACTGGCGGCCAAATTGGCTGAAATATTCAAGTAAGCGTTTATACCTTATATATAAGGTAAAGGGCAGCTCTCTTCGGGAACTGCCCTTTATCATATTTTAAAAGCCGCACGGAATCACTTCCCCACGGCTTCCTTACTAAGATTGTGACTACTTCTCTATTGGATTATCTCGTATGGAATCTTCTCCACCTTACCTTCCACAATACGAAAAGCGTTCAAAACGGGTTCTTCTGCCGCCAAAGAAAGAATGAAGTAAAGAATATCCGCATCATACGCCAAGCGGATATCCTCCTCGGACGGACGGGAAGGAGAAGACGGATGACTGTGCCAGTTGGCCAGAATCTTCACACCTTTCTTCCGGGCGTCTCTCACCGCCGCAAACTGCTCTTTCGGGATGAAAGAGAAATGCTCCGGACTATGGTCTCCATTGGTCATGGGGTAATTCTCCTCTATCGTGTCTTCTTGTCCAAAGAAATAGCCACACGACTCATTCGGCAAATCCTTTCTCGCCTGAGCGATGATAGCTTCAATCGCCTCTTTCCTTACTTTCATAATGGTATTCATTTCTAACTTGTCACCTTATATACATCACCCTCCTCAAGGTCTATGGGACTTCAAGTCACACGCCGCCTGTTCGTAGTCTATCAGGTGGTCGATGGTCGGATGCTCTCCGCAAAGGGGGCAACGATGGTTCTGCTTGACATTTATCTTACGGAAGTCCATAGTCTTGGCGTTAAAGGTCAGCAGCTTGTTTGTCAACAGCTCGCCCACGCCTGTAAGATATTTCAACGTCTCAGCCGCCTGAATGGTACCCAACATTCCTGCGATGGCACCTAACACACCCGCTTGCGAACAAGTCGGCACTGCGTTGGCAGGAGGCGGAGTCTTGAACAGGCAACGGTAACAAGCCGTGCCGGGAAGATGGGTGAACGTCTGCCCCTCGAAGCGCAAGATGCCTCCGTGGGAGAACGGTTTGTCAGCCATCACACAAGCGTCGTTGATAAGAAACTTCACCGGGAAGTTGTCCGTACCGTCCACGATGAAATCATAGTCCTTAATGATATCCAAGGCGTTGCTGGCTTCCAAGAACTCCTGATAGGTATTCACCTTCACGTGCGGGTTGATGGCGTTTATCTTCTCCTTGGCGGAAAGCACTTTCGGACGGCCTACATCCGGCGTGAAGTGGATAACTTGACGCTGAAGATTGGATATGTCCACCACATCTCCGTCTACAATGCCAATGGTGCCGACACCCGCTGCCGCCAAATACAGGGCGACAGGCGCACCCAAGCCTCCGGCACCGATAACCAGCACCTTTCCTTCTTTTATTTTCTCTTGACCTTCCACTCCGACATCCTGCAACAAGATGTGACGGCTGTAGCGGTTCAGTTCTTCTTCTGTGAAATCAAACATGAGCCTGGCCTCCTCCCATGAAATAAAGGAAATCCACGGAATCTCCCTCTTTTACCTGTGTAGTGGTAAACTCCTCCCGGTCTACAAATTCCTCGTTTACCTGCACGGAAACCATTTCCGGGTCTCTCACGTTATTCTTCTTGATTAATTCAGCCACAGTAATGGGTGTCTCCACTTCCTGCGCTTCTCCGTTCACTGTAATTTTAGCCATATTCTTTCGCGTTTAGTAATTTCAAGTGCAAAGGTACGGATGAACCTCTGCCTGAACAATACCAAACACATAGTATATTCATACCACATTCATGGTATATCGTCTATTTCTTTATAAAACGCCCTCTAAATTCATTAAATTGGTTATCTTTGCAAACGAATCAACGCTTACCCTTATGAACGAACTTTTGCTCCATTTCATCTGGCGACATCGCTTCCTGCCACTCACACCGTTGCTTACCACAGAGGGAGAGACCGTGGAAGTGGTAGATGAAGGTTTGCCAAATCCTCATGCAGGTCCGGATTTCTTTAATGCGAAAATCCGTATAGACGGCACATTGTGGGTGGGAAACGTGGAAATACATTTGCTCTCTTCAGACTGGTTCAAACACGGGCATCAACATAACCCTATGTATGACAACACGATTCTCCATGTAGTGCACAAGGCTGACGAGGAGGTGAAAAGACAAGACGGGTCGAAGATTCATCAACTGGAACTGAATTGCCCGGAAGAAATCATGCGGAAGTACGAAGCGTTGAAAAACACAGAGACGTATCCACCCTGCCACCCAATCATCCGACAGCTCAATCCCTTGACCATCGTGTCATGGATGTCCCGCTTACAGATAGAACGGCTGGAAAGGAAGTCGACGGATTTGCTGCGTCGCCTCGACTTATGCAAAGGCGACTGGGAAAGAGTACTGTTCATCACCCTGGCTCGTAATTTCGGCTTCGGACTGAACGGGGACACCTTTGAAAGATGGGCCACTTCATTTCCCCTGCAAGCGGCAGGCAAACACCGGGACAACGCGCTGCAACTCTGCGCCCTTTTCCTCGGACAAAGTGGTTTTCTCACGGAATCTTTCCTGCAAGAAAGTGAGGAGATGCACCGCCGATTCTCTGATATAAACTTAGAGAAACTGCAAAAAGAGTATGCCTTCCTGCGCCATAAATTCACCCTTACTCCCATGGACTACCACCAATGGAAGTTTCTGCGCACCCGTCCCAAAGGCTTCCCTCCTGTCAGAATCATCCAACTGGCGTTGCTCTATTACGGCGGCAAAATTGACTTCTCTCATCTTACAAATGTAACCACCCTCGGAGAACTGCAAAAGCTGCTCGACCTGAAAGAGATGAAAGGCATCTACTCACTAAGCCGTACCGCCATGGGACTCATACTCATCAACACGGTTATCCCCCTGCTCTTCACTTACGGCCAACACAAGGGCAACGATGCCATGAAAGAACGAGCCTTGTCATTCTATGAGGAGCTGAAAGCGGAGAACAACTACATCATCCGGCAATGGAAAGTGTGCGGACTGAAAGTGAGAAACGCCGGAGAAAGCCAAGCGCTCATACAACTGAAAAAGAACTATTGCGACCGAAAAGACTGTCTACGCTGCCGCTTCGGACAGGCGTATCTGACTACCAACATGAATCCATGATAATATACAATGATTATCCGTAATTGTACCACTAATCAACATTGTTTAGGTAGAGACGCGATTTATCGCGTCTCCGCTTTTCATAGTGTTTTAATATCTTACCAATCACAGATACAATTCATCACTGATGAATGTGGAGATGCGATGAATGGAGACGCGATGAATCGCGTCTCTACTATTTCAGTCGTTGTATTATAACGTGCACAAGACAGGAGAATGGTATGTTTACGAATAATCAGAATAAAATACACGAATATACCTATAATATATAGACACATCAATGGCATAATGACTATTATTTTATAATTTTGCAGCCACTGACTAAACGTCGGATTCTACTAATAAACAGATTCCACTATGATAAAATCATTCATGGCAGTCATGGCAATGGCTGTGTGTACACTCTCTGCTACAGCACACAACACAATGAACTTCCGTGTACCGACCGAGAAAGAAATAACGGGAACAGCGGCAGGGCGTTGGAAAGCCGTGTGGATTGAGGCTTCAAAACAAAGCCCTTCGATGATGTTCCGCAAGGAGTTCACCGTGACAGGACGTATAAAGGCAGCACGCATTCTCGCCACCTCACAGGGCTTGTATGAGCTTCGGCTGAACGGAAAGAAGGTAGGCAATGAGCTGTTCACGCCCGGATGGACTTCCTATAACAACCGATTACAGTATCAAGCGTATGACATTACGCCTATGCTCCATAAGGGACGCAACGCCGTAGGCATCATGCTAGGCAACGGATGGTTCCGCAGCCGTATGTCAAGAGTACGCCGGAAATGGGCGTATGGCGACCGTCTGCGTGCCCTCGTGCAGATAGAACTGACCTACAAGAATGGCAGACGTGACACGATAGGCACAGACTCGTCGTGGCTCACAGCCCCAAGCCCTGTCACCATGACGGACATCTACGACGGAGAAACGTATGACGCACGACTGGAAAAAGAAGGATGGGACAGTGCCGGATATGACGACAACCAATGGCAGAAAGCCGCTATCGCTCAATCGGACATGACGAGACTGATACCTCAGGAAGGCGTAGCCGTAAGGGTGGTGAAGCATATAAAGCCAGTAAGGCTGCTGACCACACCACGTGGAGAGACTGTCCTCGACTTCGGACAGAACCTCACAGGCTGGGTCAAGTTCACCCTCAGAGGCCACAAGGGCGATACCATTACTATCCGTCATGCCGAGACTTTGGACAAAGAAGGCAACTTCTACACTGTCAATCTGCGCACGGCCAAAGCAACGGACAGGTATATCTTTGGCAAGAACGGCATAGTGAGCCATCGGCCAAAGTTTACATTCTACGGCTTTCGCTACGCAAAAATAGAAGGAGTCAAGGGAAATATCAACCGGGAAGACTTTACCGCAGAGGTGGTGAGCAGCGACTTGAGATACACGGGCACTTTCGAGTGTT
Organism: Prevotella sp. P5-108; assembly: GCA_963608705.1. GTDB lineage: Bacteria > Bacteroidota > Bacteroidia > Bacteroidales > Bacteroidaceae > CAVDHB01. Next base: position 7,129 of record CAVDHB010000043.1, read on the forward strand.
CAGATACGTTGGTGAACCGACTCGTGGAAAGCACACGTTGGAGCATGGTGGACAACTTTTTAGACGTGCCTACTGACTGTCCCCAACGTGACGAGAGGCTTGGCTGGACTGCGGACGCACAGGTGTTCGCCCCGGCAGCCTGCCGTTTTGCCGATGTGAAACAGTTCTTCGTGAAGTGGATGCGTGACCTCGTAGCAGAACAAAGCAGCGATGGCGGAGTACCCTGCGTGGTGCCCGACTTGCGCCGAAGCTACGGCTCATCGGGATGGGATGACGCTGTGGCGGTCATTCCACACGTATTATATAAGGTATATGGCGACACCGCCGTATTGCGGGAGTTCTATCCGGCCATGAAAAAGTGGGTGGGCTATGTGCGCAAACGTACAGGCCGAAACATGCTATACGGAGGTGGACGGTTCGGTGACTGGTTCGCCTACACCTCGCAACAGGGCGATTATCCCGGTGCAACCACCGACAAAGACCTTGTGGGCACAGCCTATTTCGCCCGTTCCGTACAGCTCACGGCACAAGCGGCTCGCATTCTCGGCAAGAAAAGCGAACTAAAATATTACGAAAATCTGCACGACAGCATCTGCCAAGCATTCTGTCGTGAATACGTAACCCCCAATGGCCGTCTTGCCTCCAACACCCAGACGGCTTACACACTTGCCCTCGCTTTCGACCTGCTGCCAACCACACTTCGCCAACAAGCCGCCCAACGCCTTGCCGACGATGTGAACAAGCACGGACACATCACCACCGGCTTCCTCGGAACGCCTCTCATCTGCCAAGTGCTTACCCAGTTCGGTCATGCGGACGAGGCATACAAGCTACTGTTCAACAAGCGTTATCCCTCGTGGCTGTACCCCATGACCAAAGGGGCGACCACGATATGGGAGAAATGGGATGCCATCTTGCCAGACGGAACTGTAGGCAAGCACAGTCTGAACCACTACGCCTTCGGTGCCGTGGTAGACTGGCTGTTTGGCTCTGTGGCAGGCATCAGTCAAGAAGACACCTCGACTGCCTACGACCACATCGTACTCCGTCCAGCCCTGACTCGTCGTCTAAGCTATGCCAAGGCTTCGCTCGAAAGCCCTCACGGCTCTATCCGTTCGCACTGGCGCATGGACGGCACACAGCTGACATGGACAGTCAGCATACCCCAAGGCTCCACTGCCAAGGCGTTTCTGCCACACGCAGACTCCTCCACTGTGACAGTCAACGGCAAGACCGTACTCCCCACAAACACTGGCAACGGAGATAAGATGATAGAACTAAAATCGGGTGAATACACTATAAAAGCCACTATTGACGCAGACGGCAGTGGCCGCTAAAAGGCTATAAAAAGGAAAGTCCCACAAAGTGAATACTCTGTGGGGCTTTCTCGTCATGGTCGTCTTTCGACTTTTCTTCCCGTGATTCCGAAGGGATTCGAACCCTTGACCCACGCCTTAGAAGGGCGTTGCTCTAATCCAACTGAGCTACGGAACCGACCGTTTCGCTTTTATAAGCGGCTGCAAAAATAAGGAAAAAATCACTCATACCAAAACATTAGGCCAAAAAACTTTGAGAAAAAGAGCGGATAGTCCCGTTGGGGACAGGAGAAGGAGAGTCATCGCACTGATTTCCCCCGATATATCGTTTGCAATATTGCCCGATTTATGCTAACTTTGCAAGCATAAAAGAGAACTTATGAATCAACAGTACCCTTCACGGTGGTTTGAGAAAGCCGTGGACGAATTCTCCAAGTTTCCAGGTATCGGCGGGAAGACAGCCATGAGGCTGGTGCTTCACTTGCTGAAACGCCCCCAAAATGAGGTAGACGCTTTTGCGGAGACCATTGCCCGGATGAAAACGGAAATCAAACACTGCCGCGTATGCCATACCTTATCAGACGATGACATCTGCCCCATCTGCGCCAATCCCGCACGAGACCACTCACTGGTCTGCGTGGTGGAAAATGTACAAGACGTGATGGCCGTAGAGCAAACCGGGCAGTACCACGGACTGTATCATGTACTTGGAGGTGTCATCTCACCGATGGAAGGGACAGGACCCGGTGATTTGGAAATCAACTCACTGATAGAACGGGTACAACAAGACCACGATATCCGGGAAGTGATACTGGCACTTGGCTCCACGATGGAAGGCGACACGACGAATTTCTACATCTGGCGAAAGCTCAGCGGAATGGCGGTGAAGCTGTCGGTCATAGCCAGAGGCATCTCCGTGGGCAACGAGCTGCAATACACTGACGAAGTGACTTTGGGACGCTCCATACTGAACCGCACGCCGTTCACACCCAAGATGGGATAAGCATTGTATAGTTATGAACATAGAGAAGATAGTCAAGAGACTGACAATTGAATACACGTTACTTTGGATACTGCCAGCAGCTTTGGCTCTGTGTTACGAGATGACCTGGTTCATGCCGGGATTCGCCACGGACAATGGCACCGCCGCCTATTTGCTGGAATGCGGTGCCGTGCTGATGACTTTCGCACTCGTTCCCATCAGTTTGCGCATGACAGGGAAATTCCTGCAACGTATACTGACAGGGAAAGCCCCTCAGGCAAGGTACAAAAGCTACCTGCGCTGGAGCGAGACACAGCTGTTCCTGCTGACAGCCTTGCTGCTGACAGACATCAGCGTGTACTACGCCACCCAACGCAGCCTCGGCATTTTGCTGGCCGCCGTGGCAGGCATCGCCTCGTTGTTCTGCATACCCTCCAAAGAAAAAGTGGCTCACTATCTATCCGACTCACCTAATACCGACTGACTATGAAACTATCAATCGTAATCGTAAGCTACAATGTCAAGCATTACCTTGCCCAGTGTCTCCGCTCTGTACAAGCAGCCACGGAAGGCATGGAGGCAGAAATCATTGTAGTGGACAACGCTTCCATAGACGGTTCACGGGAATACATCACTCGTCACTTCCCTATGGTTCGCTGGATACAAAACAAGGAAAACGCCGGATTCTCCAAGGCGAACAACCAGGGAATCAAGGTTTCCTCGGGAGAGTATATCCTCATCTTGAACCCGGACACGCTTCTTTCCGCAGACACACTGAAAGGATGTATCAAATTCATGGACACCCACGAGGATGCCGGAAGCGTAGGGGTGAGACTGCTCCGGCCTGATGGCTCCTTTGCCTACGAATCTCGCCGGAAAGCCCCGAAAGCTATTCCGCTGTTCTACAAAGTAACCGGATTGACCGCTCTCTTTCCCCGCAGCCTGTTCTTCGGCTCTTATTACGTGAGCCATGTAAGTCCGCTTATCACACAACCCGTGGAAATCCTGACCGGGGCATTCAACCTCTTCCGCAAGAAAGCAGGAGAGGAAATCGGCTTCTGGGACGAACGCTTCTACATGTTCGGTGCGGACATCGATTTCTCCTACAGTCTTTTGAAAAAGAACTGGAAGAATTATTACCTTCCGTTTCCCGTGCTGCATTACAAAGGGGAAAGTGTAAACCGGGAGACCTTCCGTTACAATTACCTGTTCTACCGCTCCATACTCATCTTCTTCCGTAAGCACTATGTGCATTACAACTGGCTCTCGATGCCTATCCGGATGGGCATCTACCTGAAAGCCACCACCACATGGCTCTATCAACAGAAAAGGAGATTAGGAAGGCTCGTCGGACTGGAGAAGAAACGGAAGAAGAAAGCCATCTTCTTTTTTATAGGGAAAACTGACATGCTGGAAGAATGCCGGAGAATGTGCGAACGGAAACGACTGAACGGACGCTTCTTCAACGTGGACGAGAAGCCTTCCTTGCTGGAAAACGGCCACGAAGAGCTACGGCGCATCCGTGACCCTAAAAACGAGAACATGACTACTGTCTATATAGTGTATGACATGGACACGTTCCCCGTGAGAACCGTGTTGGACATCTTCGCCCGCCATCCTGACCCTCATATAAGGATAGGCACTTACTCCAAGGAGACACCTCTGTTGATAACCGATCGCTACATCTATTCCTCCTCTGAAGCATGAATCCATTAGTAGATGACACGGTGTTCCTTCGGCCTATGGAACCGGAGGACTTGATGCTACTACGAGAAATAGAGAACAACCCCGAGGCGTGGAGCTGCGGCAACGTATTGATTCCCTACTCGCTCTATGCGCTGAAGCAATTCATCGCCCATACGCAGAACGACTTGTACGCAGACCGCCAGTTGCGGCTGATGATTTGCCTGCATGAAAACGAGACAGCCTTCGGCATCATCGACCTCTTCAATTTCAAGCCACGGCATTCCAGAGCCGAAGTGGGCATTACCATACTGAAGAAATACCGGGGAAGAGGACTGGCACTGAGAGCCTTGAAAATCCTGTGCGACTACGCAGCGCAAGTACTGCACCTGCACTCCCTCTGCGCCTATATAAATAAGGAGAACCAGCTAAGCGTCCAACTTTTCACACTTGCGGGATTCTCCCGTACAGGATTGTTGAAAGACTGGTACATGGCCCCCGACGGTTTTCACGACACATTAGTATATCAGAAAATATTACACCTAAAATGAAACACGCCAATTATATAGTTATCGCAGGAATGTCCTTGGCACTCCTTTCCTGCAAATCCAACCTCACGGTGACAGGAGTTGAAGGCTTCCGCCATGAAATCACACATGAGTTGGACGCACAGCCAGACCAAACGACAGCCAATTTCCTCCGTCCCTACAAACACGAAGTGGACAGCGTGATGAATGCGAAGATGGGAGAAAGCGCACAGTTCATGCAACGAGGCGGGTCGGAAAGCTTGCTCGGCAACCTGATGACCACCGTGTTGCGCCAAGCCGCAGCCCCTTATCTCGGAGGGAAACCAGCGGATATCGGACTCATGAACAACGGAGGTATGCGCAGCAACCTGACAAAGGGAGATATTACCTTGGGCGATTTATACGACATCTCCCCCTTCGACAACCGTCTGTGCATCTTGCGTCTCACGGGCAACGAACTCAACTTGTTGTTCCGAGACCTGGCACTCTACCGGATGTGTGTGGAGGGTGGAGCGATGGTAGTGGCCAAGAAAGACGGAAGTATCGTCTCCGCCACTATTCAAGGAGAACCTGTCCAAGCAGATAAGACCTATACCGTGGCCACTATCGACTACTTAGCCGAGGGTAATGACAAGCTCTACTCGCTGAAACACATTCAGCGAAAAGAGATGACCAATGACCTGCTTCGTGATTGCCTCATACAATATGTGAAGGCACAAACTGCCGCAGGAAAGAAACTGGAAGAAAAAATCCACGGACAATTCGTGATTAATGAGTAATCAACACAAAACAGTAAACACCATGAAAAAATATATAGTGTGTCTCCTGTGCCTGCTGATGGCATCGGGAACCTTCGCCAAGAAAAAAGAACTACTTATCTTACACACTAACGACACCCACAGCCGTATAGACCCATTCCCGGATAATTACGGAGACCCACGATGGAAAGGCACTGCGGGAGTCATTCGACGTGCCACCTACTTCAACCAAATAAGAAACAAAGAGGACAAGGATGCGCTCATTTTCGACAGCGGAGACTTCTGCCAAGGCACACCTTATTATAATTTTTACAAGGGTACACTGGAGGTGGAATTGATGAACAGAATGGGATACGACGCAGCCACCATCGGAAACCATGAGTTCGACTTCGGCATGGAGAACATGGCACGCATCTTCAAGCAGGCACGCTTCCCCATCGTATGCGCCAACTACCATTTCGAGGGAACGCCCGTGGAAGGACTCGTGAAACCTTATATCGTGCTGAAAAGGAAAGGGGTGAGAATCGGCGTGTTCGGGCTAAGCCCGGAACTGGACGGACTGGTGCAAAAGAAATGTTGCAAAGGGGTACGTTTTGAAGACCCGGTGGAAGCGGCTCGGAGAGTAATCAAGACATTGAAAGAAAAGGAGAAATGCCAAGTCATCATCTGCCTGTCCCATTTAGGATGGCTCGAGGGGAAATACGGAGACCCCTACCTCATGGCGCACACCAAAGACATTGACCTTGTACTTGGTGGCCACTCACATACCTTCTTCACCTCCCTGCGCTATGTAAAAAACGAAGTGGGAAAAGAAGTGCCGAATGATCAAAACGGGAAAAACGCCAAATATGTGGGAGTCATCAAGATGAAGTTAAGAAAAAAATGAGCGGAATTATTTCCGCTCATAATCTTTAAAAGTAAATACTTGGGAATGTTTCTCATCCTTGGGATGACATTCCTCGAAAGTCACACTCCACTCTTCTTTTCGGAAAGACGGGAAAAAAGCGTCCGCTTTCTCCGGTGTATCCTCTATTTCTGTCAGACAAAGCTTGTCCGCCATAGGAAGCGTAGCCTTATAAAGGCTCTCACCCCCAATCACAAACACGTCTTCATCCGACTTACAACTGGCCAAGGCCGCTTGCAGGGAAGGAAAGCATTCCGCACCAGGGAAAGACAAATCCTCCTGATGTGTCAGCACCACATTCCTACGGTTAGGCAAAGCCCCTTTTGGAAAAGACTCGAATGTCTTTCTCCCCATAAGAATAGTATGCCCAGTGGTGAGACGCTTGAAGCGTTTCAAGTCTTCGGGAAGCCAGTACAGCAATTTGTTCTGATAGCCGATGGCGTTATTGTCCGCCACGGCGGCGATAAGAATAAGTCTCATACGTTTTATACAGAAACCTTGCCGTCAATGTGCGGCCACGGGTTATAGTTCTCCAATTCAAAATCCTCGTACTGAAAGCTGAAAATGTCTTTTACGTCAGGATTCAGCTTCATCGTGGGAAGCGTCCGTGGCGTGCGAGTCAATTGCAGTTGCATCTGAGGAATATGATTCAAATAGATGTGCGCATCACCAAGCGTATGCACGAAATCACCCGCTTTCAAGCCTGTGACCTGCGCCATCATCTGAAGCAGCAAAGCATAGGAAGCGATGTTAAACGGTACGCCAAGGAATGTGTCCGCACTGCGCTGGTACATCTGCATGCTCAACCTGCCGTTCACCACATAGAACTGGAACAGGAGATGGCATGGCGGAAGATTCATCTGCTTCAAGTCCGCCACGTTCCATGCGCTGACAATGATGCGTCGGGAATCGGGATTATGCTTGATGGTCTCCACAGCCTCTTTTATCTGGTCGATGAAACCACCCTGGTAATCCGGCCATGAACGCCACTGATAACCGTAGACATGCCCCAGGTTTCCGTCCTTGTCCGCCCACTCGTTCCATATCCGCACGCCGTGTTCTTGAAGATACTTCACGTTCGTGTCACCCCGGAGAAACCAGAGCAGCTCATAGATGATGGACTTCAAATGAAGTTTCTTGGTAGTGAGCAAAGGAAAGCCCTCTTCCAAATTAAACCGCATCTGGTGACCGAACACGCTGATGGTGCCGGTACCGGTGCGGTCTTCTTTGCGAACTCCCTCCTCGAAAATCCTGTGTACGAGGTCGAGATATTGTTTCATTCTTTTACTTCTTCAGGCACTTCCGCATCAGGATTGTAGTCTTCCTTGTCCTCTTCTTTCTCCGCATTGTGCAATTCCTCGCTGCTCATGATGGGTACTTGACGGGCAATTTCCTCATGGAAAGAGATGATGGTCTCGGAACGGGACAGTCCAAGCGGCTGAAGTTTGTCGTGGATAATCTTCAACAAGTGACGGTTGTTGCGGGCGTAAATTTTGATGAACATGTCATATTCCCCTGTGGTGTAGTGACATTCCACCACCTCCGGAATCTGACGCAACGCCTCGGCCACACGGTCAAAGTCTTCCGGGTCTTTCAGATAAAGCCCCATATAAGCGCAGGTTTCATAGCCCACTTTCTCCGGGTTGATATTGAACTGGGAGCCTTTAATCACACCCATTCTCACGAAACGCTGCATACGCTGATGAATGGCGGCACCTGAAACACCACACTGACGTGCCACTTCAAGGAAAGGTACACGAGCATTTGCCGCTACCATCTGTAAGATTTTAATGTCTAACGCATCTAAGTTATGACGAGCCATAGTTCTAATAAATTTCTAATAGTTTATTTTGTTTTTTCGATACAAAGGTAGTAATTTAAATTCAAAACGGCACAGATTTTGTATTTATTAAAGGGCTTTATGACCAAAAGACCTATTCTTCACTGAAAGATTTCAGAAAGCCATCCTTGATATTTTATGGCTTATTTATTATCTTTGTCGGCAAATTAAATATATAATGAACAGACTATTTGCATTAACAGCCGCTTTTTTATGCCTCACAGGGGCTAAGGCGCAACAATTTGACACGTATTTTGAGAACAACACTTTACGTCTCGACTACGCTTTCGCAGGAGACAGCGCACACCAGCACATCTACTTAGACGAGTTGAACAAGACACCCGGCTGGGCGGGAAGAAGAGTGAGACTGGACAAACTCCCCTTGCTGGGCAACGGACAGATTTATGTGAAGGACGCACAGACAGACTCGCTGTTGTATGAAACCTCCTTCTCCACCCTCTTCCAAGAGTGGCAAACCTCCGAAGAAGCAGCCAAGACAGAGAAATCCTTTGAAAACGTCTTCCAAGTACCATTTCCAAAGAACCCGGTGAACATTACAGTGCAGTTGCAGGATGTACATCATCAAATAACCGCCACCTTCACACATCGGGTAGACCCAAAGGACATCTTGATACGCCAGCAAGGATTCAACTCCGCACTGGTCACTCCCCACAAATACCTTTGGAAAGGTGGTGACACAAAAGGCTGCATAGATGTGGCGATTATGGCTGAGGGATACACCGAGGCAGAAATGCCCGTATTCTACAAAGACGCACAAATCGCCGTAGAGCAGATACTCGCCCACGAACCATTCAAGACGCTGAAAGACCGCTTCAACTTCGTGGCCGTGGCCTCGCCATCCAAAGACAGCGGAGTGAGCGAACCCAAGAAAGGCAAGTGGATTTCCACCGCCACCAGCTCACATTTCGACACCTTCTATTCTGACCGCTACCTGACCACCCTCCACCTGAAAGATGTGAACAACCTGCTGAGCGGCATCCCCTACGAGCATATCATCATCCTTGCCAACACGTCCACCTACGGTGGAGGAGGCATCTACAACTCCTACACGTTGACAGCTGCCCACGACCGACTGTTCAAGCCGGTGGTCGTGCATGAGTTCGGACACAGCTTCGGCGGACTGGCCGACGAGTACTTCTATGACGACCAGTATTCCACGATGTACCCGTCTGACACCGAGCCGTGGGAACCCAACATCACCACTTTGCGGGATTTCTCTTCTAAATGGAAAGACATGCTCCCCAAAAAGACAAAGATTCCCACGCCGGCTGACAAGAACCCCAAGCACATCTATACCAAAATCGGAGTGTATGAAGGCGGAGGATATCAGTCGAAAGGCGTGTACAGGGCTTTCCAGGAATGCCGCATGAAAATCAATGAAGCACCCGCCTTCTGCCCCGTATGCCAACGGGCATTGACCAGACTCATCAAATTCTATACCGACAAATAATCAACACCATGCACATAAAAACAATAGCCGCGGCCTTATTCGCCGCCGTCTGCTCGCTGCAAGCTGTAGCGCAGACAACCAAGACACTGACACAGAAAGCCGACAGCAACGGATACGTAGTATTCGATGGAGACAAAGCCCCAGACTTCACCGCCACATTGACTAACGGACAAAAAGTGACCCTCAGCCAATTGAAAGGGAAAGTCGTAATGCTCCAGTTCACCGCCAGCTGGTGTGGTGTATGCCGAAAAGAGATGCCCTTCATCGAAAGGGATATTTGGCAACGCCACAAGGACAACAAAGACTTCGTACTGATAGGCATAGACCGGGACGAACCATTAGAGAAAGTGAAAGCCTTCGCCAAGTCTACAGGCATCACTTATCCACTGGCCTTGGCCCCCGGAGCAAACATCTACGCCAAGTACGCCCTGCGTGAATCGGGTATCACCCGCAATGTATTGATAGACAGGGAGGGAAAGATTATACTACGCACCCGCCTATACAAGCCGGAAGAGTTCAAGAGATTAGTGGAGCGTATAAATAAGGAGTTAGCTAAATAGAATGGCACTTTCCAAACTACGCCACTATCCCCTTTCCCTTCTCTGCATAGCCGCCATCTGGTACCTATGCCTGTGCGATATGCCGGAAACGCCTTTAGACAATGTGCGCTTCATAGACAAATGGGTACACATCGCTATGTATGGAGGAACAGGAATCGTGATTTGGGGAGAATACTTGTATCACCATCCCCGCATACAATGGAGGAAACTGTGCCTGTGGGGATGGTTTGCTCCCATACTGATGAGTGGAATGATAGAATTACTGCAAGCCTACTGCACAGGAGGAAGGAGAAACGGTGACTGGCTGGACTTCGCCGCCAACACCACTGGAGCCACTCTCGCTGCCCTCATCGGACTCTGCGTCGCCCGAATGCTGCGTAAGAAATAATACACATAGGAGAGGCTGTGTCAAACCACAGCCTCATTCATTATATACATGTTTGGAAATAAGTTAGATTCTTCGTCCTTCGCGTCTCTACCTAAACAATGTTGATTAGTGGTACGATTGCGGATAATCATTG
>CAVDHB010000044.1:0-3335 GCA_963608705.1 Prevotella sp. P5-108
AGCCTCGGAACGCAAAAAAGAGGCTGCGCCGTAAAACCTTAATTACGACACAGCCCCTTTCCATAACAATCATAATAACATAAAAACAAACTTACTTATACTATTTCCTTTTCACACAACGGCCATTTCCTGGCACGTTTTGCGTAATGTCTTTTCTTTCCGGCTACAATACCTCTCGCATTCCTGGCATAAGTCATAACCCAGTAAAGAACCGAGGATGAAATCTTCCTCGGGGGAAAGCTGGTTCACAGGTTTAGAGGCGATGTAACGGATGGCTTCCATACACTCTTTCTTTCCAAAGTATAGATTAATCTTCTCCGCACACACTTCTTGAACATGGTAGGGGATATGATTCGATTCCAATCGCTTTATGGCAAAGTCTTGGAAACAAGTGCTCATGGTCATCAGCACCATGTTACGTACTCCCTTTCTGAACTCGTAAATATGGTTCAGAAAGACGCTCATCTCTGCGGGAAGCATTGGTTTCGTAGTCATATACCCTCCTTCGTTCAAGGTTTGATTATTAATAAAAATTATTCAGCTGCCGCCTGAATGGCTGGAATCCAGTTTGCGATACGCTCGTCTGTCTTGTCAGAGTCGTTCACCTCGTCCAAGGCCAAGCCCAGGAACTTTCCGTCTACCACGGCTTCGGACTCCGCATCTGAGTAATCATCCGCACTGACTCCTGGCAGGATGGTGGCGCCTGTGCCTTCCACAGCGTCATGCAAGTGCTTCAAGGAGTCGCAGAAAGTGTCCGGATAGTCAGCTGCGTCACCGCATCCGAAGAGAGCCACTGTCTTGCCGTTCAAGTCAAGTCCCTTGATGCTCTCCGCTGCGTCACACCAGTCGTCCTGCAAGTCTCCGTCTCCCCATGTGGAGGAACCAAGCACCAGCACATCATAGCTTGTGAATGTGTCTGCGTCAAAGTCGCTCACATTGTGTACGTCGTCAGCCGCCACGCCTAATTTGTCCGCAATTCTGTTTGCGATGTCCTCACACGTTCCCGTGGAAGAGCCATAGTAGATTCCAATTTTCTTCATATTCGTTTGTATGTTTAATTTTACGATGCAAAGGTACGGGGGAAATCTGTTTCCGGCAATACTGTAAAATGAGTATTTTCACCCCGTTCCCTCATGAAAAATAGGTATTTCAGAGGGGAAAACGCCAATATTTTATCATTGATTTGGGTATGTCGTGGTTTTTCATTACCTTTGAATGTAGGTTTATCGAACCTGAAACAGGAAAATCACAAATATGGACAATAATAAAATGAATCTGCAAGAACGATTTTTGAAGTATGTCAGCTTTGACACGCAAAGCTGCGAGGACTCCGACTCGACACCCAGTACGGAAAAGCAATGGGCTTTCGCCCGGTACTTGAAAGAGGAGCTGGAACAGCTCGGAATGCAAGAGGTCACCATTGACGAGAACGCCTATGTCATGGCCACTCTTCCCGCCAACACGGACGCAAAGGTGCCCACCATCGGGTTTATCTCTCATTTCGACACCAGTCCGGACTGCTCAGGAGCGAATGTGAAACCTCGCATCGTGAGGAACTATCAGGGAGAAGACATCGTGCTTTCCGAGGAAGACCACCTCATCTCTTCTCCGGCACAGTTCCCGGAACTGCTCAGTCATGTAGGGGAAGACCTCGTGGTGACAGACGGACACACACTTCTGGGTGCGGACGACAAAGCGGGCATCACGGAGATTGTCACCGCTATGGTCTATCTCATGGAGCATCCCGAGATAAAACATGGGAAAATCCGTGTCGGCTTTAATCCCGATGAGGAAATCGGAAGAGGCGCACACAAGTTTAATGTGGAGCAGTTCGGATGCGACTGGGCCTATACCGTGGACGGAGGAGACGAGGGCGAGCTGGAGTATGAGAACTTCAATGCTGCGTCGGCCAAGGTATATATAAAAGGTAGAAGCGTGCATCCGGGATATGCCAAGGGAAAGATGCTGAACGCCTCTCGTATCGCCGTGGAGTTCGCCTCACAATTCCCCCAAGACGAAGTGCCGGAGGAGACAGAGGGGTATCAGGGCTTCTACCATCTGATGAGTATGGAGTCGAACATCGAACACGCCACTCTTTCCTATATAATCCGGGATCATGACAGGAAGCATTTTGAAGACCGCAAGCAGTTCATCCAGTCATTGGCTCAAAGTTTGAACACCAAATACGGGATAGCGGACTTGATAACCGTGGATGTGAAAGACCAGTATTACAATATGCTGGAGAAGATACAACCCCTCATGTCCATCATCGACATCGCCAAGCAGGCTATGCAAGAAGCCGGAGTGAAAGTGAAGATACAGCCCATTCGTGGAGGAACGGACGGTGCGCAGCTCTCATTCAAAGGATTGCCGTGTCCCAACCTCTTTACAGGTGGCGTGAATTTCCACGGTCCTTACGAGTTCGCCTCACTGCAAGTGATGGAAAAGGCCATGCATACGGTGGTGAACATCTGCCGTCTGACAGCCAATGCGGAGTAAACATTCGAGACAATCAAAATCCTTGTATATGAAAAAAATACTATTTCTCTTGCTTTTCGTCCTGACCGCAGGCGCGGCTCATGCGCAGTTCGAGAAAGGAAAGACCTACGTGAACACCTCCCTGTCAGGGCTTAATATGCAGCTGAACAAGGACTTCTGCTTAGGCGTGGATGCCAAAGCCGGAAAATTCCTGGCCGATGACTGGGCTGTGTACGGCCAAGCCGGACTGGACTACAAGGCAAGCCGTCTGGACTATTTGTACGCCGGTGCCGGGTTCCGTTACTACATCGAGCAGAACGGACTCTTCCTCGGAGCTGGTGCGAAGTACGCTCATCAGGGTAACTACAACGACGTGCTGCCGAACTTCGAGCTGGGCTACGCTTTCTTCCTGAGTCACTCTGTGACCATAGAGCCGTCGCTCTACTATGACTTGAGTGTAAAGAACACGTCTGAATACAGCACCTTGGGTATACGAATAGGCTTCGGGTTCTATTTCTGACAGTCTTCAGAAGCTTGTACTGGTACGGCTTATCGTATGATACAAGCTCTCTCCCGCACATTTGTAAATTTTTCAAGACTCTGTCCGCTGGGTGATGCGAGTGAGGCGCACATCTGGCGGACTTTCTATTTTGTTGCTCCAAGCGATGTATCGAAGTGGATATTTTTTCCGGTATGGAAAGAAATAGTTTGATAAATCACCTATACTGCACGCATTGTCATGCGATGAATTGCAAGGTGCAATCATGGGCGGTCGGAAGAAAATAATTGTAACGACTTGACTAAAAAAGACTTAATTTTGCATCGTCAAATATAAATTTACGAGCTATGCATTTGAG
>CAVDHB010000045.1:0-11898 GCA_963608705.1 Prevotella sp. P5-108
ACTCGCGACCCCAACCTTGGCAAGGTTGTGCTCTACCAACTGAGCTATTTCCGCAGAACGCTTTGCCATGAGTTTTATTTCTCATTTGCGGGTGCAAAGGTAATGACTTTTCCTCAACCCACCAAATATTTTGGTCTTTTTCTTTGAAGTAAGAGGTGTTTTTTCATTTTTGCGCCTCTTCTCTGCTCTTTTTCTTATCAGAAGACAGCTTCTTTGACACCGCCTTGGTGATAGAGGAAGCAGGTGCCACTCTTCCTAATATCTCTTTATCCACGTTAGTTTTCCCTGACTTCTCCACCTTCTCCTCCTCCTTCAAATGGGCTGTACGAATGCGGCTCAATGTTTCGGGAGACATTTGCAGATAGGAGGCAATGTGAACCAACGGAGCGCGCAAGAATATCTGCGGACGGGATTCCAGCAATTTGAAATAGCGGTCCGTGGCCGACTCGAACCTCACACTGTCCGCATGGATTTGAGAGTCAATCAAGCAATGCTCCAAGAATTTACGGAAGAGAAGCTCAATGTTCACGCTTTTCCTCGTCAGCTCCTGCAATCCGTCGTAGGGAATGCCGAACAGCAGACAAGGCTCCAACGCCTCCACCATCAAACGAGAAGGCTCCTGCTGAAGAAAGCTCTCTATACACATGACAATCTTCGTCTCATAGGAGAAATGCTCTGTCACATCTTTGTTGTTCTTGAAATAGAACTGACGCACCATTCCCTTCGACACATACAACATGTGCCGGCACACCTCGTTCTCCTTCAAGATAATGTCACCCTTGGAAAATTTCATCGGCACCATGATGTCCGCCAACATTCCCAGTTCCTCCGGCGATAAGGTATGATACATCCTGGCAATAGACCTTGCCACATCGCGACTGTCTTCTGTCATTCTCATCTGTGGAATCTCCTTTCTTTTTGTTAATCCATCTTCAACACGGCCAAGAACGCTTTCTGCGGCACTTGCACATTTCCAATCTGTTTCATGCGCTTCTTGCCTTTTTTCTGTTTCTCAAGCAGTTTTCGCTTACGGGAAATATCACCTCCATAACACTTGGCCGTCACGTCCTTCCGCAACTGCTTCACAGTCTCCCTGGCGATAATCTTGGCACCGATAGCGGCCTGTATGGCTATGTCAAACTGCTGTCTCGGGAGCAAGTCTTTCAGCTTCGCACACATTTTGCGTCCGAAGCTCTCCGCATTGTCCGCATGAGTCAAGGCCGACAACGCATCCACCGGCTCTCCATTCAGCAGAATATCCAGCTTCACCAATCTCGAAGGACGGAAGCCGCTCTGGTGATAGTCAAAGGAAGCGTATCCTTTGGAGATGCTTTTCAACTTGTCGTAGAAATCAATCACAATCTCGGCCAAAGGCATGGAGAAATGCAGCTCCATACGGTTGCCAGATATATATTCCTGCTTCGTCAGCTCGCCTCGCTTCCCAAGGCACAGTGTCATAATGGGACCGATATAATCCGCCTTCGTGATAATCGTGGCCTCGATATAGGGTTCCTCGATATGCTCAATCGTGGTCACATCGGGCATTCCGGAAGGATTATGCACCTCTGTCACCTCCCCGTGCTTGTCATATACCTTATATGACACGTTCGGCACCGTCGTAATCACATCCATGTTGAACTCCCTGTCCAGCCGTTCCTGCACAATCTCCATGTGGAGCAATCCCAAAAAACCGCAGCGGAAACCGAAGCCAAGAGCCACAGAACTTTCCGGCGTGAAACTGAGCGATGCATCATTCAGCTGGAGTTTCTCCAAGGATGCCCGAAGATTCTCGAAGTCACTGGGATCAATGGGATAGATTCCGGCGAACACCATAGGCTTCACCTCCTCGAATCCCTCAATGGCCTTCTCGCAGGGGCAGTCTACGGAAGTTATCGTATCGCCCACTTTCACCTCCGTGGCCTTCTTTATACCCGACACGATATATCCCACATCTCCACAATGCACTACCTGACGTGGCGACAAATCCATCTTCAGCACTCCTATCTCATCCGCATGATAGTCCATGTCCGTATTGATGAACTTCACATGTTCACCTGTATGGATACACCCGCTCACCACCTTATAATAAGCGATGATGCCCCGGAAAGGATTAAATACGGAATCAAATATCAAGGCTTGCAACGGTGCTTTTTCATCTCCCGTAGGATGCGGCACACGCTCGACCACCGCCTCCAGAATCTTGTCCACACCCATGCCCGTCTTTCCCGAAGCCCGGATGATTTCCTCCCGCTTGCAGCCGATGAGGTCGATAATCTCGTCTTCCACCTCGTCCGGCATCGCATTGGGCATATCACACTTGTTAATCACGGGAATGACCTCCAAGTCGTGTTCTATGGCCATGTAAAGATTGGAGATGGTCTGAGCCTGCACTCCCTGTGTAGCGTCCACCAACAGCAGCGCACCCTCGCAAGAAGAGATGGAGCGTGAGACCTCGTAAGAGAAGTCCACATGTCCCGGAGTATCGATAAGATTCAATACATATTTCTTTCCGTCTTTGTAAGTGTACTCCATCTGGATGGCATGACTTTTAATCGTGATGCCTCTTTCCCTCTCCAGATCCATGTTGTCGAGCATCTGCCCTTCCGTCACCTGCACAGTGTGCGTTTGTTCCAGTAAACGGTCGGAAAGTGTTGTCTTTCCATGGTCTATATGTGCTATGATACAAAAATTTCTTATTAATTCCATTGTGTTTCTATCTGTCGTGAAGATTGTATTCTACGCAATCATTAGTGCAAAGATAATGGAAAACGTACATAATTCAAAACAAAAGCCCTTGTTTTTACCGAAAGAGCATCCGTCAATCACCGAAATGCCCGTCTTTATTATCACGCACCTTCCCCGTTGTGCGAAAACCGCACAATCTTGTCGATGTCCAATGAGTTAAAATACTCCTCGTATATTTCATCCTCGTCCTCGTCATCGGTGGGAAAATAGCTCTCATCCACCTCCTTGACATTTTTCAGCACTGTGCTCTGCTTGATATGCAAGGCGCAGAAAAGGAGCTTGAAGAAAGCCCTTTCTCCGTCCCAGACCACATTGTCCACCTGTATGGCCAACGCAGCCACACGCAACAGCCGCAACTTTTCTTTCTTCTGGAAGTCCGTCTGCTTCATATTGAGGAGATATGATTTCATAAATTCAACTCCTTCCTTGTTAAGCCGCTCGCTCCATTGGGAGATATATTTCTCAAACTGAGCCTCGTCCACCAGTTTCCGACGCAAGGCCAAGTTTCTCAACTCGTCCACCTCGTTCTCATCCACCACTCCGTCAGAAGCCGTACACATGAAAGCGGTCAGCAGCAAAAGCATTTCAAAATCAGTTTTATCCATCGAGTATCTATTTATTGTCTAAGTTTGTTCATTGTCGTTCTTCCGTTCTGGACAAGAAGTGCAAGTCCAAGCAAAGCGGAAGATGGTCACTATATCCTTTATTATATCTGAACCCTCTGTACGTTCTGAATGGCTCCAGAGAAAGTGTTTTCCGATTATGCTCCAGCAAGAACGGGAAATCCATGATTTCCGCTTTTACTGAATAGCCCGCTTTCCTCTGATACTCCACAAAAGAACGATTCATAAGAATATTGTCCAGCCTGTTCCATCTGCCTCTATAGAAATAGGAACCCTTCACGCTCTTTCCATGAAATTTGCCCAAAGCCTCTGGTGAGAGAACCTCGAAGCCAACTTGGAAAAGCGAAAGAGACGCATTACGAGGCTCGTCATTGAAGTCTCCCGCAATCACCACTTGCGGTTTCTCCCGGCACGCCACCAATGAGTCCGCCTTCTCCCTCAACAGACGAGCGACATGCAGACGGAACGGTTCCGACTGCTTTCTTCCTCCTCTGCGGGAAGGGAAATGACACACCAAGATGTCCAAGGTATCCCTGTTGGGAAGCACTCCACTTACATGAAGCAAATCCCGTGTCGGACGAAAAGGTATTTCTTTTGAAGAAGAACGGTGTTTCTCCACCCGCCAAACATTACTTTCCGTCTGACGGAACATAGCCGGACGATAGAGCAACGCCACGTCAATTCCTCTGGCATCCTCCGAGGAAGTCATCACATACTCATATCCCGCAGTCCGCAAAGCGGAACGCCGGGTAAGCGCATGAAGGCAAGAATCATTCTCCACCTCGCACAATGCCACTAAATCAGGGAAACGCCCCTCTCCGCAGGCAGCAATCACCTGCGCAATCCCGTGAAGCTTACGCCAGTACTTGCGCCCGTTCCAACGACGGACAGACATTGGCAAAAATTCAGTATCCTCCTTTCCGGCATCATGCACCGTGTCAAATAAGTTCTCGCAGTTATACCACATCAAGCGCACAGGATACACGGTCGTCTTCGCCCGTACCCCGCATGCCATACACACACATACGAGTAACAAAAAGATTCTTATCGATTTCCCCGGAGGTATGTCCATATCAATATTCTATGAGTTCTTTCGACATCCGTCCGTCAAATCCGACCCGGATACGCACCATATAACAACTGGCGCCGTCCGGATTACACACCGTAGCGTTAAACCGGCATCCTTTAGAGTCCATCCCGTCGATAGTCATATCCGTAAGAATCGCTTGTTTAAGGAAACGAGTGGAAATCAATCCGTTGAAGTCCTCCTTGGAGAAATCCTTTGAATACAGTCTTGCCGCACCCTTGTACACACAAATATTGATAATGTTGTCATAGTACACATTATCCACCGCCATACCGTCATTGTTATAGGTAGTAAGCCTTACTCTCTTCGAGGTGGGATTCACCGCCACATAACAATGATAACGGTCTGTGTTCCATTTGAATACAGAGTCACGTTTTACCACGTCTGTATAGGTGATTATCTTAGGCCGCTCGCTGTGCTGGAAAGCCAAGGAGTCATTCACATCCTCTGAACGGTGCAACTTCACGATATCATCCGAAAGCGAGTGAAACCAGAACAACGCTTTCGTCCGGCGGTCAATCTTGTAATGCACCTCCTCATTGCCGCGGGTAATCAAGGTATCGCCCACCACCTTAAAATACACAGGCACGTTCGTTGTATCGGCGTAAAAGATAGAATCCCCTTTTATCCAATAAAGAGGCTCGTCCGTATCATCATCATTCCATATACCCTGAAGCATTGCCTTAGCCTCACGGTCTTCCTCCACCACCTTTTTCTCTAAACGTTTGTTTTTTCCGCAAGATACGGCCACGCATAAAATCGCCATCGCCCATATCAGACACAGAATATGTTTCATACAATTATCACTTTCTACTGTATATACAAGCCGCAAAGATAGAAAAAATCGCCCAAACAAGCAACCAAACGCCTTAAATTCATCACTCGCTGTTGAAAAAAGAAAGGATTAGTGGATAGTTCCAAATTTATTTCTTACTTTTGCAATAAGAATATACAGGATTATGAACGGTTTCGGCAAGCATATCAAACAGCTATTAGCGACACATGACTGTGTAATCATCCCCGGACTGGGTGGTTTTCTCATACGTCATCTGCCGGCAAGATATATGGAAGAAGAGCAGATGTTTCTGCCCCCACTCCGTACAGCCACGTTTAATCCTTGCCTTACGCTGGATGACGGACTCTTGGCGCAGGAGTATATGCGGTGTGGCGACTTGACCTACCCTGAAGCCGTACTGACAGTTCGGAGAGAAACCGACAAACTCCGCCAAGCACTCGCCGTGGAAGGAAAAGCGGAGATTGATGGCGTGGGACAACTCACTCAAGACATCTACGGACAACTTTCTTTTGAAATGTTATCCAAAGCGGAAAGCATCGAATCTCCCGATTCCTATGGGTTGGGAAAGACAGTTCTTTCACCATTACACACCTCTACCGTTCCGAAGGAAGTGGACATAACCATACCTCAACCGAGAGAAACTCCTATACCTTTTTATAATAAGAAAGGACTTTCCATCCATTTGAGCACTTCCACACTCAACAAAATAGCCGGAATGGTTATCGTATTTCTGCTGGTGTTCCTCTTCTCCACTCCATTCGGTTCATTGACCAAGGAGCATCAAGCTGCGATCCTGCCTGCATCATTGGAATTATCGCCCACTGCCGCCAGTCCGACACAAGCAGTGGAGAAGAAAGAGACACCCGTTATACATAAGGGATCCATCGTCTCACCACAGCCCCTTGTCCAAGACAACAAGGAAACATATTGCCTTGTGTTGGCCAGTGGTGTCACACAGGCCAATGCCGAGGCGTTTGTGCAACATCTAAAAGAACAGCACATCAAAGCCGACATCTATAAGAAAGGAAAAATGAGACGGGTGGTTTACGCATCCTACCCATCCAAAGAAGAGGCACAAAGAGAGTTGAACCGTTGGAAAGAGAAAGATTCCGCCTTTTCCAATGCCTGGGTGATGAAAAAATAAGTGCAATCCAGCGGCACTTCCATAAAAACCGTTGGAATATTTGGCATTTTAGAAATAACTTCTTACCTTTGCAGTGTTAAAATACAAAAGTAAACAATATGCAAACACTTAGAGATACATTTTATCGCTTCTTTTACTTTTACTTTACCAACTTGGTGAAGCGGGAAGTTGTATATGTATCTTCAAAACAATAACAAAGAGACAGAATAACAAAAATCCCGCATCCGAATGCGGGATTTTTTTGTAACGGACAACCACACAAAATGAAAAGAATAGCCATACAAGGAATCAAGGGTTCTTACCACGACATCGCAGCCCATCGCTATTTCAAGGGCGAGGAACTGGAAATGCTTTGTTGCAATTCCTTTCCAGAGGTGTTCAAACGCCTCAGCGAGGACAGCGAGAACATTGCGTTAGTAGCCATTGAGAACACCATTGCGGGAAGCCTCCTGCAAAACTACGAGCTGATACGAAAGTCTGGACTCGCCATCGTGGGCGAAATCAAACTGCGCATTTCCCACAGTCTGCTTTGTCTGCCTGACGAAGACTGGCAAGACATCAAGGAGGTGAACTCACATCCCGTAGCCTTGATGCAGTGCAGAGAGTTTTTAGACGCTCATCCTACGTTCAAAGTGGTGGAAGCCGCAGACACAGCGGGTAGTGCCGAGATGATTAGCCGGAATAAAATCAGAGGGCATGCCGCCATCTGTTCTAAATTCGCCGCTCCGCTATACGGCATGAAGGTTTTGCAGGAAGGCATCGAGACCAACAAACATAATTTCACCCGCTTCCTTGTACTGGCAGACAAATGGAGAGCCGACCAATATTGCGACTACAAGAAATCGAACAAAGCAAGTCTGGTCTTCTCTCTGCCCGACGAACAAGGCGCACTTTCCAAAGTGCTGTCCATTTTCTCATTCTATCAAGTGAACCTGACCAAGATTCAGTCCCTGCCTATCATAGGAAGAGAATGGGAATACCTGTTCTATGTGGACGTTTCCTATAAAGACTATATGCTCTACCACCAAAGCCTTGACGCGGTGGAGCCATTGATAAAAGAACTCAAAATATTAGGAGAATATGAAGAAGGAAAACAAACCATCTGAGATTCAGCCCGCCGACAGACTCGGACTGGTAAAGGAATATTATTTCAGCCGGAAGTTGAAAGAGGTAGCCGCGCTGAACAAAGAAGGGAAAGACATCATCAGTCTGGCCATCGGCAGTCCGGACATGCCTCCATCGGAAGAAACCGTGGAGACCCTCTGCCGTGAAGCGCACAATCCCAATGCGCACGGATACCAGCCCACAAGAGGAATCACCGAGCTTCGCAAAGCCATGGCCGACTGGTATAAAAGATGGTACCACGTGGACTTGGACCCGGAAACAGAGATACAGCCGCTTATCGGTTCCAAGGAAGGCATCCTTCATGTGACCCTCGCATTCTGCAATCCAGGAGACAAAGTGTTGGTGCCCAATCCAGGGTATCCTACCTACACCTCACTCTCCCGCATCCTCGGACAACAAATCGTAAATTATGACTTGCTGCCGGAAAACGGATGGCAACCCGACTTCGAGGCGTTGGAAAAGACAGACCTCTCAGGCGTGAAGCTGATGTGGACGAATTATCCCAATATGCCGACTGGCGCACCCGCACAATACGAGACGTATGAGAAGTTAGTGGACTTCGCCCGGAGACATCATATCGTGGTAGTGAACGACAATCCCTACAGCTTCATTCTCAACGAACATCCTCTGAGCCTGCTGCAAGTGCCGGGAGCGAAAGAATGCTGTATCGAGTTCAACTCCATGAGCAAGAGCCACAATATGCCGGGATGGCGTGTGGGAATGCTGGCCACCAACCCCACCTTTGTCAGCTGGATTCTGAAAATCAAGAGCAACATCGACTCAGGCACCTTCCGTCCCATGCAACTGGCGGCAGCCCAAGCCTATCACAACACGGCTGAATGGCATCGCATGGCCAATATAGAGACTTACTCCCGTCGTCGCCATTACGCTGAGGAAATCATGAAGACCCTGGGATGCACCTTCGACCCGAAACAAGTGGGAATGTTCCTATGGGGAAGAATCCCGGACACCTACGCCAATGTGGAAGACCTCACAGAGAAGGTTCTGCATGAGGCTCGTGTATTCATCACCCCCGGTTTCATTTTCGGTTCCAACGGAGAAAGATACATCCGTATCTCCCTTTGCGCCAAAGAAGACAAATTCGCTGAAGCGTTACAACGCATTCAAGCCGTATTCGGGAAATAAACGTAACAGAATAATCAATAATTAAATAACTACCATATTATGGAATTGGATTTACAACCATTAAACTTGCCGGGAGTTCCCGACAAACGCCCCTTACTCATCGCAGGTCCATGTAGCGCTGAGACAGAAGAACAAGTGATGACCACCGCCAAAGGCTTGGCAGATAACGGCATCAAGATATTCCGCGCCGGTGTGTGGAAACCCCGTACTAAACCGGGAGGCTTCGAAGGCAACGGAGAGAAAGCGTTGCCGTGGATGCAGCGTGTACAGAAAGAACTGGGAATGCTTATCACCACTGAAGTGGCTACTGCCGCCCACGTGGAAGCCTGTCTGAAAGCGGGTTTCGACATGCTGTGGATTGGCGCCCGCACAGCGGCGAATCCGTTCGCCATGCAGGAAATAGCTGACGCATTGAAAGGCGTGGACATTCCCGTATTGGTAAAGAACCCCGTGAACCCCGACTTGGAGCTGTGGATTGGAGGCATGGAACGAATCAACCAGGCCGGCATCAAACGATTGGGAGCCATCCACAGAGGATTCTCCTCTTACGACAAGTCCATCTACCGCAACTTGCCAATGTGGCATATCCCCATCGAGTTGCGCCGCCGTATCCCGAACCTGCCGATTATCTGTGACCCCAGCCACATGGGAGGAAAGCGTGAACTCATCGCTCCGCTTTGCCAAGAGGCCATGGACATGGGATTTGACGGACTGATTGTGGAAAGCCACTGCAATCCTGACTGCGCATGGAGCGACGCCAAGCAGCAGGTGACACCAGACATCCTGAACTTCATCCTGAACCAGCTTGTCATCCGCAATGAGACACAGACCACGGAGAACCTGAACGAGCTTCGCAAGCAAGTGGACGAATGCGACAACGCACTCATCGAGCTGATTGCCAAACGTATGCGCGTGTGCCGTGAAATCGGACAGTACAAGAAAGAGCATGACATGACCATCGTGCAGACCAGCCGTTACAACGAGATTCTGGAGAAACGCAGCGCACAAGGCTCTCTCTGTGGCATTGACGCAGAATGCGTGAAGACCATCTTCCAGGCAATCCACGAGGAGAGTGTCCGTCAGCAGATGAGCATTCTGAACAAATAAACAGTTCGGCAAGAAGTGAAAATTCTTATATTAGGAGCGGGGAAGATGGGAACCTTCTTCTCCGACCTCCTTTCATTCACGCATGAGACGGCGGTCTTCGACATAGACCCCATGAAGCTCCGCTTCGTCTATCATACCCAGCGGTTTACCAAGATGGAGGAAATCGAGGCTTTCAAGCCCGACCTTCTCATCAACGCAGTAACTCTGAAACACACCTTGAGCGTGTTCAAGAGCGTGATGCCCTATCTGCCGGAGAACTGTATTCTGAGTGATATCTCCTCCGTAAAGACAGGCTTCAAGGAGTTCTACGAGCAGAGCGGTTTCCCCTATGTGTCCACCCATCCGATGTTCGGTCCCACTTTCGCCAACCTTGGCAACCTAAGCAGTGAGAACGCTATCATCATTAGCGAGGGAGACTACATGGGACGCATTTTCTTCCGGGATTTGTACAATCGTCTGGGACTGCACATCTGCGAGTACACGTTTGAGGAGCATGACAAGACGGTAGCCTACTCTCTGGCCACGCCTTTTATTTCCACCTTCGTCTTCTCCGCCGTGATGAAGCATCAAGACGCACCAGGTACTACCTTCAAACGCCACATGCAAATAGCCAAAGGTGTGTTGCACGAGGATGACACCCTGTTAAGGGAAATTCTCTTCAATCCCTACGTCAAAGAACAGCTTCACCAGATACACGAGGAATTGAATGAGCTGGAAGACATCATTGACCATAAAAACGAAGCCGGATTCCGTAAATACTTGACAAAGATACGGAAACACATAGAATAAACAGAACAAAAGGGGGTGTGCTTTGACACAGCCCCCTTTCATTATAAATTCAATTCCGCCAGAACGGATATAGATATGCATATTTCCGTATTTCCATTCATCCTTTAATAATAGGGAATTGACGGAATTCAGACTTATTCTGACAAAGGTGTAGGATGCCTTGCAGGAAGAAATGGGTTTCGGCAATTATTACACTTTCCTAATAATCAAATTATTACAGTTTATATTTTTGAAGGAATTTAGACTTAGTAATATCATGGGTCAAGACTTAGTAATGTCATGGGTTAAGACTTAGTAATGTCATGAAGCAGGACTTAGTAATCTCATGGGTCAGGACTTAGTAATGTCATGAAGCAGGACTTAGTAATCTCACAAGGCTGGGCTTTACGACCTAATAAATATGCAAATTAGTATGCATTAAATAGAAAGGAACTAACACTGTTTCTACACTGTGGGGTAGAAATCCTTTGTTGAATCGGATTTGCAATCATGGACAGTCGGAACAACATATGCAGGTACAGTGCGGAACAAAACAGAAATAAAGAGGTTGCGCCGTAGGACTTACAACACAGCCTCTTCTTTTTTATTTCAAAGCCAACAAACGGCTTACGTACTTACCGAGAATATCAAACTCAAGGTTCACCTTGGAACCAATCTTGATGGCATGGAAATTGGTATGCTCAAAAGTGTAAGGAATGATGGCCACTTGGAACGTGTTCTCCGTAGGGTTACACACTGTCAGGCTCACTCCATTGACAGTCACCGAGCCTTTGTCCACCGTCATATACCCTTTCAGTGCCATTTCCTTATCTTCGGGATACTCAAACGTGAAGTAAGTGCTTCCGTCTGCATCCTTTATCGCCTTACAAACAGCCGTCTCGTCCACATGCCCCTGCACGATATGCCCATCCAGCCGTCCGTTCATCAGCATACTGCGCTCCACGTTCACTTCGTCTCCCACCTTGAGTTCACCCAAGTTAGAACGGTCGAGCGTCTCTTTCATAGCCGTCACCACATACTCCTTTTTCTCCTTGTCCAAGGAAACCACTGTCAGGCACACCCCGTTATGGGCGATACTCTGGTCTATCTTCAGCTCATCCGCAAAAGAGCAGGTAAGCGTGAAGTCGATATTCTCCCGGTCGTGGTGGATATTCACCACCTTGGCCGATTCTTCTACAATTCCTGAAAACATATTCTCCTGTTATAATTGATTTTGCTTTGCGAAGATACGCAAATTATTCGAGAGAAACAAAAAAGAGGCTGTGTCAAAATATGCACGGCCTTTTTTTTGCAATATTCAGAAAAACATAAAACAAAGCCCTGACTTTCGCAAGCC
>CAVDHB010000046.1:0-70375 GCA_963608705.1 Prevotella sp. P5-108
GAGAGGAAGGCACGGGAAAGGTCAGAAGATAAAATAGAATTAACTGATGGTAAATAATTTAGCAATTAGAATCTTCCGACCGCTCATGATTTGGAATCCTCATACTCGTGGCCGGCGGATTACAAATCCGCCGGAACTTAAATCAACAATACAAATATAATGCTTTTATACTTATATCTGAAAAGTCAGACTATACTCCGCTGAAGGCCAGGAAACCGCCATCCACAGGCAGTGTCACACCCGTGATGAAACTGGCGGCGGGACTGCTCAGGAACTGCACGGCTCCGTTCAGCTCGCTGATGTCGCCGAAACGACGCATCGGGGTCTTGTTGATGACTTTCTTGCTGCGGTCTGTCAGACTGCCGTCGGGGTTGATGAGGACTTTCTTGTTCTGGTGGCCGATGAAGAAACCGGGCGCGATGGCGTTCACGCGGATTTTCTCGCCGAACTTCAAGGCCATCTCGGTGGCCAGCCATTTCGTGAAGGTGATGACACCGCTCTTGGCCACGGAGTAGCCCGGCACACGGGTCAAGGTCTCGTAAGCAGCCATGGAAGAGACGTTCACGATGCTGCCTTCGCCTTGCTTAGACATCACCTCGCCAAACACGAGGCAAGGATAGACTGTGCCGTTCAAGTTGAGGTTCAGCACCTTGTCATAGTCCGCCACTTTCATGTCGAAGACCGTCTGCTCCGGGGTCAGCGTACCGCCGGGGATATTTCCACCTGCGGCATTGACCAAGATGTCAATGTGTCCCCATTCTTTCACTAACTTATCCTTCAACGCTTTCAAAGAGTCCATGTCGAGTACGTCACACACCGCACCCTGCACGTCTCCACAGGCGGAAAGCTCTTTCACCATATTGTCCACACGATCCTGGTGTGCGCCAGTGATGAAAACCTTGGCACCTGCCTGCAAGAAACCACGGGCTATGTTGCTGCCCAATACGCCGGAACCGCCCGTGATGACGGCTGTTTTTCCGGCAATGCTAAACATTTCGTTCATATTTCCAATCTTATTTGTATTCTTTCTTTATTCCCAACTCGTCATCTACCGTAGCCATGATGCCTTCCACCTGTCCCAAGGCCATCATGCGGCCATGGAACGAATAGCCTGCGTTGTAGCCCCGTTTCTCGTCTCCCAACATCAAGCGGGCATGGTCCACACGCATCGGCACATTGGGACGCTCTTTCTCGAAGATACGCACTAATTCGATGATGTGCGCGCGGCCTCCTAAATGAGTGGCCTCGATGAAGTCGCCGTTAGGCAGCACATTGGTACTGCGGAGATGCACGAAATGCGTGCGGGAAGCGAACTGACGCGCCAATGCGGGAATGTCGTTCTGCGCACCGGCACTCAAAGAACCGGCACAGAAGGTCAGTCCGTTGTGCGGATTGTCCACGGCATCCAAGAACCACTTGATGTCCTCGCCACAGGTCACGATACGGGGCAGCCCCAGCAACTGACGGGGAGGGTCATCGGGATGGACACACATATTGATGTCGTATTTGTCGCAAACGGGCATGATGGCACTGAGGAAGTAGCGCATATTCTCCCGCAATTCCTCACGGCCTATGCCGTCATAAAGCGCCAGCAGACTGCGGAAGACCTCCACAGGCTTCTGCTCGTCGGCGGAGATATTGCCGTTGACAAAGCCCTGTGTCTTCACGATGATGTTCTCCACCAAACGATGGCGACCTTCATCCGTCATGGTCTTGTCGAGTTCCTCCACCTTTTGCAAGTCCTCTGCGGAATAGTCATTCTCCGCACCTTTCCGCTTCAGAATCTTGATTTCAAAATATGCGAACTCGATACGGTTGAAGTACAAAGAGCTTGTGCCGTCGTCCCAGGGATGCTCCAACTCCGTGCGCGCCCAGTCCAGCACCGGCATGAAGTTATAGCAAATGGTCTTCACTCCGGCCTTTCCCAGGTTCTCCAGACTGACGATGTATTTCTCAATCAGTTCGTCCCGGTCTTTTCCGGCGTATTTGATAGACTCGCTCACGGGCAGACTCTCCACGACAGACCAGCGCAAGCCAGCCTCCTCGATGTAGTTTTTCAAGTCCATGATGGCCTCATACGTCCAGATTTCGCCATTGGGCACGTCATGCAGCGCAGTCACGATTCCTTCCACGCCTATTTGTCTGAGCATCGACAAGGTGATTTTATCTTTCTTGCCGAACCATCTCCATGTTTTTTCCATTTCTCTTGTTCTATTAAGTTAGTTCTCGCAAAGTTACTATTTAAAATGATTATTCGCAAATATACCGCTAATCAACATTGTCCAAGTAGAGACGCGATTCATCGCGTCTCCACATTCATCAGTGATGAATTATATTAAAACACCATGAAAAGCGGAGACGCGATGAATCGCGTCTCTACCAGTGGTACGATAGTGGATAATCATACTATTTAATGCAATTACTTGTCCGCTTTGACCGGCTTATATTTCGGCACCAACGCCTTTATCAAGAACCAGCTGATGATATAAGCCAGCGAACAGATGCAGAAGATAATCATGTATCCGGCCTGGATTCCATGGAATCCCAGTGCCTGCATATCGGTCTCTTTGGCATAGGTGAAGAGCACGCCGGATCCCTTGTTCAGCAAGAAGCATCCCACACCTCCGGCCATACCGCTGACACCCGTAATCGTGGCTACGGCAGACTTGGGGAACAAGTCACTACCGATACTGTACGCATTGGCGCTCCAGCTCTGGTGAGCCGCTCCGATGATACCGATGATGATGATGGGGAACCAGCAGGAAATGCCGCCCAAAGGTTGCGCGAACAAGCCCAACAGAGGGAAGAAAGCGAAGAAAAGCATGGAGTTCACACGTCCCTGGTAAGACTTTCCGCCGCTTTTACGGATGAACCACGTAGTCAACGCGCCACCTCCGATAGAAGCCATGGAAATCACATACAGCACGAAGATAAGCATGATGCCCATCCAGGAGTCGGAAGAGTAGCCATACACGTCTTTCACGTAAGCAGGCGCCCAGAAAAGGAAGAACCACCACACGCCGTCCGGAATAAAACGGGCCAGAATAGCCGCCCAGGTCTGACGGTAAGTGAAGTATTTCCAAAGGCTCATCTTGGGCTCTTTCTTCTCTTCCTTCTTCTCGTCCTGCGCCTCAGTCTGAGAGGCCGTGTCCTGCTCGATATACGCCAGCTCAGCGGCGTTCACCTGCTTCTTGCGGCGAGGCTTGTCATACACAAAGAGCCATGCGCCCATCCAGATATAACCGATAGCACCGATGACAATGAAGGCCATCTCCCAGCCGAACTGACGAGCCAGGATAGGAATGGTGAAAGGAGCCAGCAACGCACCGATTTGCGCACCGGAGTTGAAGACGGTGGTAGCGAACGCACGGTCTTTCTTGGGGAAGTATTCCGCCGTCACCTTGATGGCGGCAGGGAAGTTGCCCGACTCGCCAATGGCCAGCACGCAACGGGCGGCCAAGAACAGGTACACACTCACCGTGGAAATCATCATCGTGGCGTTGGAGGCACGGAGGAATTCCTTGGCTCCTTCAAAGCCCACCAGCCAGTGTCCCGTGACGATACCGCTCGTGGCGATACCGCAGAAGGCGTGAAGGCAGGCGCCGGTAGACCACAGTCCGATGGCCCAGAGATACCCCTTCCGTGTGCCGAGGAAGTCGATCAGCTTGCCCACGAAGAGCATGCACACCGCATAGATGATAGAGAAATACGCGGTGATGGTTCCGTAATTGGCATCCGTCCAGTCAAACTCTGGAGCGATGAAGTCTTTCCATGTCAAGGAAAGCACCTGGCGGTCCATGTAGTTGACGGCTGTCGCCAAGAACAGCATCGCACAGATGACCCACCGATAATTTGTCATTCCCGCAAAGGAGGATGATTGCTCATTACTTTTCATGTTGATATTCTATAAGGTTTTTAGTCTTGTTATGAATGTTCCATTCTTTATCGCCTACAAAAATAGGTGATTTTCCATGAAAACAAGAGGAAGAATCGTTCAAAAAAGATGTAGTTTTCTCCATTTCATGAAAAAACAACGGAAAAATCTTCCTACGTGACCATCAATCAGTAGAGACGCGATTCATCGCGTCTCCAGTTTCCGCATTCATCAGTGATGAAAACCCATAGGAATGTAAAAAGCGATGAAAAAGCGGAGACGCGATGAATCGCGTCTCTACTCTGTATAATCATGAAAAACATCCACGGTTTCCCGTGGATGTTTTATGCTTGTGGTCTCTTGTGAGACTCAGGCCAACAACTGCTTTACCAAAGCGGAGATAGCTTTACCCTCGGCCTGTCCAGCTAATTTCTTGGTGGCGATGCCCATCACCTTTCCCATGTCTTTCATGGAGGTGGCTCCCGTCTC
This sequence comes from Prevotella sp. P5-108, assembly GCA_963608705.1. Taxonomy (GTDB): domain Bacteria; phylum Bacteroidota; class Bacteroidia; order Bacteroidales; family Bacteroidaceae; genus CAVDHB01. The sequence goes on from CAVDHB010000046.1 coordinate 4,364, forward strand.
GGCTATCACAGCCTCCACGGCTTTCTTCAAATCCTCTTCGGAAAGGGGTTTAGGCAGGTATTCCTTGATGACTCTCACCTGCGCCAATTCCTCCTCAGCCAAATCCGGGCGTTTCTGCTCGTTGTAGATAGCGGCGGATTCCTCTCCCTGCTTGGCCAGCTTCTGCATAATCTTCATAGCGGCCTCGTCGGTCAGTTCTCCGTCAGAACCCGGAGCGGTCTTCGCTTCCAAGAAACATTTCTTGATGTTGCGCAATGTCTCCAGTCTCACTTTGTCGCGATTCTTCATCGCCGACTTGATATCTTCGCTGATAGTATCAAATAATGCCATGATATAGTTGTTAATTTAAATCGTTGATTCGTTTAGGATACGCATCTCCTTAAAACACAATTTTAGCAGAGCCAGATTCGGAAGAGGATTCTTCTTTTTCCTCTGTATGTGCCACGGGTTGTGCCGTCGTCTTCAGGGAGAGTTTCTTCAACTCGTTCAGGTCTTCCTTTGTGCGCTTATAGGCAGGAATGCTGTCAATGCGGTTTATCACATCTTCATTGTCCAGGTCTTCCGCAGGGAAGCAGTACAAATGGTAACGAGGTTGGGAGGACTGGTTCTGGTCGTGGTAGTATTTTCCACGGCGCTGGTCTTTCTCTTCCTCGTCGTTGTCCACGACAGACACCTGTTTGGACTGGGTGTCCTGCTGTTTGGAGCCTAACTGGTGGATGGTTTCCAAGTCGAAACCGCTGGCAAGAATCGTCACCTTTATCTTCTTGTCGAGCGTCTGGTCGTAGGTGACACCCCACTTGCACTCAAACTTGCGTTTGAGCTTCTTCATGAACTCCTGCACTTCCAGCATCTCGTCCACGCCCAAGGCGCATTTCTCGTCCGTATTGTTATAGGCGATGTTCAGCAATATCTTCTTGGCGTTGTAGACATCGTTGTTATTGAGCAAGGGAGAATGCAACGCTTCCTGAATGGCGTTCTTGATACGCCCCTCTCCTTCTCCATAACCGATACTCATGATGGCCACTCCACCGTCTTTCAAAGTGGTGGTCACATCGTTGAAGTCAAGGTTTATGTAACCGTGTCCCATGATAATCTCGGCGATGCTTCTCGCGGCGATAGACAGCGTTTCGTCGGCACGGCGGAAAGCTTCGTCCATCGTCTTTCCGCTACAGATATCCAGCAGACGCTGGTTGTTGATGACCAACAGTGCGTCCACGTGTTTCTTTATCTCGTCCACGCCGTCCAAAGCCTGGTCTATCTTCTCAATACCCTCGAACAAGAACGGGATGGTGACGATACCCACGGTCAAGATTCCCATGTCTTTGGATATTTGGGCGATGACAGGAGCGGCTCCTGTGCCGGTACCTCCTCCCATTCCCGCAGTGATGAACACCATCTTGGTGCCGTCATTCAGCATCTGCTTTATGTCCGAAATGCTTTCTTGCGCAGCGGCTTTTCCTTTCTCCGGCTTGTTTCCCGCACCAAGCCCTTCTTTTCCCAACTGGATTTTCTGGGGGACAGGAGAGTCCTGCAAGGCTTGACCGTCGGTGTTGCAAAGCACGAAAGAGACGTTGTGGATGCCTTCCCGGTACATGTGGGTCACGGCGTTTCCACCACCCCCTCCTACTCCCACCACTTTGATGATGGTCTGGGGATTCTTCTTGAAGTTGAAGTTCGTCAGTTGTTCGTTATCGTTAGCCATGATAGAGTTCTTTAATTGTTGATATTATTGTGCTCACTCTCTTGTAAAACTGGAAACCCAATCCCCGAATTTTCTCGTAAGGACTCCCCAAACTCCCGGCTTCTGTTGCTTACAGATTTTCAACGCATTCTCCATACGCTGAATCTGCTCCTCCTTGTCCGGATAGTCCGTGTACAGTTTCCGAAGGCCGTTTTCCGCCTCTTTGAACTTGTCTTCCTCGATACTTTTTCTGATAGCGTCCAACTGTTCGTCAAATCGCTGTTCTCTTCGTTCCTCTTCCTCCTTCTTGGCAGCCTTTTCCTCGGCCTCTTTCTTCCTGCGGAGCACTTCGGGGTCTTCCTTCACGGGTTCCGGCTCTTCTTCTGAAGAGAAAAGATAGTCCAAGGAGTTTCCCGCACAGTTCATTTTGCCCTGCGCCATCACAGCCAACGCCGTATTGTACAATCCCTCTTTCAACGCCTGGCTCCGGGTCTGGTCCACAATGGGTACCGGCAAGAGTTTGGCGAAGCGTAGTTTCAGCTTCTCTTCGACTTTAAAGAACGCTTTGTCCAAATTGCGGAATGAAGCGTAAGGGCCAGTGAGTACCAGTCCTCCGTGCAACTTCTCCGAAGCGAAACCCGCCTCCTTGATTTGCTGAAGCACATTCAGGACAATCTCCTGCACACGTGCCTCTATCACGCCGTTGAACTCATTGCGTTTCACTCCGAATCCGTTGGGAAGGGCAATCATCTTCGCGTTCTGCACGTCCGTGGGGTCGGTGTAGGCACTTCCATACTTCTGCAAGAGTACCTTCGCGTCTTCGATGCTGATTTCCTCCACCGTGGACAAGTCCAGCAGAATGTTCTTGTAGCCAATCGGAAGAGTGGACAAAAGACGGAGTATGTTGTTTTGATACACCATCACGGTGGTGGTGTCATAATCAAGACTCGCCAAGGCCACTCCGCTGTTCATCTCCAACGGAGACAAAAGCATACCGGCCAACGCCACCGGACGGATAAGTACATCTTCTATCTCCACATCCGCCATACGGAAACTTTCCCGCAAACGTTTGCTCAATTCTCTCCTGGCCACCACATTTTTGAAATGCCCCGTGATTTGAGAACTGATAATGCCTACGGGATCCAGCGACTTGCGCTCTCCCACCTCGTATTCCTGTGGCACCACCTGCAGCAAATCCCATTCCACTGTACAGGAATTACGGTTCTTCTCAATGATGCTGTCCACCGTTTCCCGGCTGATGACAGTTTCGGAATGAAGAGGATAGGACACCGTCTGGGAACATGTATGGAGCGAACGTCCACCGAGGCAAGTGTAGACTTTGGCGATATGTGTGTTCAACGTGGTTTCCAGTTGCTTCACTATGCTCGCAATACTATCCGCCGCCTTGTTGAGATTATAGATGACACCTCTTTCCACAAAAGCGGAGGAGTCCGCGCTGGCCACAGCCCGCACCTCCAAGTTGCCACTCTTGTTCTTCACCCCTGCGATTCCTCTCACCTTCTCGGAATCCAAGTCGATAACCGCTATAAAATAGTTATTGTTCGCTGCCATATTCAGTTTTCTTTTTTGTACAAATTATCTGATTCGGATATTCCAAATCAATCCTCGCGTATTTTCCCCATCCCACTATACTGATGACTTTCTTGTAGAACAAGTCCATGCGGTTCAACTTTTCCATTGTATTGACCGGCTCACCCAGAAAGATGATGTGGTCTCCGACTCTCGGCACCAGCTCCAGCTCGTTTCGAGGTGTCACGTTAATCTGTGTGATCTGGCTGTTCCAGAAAGGCGTGTTCTGAAGATACTCGCCAATCCTCGGAAGATACTTCTGGGCGAAAGAACGGGATATATGGCCCGTGGCCACCACCAAGTCCGCCGCATTCTCCGTGGGAGGCATGATGCGTCCTCTGGCATCCAGATAATAATCATCACCGTTATCGCTCATAACCCTCATGACCGGCAACCGTTGGGTGACAGCGATACGCACCTTGCCATCCACCGTCTTGTAACAATTCACATCCTCCAGCAAGGCCATCTTCCGCAGGCACTGCTCTATTTTGTCGCTGTTGACATATATCATCAGCTCTCCTTTGGGGTAAAGCCCCTCCTTCTGAAGCGCTTGCTGAATCTGGCCCGTCCGTATGAACCCCGCTCTCGCACTGTCCTCCACAGACACTATCACGTCCCTGCACACCTCATTGGCGTCAGGTTTGTTGAACACGGTCACTGCCGCCACCAAATAGGCGGACAGAATGAAGAAAGAAAGTACGACAAGGACTTTTTTCATTTATATTTCGCTTCGAAAATCTTCTTGATTTCGGGCGTGAACGTGTCCACGTCTCCCGCACCCAAGACTATCAGCACTTGAAAGTCCTCTTGTTTCATGAGAGGAAGAATATCTTCCTTATGTATCATCTTCTTTTCAATACCCGGACGCAGATTGTCATAAATCAGCTGGCTGGTCACACCCGGAATAGGCTGCTCCCTGGCCGGATAGATATCCAGCAGAATCACCTCGTCCGCCAAAGACAAGCTCTTGGCGAAATCGGGATAGAAGTCTCTGGTACGAGTATAGAGATGGGGCTGGAAGAGCACGGAAATCTTCTTGTCGTTGAACACTTCACGGATAGACTCTATGCTCTTGTGTATCTCTGTGGGATGATGAGCGTAGTCGCTCAGCAACACAATCTTGTCGTTCTTAATCTTGAAGTCGAAGCGACGGTCCACTCCTTTGAACGAAGCCATCGCTCCCCGAATCTCGTCAGCCGTCACACCGTTCATCTGCGCCAACGCCATAGCGGCGATGCCGTTCTCGATGTTGATGCTGATAGGCACTCCAAGGCGGATGTCCTTGATATTGCCAAAGGGAGACACGAAGTCGAACACAATCTCACCGTGTCCGATACGTAAGTTCTCCGCATGGAAATCGCCTTTTTCCCTGGAATAGGTATAGACCTTCACGCCCGGCTGTACATTGACCTTCATCTCCAAGTCGGTATGGATAACCAACGCACCCTCGGGCTTTATCAACGAAGAGTATTTAGTGAAGCTCTCTAAATAGGCTTCCTTCGTATGGTAAATGTCCAGATGGTCAGGGTCTGTGGCTGTGATGACGGACATATAGGGAGTCAGCCAATGGAACGAACGGTCGAACTCGTCCGCCTCGATGACAATATAGTCACTGTCCTTGTCAAACACATAGTTCGAGTCGAAGTTCTTGGAAATACCTCCCAAAAAGGCGCTGCATTTCACATGGCTTTGCTCCAGAATGTAAGCGGCCATGGTAGACGTGGTAGTCTTGCCATGCGTACCCGCCACACAGAGTCCCTTGTGCGAACGGGTGAGGATACCCAGCACCTGCGCGCGTTTCTCCACGTCGAAGCCATTGTCCTTGAAATAAGCAAACTCTTGATGCGTGGAAGGAATAGCGGGCGTGAACACCACCAAGGTATGCTCCTTATCCTTGAAAGCATCCGGGATAAGCGACACGTTTTCCTCGTAATGTATGGAAGCTCCTTCTTGTTCCAACTCCTTGGTCAAAGGAGTGGGTGTACGGTCGTAACCGGCCACCGCAATGCCTTTATGAAGAAAGAAACGGGCAATCGCACTCATGCCGATTCCCCCGATTCCCACAAAATATACTGCTTTAATCTGATGTAAATCCATTATTGTCTGTCTCTGTACGCCACGGCTAACTTATACACTTCTTCCGCAATGACGTTGGCGGAGTCAGGATAAGCCAAAGTGGCGATATTCTTACTTAATTTACTCAACAAATCCTCGTCTTGCACGGTTTTCACGGCCAAGGCCAACAAGGAGTCTGCCGCTTCGCTGTCTTTCACATACAACGCTGCGTCCTTGTGTACTAACGCCAAGGCGTTTTTCGTCTGATGGTCTTCCGCCACGTTCGGTGAAGGCACCAGTATCACGGGCTTGCGCAACAGGCAGAACTCAGAGATGGAACCCGCTCCGGCTCTTGAAATCACCAAGTCCGCCGCACTGTACGCCTCGTCCATCCGAGCGATGAAATCGGTCACATAGAGATTGTCGGGCTTTCCAGCCTTCTTCAATTCTTCCATGATGGCTTCGTGGTAGTACTTGCCTGTCTGCCAGATGAACTGCAGTTGCCCGCTATTCTGACGGATAATATCCAAATGTTCCAGCACGCTACGATTGACAGTACGCGCACCCAAGCTTCCGCCAATCAGCAGGATGGTCTTCTTTTCAGGTTGCAAGCCGAATTTCTGGCGGGCATCTTCCTTCGGAATCTGTCCGCTGGTCAGTCCCTGCCGCACAGGATTTCCGGTCTTGATAATCTTGTCGGCGGGAAAGAACCGCTCCATGCCGTCATAAGCCACGCAAATCTTCCGGGCTTTCTTCGCCAGAAGCTTGTTGGTAACTCCCGCATAGGAGTTCTGCTCTTGCAACAGGGTCGGAATGCCCGCTTTCTCAGCCATATTCAGGGTAGGACCGCTTGCGTAGCCTCCCACTCCTACAGCCGCCATAGGACGGAAATCCTTGATAATCTGCTTTGCCATGCGTTGGCTCTTCCATATCTTGAACAGCACTTTGATGTTCTTCCACAAGTGCTTACGGTCGAATCCGCAGATGGGAAGCCCCTTTATCTCATACCCTGCGGCAGGCACACGCTGCATCTCCATGCGTCCTTCCGCACCAACGAAAAGAATCTTCGCCTCAGGATGCTGCGCTTTTATAGCGTTGGCGATAGACACCGCCGGGAATATATGCCCTCCAGTGCCACCTCCACTGATAATTATCCGTAAATCTTTATTCATTTCTGAAAAACTTAAGTTTCGACAAAAATACGAATAAAACAGCTTGAATGCACTATTCGGTTACGGTTTTTTTCGCACTTTCTATTTCAGTCTCTGAATTTAATCTTTTTTTATCTTTTAAGTGTTGCCTTTTTCTCATATTCCGGCTGACACTCAGAATGATTCCGATATACACACAATTGGCCAAGATGGAGTTTCCGCCACGGCTAATCATCGGCAACGGCTGTCCTGTGACAGGGATAAGCCCCACGGCCACACTCATGTTCACCAAGGCTTGCAGCACCATCAGCAAGGTAAGCCCTATGACCATCAACGACTGGAACGGGTCTGTACACTTCTGGGCGATTCGGGAAGCCCGAATAAGGAGGAACACATAAAGAGCCACCACAAAGGTGCCTCCTAACCACCCCATTTCCTCCAATATGATAGCGTAGATAAAGTCGGAATACGCCTGGGAAAGATAGTCTCTCTCCACAGAGTTTCCCGGCCCCGTCCCTACCACATTGCTGGTAGCTATGGCGATATTCGCATGAATCCGCTGTGCGTTGTTGCCGAATGGGTCCATCTCCTCCATATTTTCCTCTTCGCCATGATTTGTGAAACGGTTTCTCCATGTATCGAAACGGTGGGTGAATTTCTCCATTACCGGCATGGACTTGTTGATAGAGTCATAAGTCTTGGGAGAGACGGCAAAGATGGCCAACGCAAACAGCAATGTCCCCGCTATGGTAGTAAAGAACATCCACAGGAGCTGCTTGCTATTCACCTTTCCGATAATCATCATGAGGAAGATAGTGATATACAAAATGCCCGCCGTGGAGAAATTCTCTGTGACAATCAGTCCTACCAAGACAATCAAATGCCCCACAATAAGCCAAAAACCATTTGTAGTGAACCCTTCTTTCGTGCGGGTAGCGTATGCCAAAACCAATGCGGTGAGAATGACCATCCCTCCTTTCGCCGTTTCCGAAGGCTGCCATTGTATCAATCCCAAATCAATGGTTCTGCTCGCCCCGTTTATTTTAGGCATATTCGACACCACCACAAGCCCTATTATGGAAAGATACACAAAGACTGTACCTGAGCGGAAGATATTCACTGGGATATTCTGTACCACAATGATGCATACCACCCCTCCCAGCAAATAACTGGCATGACGAAGTATAGGCTCCCATACACCCTGCTTGTATACAAGTGTGCTGGCCGCACTGTACACTTCCAACAGCGAAATGGCACAGAGAAGCAGGAATATCATCCAGATAACCCTGTCTCCCTTGATGAGATTCTTGGCTGCGACCATCTTTCGTTATTTTATGGCTCTCACACAAGCCTTGAACTGGTCGCCCCGGTCTTCCATGTTCTTGAACAAGTCAAAACTTGCGCAGCACGGACTGAGCAACACCGCATCCCCCTCTTTCGCCATCTTACGGCACGCCTCCACACAATCTTTCATGCTGTGCGTGTCGGCCACAGGAAGTCCCAATCCATCGAAGAATTTATGCAACTTTGTGTTATCTGCTCCTAAATATACAAGTCCGGCACAACGTTCTTTCACCAAATCCTTGATTTCAGCGTAATCGTTTCCCTTGTCTTTTCCACCAAGAATAAGAATCGTAGGACGCTTCATGCTCTCCAAGGCATACCAGCAAGCGTTCACGTTGGTCGCCTTAGAATCGTCCACATACAGCACATTATGGAATATGCCCACTTTCTCCAAGCGGTGTTCCACTCCCTTGAAGTCACTCAGACTCTTCCGGATGGACTCCTTGCTGGCACCCACGATATTGGCGGAGATACCCGCAGCCAAGGAGTTGTACAAATTGTGCTTTCCGCTCAAGGCCAAGTCTTCCAACTCCATGTTGAAAGCGACAGGCTGCTCGATGACATATTTCCCGTCTTCCGCGTAAGCGATGGAACCCTCCTCTTTCAACTCGGAGAAAGGATACACCACAGCCTTGATATCGTACTTCTTCAACTCCTCTTTCACCACTGGATCGTCATTCCAGAAGATAAAGTAGTCGTTAGAAGTCTGGTTCTGCAAAATACGCATCTTGGCATCCACATAGTTCTGGAACTTGAAATCGTAGCGGTCCAGATGGTCTGGGGTAATATTCATCAAAATAGCGATATTCGCCCGGAACTTGTACATATTGTCCAGTTGGAAGCTGCTCAGCTCAATGACATAATAGTCAAAGTTCTCCTCCGCCACTTGGTAAGCCAAACTGCGGCCAATGTTTCCCGCCAGCCCCACGTTATAGCCTGCGGATTTCAGGATATGGTAAATCAGAGAAGTGGTCGTAGTCTTTCCGTTACTTCCCGTGATACAAATCATTTTGGCGTTCGTGTACCGTCCGGCGAACTCTATCTCGGAAATGACGGGGATATGCTTTTCCTCCACTTTCTGGATAATAGGTGCGTCGTTCGGGATACCCGGACTTTTGATAACCTCGTCCGCATTCAGAATCAGGTCTTCTGTATTAGCACCCTCTTCCCATGCGACATGGTACTCGTTCAACATATCTTTGTAATGGTCTTTGATATGTCCTTTGTCCGACACGAAGGTATCAAATCCTTTTTTCTTGGCCAGCACAGCGGCGCCTGCACCACTCTCACCGGCACCTAAGATGACAATTCTTTTACTCATGATATATTTTTCGTTACCTTATTTTCAATGTAATTATAGTCAACGCCGCCAGTAAAATGGAGATAATCCAGAAGCGGACGGTTATTTTAGACTCATGCACCGCAGAGACCGGACGCTTGAACACATACCGGCACTGGCTGTCTAACTGAGAAGGCAGTGTACGGAAATGGTCATGGATGGGCGCACGTTTGAAGATACGCTGCTTCACGCCTTTCCGTTTCCCCAACTTGTAGTATTCCACTTGCAGAATGACAGAAAGACTCTCCACCAAGAAGATACCGCACAAGATAGGCAGCAGCAACTCCTTGTGGATGATGATGGCGAACACTGCGATGATACCCCCAATGGTAAGACTTCCGGTGTCTCCCATGAATATCTGTGCAGGATACGCATTGTACCACAGGAAACCAATCAAGGCACCGATGAAGGCACAACTGAATATCACCAATTCCTCACATCCTGGTATATACATGATGTTCAGATAAGTGGCGAACTCAAAGTGACTCGACACGTAGGCAAGTATTCCTAACACGACTCCGATGATGGCGGAGTTTCCCGCCGCCATACCATCCATTCCGTCATTCAGGTTACATCCGTTCGACACGGCTGTGACCACTAAGATGGTCACAAAGACAAAAAGAATCCATCCCGCCTTGTGGGCATACTTACCCGTGAACCCCATAATGTCGGAATAGTCTAAGTTGTTGTTCTTGAAGAACGGAATGGTGGTCTGCGTGGATTTCTCCTGTGTCTGTTTATGCACCACCACCTTCTCGTGTCCCTGCTTCTCAATCTGCATATTCTCCTGAATCACAGCTTGCGGACTGTAATACAACGTAAGTCCGATAATCAGTCCCAGACCTATCTGTCCTATTATCTTCACCTTTCCAGGCAGTCCTTCCTTGTTTTTCTTGAAGTCCTTGATATAGTCGTCCGCAAAGCCTAACAGTCCTAACCATACGGTTGTAATCAGCATCAGTACCATATATACGTTGTCCAGTCTTCCAAGCAAGATGCAAGGTACCAGAATAGCGCAAATAATGATGATACCACCCATGGACGGAACGCCAATCTTGTTCACTCCAAACGGGTCTGTCTTTGCGTCACGCTGTGTCTCCGTGATATGTTTCCGTCGCAACAGCTTGATGAAATACTGTCCGAAGATAGCGGAAATCAGCAAGGAGATAATCACCGCCATCAACGAACGGAACGAGGTGTACCCGAACATTCGGGCACCTGGGAAATGGAGTTGCTCCAAATAGCCAAACAAATAGTACAACATACGCCTTTATTTAGCAATACCGAAACAACTTCGTACCACCTCGTGGTCGTCAAAATGGTGTTTGACACCCTTTATTTCCTGATAGTCCTCGTGTCCTTTTCCGGCCACCAGAATCACGTCTCCCTGCTTAGCCATCATGCAAGCTGTACGGATGGCCTCCTTACGGTCCACAATGGTAATAACCTTCTTCATCTGTTCCTCATTCAGTCCGGCCAGCATATCGTTGATGATGTCCTCCGGCTGCTCGAAACGAGGGTTATCACTGGTGATGATTACCTTGTCACTCTGTTTCACCGCTTCCTGCGCCATGATAGGACGTTTCCCTTTGTCACGGTTTCCACCAGCTCCACAGACAGTAATCACCTCGCCTTTTCCCTGCAATACGCCATGAATAGCCGACAGCACATTGACCAATGCGTCTGGTGTGTGAGCGTAGTCCACGATAGCCGTCTTGCCATCCTTGGACTGAATTGCCTCCAAGCGTCCATTCACCGGATGCAACGTGCTTAACACCTGTAAAATCTCCTCCGGCTGTTTGCCCAAGTGCAAGGCGGCACCATAGACGGCACACAAGTTGGAAGCGTTGAAACGCCCGATGAAGGACACGCCTACTTCCTTTCCGTTTATATCCAAGTACATACCCCCGAAATGGCTCTCGATAATCTTGCAACGGATGTCCGCCATCTGTGTCAAAGAATAGGTGTACACAGTGGCTTTCGTGTTTTGCACCATATACATACCGTTCTTGTCATCCAAGTTAGTCACCGCAAACGCGTCAGCAGGCAGGTCGTCAAAGAACTTCTTCTTTGCGTCCCGGTATGCCTCCATGGTCTTGTGGTAATCTAAATGGTCACGGGTGAGATTCGTGAACAGTCCCCCGGCAAACTTCAGCCCGGCGATACGCTGCTGCACAATAGCGATAGAGCTGCACTCCATGAAGGCATATTCGCATCCTGCGTCCGCCATCTCCCCTAACTCACGGTTCAACGTAATAGGGTCAGGCGTGGTATGGTCTGTATGCACCGCTTCTCCGTCAATGTAGTTGCATACCGTGGAAATCAGTCCCACTTTGTAACCGAATTTACGGAACATATTATATAATAAGGTAGCGATGGTAGTCTTTCCGTTGGTACCTGTGACTCCCACCAGTTTCAAGCGGGAACTCGGGTCTCCGAAAAATTGCGTAGCGGCACATCCTCCGGCATATTCGGAATCGTCCACTTGCACGTATGTCACACGTTCACTCCTTTCTTCTGGCAAGTCTATACACAACACCGCCACAGCACCCTGCTCGATGGCCTTGGGGATAAACTTATGTCCATCCACCTGAGTACCTCTCATGGCGATAAAAAGATCGCCGGATTTCACTAAGCGTGAATCAATGTTCACCCCTTTAATCTCCACCTCAGCGTCGCCGATTATTTGTTTCGGCTGAATCTTTTTCAGTACGTCCTTCAGTTTCATTGTTTTGTTTATTTTGAGTTTCTTTGTTTGCTGTTTTTTGCACAGGCTGCGGCATGGGTTGTCTCTCTGCGGCAGAAGCCAGAGTTATCTGGCATCTCAAGCCTCTGCGAAGCGGTGAGTTGGCGGCAATACTTTGGGAAACCACTTTACCCACTCCCTTCAAACTCACCTTCACCCCTCTACTCTCCAACAGGAACACCGCATCCCTGGCTCCCATGCCCAACACATTCGGCATCCTGTTCACGGGAACCTGGTTTTTCAACAAGACCAAGTTGTTGCCGCTACGATGGACAGCTCCCCATACAGGAATGCCCACCGTTCCTTGCGACCAGTTGGTATTATTCCCAATTTCAAGATGCTCCAACACATAGTGTGCGGCCTGCACATCCCCAGCCAGGACGCTCGGCACAGTCTGCACCACAGAGTCACGCGCATAACTTATATCCATATAGATATTCTTTGCGTAGACTTTCTCGGCAATCTTACTAAACACGGGGCCAGCCATTCCTCCACCCGAAGCAGGCAATCCTGATTTCCTCAGACAGACTATGCAGCTGTACTTCGGGTCTTCCGACGGGAAATATCCGCAGAAAGAAAGAAGGTAGTTCACTCCTCCGCTTTTATACCCCGCGCGTCCGCCAGATATTTGCGCCGTACCCGTTTTCCCGGATACATGGAACTGCTTAGTTCCCGCTTTCTTTCCCAATCCTTTTGGGTCGTTCACCACCATTTCAAGAATGGTGCGTATGTTATTCAACGCCTCGTCCGAAGCAATCTTGTCTTTCAATACTTCCACGGGAAATTCCTGTATCACTTCTCCTTTCCGTGTCACCGCTTTCACGAAACGAGGCTTCACCATCTTTCCTCCGTTCGCAATGGCGTTGTAGAAAGTCAGCGTGCTGATAGGCGGCACCTGCGATTCATAACCGATGCTCATCCACGGCAAAGCCGACACAGACCAGTTACTGCCATCAGCCTTGACATGCCGCACTTTAGGCGCAGCCGAACCAGGAATAGGCAAGTGTAAATTATCCGCAATACCTACCCGATAGAGTCCGTCTATATACTTATTCGGCTGGTTGTGATAAAATTTGTCTATCAGCCGGCTCACACCTACGTTGGAGGAATACATCAAGCATTCCGGCACGGAAATAGTGCCGTATCCTCCCCGGTGCCAGTTCCAGTCCTTCATCTTGGCTGTACCATAAGTGAATATACCATTTCCTGTCTCCACATGGTCGTCCATGTGCAAGTAGCCATCATCAAAGGCCACCAGGAACGAAGCGGTCTTGAACACAGACCCAGGTTCCAACAACATGGATACCGCATCATTCCTCACCTCCCGGTATTGCCCGTCAGAGCAGCGAGTCATGTTCACTATCGCTTTCACATCGCCGGTCTTCACTTCCATGAGAATCGCCACTCCCATCTGCCCGTCGATTTCCTTCAGTTTTTCCACCAACGCCTGTTCACAAATATCCTGCATATCGATGTCGATAGTGGTCAAGATATCCGAACCGTCCACAGGATCCCGGTCTATGATATTCAAATACCTGTTCAGAATCTTCTGCGTGTGGGCTTTTCCAGGCAGTCCTCTCAATATTGAATCGTAAGCCAGCTCCAGTCCGTTGCGCGCCTGGTCCTTTCCGGGATAGAGACTGCCCAGCGTACGGGAGGCCAATGAGCCAAAAGGCTTTTCTCTCAAGTCAAACTTCTCTTCGTGCAAGCCGCTTTTATAGCGTCCCATCTTGAAATAAGGGAGTTCCTGCACCGCCTTGAACTGCGTATAAGAAATACGTTTGGGGTACAACAGCCAGTTCCTTGACTGTTTTTCCTTTCCTTCCAACAGTCTTTCCTTGAATTCAGCGGCTGACTTGTCCGGAAAGATAGCTGAAAGTCCGTGCGATATACTATCCAGCTTGGCCATGAACAAGGAATCGTTCTCCGCAATGAACGCAGAGTCTGTTCCCCCGATTTTGAAGTCCTTGTATATCTTGAAGACAGGGACACTGCTGGCCAGCAGTTTTCCGTCCGCCGAAAATATATTTCCCCTTTTTGCAGGAATCGACACATTCTTCTTGCGACGGAAGTTAGCGTCGAAATAAGCCTGCCACTTGTCTTTCTCCACCAACATCAGGTACGTTTCCTTCCCTATCACGGCTACGAAACCTAAAATAAGAAAAAAGAGGATTATATTGTACCTTCTTAGTATGTCGTTGTTTATGCCCATAGATTATCTCTTTATCATGTATGGCGGCGTAGTGGCCATCTGGATGGAAGTATCCTCATTTTCGTGCAGGTATTTCTCCACCTGGCTCTGGCGGCTTTTCTCCAGCAATTCGCTGGAACGAGTAATCCAGTTGTTGCGAGCGTCGTCCAGCCGGACTTTCAGTTTGGATATTTCTATCAGTTGCTGTTTGCTGGCGTATCCATTGTAGATATACACCAGCATACAGGCGATGACCAGCACCAGCAGTCCCAACTGCCTGCGCAGGAAACCGCTCATCAGGAAATCGCCGCCAATAAGGGAACGAAAGGACAAAGGTTTTGCAGAGACTTTCATAGGATTGTCCAGTTTGTCAAACTCTGCCTTCGCCTCTCTTTCCTCCTGTTCTAATTTTTTCTTTTTCTCTTCTTTGCTTTTCGCCATGTACTATTTCTTTTGCGCAATACGAAGTTTCGCGCTCCGTGAACGAGGATTGGATGTGATTTCCTCCTCATCCGGCGTGATAACCTTGTTGTTCACCAGCACGAAAGGCGACTCCACGTTTCCATAGAAGTCTTTGTGGGTGATTCCCTCTGTATTGCCAGTCTTCATGACATTCTTCACGAGCCTGTCCTCAAGAGAATGATAGGTGATTACCACCAGTCTTCCTCCTGGTTTCAGTATTTCAGTGGCTTGTGCCAGCATATCCTTCAAAGCGCCCATCTCGTCATTCACCTGAATGCGCAACGCCTGGAACACCTTGGCAAGGTCTTTCTTCTCTCTGCGTTCGCCAATGACAGGACGCACCACTTGCAGGAAGTCCTCCACCGTCGTTATCTCCTTTTGTGCGCGAGCTTTCACCAGTGCGGCAGCCAAACGGCGGCTTTGCTTCAGTTCCCCGTACAAGTAGAACATATCCGCCAACTCTTTTTCGTCCGCATTATTTACCAACTCGGCAGCTGTAATGGACGCACGTGTGTTCATCCGCATATCCAGTTTTCCATCGAAACGGAAGGAAAAGCCACGTTCCTTCTCATCAAAGTCATGACTGGACACGCCAAGGTCAGCCAACACCGCATCCACTTGCCCCACACCATAATAACGCATGAAGTTTTTCAAATACCGGAAATTGCTGTACACGAAAGTGAACGATTCCGACTGCGGGATATTCCGCTCTGCGTCGCTGTCCTGATCAAAAGCATACAGATGCCCCTCTCCGGTCAATCTGGACAAAATCTCACGGCTATGTCCGCCACCTCCGAACGTGACATCCACGCATACGGAGTCAGGACAGAGATTCATCCCGTCCACACTTTCCTTCAGCAAAACTGGAATATGATATGCAGTTTCTTCAGCCATTGTTCTGATTTTGGGCGTAAAGGTACGAATTTTAGGGTTAGTAATGCACACAATCCTATAAAAAAAGGAAGATAAGTTATCAACACCTTGTGCATAACCTGTTAACTCTTTATGGTAAATAACAGATTATATACTATAAATAAGACAGTTAACTACTGTGTATAACCTTCTGAAACAGATTCTCTGTAAGAAAGGTTTTCCACTCTGTTTTAAAGGTTTTAACAAGTGTTTTCCACCCTTTATGAACAGATTTACAATAACTTATTTTTGGCCATATCAGTAAAATAGCGTACATTCGCATCCAAGCAAACGGACTCCGTAACGGAGGAATTCTTACTCCTAAAAACCTACTCAATGAAAAGAGATTTCTGGAAGTCATTATTCTACTATTCAAAGTCAGACCGCCGTGCGTTATGGCTCCTGTGTGTACTCCTTGTAGCAGGGAGCTGCTTCTATACAGGCTACCTTTTGTCCGAGAAACGCCTTACCCGCCAAATGAGCGAGGAAGAACAGAAATGGCACACCGTCCAGAAAGAAATGCTGGAGACGAAGCAAAGAGAATATTGGAAGCAGCACAACAAGGGAGAATACGGTGATATTCCGACTGCCGAGACCTTCCCTTTCGACCCGAACACTGCCGAAGCAGCCACCTTTGAAAGGCTGGGACTACCCCATTTCATTATAAAGAATATTTACAAATACCGCAGCAAGGGTGGCTATTTCCACACCCCCGAGGATTTCGCCCGGATTTACGGTCTGAAGAAGGAGACCTTCCAACGCCTCCGCCCCTATATCCGCATCGCTCCGCAAGCCTTGGCCTACACTGATTCCATGCATAAAAAATGGAAAAGTGAACGAACCGCACGCCGGGATTCCTTTCTACGCCAGAAGCCAGAGAAGTATCCAGACGGAGTGACGCTGAACCTGAACACAGCCGACACCACAGAACTGAAAAAGCTGCACGGTATCGGAAGTTACTATGCAAGACGCATTGTAAGATACAGAGAGCAGTTAGGAGGATATACGTCTGTAAACCAATTACATGAAATAGACATCCCCGAAGAGCTGCACCGCTGTTTCACACTGGCGAAGGAACCTGTCAGAGCATTGAAAATTAACAAAGCCTCGTTTTCCACAATACTGAGACATCCCTATTTGAATTACCGGCAAACCCAAGCTATTTTCGAACACAAGCGGAAATACGGGACTATTAAAGAGTTAGTTCAACTGAAGATGTACACCGTATTCACGGAGAATGATTTGCGCCGTTTGGAGCCCTATCTGGACCTCTCCGAGTAAGTGGAAACATACTTTCAAGTATCTTAAAAAAACCGCTAAACACGAAGAATATTCAAAATATAATTGTATCTTTGCGAAGCTGTTTTCTGAAAACAGTAAGAAATTATTACCGTTAAAACTTAAAGGGAAGTTGTGGCATGGATTATGCAAATATTGTAATAACGAAAAGGAACGGAAAGAAAGAACCGTTCTCCATTGACAAGATCAAAACAGCCATCTCAAAGGCGTTCTTGTCTACCGGAAGTTTTGTGACAGAAGACATGATGACGGATTTGCTGTCACACATCTCCATCGAGAACGAAATGTCTGTGGAAGATATCCAGAACCAAGTGGAGAACTCCTTGATGATGGAGAAATATTTCTCCGTGGCGAAGTCGTATATGCTCTATCGGCAGAAACACCTAGAAGACCGGCAGCTGAAAGAGCAGATGGATTTCCTCATCAACTATTGTAACGCGTTGAACCCCGCCACGGGCAGCAAATACGACGCCAACGCCAATGTGGAGAACAAGAACGTGGCTACGCTCATGGGGGAACTTCCCAAGCAGGGATTCATCCGTCTGAACCGCAAGTTGCTTACCGACCGCATAAAAGATATGTACGGAAAGGAACTCGCGGACAAATATCTTTATTACCTGAACCACCATTTCATCTATAAGAACGACGAGACGAACCTCGCCAACTACTGCGCCAGCATCACCATGTATCCGTGGCTGCTCAACGGCACGGCTTCCATCGGAGGAAACTCCACGGCGCCGACCAACTTGAAGTCTTTCTGCGGAGGGTTCATCAATATGGTGTTCATCGTGTCCAGCATGCTGAGTGGTGCCTGTGCCACGCCGGAATTCCTCATGTACCTTAACTATTTCATCGGACTGGAGTACGGCAAAGACTACTACCTGCACGCTGACGACGTGGTGGACTTGTCCAAACGTCACCGCACGATTGACAAGATGATCACGGACTGTTTCGAACAGATTGTCTATTCCATCAACCAGCCTACGGGCGCGCGTAATTTCCAGGCCGTGTTCTGGAACATCGCCTACTACGACAAGTATTATTTCCACAGTCTGTTTGACAACTTCTTCTTCCCTGACGGCAGCCAGCCTGACTGGGACTCACTGAACTGGTTGCAGAAACGTTTCATGAAATGGTTCAACCGCGAGCGTACCCGCACGGTATTGACTTTCCCGGTGGAGACCATGGCGTTGCTGACGGAAAACGGAGACGTGAAAGACAAGGAATACGGAGACTTCACAGCCCAGATGTACGGAGAAGGCCATTCATTCTTCACCTACATGAGCGACAACGCCGACTCTTTGAGCAGCTGCTGCCGTCTGCGTAACGAAATACAAGACAACGGATTCAGCTACACCCTCGGAGCAGGTGGTGTGTCCACGGGTTCCAAGAGCGTGCTGACCATCAACCTGAACCGTTGCATCCAGTATGCCGTGCGCAGCAAGCGTCCCTACATGGAGTTCTTAGAGGAAATTGTAGACCTTGTGCATAAGGTGCAATCCGCCTACAACGAGAATCTGAAATACTTGCAGTCAAGAGGTATGCTACCGCTCTTCGACGCAGGCTATATCAATATCAACCGACAGTACCTCACCATCGGTGTGAACGGACTGGTGGAGGCCGCCGAGTTCCTCGGACTGGACATCACAGACAACCCGCAGTACACGGAGTTCGTGCAGAAAGTCCTCGGACTGGTCGAGACCTACAACAAGAAATACCGTACCAAAGAACTGATGTTCAACTGCGAGATGATTCCGGCGGAGAACGTGGGTGTGAAACACGCCAAATGGGACCGGGAGGACGGCTATTTCGTACCTCGCGACTGCTACAACAGCTACTTCTACGTAGTGGAAGACAACTCACAGACCATTCTCGACAAGTTCAAGCTGCACGGACGCAAATATATAGAACACCTCACCGGAGGGTCTGCCTTGCACATGAATTTGGCCGAGCACCTCAGCAAGGCGCAATACCGCCAGTTGTTGCGAGTGGCCGCCAAGGAAGGATGCAACTACTTCACATTCAACATTCCGAACACGGTATGCAACGACTGTCACCACATCGACAAGCGTTACTTGAAGAAATGCCCCATCTGCGGCAGTGAGAACGTGGACTATCTGACCCGTATCATCGGCTATCTGAAACGGGTGAGCAACTTCTCCGCCGCACGTCAGCAGGAGGCACACCGCCGTTTCTACGCTCATGCGGACAAGGTATTGGAGAAAGTGAAATGCTGAAATACATCACTTCCGACATCGTTTTCCAGGAAATCCCTGACGAGGTGACACTCGCCATCGACATTTCCAATTGTCCTTTCCATTGCAAGGGGTGTCACAGCCCCTTTCTGTGGGAAGACAAGGGAACACCTCTGAATGAAGAATCTTTACTGAATCTCATAGCTCCTTACGCAGGTGAAATCACCTGCGTAAGTTTTATGGGTGGAGACCGTGAACCTTCTGCCGTAGCCGCCTTGGCTCGTTTCTTGAAGCAGAAGTATGCCCATGAGTTAAAGACCGCATGGTATAGCGGAAACGACAACCTGCCTTCCGACCCGTCTATCATCCAGTCTTTCGACTACTTGAAAATAGGCCCCTATATCGAGGACAAGGGTCCATTGCGTTCTCCCACCACCAACCAGCGTATGTATCGCATCCATTCCGACGGAACAAAAGAGGACATCACTTCCCGCTTTTGGATAAAGGGAATGCCCGACGCAGCTCTGTAAAAACACGGTGAGTTACGCCTCATTATACGGTGAGTAATTTTTGCTATGCGGTGAGTAATTTTTACTACACGGTGAGTTACGGAGCGTAATTCACCGTATAAAAACCGGAGAAAAGTTCACATCACTTTATAACCAACCAAACAAGATGAAACGAACGCTTTTATTCCTCACACTACTCTTAGCCGGCTTCACATCTCAAGCGGCCATACGTACTTATGAACTTACCTCTTACGGCATACTCCCCACGACCAAATCAAAGAACCTAAGTTCACGCTTGCGAGCCGTCTTGAATGAAATCCGCACAAAGACAAAGGCATCTGATACCGTGATTGTGAAATTCAAGAAAGGGAAATACGCTTTCCATGCAGGAGACGCACAACCTGCCGAATTATATATATCCAACCACGACCAGGGACAGCCTAAAAGAGTGGCTATCCTCCTTGAGGCATGGAATAACCTGACTATTGACGGCAACGGCAGTGAATTTTTGTGCTATGGACGGATGCTGCCAATCGCATTGATTGACTCAGAGAACTGCACCTTAAAAAACTTCTCCATAGACTTTCCCCACCCCCAAATCGCACAAGTGAAGATTGTGGAAAACAGAGGTGAAAAAGGAATTGTGTTTACACCCGCTCCGTGGGTCAGCTGGCGGAAAAACGACAAAGGGTATTTTGAGAACTACGGCGAAGGGTGGGCTGTTACCCCGTCTTCCGGCATCGCCTTTGACCCCAAGACACGACATATTGTGTATAACACCAGCGACCTGAGTATCCACACACAAGGTTTTGAAGACCTCGGCTCCGGCAAACTCCTGGCTCCTCACTGGAAAGACAAACGACTGCCGGCTGGCACCATCGTGGCAATGCGTTCCTGGGAACGCCCTGCTCCCGGCATCTTTCTCGACCATTGCCGTCATACCAAGATAGCGAATACTACCGTACACTTTGCGGAAGGAATGGGACTTCTCGCACAAAGATGTGAAGGTGTCAGGCTGGAGAAATTCAATGTGAAGCTCCGTGGAAAGAAAGACCCACGCTATTTCACGACACAGGCGGACGCCACGCATTTCTCCCAATGCAAAGGGGAACTATTCTCCGACGACGGACTGTATGAAAATATGATGGATGATGCCATCAACATACATGGCGTCTATCTGAAAGTAACCAAACGCATCGACAGCCGGACGTTGCAATGCGCTTATATGCACCCCCAATGCTGGGGTTTCGCATGGGGCGACAAGGGCGACACCGTGTCGTTCATCCGCTCAGCCACAATGGATGTAGTGGGCAGTCACAATGTAATCAAAAGCATTGCGCCTGCGGACGGCCATTCGACAACCGCCGCAAAGTCGTTTCTCCTTACATTTGAAAGGGACATACCCGATTCTGTCAACTCCGCAGAAGGGTTTGGAATAGAAAATCTCACATGGACACCGACCGTGACATTCACCCGAAACACCATCCGGAACAACCGTGCCAGGGGAGCCTTATTCTCATCTCCTCGTCATACACTTTGCGAGAATAATGTCTTTGACCATACTTCAGGAACGGCCATTCTCCTCTGCGGCGACTGTAACGGATGGTATGAAAGTGGAGCGGTGCGTTCTCTTGTCATCCGCCGCAACCAATTCATCAACTCGCTGACGAATATGTTCCAGTTCACAAACGCCGTCATCTCCATTTATCCCGAAATACCACAACTCGACAAACAACAAGGCTATTTCCATGGAGGCAAAGAAGGAGCTATACTGATTGAAGACAACCTGTTCGAGACTTTCGACCATCCGCTTATTTACGCGAAGTCGGTAGACGGACTGACGGTCAGAAACAACCGCGTCAAACGCAACAAAGACTATGCGCCATTCCACTGGAACAAGAAACAGATTCTACTGGAACATTGCAGACGCACGCAAATAGAAGAGTCAAGAGAAGAATAACTTATCCCACACTTCCTCTAACCGTTTGGCTATCTGATACGCCAGCACGGGAGAATCCAAGTCTGAACGTCCCTTACCTGTTCTATTTGGGTCCCACCATTTTTTCATATTGCTGAGAACCAGATACCGTATCTATATTGTCTGTTTTTCCTTTTTGGAAGAACCATGAAATAGAAAGACGCACGAATCTATTTCGGTTTATATATCGCATGAATGTCCATGTAGTCGGCGTGTTTGTCTCCATTATCCGGCGCTTTCCCAATAAACAGGCCATCAAATTCAACTGCAACCGATTCCGTAAGAATCCCTTGGTCACTCCGAAGGTAGCCTCGTATACCCAATGATACGTCTGCTCATACGTGGTGTAGGTTGGTTCTAAAAATCCGTCAACAGAGATGGTCCAGTCATGCTTGAAATTTAACGAGTTGCGTAGAGACAGATATTGGCGGAAAAGGGTCCTGTCATACTTGCGTCCGTTAAGGGTGGCATGCTGCGGACTCACCCCTATCCATTCATTGAAATTCAACCTCCAACATTTCATCAGCAGCAGATTCAAGTTCAACGAAAAACTGAAATAATGTTCCGTAGCCACATTGTGAGGACTGTTAAAGAGCACTCCCTCACGCTCCGGGTCTTCTTGTGTAATCCATTCCATGCCATTCTTTGTCAGTTCATACTGCGCTGTCACGGACAGGAGATTGTTCCACAACCCCAAAGTTGCTTTAAAAGTATCCTCGGAAGAAGCTTTCAGATTTGGGTTGCCCGTCATGTATGAATTGTTATCATACCACACTATCGCTGTGGACATTGAAGCGTATGGAATATTATCCAGGCGATGGTTATACGCCACAAGCAGAGAATGTTGTTTCTTGCTCCCGAAAGGCAGCATGGCCTGTACATACGGAACAAACTGGTTTTGCGAATAGGATGACACATGCACACCGTCTGTCAACCACTGCGTGTACCTGGCCTTGTTCAACTTCCAAAGCATTCCTATGGTATAATTCACCTTCCCCAAAAAGCCGTAGGCCGAGGAATAAAGCTGGTACCATTGCGCCTTGGTGTCTGTCGAAGTCTGACTGCCCCGGAACTGTCCTGCTGACAGGAGAATCTGAGAAGGACGATACTCGGACTTCACACTGTTATAGGCCCCTCCATACATCAGTGTAAACTTATCGCTGAAACGATTTCGGAAATCGGCGTTCAACTGCCACAAATCCGACAGGGACTTCTGACGGTCTTCAGAAGCCAGCTTGTCATCCTGCAAATACGCACGGTTACGAGTCGTTTGATTCAGCTTGTAATAGTCCGCCTTCAATTGCATCCAAAAGCTCTTGCCCGGGTCAAAGGTGTATTGCAAATTACCTTCATGTGTCCTTGAAAAAGACGGAATCTGCAACAAAGACAGTCTCTGCGATGCTTCCGAACGGTCAAACGTCTCCTGATGCTGACCGTAATCTTCAAAAGAGAAATAGTAATAAGCACCTATTTTATGTACCTTACGAATAGTCTGCGACAAACTGAGAACATTCCAGTAATTACGCCGGTGTCCTTTTCTTTCTATCTGCTGCTGTGTCAACTGATTATTCGCACGCATATCCCAGTCATACGGATCTTCATAATTCCTGTGACTGGTATAGGCATAATCATACAGGCTCAGTGCCCCCTTTTTGGCCACAATATACCCTCCGCCTTCACTACCGCTACGCAATTGAATTCTTTCAGCATAGTCCTGCTTGGCCGACAAAGAGCCATAATATCCCCCGTTCTTAGGCTGTTTCATGGTGATATATACTACCGGACCGCTCTGGCTCATCGAGTAATACTCCACCCGCACTTTCTCAATGTCTTCCGCCCGCAAATTGCGCAGCTCACCGCTGTTCTCCGCCACGGGTCTGTCATCTATATAATATTTACTAATCGAGGTGCCGTTCAACTTCAACACGCCCTCTTGCTCGAACATTCCCGGTAAAAAGCCCAACGCATCTCGCAAGTTTCGGTTCTTCGCAAAGTCCGCCGCCCGCATATCTACTATATATCCCGTGGCATCCTGACGCACACGAGAAGAGGTGACCGTAATCCCGGCCAGTTCCTTTTCCCTCTGTCTTAGTTGTATAACTAAACCTTCCGTCCCGTTCCGGGCATTCAGAAAAGAGGTGAAGTACCCCACATGGGTAGTCCTCACTATCACCTCCTTATATTTCTCCGGCACTTTTATCGTAAATCGTCCGGCCTTGTCTGTCAGCACTCCTCCCACAAAAGAAGAATCCTGCGGATTCAACACGGCCACCGATACAAAGCTCATCCCCCTTCCATTCTTCCCCATCACACTTCCCGCCACCTTTTGCGCCTGCATAAGAGAACATACGCCAAAGGGCAATACACATGCCAATCCTACCTTTATTACCCAATTGTTCATAAGTGTTTTGTATTACAATGTGACTTTTTATAGCCTCATCTGATTAAAACACCACAAATATACTATTTTATTCCCTTTATAATAGAAATTATGAATACAAAAAGAGAATGCACCATTCAATTTAACATTACAAAGCGAATAATACCACAACTCGACAAACAGCAAGGCTATTCTATGGAGGCAAAAAAAGTCAAGAGAAGAATAACTCATCCCACACTTCCTCTAACCGTTTGGCTATCTGATACGCCAACACGGGAGGAACGGCATTTCCTATGACCTTGTAAGCCCCGGAAGGACTGAGTACATATCCACGGCCATTCTCTTTCTTCGACACGAAAGGATAGTCGGGCGGGAATGTCTGGATGAGGGCGCATTCCCTGGGAGTCAGTCTTCTCTCCGATAATCCTTTAGAGAGTTCTGCGGTGTGTTTGCCTCCATGCGCCTCCGACAAACGGCGGAACTCTATGTTACCGTGATGCTCGGAACGGATGGTAGGGCCTAAATAATCCAATTTTATTTCCGTCTGCCCCTGACTGCCGTTAGACAAATACTTCGCTTTGGAATAAGTCTGCTGCGATAAGTCTGCGGAATCCGCTGGTTCTCTTACATCCTCCAATACATCCGCCGTAGTGACAAACGGAAGTTTCCCTTCCTCCGCACCTTTGAGGGAATGCGAAGGCAGAGGATAAGGATTGTATTCCTCCGGCACGCAAGGACTCTCCAACGCCCGCAACGCCTCTTTCCGCAAGGCATCTTTGCGGATGCCGATAAAGATGACACGTTCCCTGGACTCCGGCACACCGTAATTCCCCGCATTCAGTACCTGTGGCGGCAATACAATATAGCCGTTCCCATCGGCACTGGCAAAGTCCTTTTGAATAATGTCCTTCACGTCTCCGAGATTCACCAGCCCTTTCACATTTTCCGCCACGAAAAGCTTGGGTTTCACGATGTCTATGACCTGTTTCATCCAGTAATAGAGCTTTCCTCTTGTCTCTTCCGATGGTGCGTCCTCCTCCCTTTTCTTTCCCCAGTCGTTCTTGTCCGAGTCAAATCCCTTCCGTTTCCCGGCCACACTGAAATCCTGGCAAGGAAATCCCCCTGTCACTACGTCCACCTTCTCCGGGAACACTTTCAACCCTTGACGGTGCATTTTCACTAATTCCACCACGCTTTGCTTACGGAACAAAGAAGAAGGATAGCCAAACCGACTCATATAAGCCGTCCAAGCCATTTCCGCCTCTGTCAGAATATCGTTGGCAAAGACAGACTGGAAACGGTTTTTCCGAAGCATCACCCATTTCTCATTGAGCGCATGGTCTATCCATTCCTTACGAGCCACCGACTTCGCAGGAGCGATAAACGCCCCTTCAAAGCCCAAGTCCATGCCTCCGCAGCCGGAAAAGAGGGAAAGCACACGAAGCACAGGCTTCTTTTCCTCCATGCGGAAACGCATAGTGGAAGGAAAATCAGCTAAAATATCGGATGAGTCTTTCGGTATCTCGTAAGTGAAGTCTGTCATGGATGAATGAATATGGCCGCAAAAGTACGGTTTTCTGCTTGGAATACCAAACCTTAGTACATTACCATTCCATTTAAGGCACTATCTATATAAGCACTGTTTTGTGGCAAATCAGCCGTATTGTTCCAATAAGGTGCCGTATAGGAATGGGATTTGGGAAAACTATAATCCTTTTCCAACTTCAGCTTCTTTATATCCTTGGGAGAGACATATTGGATATCTGTCACATGGAACTCATAATTCGACTCAATGGTTACGGGTGTACGTTTTTTCTTTTGAATTTCCACCTTGTTATAAGCCTTCATGTTCTTGAGATTCATCCATGTACAAGCCTTATCGTTATAGACGGCCGCATAGTTGAGTTTCTTGAAACAAATCTTATTTCCAAAGAAAGAGAACTTCTGCTCCTTTAAAGGTGCCAGCTTGTCTATGTAAATGAAATATGCTTGTTGTACAGAATCATTACGGATAAAACCAACCACATTGTCACCCTTTTGTACACTGTCTCCATTCAGTCTTAGGTCGTCATGCAAAGGATTTTCCAAAGTGGGGACACCGGGTGCGGAGACACCCACGACTTTGATAAACGCCTTGGGATCCTCCAATCTCTTATTATAGAAAGAACGCCATTGGAGCAGACGGTAGCGAGTTTTCTTTGCCGATTTGCAAGGGATATAATATTCCACTATTCCGTCCGTATAATACTTTATCAAATTATTATCTAATTCATAACTTCGATACAGTCCGGTCAGTTTAATATAGTCATCTTCTGACGAAGGATTCACATTTACCTCCTTCAAGGTATAAGATAACGGACTTAAGAATAGTGTCTTACTCTGTTGAGTTAAAACAGTATCCAATGTCTGATAAGACAGATGTTGGATGGATACTGTACGGTCGTTCATCACAGAGGATGGCAGATAGCCCTGTTTGTCTGATTCCGCTATCACTTTACCTTTACTTAAAACCGAAGCATAGGGAACAGGTTCCCCCGAAACCTTGTTGAGTAAACGTACTTGCGCCACAAGAGGGACACATTGCGTGCATAAACCAAAGAAAATAATGTAGAATTTTTTCATGAAATTCCAAGAATTAAAATAAGTCGTTATTTCTTATGTACTTCCGTCAATTCATCCAGATACACCTCCAGATTAGTATAGGACGGACTTAGGTTGTATTTACTTCCGTCTGCGTCATTCCTTGGATCCAGTCCATTCTTCGTTTCCCAATCATCCGGCATGCCATCCTTGTCAGTGTCCACAGGAGCAGTGACGGACTTATACACAGGCCATCCTCCCACATCGGAAGGCTGGTCAATCATGCCCAACGTACTACCATGGCTGCCCTCGTAAGTGTAGTTTCCCTTCCGAACTTCCTCCACAATACGCTGGTCTATACGGTCTCTATGCAGAGACGCTCCTGCATGAAGTAAAACGGACTTATAGGCATCCTGAGCGGATTCCAAGGTTTGATGCGGCGCAATGTCGAAAGGTTGAGGAGAAAGATAAGCTGCAAGAGATGCGTCTTTCTCTTTTACAATCAACCCCTTGGCGTTGTCTTTATTTACCTTCTCAATCTCATTCCGCTGCTTGTCGTTCAGCGCAGGGCAAGAACTGTCTATGATGTTTCCCTCGAAATAGAAAACACCATGAATCCCCTTCTTGTTCTGATTCTTTCCGTCATCCGCATAAGCCGTGAAAAGACGTTTATAAGAAGTTTTAGTGGCTGTATAAGGTCCCGGTTTATAATAGTTCCGCAAAAAATTGTAAGAACCTC
The DNA here is from genome assembly GCA_963608705.1 of Prevotella sp. P5-108. Taxonomy (GTDB): domain Bacteria; phylum Bacteroidota; class Bacteroidia; order Bacteroidales; family Bacteroidaceae; genus CAVDHB01. The sequence goes on from CAVDHB010000046.1 coordinate 31,515, forward strand.
CTTCCCCAGCATACGCACCGGCACTCCCATAATTATAAATGACATTGTTGAAAAGCTCCACTTTCTCCTTCTCAGGCATCCCTGTATAACGGCTTCCACACAAGCGAGGTGTGCGGTTGGTATGGTGCGCCAAGAGATTGTGATGAAAGGTAGCCGGTTCTCCTCCCCATATTCCTCCGTATCCATGCTTTCCCTTTTCATGAATTGAATTAGTGAGACTCTCGCTAATCAGACACCATTGCACGGTTAGGTTCTCCACATCATAGAAAGTAGCACACTCGTCTGTACTCCAGCTCATAGAGCAATGGTCTACAATGATATTTCTCACCCCCTGTTGAAAAGCGTTCATAGCATCGTCTCCTTTCTGCTTGATTTCTGCCCCCATACGTGAACGGATATAACGGACAATGACATTGCTTGCTTGTATTTGGAAGGTATAATTCTTCAGACAGATACCGTCTCCCGGTGCCGTCTGCCCCGCAATGGTCACATCCCCATTACGCACCTTCAATGGCTTGGATAATTTTATCAATCCGCTAACAGCAAATACGATAGTACGCACGCCCTTTTGGTCTATCGCCCAACGGAGTGTACCCTCGGAACCGTCATCCGCCAAAGAAGTCACAATATAGACCTTTCCCCCTGCACCTCCAGTGGTGTACATTCCGGCACCATCCGCTCCAGGAAAGGCGGGAATCTTACTGCGGTCTGGTATGGAGCAAGTGGGCATTCCCATGGGTCCTGTAAACTTTCCCCTTATATTAGAAGAAGCATAAGCACTTTCTGTCAAAAGAAAGATGGACAATGCCATACATACAACACCTTTATGTCTTGTGTAATTCATGCGGCAAATTTACGAAAAATTTAAATGAGAATATAGCCTATTGCGTACTTTTTGCTGCATTCCCAATTACAGACCTATTCAACATGATTCTTTCAGAATACAAGAAAAAAACATCCCGCCGAGAATCATATTCTCAGCGGGACATAATATGTGTTGTTATGAGTTATGCTTATTTCACCTCTTTTCCGTCAGCCGTGAAGTAGGAAGACTTCACTCCTTCTGCGTCTTTATAGTTCAAACGATACACCAACACGCCCTTGATGGTGGCCGAAGCGGCATCGGACACATTGGTTTCTGGATAAGCCGTCTTGAAAGCGTTGGTCACCACTTCGGGAACTGTCGTCAAGTCGATGGTCTCGAACTTAGGATTTATGGGTGCCGTAGCCTGTGTGGCCGTAGTAGTGGAATCAGCCGCTGTAGTCTGAGCGGCAGTGTTCGCTGTCTTCACATCCTGCGCCATAGCCATTGCGCCTATTCCCATCACCATTGCGATTGCTACAAATATATTTTTCATGATGTTTTCTTTTTGTGGTTAGTAATATAGGGTGTTATTGACTTATTTAATCTCTTTCCCTTCTGCGGAAAAGTAAGCTACCTTGTCATCTGTACCCTCTTTGTAGGACAACTGGTAAACCAGTACTCCCTTGATTGTGGCCGAAGCGGCTTTGGCTACTTGGGCGTTGGGATAAGCCGTCTTGAAGGCGTTGGTTACCTCTGCGGGAACAGTCGCCGCGTCAATCTCCGCAAACTTTGTCGGAGTGGCAGTCTTTGTCTGAGTGGCTGCGGTGGAATCAGCGGCTGCATTCTGTGCCGGAGCTGAAGTGTTGTTATCCTGCGCCATTGCCATTGCACCCATTCCCATTACCATTGCGATTGCTACAAATACTTTTTTCATGATCGTCTATTTTTTAGTTGTTAGTTATTCTGTTTCTGTGGAAGCAGTTGTGAATAACTGCCTTCGCTAATAATAGGACAAAACGGATGCCAAAAGACCAATAGATTTATATTTCACTGATAAACAGTAATATACGCAAATAGACAAAGCTGTGGATAGTGTGGAAAAATGGGGAATATGTAGAGTGTGAAGTGTGGAAATCCACACCTCATGCTCACTTCAGCCTCAACAATCGTTCAAACTCCCATATAATAATGCCCGCCGTGACCGACACGTTCAAACTGTGTTTCGTGCCGAACTGGGGAATCTCAATGCAGCCGTCACTCATGTCCACCACTTGCTGCTGCACTCCTTTCACCTCGTTACCCAACACCACCGCATATTTGCGAGCGGAATCCAGCGAAAGCTTCTGCAACTTCGTACTATGTTCCACCTGTTCCACGGAATACACGAAATAGCCCTCCTCTTTCAATTTTCTCACCGCCTCACAAGTATCTTTCGCATATACCCAGTCCACAGAGTCTTCCGCACCGAGCGCCGTCTTGTGAATCTCTGGATGAGGCGGTGTGGCAGTGATACCGCACAGCACAATCTTCTCCACCCGGAATGCGTCTGAAGAGCGGAACACACTTCCCACATTATACAGACTCCTCACTTCGTCCAGCACGACCACCAGCGGAAGCTTCTCCGCTTCCTTGAACTCTTCCACGTTCAGACGGTTCATTTCCGTCACCTTCAATTTTCTCATAGATTTCCTTTCCTTATATGATTGCAAAAGTACGGCAAATAAAAACGGTACGCAAATCCACATTCCATTATTCATAACTCGTGAATAACCTATTGATAATGGGTGGGAAAAGTACTCATAATTCACACATAACTTTATTTGCAAAACTCAATACTAAAGTCCATTACAAAAATGTTTCACCCTGCCAAATGATAACCTCTAAAAATAAATCTGTCTTTCAACAGCTTTTTCAAAGCGAATGATACAACTTCTTTTCCACAAAGTTATTAACTTTGCACTTGTAAACAGGAGTTGAAAGAAGGAATAAAAGAAACTAATAGACTGACAAGTCCGCTTATAGCCTATGGAAAAGTTATCCATGACTCTGTTCTTCCATGTGGATAAGCAGACTTGCAAGATATTGAGGGATTTATTCTTAACACTATCAACACACTAATAATATCAACATAAGATTTCTCTTTAAAAAGAAAGAAATAGATTAATATAAATAAGATGGTGAAAGAATCATGGATAAAGAAGGGATTCGTGGATGAAACGGTTCCCGCCGGAGTGGACTTGAAACAGGAGATACGCCGGATGTGCAAGGAAAAAAACGCCATAGTGTTGGCGCACTACTATACGGAGGGAGTGCTTCAGGACATCGCCGACTATGTGGGCGACAGTCTTGCTCTGGCGCAGATGGCCGCCAAGACGGATGCGGACATCATCGTGATGTGTGGCGTACATTTCATGGGTGAGACGAACAAGATACTTTGTCCGAACAAGAAAGTGCTGGTGCCGGACTTGAACGCGGGATGTTCGTTAGCGGATTCCTGCAACGCCAAGGATTTGGCGGAGTACAAGAAGGAACATCCGGGATACAAGGTGGTGTCTTACGTGAACACTACCGCCGCCGTGAAGGCATTGACGGACGTGGTGGTCACATCCTCCAACGCCATTCAGATTGTGGACTCTTTCCCGAAGGACGAGAAACTCATCTTCGGCCCGGACTATAACCTCGGTAATTATGTGAATTCCGTCACAGGACGCCACATGCTGCTCTGGAACGGTGGTTGCCATGTGCATGAGAAGTTCTCCGTGGAACGTATCGTAGAACTGAAAAAAGCGCATCCCAAGGCTATTATTCTTGCGCATCCAGAGTGCAAAGGGGCTGTGTTGGCTGTGGCTGACGTGGTAGGCTCTACGGCTGCTTTGCTGAAAGCGGTGAAGGAACATCCGCAGGAGGAGTTCATCGTGGCAACAGAAAGCGGCATCTTGCACGAGATGAAGAAGGCTTGCCCTGATACGCACTTCATTCCCGCACCGCCGGAGGACAATGTGTGTGGATGCAATAACTGCGAGTTCATGAAATTGAACACGTTGGAGAAACTGTATAACACCTTGAAATACGAGTGGCCGGAGATTGAGGTGGAGAAAGAAGTGTCCGACAAGGCTATCAAGCCTATCGAAAGAATGCTGGAGCTTTCTGCGGTGTTGAAAAAGTGAGTTTTTTTTATTGGTTATAGTTAAATCTTGCGTTGAAATGATTTAGACTTTTCTCCGATTTTATTCGGTAGGTGATTTATGTGGATAAGTGACACAAAAAACGCAAAAGGCTTCGATGGCCAATGAAGCCTTTTGCGATGGTCAATGAAGCTGGCTTCGATGAGGTTTGAAGCAGGCTTCGATTAGATGGGAAGTTAATTGCGTTAATTAGCCAGAGCCTTTGTCTATTCGAGAAATCAGGGAATACGGTGTAGTTATGGTGAAAGTTTCGATTGAGAATCGGAACTTTCACTATAAACTTTCGATTGCCAATCGGAAGATTTGTGCAATCACATTGTATAGAGCGGGAAATACTGTTTTATAAAGCGGAGATTTATCGTATGCTTATTGTCTTGCTTTCTCCCCATTGTAGCGGATGTCGGTTCCATAGACATTCACGGACGGTCATAAGATGTTGGTCTGTGTCTATACATACTACCTGAAAGGAAAGACGTGACTCGTCTACAGAAGATAGTTCGCCTTTCATGGGAGAGTCCACTCGAAAGATTGAAAGTATCTTTTTCCCGTCATCTGTCCTCCAGTCGTAAAATTCATTGTAGTTCGTATGGCCGTGGAAATAGGCTTTGACGGAGGGATGGCGCAAGAGGAAATCCGCAAGTGCTTTCCGTTCTTTGGTAGGGATATCCTTTCGGTCGGGTACGGAAGACGTGTCGCAAAGCAGGTTCTCAAATCGGTCCGTGGTGTTGATGTCGTGCTTTCCATGAGGATTGAGGAAGTGCTTGGCCTCCACGGTAGGAGGGTCATGCGTGAAAAGTATGACAGGTGTACCCTTTTTTAATGTCTTCAAATCCTTTTCCATCCAGTATCGCTCTTGCGAATCAGGCCAGATGTGCAGAAATACGAAATGGATACCATCCTGAGTGAAAGCATAATGCACCTTGTCTTGCTGGTAATGATAAGTAAGGACTGTACGGGGCGTGGAAGGATGCGTCATGCGGTTGAATATTTCCACAAGGGAGGTGGCGTCTGTCTTGGGACGCATTGGTTTGGGATAACCTATGGCGTTGCTTGTGTCATGATTTCCTGGCAGCAGGTAAATTGGGGTGGCCTTTCCGTCTTTCGTTTTCAATGTAAGACTGCCATACCATCCTTTCTCGAATTGTTTCCATGACTGTGTGGCGGTCTGCACACCATCCTGCATACGGTTGGCGATGTCTCCCGTATGTACGATGAAATCTACACTTCCTATGCGTGTGCTTGCGGCCACTCCGCTGTCTGCGGGCAGCGTGTCAGCGGGCAGATGGTTGACAACGGATAGCAATGCCTTGTTCACATTCTCTGCGGAGACCTTGTCATGTCCTCTGAATGTACGGAATAATCCGTAGTGAGAGTCTGACACATAGATGAACTTGAGTATTTCCGCCTGTGTGTGTACGGAAATAAAAAGCAGCAAACCCACCACGAGAGTGAGTCTGCCGCTTATGTGTGTTAGCCTGTTCATTGGTTCGCTTTTCCCCTGGTGGCTTTTGTAATTACCCATTTCCCCGTGCCGTCAGTAGTGCGGGCATAGCTTTCTCCCAAGTCGTGTTTCTTGTCCTTTCCGATATTCACGTCCCGGTCGAACTTGTCCCATACGGTTTTACCGTCCTTGGAGACAAGGATCAAGATTACTTCTTTCTTGTTGGAGATACCTGCCAGTAGTCCTTTCCCTTCGGGAAGAGTCGGGATGACTAAATAGCCTTTTCCCTCAATTTTCGTACCTTTAGGGAATGAGTAAATATCCTTGCTTTCTCCTTTCTCATCTGTCTTCACAATTTTCATTACGGATAAATCCATTGCCTGTGTATTAGGATTGTACAGCTCTATCCAATCATCGTCAGGGTCTTGCAGGCCACATATTTCGTTGAACACAACCTTTTTCAGAGATTCCACAGGCTGTTCGTTGGCTGCGTTTTCCGTACTTTTGGAAGTCACCGTCCATGAGCCTGTACCATCGGGAATACGTGCGTAGCTTCCGCCTTTCTCGTGTGTCTTGTCTTTTCCCACATTCTTGTCTCGGTCGAATTGGTCAATCTGTGTACCGTCTGCGGCGAAAAGAGTCAGCGTGATTTGTTTCTTATTGGAAATCTTGAAAGTCAGTCCATTCTGCAAGGTGGTGATGACATAATATCCTTTTCCCTCAATCTTCGTGCCTTTCGGGAAAACATAGGGCGAATCGTCTTTCTTTCCATCCTCGTCGGTTTTCTCTATCTTCATGCCTGAAAGGTCAATGGTTTCCGTTCCTTTGTTGTAGAGTTCAATCCAGTCGTTATCTGGGTTGCTCAAACCGTTGACCTCGTTGATTACCAACTGGGTATAGGAGGCTGGTTGCTCATCAGAGTTCGCTGTTCCCTTGGTGTATTTAGCCACTACTTTCCATGCTCCCGTACCATCAGGAATACGTGCGTAGCTTCCGCCTTCTTCATGTGATTTGTCTTTTCCCACATCACTGTCCCGGTCGAATTTGTCGTACAGCGTTTTATTGTCGGCAGATACCAAACGCAGTCCCACTTCTTTGGAGTTAGAGATGCCTACTTCGGGGAAGTCTTCGTTTTTCGTGATGACTTGATAGTTCTTGCTTTTCAGAATCGCACCGCCAGGGAATACATATACTTGTTCGTCCATGCCGTCCTCATCCGTTTTGATGAGCTTTGCGCCGCTAAGGTCTACGTCCTTATCGGAAGGGTTGAAGAACTCTACCCAGTCGTTGTCCGGATTGTCTTTGCCGCAAATCTCGTTAAGTACCACTTCGTGAGTGGGTTTCAGGTTGTCTGGTGTCTTACCACTGTTCAAATCCTCTTCACTGTCTGTCTTACAGCCTGTAAAGGCGAGAGCCGCACAGGTTAAGAGTAATGTAAAATACTTCTTTGTCATATTGTGGAAGTTAATAAAGTTATCAGAATAAAGCCATCAGTCGGAGTTGCAGTACGCTGAAGTCCACTCCTGAGGTGTATGCCTTGCTCAGGGACTGTCCTTTGTACGTGACATTCCCCTTTGCGTCGGCGTATTTATCATTGTCCATGTAGGTATAATTCAGTCCGACAAGCAGGTTTGTCCGTGGATACCAGTTCAATGAGAAGGAATAAGCCTTGGCTTGACCACCTGTGATGACCGCCCGTGCATCGTGGAAGTCATTCAAGTTCACCGTACTGTAATGTGCGGCCACTTCGAGATTCCCTCCTTTGCGGTGTACCGGCATAGGGCCGAACTCTGCGTCTTCAGGGGTATACTTTCTCGCTTCTCCGAGAATCATGTAAGAAGCCTTTGCATACCAGCCGTTGAAGGTGGCGTTTTTCAAGTCGAACTGTTTCGTACCGTCCAGTCCATAGCGGTTGATGCCCGTAAACACGTATTCTCCGTAAGCGAGGAATTTCTTGTGTCTCACGGCCAACTCATAGCCCAACGTATAATAATGGTTCACGTTCTCTATCTCTGCGTCTACAAAGCGTCGATGGTCTACCTCACTTTCTGGAAGACCGCGGAATTCCACCATACGGTTTTCACTTCCGTCTCCGTCAGGGGTACGATATGTGGCATATCCGCCGATATGCACCGTGGTGGATTCGTTATTAACAGGGGATATCGCCACTCTTCCGGTAAAAGCGTAGCCGTCATTTCCTCGGTTGCGTTCTTTCTGTAGCAAGTCTATCTGCGAACCGAACACACCGCCCGAAGCCCACCAATGGTTTCCCCAGGCTGTGAGGGAAGCTCCAAGATGGCGACCAGAAGCGAAGATGTCCACTGGCATGGGGCGTTCCGCACTTTGGATGTATTTAGAGCTGGTAGTGCTTTCCATACTCATCGGCTCCTTGAATTGTCCGGCCTTTATCCACATACGGTCAGAAAACTTATAGCCAATGTACATATCCTTTACGTCTAACTCGTTATATCCATAGTCCAAGTCAAACTCAGTGAACCATTTCTTATATAAGGTGGCCTTGATGGCCATTCTTGCCCGGCGCAAGGTGGCACCGTTGCTGAAACGGAACTTGCCGTCGTCATTTTCCAGGTCCTTGTTCTTGTCAGATTCCAGTCCGTCAATGCTGTGTGTGGGAATATACCCTGCCGCGTCTAAATAGATACGGTTGTCCAGCCACCAGTGGAAATTGTCATTAGCCGTGGCGAAATGTAGTCTTCCCTCTTTTGTGTACACTTTAATAGGTGTTTTCTTAACGGAGTAGTCTTCCGAGGTTTGTGCGGAAGCCGTGGCAGCGAGACACCCTACTGCCGCCATCCATACTAATAAAGAAAAATTACGCTTCATTCAGTGTATTGTTGATATTGAGCGCAAAGAACGTGTATTCTTATGACAGGGATGTCTCAATAAGATGACAATTAGGTTACATCTCTTTTTATGGTGATTATCCAGATTCTACATTGTGGAGTAGAAACGCAATGATAGGAATAACTTGTCATGCGTGAGACTTAGAAATTGAAGGAAACGGTGCCAAGGATGTCTCGGGAACGGAGTGTGTAGCGGTTGATGATATGATAGTCGGCTGTCACGAGGTCTTGTTGATAGGTGTCCGTGTCAAAGATATTATGCGCCGTCAGGCTCAGTTCCACTCGTTTGAACGTATAGTTGACGGCCAAGTCTGAGAAAAACGCATTCTTGTGAAGCTCAGGATACTGCGACAGTGAATTGTTCCATTTTAATAAAAGATTCTTCGTGAAAGAGAAGCATAGTCCGGCTCTGTGCTTGAGGTTACTTGTGCGTTTTTTTAGTCCTCCTCCGTTCATCTGGCTGTAAAGGGCGGAAGAGGCAAGCTCCAGAGACAGCCACTGGGCAGGACTTGCGCTGAATGACAGGTCACCGAACACCGTATGTTGGCGAATGTCTGTCAGTTGGTCGTGGTACATCCGCTTGTCGCGGGTGTCTGCATAATTACCTGACAAGGCGAGTACGGCTCTCCACCAGGGAAAAGATTCGCTCAGACGAAAACCTGTGTTCAGAGAGTGGCGGTTGAAATGTGCTATTTTGTATGTTGTCACGTACAGGGCGTTGTCATCGATGCGGCCTTGTAGCACTGCGTTCATTCTCCTTATCTGATATAAAGTGTTCAGCGAGAAAAACAGTCCTTTGAGGGGTTGGGTGTATTCATAATGAAAGTTGAATGAATGGGCAGGCGCACGTTTTAATGCGGTTTTGCTTACGGTCACTGTGCGGAATGCGGTGTATAGTTTGTTCCCGTAAAGAGCTTGGAGGGATGGATAGGAGCTGCTGTAGTCATATCGCAGGGAAACTTTTGACATACCGTTGAATTCGTATCGTGTGTTCAGCCCAGCTTCCGGCACTAAAGCAGACAGGTCTCCTGCTTCCCCGTGAATGTTCCACCATCTCAGTTTCACGTTGCCTTCCACTCTCAGTCCCTCCCTTTCAATGTAGACATTGGATGTTGCAAATGGCAAGACCTGGTTCAGCTTGCCTTGTCCTGTCTCTTTGCCGTTTTCCGTCGTGTGCATGGACTGGCGATGGTATTCGAAACCGATATTGTGCTTGAAGTTGAGTCCCAGCAAGCGGTTGTATATTGTCAGCTCATTGTAGGAATGGATGCTTTTGTAGCGCACTCCGGCTTTGTCCAGTACAAGGGTGTTCAGTCTTTGCGGCATATCATCATAGGAGAGCGACGACAGTATGGATACGGTGTTACCCTGTGTGGAAGGTAGGGTGAGTTGGAAATTATGCAGAAAATACCGTTGGTCGGGTCTTGACCAGACCGTAGTGGGATGGCCGTTGATATAGGCGTTCCCCGTGCCGTAGGCCCATTTCATTGAAGCCTGTAGATTCTCTTTTATATATAGTTTGTCGCCATTATGTTCGAAGGCGAGGTTTACATCGGCGTTGTTTCGTCTTACTTTGTCTTGGTAGGATTCCGTCACTTGGATCGGCTTATCCGTGGAGATCAGGTAATCGGTGATAGTTTCATGTTCGCTTTGTGACACGTCATGGTAATAGCTTGCTTGAAATCTGAGCGTGGCGTTTTTGCCGATTCGTTGCAAGTGGTTGGTGGCCACAAGGTGGGACTGGTTGAAGAGGAACCGTTCTTTCGGAAAGTCTCCGGCGGAAGGAGTCAGTTCCGAAATGATTCCCGCTTCCATATCTGTTTCCCTTGTTCGCTCTTCCAACATTTGGGGTGTCACCTCAGCCATAATATCGGCTCCCGTGTTGTTAGCCTTGTACAGAGTGAAATTCTGTGTGCGTTTCTTGAACAGCATCCCAATCAGTCGTCCGTCATATAATGCCTCCTTTTTCCCCTGTCCATAGCCACCTCCCAAGTCTGCGCTTCCCGTCAAGTTCAGTTTGGCGTTGTCTGTCAGTACAAGGTTGATAGCTGCCTGCTCACTGAATGTTTTTCCCCTCAGTGCGGCGATGGGTTGGTGGTTGCGCAGCACTTCCACGGTCTTTACCTTCTTGCGGTTCAGGTTGTTACTGGCCAGGGCATAGCGGTTGTTCATCAAGTCCATCCCTTCGATGTAGAATTTGTTGATAGCCGTGCCATTATACTCTATGGCACCGTTCTCTTTCACCTCTATACCGGGCATCTTTTTCAGCACATCCGCAATGCTTCGGTCTTGCTTTTGGGCGAATCCTGCCACAGAATAGGCCAGTGTGTCTCCCCTTTCTTGCAGACGGTTTGACTTGACCACCACCTCCCGTAGTCTGGTGGAGGAGGTGGAAAGGTATATCTTCGGGTTGTTTTTCAGCGTATGGATGGTGATAGTTTGGGGAATATAGCCAAGTCCGGCCACTTTTATCAACTTCAGTTTCTCTGTGTCGATGGTGAAATGTCCTTTCTCGTCTGTGGAGGTGTATGTTGACATTGTGCCGTCAGCCGTGAAAGCACGTACCACTATACCATCCAGCGGACGTTGGGTGTCTTTTTTCAGTACGGTGCATTGCAGTTGCTGCGCCATACAGCACACCTTACCCATAGCCAAAAGTAAGATGAAGATAATCCTTCTCATTTCTGGTCAATAATCTAAGAACAAAGTGGTTTTAGGAGTGTATTTCAGTTCCTTACCATCAGGTCCATAGCCTGGTCCGTAATTCTTACCTGTCATTTTTGCCATGAAACCTACAGGATCTCTGTCACTTTCTCTACAGATTTCCATGTACTTTTGCCTTGTTGTTTTGATACTCTTTTTCAGGTTGGGTGGAGATATTCTTTCTCCGTGTCCGTTCTTTATCCCGATACAGTCAAGCTTAAATATACCGCTTTCATCCTTTGCGTAAAGAATCAAGCCGGGCAGTCCTCCCAGTTTCCATGGCCCGTTAGAGACGGGTATGTCTTCTGTATAATATACATGCCATCTCCGTCCACGGAAATGGCATACAGCAGATTGGCATTTGTAATTCAAAATCACTGTATCTTTTTTCTCCATTGTCCATGTTTGTTTCTCCATGGATTCCTCGTAATAGAAAGACTTATAAATTTTGTCTGTATATAGAATCTGTCCTTTTTTGGGATAGTTCTTATATACACAATAATGGACGAATGCGGGAGGGTATTTCCCTCTTTCAGTCAAGATGGCGTTCAGACTCATACCTCGTGCTATCAGACTGTCTGTCACATGCTCACGTACCGCATCCCATCTGCTGTAGAAGCTGCTCATATTGCGGCCTATGTCCAATGTCATTTCTTCTGTCGTAATCTTTTTCTTTTCTTCCGTAAACCGCAGTTGCGCCATATAATATGCCCTCATCAGAATGGAGTCTTGGGCGAAAGAAGCCAAACTGAGGAAAACGGTCAGTAGTAAGCATAGTTTTCTTTTCATTTCTATGTAAGTTAATAGTCTAAAAACAGTGCGGTCTTAGGAGGATATTTAAGTTCCTTGCCATCTGGTCCGTATCCCGGACCATAATTATGGCCTATCATTTTAGCCATGAAACCTACAAAGTCCCGCTTACTTTCCCTACAGAGTTCCATGTATTTTGGTCGTGTTGTCTTTATGCTTTTTTTCAGGTTGGGTAAGGTTATCCTTTCTCCGTGTCCGTTCTTTATGCCGATACAGTCAAATTTGAATATGCCGCTTTCATCCTTTGCGTAAAGAATCAATCCCGGCAGACCTCCCAGTTTCCATGGTCCATTCGCTATTGGTATATCATTCGTGTAGAACACATTCCAATGTCTGCCACGAAAGTCGCAGGAAGCAGCGTGACACTTGTAATCCAATATAACTGTATCTTTTTTCTCTATTTTCCAGACTTGTTTAGGCATGGATTCTTCGTAGTGGAAAGACTTCACGTTTCTGTCTGTATATAAGAGTAGTCCTTTTTGAGGGTAATTCTTGTAAACATGATAACGAAGTGATGCCGGAGGGTATTTTGCTCTTGCTGAAAGTATTGCGGCAAGACTCATTCCACGGGCTGCCATACTGTCTACCAAATGTGTACGCACGGCATCCCATCTACTGTAGAAATCACTCATATTGCGGCCTATGTCCAATGTCGTTTCTTCTGTCTTTATTTTTTTATTTTCTTCTGTAAATCGATACTGTGCTATATAGTAGGCTCTTATCAGAATGGAATCTTGGGCAAAAGCTGCCATACTAATCAGACAGGTAAGCAGTAAGCATAGTTTCTTGTTTATCATATTATAATTTTTATAATGAGGATATTAATGAAAACCCATATAGGATTAATCCTATATGGGTTATTTTTTAATTACAGTCTTCTTCTGAGAATCTGTTTAATGCCTCAACTGCTTGATCCATCGTGGCGTTATCCGCAATCCGATGTACAGTTCCACAGTCAGTGATGACGTATTGAGGTGATGCGAAGGCTCCCATTGCTGGGCATGCCAATAAAGCGATTAAAAAAATCTTTTTCATGCTCCTTTGTTTTTAGTTCATTTTTGTGTTAGCCAACGGCTCTCTATGTCGTAGGTTCCTTTGTACAGTGAGGTCTGTATTATATCAATCCGGATTTGAATAATCTTTTTATGGTATTCTGACATTCTTTTCAATCAGCATCTTGCCATTAGATGTCACTATGAGGGTATATATGTCATTACCTAATTGGTTTAATCTGTAAGTTACAGCAGATTCTTCTGTGGCCAGAGGTAGATAATCTCTTATCACATCTGTATTGTTCTTTTGTATTTCTATTTCTACATTAGTAAATGCTTGTTTAAAGCGGACGCATATATTTTTAACATTCGGCATGTTCATAGTGTTGTACTGTATAGAACGCTGTGGAATCTTAATGGGTTTACTACAAACGCTGATTATATAAGTAGAATGAGCGTTGCTTATTTGCTTGTTGTTTTCTGAAGCCTGTGCATCAAACACAAGCGTCATCAATAGCCACAGTGTGATTAATATTCTATTCATAGATTACTGTTTTATTTGTTATTTCCCTTGTTTGTTATGGGATTCTCTTTTGATTTATCCGAAAGCAAAGTTATGTGTTCTGATTATAAGCACCAAAATTTTGTAGAGAAATTTATAGGCGGCTGTCACATTTTGAAATGGAATAATAGCCATATAATCAGTGAATTAATAGAATAATGATTATGAATAATAACTCAAAATGTGACAGCTTTCTCATCCGATTGAGTAGAAAAATACGCTTTGAAGGTTCGTTTTCTGATTATTTTCTTTACCTTTGTCCTGTTATGAATAGAAACTTTTTTAGGATATATATAGGTTCTGGGGGAATACTTTTTTTGTTAGTGATTCTTTCGCAGTTCACCTCTTGTGCCAGGCGTAGCGTGACCAGTCAGTTGGTGCGGATCGATACCTTGTTGCAACAAGACAAGCCAGACTCCGCTCTCTTGGGATTAAGCCAAATACACCAGTCTATGCTGAAAGACAAAGATGATTACGCTTATTATTGTTTGCTGAAGACCCAGACCCTGTACCGTCTTTACAAACCCATCGGTGATTCATTGATAGATATCAGCGTCAAGCACTACAAGGCCATAGAGGATAGAAATAAACTGGCGAGAGCTTATTATTATAAAGGTAGTATCATGTACACAGCCAATGACAGACAAGGTGGCACGAAAGTGATGAAAGACGCAGAACAGCTAGTTCGGTATACAGATCCATGGACAGCGTATAAAATATACGAACGTTTGGCAGATATTAACTTCCGTCAAGATATTAGCATCCTCTCGATAAGTTATGCTCGACAGGCTCTGCGCTATGCCAATCTCTTGCACAATGCAGACTGGCAATTATACTCCATGAATATGTTGGCTGAGAACTACAAATGTCTAAATAAGTCCGATAGTGTGGATTACTTTATCAAGCAATGTCTGCCGTTGATAGGGAAATCCACAGGGGAGTTCAAAACCTATTTCCTTTCCAACATAGGGGAGTTCTATATCAAAAAGAATCCACGGCTTGCTGCACATTATTTCAAACTTGCCATGCGGCTAAGTCCAGACGTGCAGACATGCCATTCAATCGCTAAACTGTACTACAGCGAAGGGATGACCGACAAAGCGATGTCCCTTTGGAACAAGGCGGTTCAGACAGATGATGTGGATATAAAGTGGGAAATCTTGAGACAACTGTTTGAGGTGGCACGTAAGGAAGGCAAAAAAGACAAGGCTTTGGAAGTGGCCGGACAATTAATAGCCTTACAGGACAGTGTGAGAACACGAGATACAAAAGACACACTGTGGAACCTACAGACGAAATACGATCAGACTGTAGCTGAACAATCGGCTTTTCTTTGGGAAGTGGATGCGGTGGGGGCTGTGATATGTGCGATGTTGGTCATAGTGAGTGTGGTATTGTATGCCCGTACACACTATGAGCGGCTGCAAAAACAATTGTCTGTTGACCGGGAGGAAATAAACACTTACAACCGACGGATTGCGGAGTTGGAGCGGGAGAAACAAACAGACAGGCATGAAATCACCACTTTGTACAAGAAAATAGAGGAGGTCAAGGAGAGGCATTCGGGTATATTGGCCAATGGGAATAGACTGTATGACGAGCTTATGGGTGGCGGATCGACTGTAAGGTGGACAAGACAGGATTTCAAAGATTTCATTGAGTATTATAAGTTAAAGGACTTGCCGCTTGTCAATCGTCTGGAAAGTGAATACAAAAGTCTCTCCGCCCGTCAGATGACCATGGCTATCCTGATGGAAAAAGGGAAAGACGATGAGAAAATCTCTGCTTTAATGGGTGTCGGAGACAGTGCCGTGCGCATGACGAGACACAGGATTAGAAAAAATAAGATTGGGTGAATTCCACAAGCGAATGTGAAATTTACTCAATCTTTTTGTAAAAGCATTCTCTTGGGGTTCTAAAATATGGAACAGAATCAGTACATTTGCCTGTGAATATTGAATGCTATCAGGATTATCAAAACGGCTCATTATGGAATGGCGACAACTTATATCCAATAAACGCTTCGGCAAGGAAGAGGCGCACGACACGATGAAGGATGACCGCACGGTCTTCCAACGGGACTATGACCGGCTTATCTTCTCCGCTCCTTTCCGGCGGTTGCAGAACAAGACGCAGGTTTTTCCATTGCCCAACCAAATCTTTGTTCATAACCGCTTAACACATTCGCTGGAGGTGGCCAGTGTAGGACGTTCTTTGGGACATGATTCAGCGGCGTTGCTGCTGAAGAAACATCCTGAATTGAGGGATTCTCATTTGACGGAAGTGGGGAGTATCATCTCTGCTGCCTGTTTGGCGCACGACTTGGGGAATCCACCTTTCGGACATTCAGGTGAGAAGGCCATCAACTCTTACTTCAAGGAAGGGAACGGACTAAAGTACAGGAAACATCTTTCCTCGCAGGAATGGAATGATTTCATCCATTTCGAGGGTAATGCCAACGCTTTCCGATTGCTTACCCACCAGTTTCAAGGCCGTCGGAAAGGCGGTTTCGTCATGACGTATACCATGCTTGCTTCCATCGTGAAATATCCTTGGTCATCTCTTTCGCCGGAAGCGGATCAAAAGGGTAAGTTGGGTTTCTTTAAAAGCGAGGAAGAGAGTTTCCAACGTATTGCGGATGAATTGGGACTGATTCGTCTCAGCGCACCGGGAGAACCTTTGCGCTATGTGCGTCATCCGTTTGTGTACTTAGTGGAGGCTGCGGACGACATCTGCTATGCGGTCATGGACATAGAGGATGCCTACAAGCTGAAATTGCTCACGCCTGCCGAGACAAGGGAGTTGCTGTTCGCTTTCCTGGAACCTGCTTTGCAGCAAAAGATACAAGAGGGCTTCCAGGTGGTTACGGATGAGAATGAGCAGATTGTGTACCTCCGTTCCATCGTCATCAATTGCCTGACGCAGGAGTGTACCCGCATTTTTGCCGAAGAGGAAGAACGTATTCTGAACGGCACGTTTGAGGGAGGATTGTTAAGCCATATTGCGGAGAAACCCCGCAAGGCGTATGAGGCGTGCATGGAGGTGTCTAAAAGCAGGATATACCGATCCAAGGAGGTGGTGGACATCGAGTTGGCTGGTTTCAAGGTCATCTGTTCCTTGGCCGACATCTTTATTGATGCCGTGATTCATCCCGATCGCATCTATTCCAAATTGCTCATTGACCGTATTGCCTCTCAATATGAGGTGAAATCCCCTACTCTCTATGGTAAAATCTTGTCTGTGCTTGATTTCCTTTCGGGTACTACGGACGTGTTCGCCCTTGACCTCTATCGTAAAATCAACGGTATCAGTATTCCCAACGTGTAACTCTTATTCTGTATGAACAAACTGCTATTTATCGGACTTGTCTTTCTTGCCTCAAGTTTGTCCACTTACGCTCAACTGTACAAACAACCCTTTGCCCCTGTTGAGGAAAGAGTACAAGACTTGCTTCATCGTATGACTTTGGAGGAGAAAGTGGGCCAACTTCGCTGTCCGTTGGGATGGCCGATGTATGAGAAGAACGGGAAAAACAAGGTTACGTATTCTGCGGAATACGTGAAGATGATGAAGGAAGCGCCTATTGGCTCTTTCTGGGCTGTCTTGCGGGCGGATCCGTGGACGCAGAAGACCTTGGAAACAGGATTGAATCCCGCTTTGGCTGCCAAGGCTTTGAACGCTTTACAGAAATATGCGGTAGAGAAAACCCGGCTGGGCATTCCTGTCTTTTTCGCAGAGGAATGTCCGCATGGTCACATGGCTATAGGCACAACTGTCTTTCCTACTGGCATAGGACAGGCTTCCACCTGGAACAAAACGCTACTTTACCGTATGGGAAATGCCATTGCGCAGGAGGCTCGCTCACAGGGAGCGCATTTCGGCTATGGCCCGGTATTGGATATCGCCCGTGAGCCTCGCTGGTCCAGGGTGGAGGAAACCTTGGGCGAAGACCCTTGCCTTGCCGGGACATTAGGGGCGGCTATTGTGAAGGGAATGCAGGGTACGAATCCTGCGGACGATATGCATCTGTATGCTACGTTAAAGCATTTGGCTGCTTACGGAGTACCTCGTGGCGGACATAACGGCAACCCTGCTGACATGGGGGCAAGAGCCTTGCTGTCGGAGTATCTGCCGGGATTCCAGCAGGCGGTGGAAGAGGGAAAAGCCGCTTCCGTTATGACTTCTTATAACAGTATAGACGGTGTGCCCTGTACCAGCAATCCTTTCTTGTTGAAAGATTTGTTGAGAAAGACGTGGCACTTTCAGGGAGCGGTCTTTTCCGATTTGGGAAGCATCAATGGAAATGTAGGGATGCGTGTGGCGAAAGACTTGAAGGAGGCAGCTGTACAATCCATACAAGCTGGCACGGACATCGACTTGGGTGCCAAGGCGTACGCCACACTCGTTGCGTCTGTGAAGGAGGGAAGGCTGAAAGAGAATGTGGTGGACTCCGCAGTGGCGAATGTACTGAGGCTGAAGTTCAAGATGGGCTTGTTTGAGCATCCGTACGTTTCACCTGCACAAGCCTCCAAACTTGTCCATTCAGCGGAGCATGTGGCTTTGGCGAGACAGGTGGCCAAGGAAAGTGTGGTGCTGTTGAAAAATGACGAAGTGTTGCCGTTGAGGAAAAATCTTCAGAAAGTGGCGGTCATTGGTCCTAATGCGGACGTGGCTTACAATTATCTGGGAGATTATACCGCTCCGCAGCCAGAGGGAAAAGTCATTACGCTCTTGGATGCAGTCAAAAAGAAGTTGCCTGCGGCAGAGATAATCTATGCGAAAGGATGTGCTATTCGTGACACTACCCAGAGCGATATTTCCGCTGCGGTAGAGGCCGCAAGAAAGGCGGAGGTGGTGATTGTGGCGGTAGGAGGTTCTTCCGCAAGAGATTTCAAGACGAAATATATTCAGACAGGAGCGGCTACCGTGTCGGATAACACGGTGTCAGACATGGATTGCGGAGAGGGCTACGACCGTTCTACCTTGCGGCTTTTGGGTGATCAAGAAAAGCTCATCCAAGCAGTTGCCGCCACAGGGAAACCGATGGTGGTGGTCTACATTGAAGGCCGTCCGTTACTCATGAATTTGGCCGCACAGAAAGCCAACGCTTTACTGACGGCTTGGTATCCTGGTGAGCAAGGAGGGAACGGAATAGCTGATGTGTTGTTCGGAGATTACAATCCTTCCGGGAGACTTCCTGTGTCAGTGCCTCGCAGTGAGGGACAACTCCCTGTATATTATTCCCAAGGTACACAGCGGGACTACATGGATGGCCGTGCAGATCCGCTTTATCCCTTCGGCTTTGGATTGAGTTACACAACTTTCTCGTATGACCGTTTGTGCTGTCAGTCTGTGGCGGAGGGAGATACCTTGCAGCTTGTTTCCTGTATGGTGACCAATACGGGGCATAGAGACGGAGAGGAAGTAGTCCAGCTTTACCTCACGGACGAGACAGCTTCCGTAGCCTTGCCGCCGCTTCGTTTGAAAGGTTTCGTCAAGGTGTTTTTGAAGGCGGGTGAAAGCAAGGAAGTGGTCTTTCCTCTTACTCGCAAGGACTTGTCCATTTACGATAAGGATATGCGCTTCACTTTGGAGCCGGGATGGTTCAAGGTGAGGGTCGGAAGCTCTTCTCAGGACTTACCCTTGAACGGACGTTTTGAGATTACAAAATAGGAAAAACGAAACAGGAGGGTGTGTCGTAATGAGCGATACACCCTCTCTTGTTCATAATCTAAATTCGGGATAAGAAAGTACAGATAAAAGTGGGTCTATGTTGAATTAAGTGGGTCATAATATTGCATCTCCCATTTACCCACACAAATCAATACAGATTCCAACTTTTCGCAAGCGTTGAAATCAATTACTTCATACAGTTTTCTTACGGATTGTAATAGTAAATCGTTAATATGGCTAAGAACTTATGGAAAAGTAGTAATAACATCTGAAGAAACTCATAAATTAATATGTAATTCATCGTACAATCTTGTCCTATTCCGTTACAGGGTCTTTTGAAGATGTAGCACAAAATCTTATATTGTAAATGTAATTTAACAATCGGGGGGGGTGGTTATAAATATTAATTACTAACTTTGCAATAGAACAAAGAAAAGTTATCACAGTATTTCACTTGAGATATAATTAGAGGAACGCTGATTGGAAAATTGTTCCGTCCCTTGATATTATACTATTGGAATAGATATACAAGAACCAACTAAATTAACCAATTATGAGCAAACCACTACAATCATTCAGTATGTTGCTATGCCTTTCCGCTTTTTCAGGAGGCTTTGCGTTGGCTTCTCCCCGGATTCCGGCAATCAATGTGGAGGCTATGCAACAAACAGGTACGTGCACAGGCGTCATTAAAGACGCTGCTACAGGCGAGCCGCTGGTAGGAGCTTCTGTCAGAGTACATGGCTCGCACAAAGGAACGGTTACTGACCTTAACGGTCGTTTTTCTCTTGCGGGAATCGTTCACGGTACTCACATCGAAATTTCCTCTATTGGCTATTCGGCTAAGAAAGTCCTTTGGGAAGGACAGCCGCTTGATGTCACATTGCAGGACAACACGCATGGATTGAACGAGTTAGTCGTAGTCGGATACGGCACTCAAAAGAAGGTGAACCTGACTGGTGCCGTAGGCATCGTGTCTTCCGATGCTCTTGAAGACCGTCCCGTGACCAGTGTGACGCAGGCTTTGCAGGGTGAAGTGCCGGGATTGAATTTGGGAGTCAGTAACAGCGGAGGTGCTTTGGACGGCAGCATGACCATGAATATCCGTGGAACTGGTACAATCGGTGATGGCTCTACTTCTTCTCCTTTGGTCTTGATTGACGGAGTGGAAGGGGATATTAACGCTATCAATCCCAATGATGTGGCCAGTATCTCTGTGTTGAAAGACGCTTCTTCCGCTTCTATTTATGGAGCCAGAGCTGCCTTTGGTGTAGTATTGGTCACTACGAAATCGGGTAAAAAAGGTAAGACGAATGTCAGCTACAGTGGCAATGTCCGCTTCAACCACGGCATTGGTATTCCTGAAATGGCTAATTCGGTGGACTTTGCTAATACGTTCAATTTGGCGGAATCAAATAATGGTGGAACGGGTGTCATCTTCACCAAGGAGCAAATTCAGCGGATGAAAGATTACATGACCGGGGCGAGAAATGAGGATGGTTCGTTGAAATACCCGTATGGCACGATAGCCAACAGCAGCGGGCAATGGGAGAACTGGACTGGCGCTTTCGCAAATACGAACTGGTTTGATGTCTTTTATAAAGACTGGGCCGCTTCACAAGAGCATAACGTGAGTCTTAACGGAGGAAATGAAAAGACCCAATGGTATATAAGCGGTAACTTCATGGGACAGAACGGATTGCTCAAGCCCGCAAGTGATAAGTTGAACCGTTATACACTCAATGGAAAAGTGACTTCTCAGTTAGCGAAGTGGGCGAAAGTCACTTTCAATACCCGGTGGATTCGTAAGGATTTTGAACGTCCGTCTTATCTGACCGGACTATTCTTCCATAATGTAGCCCGTAAATGGCCTATCCAGCCGGTTTACGATCCCAATGGACATTTCATCTATGAGAATGAAATGGAGCAGATTGTAAACGGTGGTCGTCAGAAAAATCAAGCGGATTATTTGACTAATCAGTTGAACTTCGTTTTTGAGCCTATTAAAGACTGGCATATCAACGTGGAAGGAACCATGCGGACGTATACCTCTTTCCAACATTATGATGTATTGCCTGTCTATTACTATGATGTGAATGGAAACGCTTTCCCCCAGAAATGGGAGATGGGAGGCGATGCTTATGCGCCGGGAAGCTCTCGTGTCAATGAGTATGTCTACAAAGAGAATTACTATGCCACCAATATTTATTCCGACTACTCCCAAACAATCAATAAGCATTACTTCAAGGCGATGCTCGGATTCAATGCGGAGAAATACGTGACAAGAAATGTGTCTGGGCAGCGTGACGGGCTGATTACGCCCAACGTGCCTACGTTGGACACGGCCAATGGAGAAAGTCTTGCCAGCGGCGGGTATGATCATACTGCAGTGGCTGGATTCTTCGGACGTTTGAACTACAGCTATGACGACAAGTATTTGCTGGAGGCCAATCTCCGCTATGATGGTTCGGCTCGATTCGGCGCAGGCAATCGGTGGGCGTGGTTCCCTTCATTCTCTGCAGGATGGAACATTTCACGAGAGGAATTTTTCCAGCCGTTGACTTCTGTGGTCAGCAATTTGAAACTGAGAGCGTCATGGGGTGAGCTGGGAAATATAAATACGAATGACGCTTGGCATCCGACTTATTTGTCTATGCCTAACGGAATTAATTACGGATGGATTATTGAGGGGAAACTTCCTTCATATTCTTCCAATCCGGGATTGGTCAGCTCCACGTTGACATGGGAAACTGTGCGTACTTGGGATATTGGTGTGGACTTCGGACTGTTTAACAACCGTTTGACCGGTAGTTTCGATTATTTTGTCCGCAAAACATTGAACATGGTAGGTCCTGCGCCAGAGCTTTCCTCCGTATTGGGTACGGGTATTCCAAAAATAAACAACTGTGATATGAAATCCTATGGTTTTGAATTTACCATTGGATGGCGTGACCACATAGGAGATTTCAAGTACGGAGTGGCATTCAACCTTTCTGATGCACAACAGGAAATCACCAAATACCCCAATGAGAACAGAAGCTTGAGTTCCGCCTACTATGTAGGACAAAAATTAGGTGAGATATGGGGACTTACCACTGTGGGTATCGCACAGTCTGACGAGGAGATGAAAAATCATCTGGCAAAAGTAGACCAAAGTTCTTATGGAAGTTCATGGGGTGCGGGAGATATCATGTACGCAGACTTGAACAATGACGGAAAATTGAATTCCGGGGCATGGACTGTGGATGATCCCGGTGACTATCGTGTCATTGGCAACAGCACACCGCGCTATAACTTCGGTTTGAACCTCGACGCAGCTTGGAAGGGCTTTGATTTGCGCTTGTTCTTCCAGGGAACGTTGAAACGTGACTTGTGGTTGGACGGATCTTACTTCTGGGGAGTAACCGGGGGAATGTGGCAGTCTAACGTGTTCAAAGAGCACTTGGACTATTGGACTCCTGACAATCCGAACGCTTATTATCCTCGTCCACGCTGGGACGGTAACAACCGTTATGCTCAAACACGGTATTTGCAGAACGGCGCTTATGCGCGTCTTAAGAATATCACACTCGGATATTCCCTTCCTAAGGCTTGGGTGAACAAGGCGGGTATGCAGAATGTGCGAATCTACATCTCTGGCGAAAACCTGTTGACCTTCACCAGTTTGAGTAAGATATTTGATCCGGAAAACATTGGTTCTTTGTATGGAGAAACCGGAAAGACATATCCATTGCAAAGTACGATATCCGTGGGTATTAATGTGAATTTCTAAAAATGACAACCATGAAACTGTACTCAAAATATTTCTTTGCGACCCTGCTCATGACGGCCACAGGCTTTGGCCTGACTTCTTGCAATGACTTCTTGGACTTAGGTCCGCAAAGCGTGGTTACGCCGGAGGCGTATTTTACCACTTCAAGCCAGCTGGGAGATTATGCTATCTCGCAATATAATTCACTGTTCGCTTATTCCAGTGGTTGGAGCATAGGCTCTCCTTATCTGGACGATAATAATACGGACAATTCCATGTCCGCAGATCCAAGCCAGTCTCGTTTCACCAAGGAACAATGGAAAACAGGTAATAGCGGTGACTTGGGATTTGGCATGATACGCTATTGCAACTATTTCTTCGAGCAAGTGCTGCCTAAGTACGAGGCGGGGTCTTTTCAAGATGCGGAAGCCAAGCATTACATTGGTGAGATGTACTTCATCCGTGCCTGGGTTTATTTCTCTCGTCTGAGAACATACGGGGACTATCCTATTATCACCTCAGTGCCAGTTGATAAAAAAGAGGATTTGATTAAGGTCGGCAAGCGTATGCCTCGCAATGAGGTGGCTGATTTCATCCTGCAAGATTTGGACAAAGCCATAGCACTTCTGCAAGACCAGGGATTCAAGTCAAACAACCGTATTAACAAGCAAGTCGCCTTGTTAGTGAAATCTCGTGTGGCTTTGTACGAGGCTTCTTTTGAGAAGTACCACAAGGGAACAGGACGTGTGCCAGGCGATCAAGGCTGGCCAGGCGCGAAAGTTCACCCGAACTACAGCTTTGACGTGGACGGACATATTCGTACTTTGTTGACCACGGCCATGGAGGCGGCAAAACAGGTGGCGGATGCACATCCTACGCTGACCTCCAACACGGGAGTGTTAGACCAGACAGATCCGAAAACTGACCCGAAGACCCCGGAAGATCAAACCAATCCCTATTTTGATATGTACGGCTTGCAGGATATGTCGGGTGTCAATGAGATTCTGATGTGGAAAGCGTATGGAAAAGCGGGAACCACCACGCAATTGAATGGTATAGGCTCGTTCACGGCACTTGGTTCTGCCTACGGACTGCTGAAAGGATACGTGGATAGCTATGTCATGGCTAACGGACTTCCTATCTATGCCGCCAACTCTGGATATCATGGAGACGAGACCATCGATAATGTCAAAAAGGACAGAGACGGTCGTCTTCAGTTGTTCTTGTTCGGCGAGAGCAACTGGTTGCCGATGTATGAGACTTCTACCCAAGCGTATAAGTTCAAACCGGTGCTTGCCGCACAGTCTCAACAATTAAGAGACGTGACTGGATACCGTATGAGAAAAGGAGCAAACTTTGACAAGAGTCAGAACACAGTCCAAGCGTCGCCTTATGGCACCCAGGGAGTGATTCTTTTCCGTTCGGTAGAGGCTTACTTGAACTATCTGGAGGCTCAATATATGCGGGATGGACGTATTGACGCCATATCCGACCGCTATTGGAAGGCGATTCGTACACGTGTCAAGGTCGACCCTGATTACCAAAAGACTATCGCCGCTACGAATATGCAAAAAGAGGCACAGGGCGACTGGGGCGCATACTCTGGAGGACATCTTGTGGACGCTACCCTGTATAATATCCGAAGGGAAAGACGTTGTGAGTTCATGGGCGAGGGAATGCGTTGGAGCGATTTGGTGCGCTGGTGTGCGTTGGATCAGTTAAAGACGCATCCTTTCCAGCCTGCTGGAATTAATTTCTGGGCGAAGACGTATGCGATTCCGGGATTCAATGGTCAAGATTATAATACAAAGGTGGAATATGTACCAGGACCTGTGGCGGAGAATGCCAATGTGTCGTCTAAAGATGACGGGACCTATCTGCTCCCCTTGCGAATCAAGGAGAACGGTGTTTTCTACAACCAAGGTTACACTTGGATGGAGGCGCACTATAACTCTCCTATTCCCATTTTGGAGATAAAATACTTGTCTCCGGATGAGAGTATCGACAAGTCCGTGTACTACCAGACTTGGGGATGGGATACGAAGCCGAATGAACAAGCTTTACAGTAAACTTTGATAACAAAAATGAATCCTCCAGTGTGTCACCGCACTGGAGGATTTTTATTACATAATCTGTTCAATGTATATAGCTCTTCAAAGCGTCCACATATTCTTCGAAAGCGTCAAGCCCTTCTTGGGTCAGTTTGCAGGTGGTGCATGGACGTTTCCCTTTGAACGTTTTTTCCACTTCCACATAACCCGCTTTCGACAGTTTGTCTATCTGTACACTGAGATTGCCTGATGTTGCTCCTGTTTGCTCTTTCAAGAACACGAAGTCTGTTTCCTCCGTTTCTACCAATATAGACATGATCGACAGTCGCAGCTCACTGTGTATAATGGGATTGAGAGGTTTCAGTTTCATTTTCTGTTGTTTAGTTTGATAAGTATTCCTGGTATTACTCCGCTGATTACGGAGACAGCCGCCAGCACCAGCAAACCGTATGCCGAGTGGGAAACAGCTATGGCACCGAAGTATCCTCCGAGACCTCCAATCAGTCCCGTGGCGATAATAAGACGGTTCTTCAGCATGAACCCGGTGATGGTAGCGGCTATGCCGTAGAGCAATATGATAGTGGCTGTGAGGTCTGTGGACAATTCGATATGCAGCAAGCCACAGAACAGCCCAGTACCGAATCCAATGATAGCGGAGAACAATCCCATGGAGAACCATACTTTCCCGATGAGGCGTCCGAGATGGGAAGCTGTCTCCTCCATATCGTCAATCTTGAGCAGGCGGTGCAATATGGGACCAGTGATGAAGATTGTGGCCCACAGCCAGTTCCATATAGGGCCGCCGTGGTTCATCCACAGGTAGCTTATGACTAATGCTGTAACGGCCACCACTGTCCCCCATGCGATGTAAGAGTTGCCCGCATTCTTGGTCATGGCTTTTCGACTGCGTTCGATAGCCTCGCCGATAATCTGTAAACTGCGGTCTGCGCTCAAATCCATTCCATTGTTTCTTTCAATCGTTTCCATTGTCTTTCCTTGTGTTAGAATTGTACGTTTACCGGCATGAATGCCGCTTTTCTTTCTCGAATCCTGGCCTTGCGCCCTACGCGTATGGACGGTTGGCCAGTCTCGTGGTTCGAATCACACTGCAAAGATAAATAGATTTATTTTATAAACCAAATTATTTAGTGAATAACTTTCGTTATTTAACTTATCTCCTGTGGTAAGTAGTGGGTACGTGTCTGTTTCCTTGTTTAAACGAGATTAAATAACGGACTAAAAGTATAATGTGGATTAAAGCTATAAGCTAAAAGTGCTACAAGCCATTTTTTTCTATATTTTTGCTTTTGAAAACAAAGAGGCAGATACCTCTGCGAAGAACGATAGAAGTTTGTTATGAAGAAAATCATTTTATGTCCGCTTTTATGCTTTTGTGTTTGTCTGTTCGCAACAGCGCAAACGATAGGATTAGTTATACATTATAATATGTCTGTGCTAATTCCTAAAGAAGTTTATAACATCAGCGATTTAAGCAAAAGACAATTGGTTATAAATAATTTGTCCCGTAGGCATCAATCGTACACTTTATTTACGAATGGCAATGAATGCGCATTCTCTACCACAGGCATAAATAACAATGTCATAAAGATTGAAGGAGACGGGGCTGTCTACACCAATGTGAGAGACCGCAAGGAAATAAGTATAAGCAATATCGTGGATAAGCTGTTTGTAGTTTCTTCGGATTCTTTGTACAATGAATGGGACTTGTTTTTTGAGGAAACGAAGGAGGTCTTAGGTAAACAATGTGCCAAAGCGGTATATAAGAAGGATAAAAGGATAGTGGCTTGGTTTTGTTCGGAAATACCTTCTCCCGCAGGCCCTTGCGGATATATTGGTTTGCCGGGAGTTATTTTACGCTTGGAAACATCCCATGCGGTGTACGAAGCTACCAGTGTCTTGCCTATAAAGGACAATATCAAAATTGAATTACCCAAAGGAAAAGTAATGCAGAAAAAGGCGTTTGAAAAATTGCAGAAAGAGAAAATTGAGCAATTGAAAAGAGCCAATGGCGATAGCAATGTGATTGTGTTATAAAATCGGAGGGTATGAGTAGTTTGAGATTTTGGATTTGCGGTATGCTTCTGTGCATCGGGGAGTGGGCTGTGGCGCAGAATATTTCGGGCATTGTGGTAGACGCTAAGAATAAAACGATGCCTTATTGCACGATTATGTGTTCACAAGACAGCGCAGCCCATGCTGTCGTCGCATACGCCGTCACTAAGGAGGACGGCTCATTTCATCTTCAGCCGAATAAGTCCTTGTCTTCTTTCTGGTTGACCGCAAGATGTGTCGGATATTCCACCTTAAAGGTTCATTATAATGAAATGCCAAGCACTTCGTTACGCTTGGTGATGAAAGAGAACAGCTACGCTTTGTCTGATGTGACAGTCAAAGGCAGAAATTTGGGCGTGAGAATTAAAAACGACACGATAGAGTTTCATCCAGACGCTTTCAAGAATGGAAGTGAGCAGAACATGGCCGATGTCATTAAAAAGCTGCCGGGTATGACAGTGGACGAATCAGGAAATGTGTCCTATCAAGGGAAGAAAATAGACAAGTTCTTGGTGAATGGAAAGGACGTGCTTTCCATGGGTGGTCATGCGCTGAAAACATTGTCTGCCGACTTCGCTTCCGGTGTGGAGTTGCTGAGTAATTATAATGACGGGAATGTGGGCAACTCTTTCAATTCACAAGAAACCACCGCATTGAACCTTGTGAATAACTCTCATCAAGAATGGGCGGGGAATTTTACGGAAGGTGGAGGTGTGCGAAGCAAGTTCGACAGCAAGAACGCTGCCTTGAAGATGGGAGAGAAATTCTCCTCTTCCATCCTGGCCAATGCCAATAACACGAATGAGTCGGTGTTCTCCGTGATGGATTATATAAATGCCAATGGGGGGCTTACAGGAATGAAGACTTCCAGCGGTTTTGCGAAACTTTCCCTTTCGGAGGCGGAAAAAAATGTGTTGATGCCCAGCAGTGAGGAATATAAAAGGACTTCGGGAGTGGGGAATGTGAACCTGACTTTTAATCCGACTTCTCGTTACAATGCCACCATAGGGATTATTCATAACGAGATGGAGGCGAAATCAGCCTTGTCCACAGATGAGTATATGAAGACCTCGCAGAAAGACGTGCATAAGTCCACGGAAGAGGATGAAGTGAAAAGAGGACGTTTCAGCTCAATGAATTTGGGACAGAAATGGGATGTGAATCCATACACCAGTCTCCGTTTCTTGACAAAGTTGAACTATAGCGATATGAGGGATAAACAAACACTGGTGGATTATTTCGATGCTAATTCCGAGAGAAATGGGGAGACGGACAGAAACAAGAGATTGAACGCCTTACAGCAAATCAGTTTAAATTCCTTGATAGGAAAAGGGTTGCTGTATGCGAATGTGAATCTCTCTTTTTCCAGTACAGACCGTAAGATGGATGTGCTTTCCGCCTATGAATTGCCAACTGAATATCAGCGGTCAGCCACTGCGTTCTATATGGACAGAGATACCAAAAGGTTGAATGTGACAGGAGTGGCAGGCTATGTGTTTCCTGTTTTCCACAAAGTCAATCTGAAATGGGAAGTCTCCGGGAGTAGTCGAAATGCATGGATAGACCAAAATGCGGAAAGTGAGCGTTTACACAATTTCAATGGGGGAATTTATGGCGGACTCATGAAGAACAAGGGACTATTCAGGTTTGATGCAGGGGTTAGATTTTCCAGTTACGGAAACGACGCTAATATCAAGGGCATTGAGACTAAATCTGTGACCAAATGGGAACCTGTTTTAGCCACGGAGTTGCGTTTCAGTCAACAGCATTCTATGGCGTTCGGAATGTCTTATAAATATGTGCCTACAGATATAGAATCTCTTTCTAAGCTGGCTGTAATCAATGGCTACGACCAAGTGACAGAGGCATCCTCTTACAGGAAACTGGGACACAATGCGCTGAATGTGGACTTTGCCTATCGGTTGTATAGTTTATACAGTAATACAACGATATTCACTTACGTGACTTACGAAAAGGCGAAAAATACCGCTTTGCTGAATTACGAAAACAAAGGTCTGGTACATTACCAACACTATATGGACGGGGGAGAAAAGGAGACGGTCGATGCCACCTTGTACATTAATAAAGGATTAGGCAACTGGCCTGTGGATGTCAGATTGGATGCTTCCTATTTATGGAATCGGGATGAAATCGCATTCAATTCAGTTCCCGGTAAGATGGAGACGGGAGATTTAAAGGCGGACTTGGGTTTTGCGTCACGCTTTAAAATACCTTTCAATATGGAGGTGAATGGTGTGTATAACCGATTGACAAATGAGGCGGCGGATTTACATATTGATTCCGGAGATAAAGAGTTCGGTGGAAAGGCAAAACTGATTTTTGCCAAACACAAGTTCACGGCTTTTGTCACAGGCAAGTGGAATAAGATAAAGAATGAAAGTGGAAGCAGAATCGTAAAGGACTTGGATTTCTTAGTATCCTATAAAATTAAGAAGTTCACCTGTAAACTTTCCGGTACAAATATATTCCATTTAAATGGTATCAACTGGTTGAGGCAGACGGTGACTCCCTCCTACACTTCTTATGTCCGCTACAAACAGCATTCAGGCAATGTCCTGTGTTCTTTGTCCTACGAGTTGTAAAGGGGATTGATTTAAAATAAAATGGGTAGAGACGCAATTAATCGCGTCTCTACGTATTTATGATTATCATTCTTTCTTCGTTTCCATTTTGAATGAATGCGGAAGTCCCTTCTTCACACGCATACTTTGAGGACTTACCGGGCCGGGATGATGGATGCGATTTCTTTTGTTCCGTAGTTGCTTGCCATGGTGTCCTTCTGACTGGTAGATTTTGTAGATTTGTTTGGCGGTCAGGACTCCCTGGAATTTCTTGAAATACCTCTCTCGCACGTCTAACAGCTTGCGGCTTCTGTCAAAACGTTGTTTCAGCAGACTTTCTACCTCTGTGTCCGTCATGTCAGACACACGTTTTTTAGGCTTGTCCGCCTTTACCACTTCCTTCATCTGCTGACGGAACTCATTGTACAGCGGGACAAACTTTGCCGTGGTCTTGTCGTCCAGCATCAGTTGGCTGGCCATTCGTTGTCCGGCGGAAACTTTTTCTTTTACTTCTTTCTTTGGCTGCGCCTGCAATCCCAAGGTAAGGGTTGCGAACGCCATTACTAACATACATTTTTTCATGTTACCTGGTATTTATGGATTATTCATCGAAATCATTCAGGGTGAGAAACGGGTCGGCGGAAACCAGCAAGAGGTCTTCGTTTTCTTCAGTGTCACTCCCCTCCTCTATTTCTTCGTCACAAGTCAGTATTTGAGCCGATGCCGCCAACAGGCTGTGGGTTGGTTCTGTTTGTGTCGATTCAGGCTTGGGAGCTTGTACCTTCTTCTTTGTCGGTTCTTTCTCCAGTGATTCTTTTGCTGGCTTCTCTGGACTTACGGAGGGCGATGGAGAGTCTGCTATTTTGCGTACAGACGCTGTGGCAGGCTGTGTCTTTTCCATTTTATCCGTTTGATGAGAACCCACGAAAAATACTAATCCCGCAAGAGAAGCCGCGGCAAGCAGCCCACTCGTCCATAAGGTGCGCTTGAAGATTTTGTGTTTCTTTCTGCGAAGCTCCACTTCTCGCCACACATTCGCTTGGATGCGCGACAATGCGCCCTCTGGTAACTGGTAAGGTACGCTTTGCTGTTTGTCTTTCTCACGGTTCATATAGTTCCTCCTTCAATTCTTGTTCCAACGTTCTCTTGGCATGACTGTAATTCATTCTCGCCGCTTCTTCACTGCTCTCCATTACGGAAGCGATTTCCTTGTAAGAAAGTTCTTCGTAATAACGCAGGTTGAAGACCAGTCGCTGCTTCTCTGGCAGACGGAGCAACGCCGCTTGGAAACGCACGCCATAGACGTTGTCATAGTCCACATAGTCTGATGCGTATAACTTTTCCGACAACGGTTGGTCTCCTTCGTCCAAGGAAACGCATTTCTTTTTGCGTAACCATTGCATGCTTTCCGTGGTGGCTATTCGGTACATCCAAGCGTGCAAGGATACGGCATCGCCATGGAAGCGGGAGAATTGCTCGTATGCTTTGATGAATGTGTTCTGTAGCACATCCTCCGCATCCTCGTGCACCACGACCAACCGCCGCACATATCCGTATAACGGTTTGGAATAGGCTTCCATCAGTAGGGACAATGCCTGTTCCTTATGTCGTTTCCAGGTCTGTATGATGAGCGAGTCTGTTTCCGTCATGTTTCTTGCGTTTGTTAGTAAGATGCAAAAGAAGCGGAAAAGTAAAAAGAGAACGCTAATGCTTAACGTCTTTTATATCTTCGCCCTTTCAATCTTTTTATTCGTTTATTCCAATGAGAATCCGTAATTTTGCACCTCAGTAAAAAAGCGAATACGGATGGAATTTAAGTATGACGTGATAGTGGTAGGAGGCGGACATGCCGGATGTGAGGCCGCAGCGGCCGCCGCCAACCTTGGAGCCAAGACGTGCCTGATTACAATGGACATGAACAAGATTGCCCAGATGAGTTGTAATCCGGCGGTCGGCGGTATAGCCAAAGGGCAGATTGTGCGGGAAATTGACGCATTGGGCGGATTCATGGGACTGGTGACGGACAAGACGGCCATTCAGTTCCGTATGCTGAACCGTTCCAAAGGACCTGCCGTATGGAGTCCGAGGGCACAGTGCGACCGTGGAAAGTATATCTGGGCTTGGCGGGAAGTGCTGGAAAATACTCCTAACCTGCATATCTGGCAAGACCAGGCACGGGAACTCATCGTGGAACACGGTGAGGCTGTAGGGGTGAAAACCTATTATGAATGCACTTTCCGGGCAAAGGCCGTGGTCATCACGGCGGGTACATTTCTAAATGGACTGATGCACATCGGTCGGGTGAAACTTCCCGGAGGACGGGTAGCTGAGCCTCCTTCTTTGCATTTAAGCGAATCCATCGCTTCCCATGGTATTCACAAAGACCGTATGAAGACAGGAACTCCCGTGCGTATCGACGGAAGAAGCGTGCGGTTTGACTTGATGGAGAAACAAGACGGAGACAATGATTTCCATAAGTTCTCTTTTATGGGAGAACCGAGAAAACTGAAGCCGCTTCCTTGCTGGATTTGCCATACGAATGCGGAAGTCCATGAAGTGTTGCGTTCCGGCTTTGCGGATTCACCGCTGTATAACGGTCAAATCAAGAGCATAGGCCCTCGTTACTGTCCCAGTATCGAGACCAAGCTGCATACCTTCCCCGACAAAGACAGCCATCAGTTGTTCTTGGAGCCTGAAGGCGAAACCACGCAGGAAATGTATTTGAACGGTTTCTCTTCCAGTCTTCCGTTGGACATCCAATTGAATGCCTTGCGAAAAATTCCCGCATTCAAAGACATTTCCATTTATCGTCCTGGCTATGCCATTGAATACGATTTCTTCGACCCTACCCAACTGACGCATTCCTTGGAATCGAAAGTGGTGAGTGGCTTGTTCCTTGCCGGACAGGTAAACGGTACCACAGGATACGAGGAAGCCGCAGGGCAAGGTCTGATGGCTGGTATCAACGCCGCACTGAAATGTGCGGGTAGCGAGCCGTTCGTGTTGAAACGAGACGAGGCGTATATCGGTGTGTTGATAGACGACTTGGTGACAAAGGGTGTGGACGAACCCTATCGTATGTTTACTTCCCGTGCGGAGTACCGTATTCTTCTTCGTCAGGACGATGCCGATATGCGTCTTACGCCGAAGGCGGTGGAGCTGGGATTGGCTACGGACGCACGCAGAGAGTATTTCCTGGAAAAGAAAGAGAAGGTGGAAGAGCTAATCCGCTTCTGCGAGAAATTCTCCGTCAAGCCAGACTTAATCAATCCTGCGTTGGAAGCCTTGCAGACTACCCCACTCCATCAAGGATGCAAGTTAGTAGACTTGATTGGCCGTCCGCAAATATCCCTCGCCTCTATGGCGGAGCATATCGAAGCCTTGCAGAAGCTGGTGGATTCCATCTCTGGCCGTAAGGAGGAAATCATCGAGGCGGCGGAGATACAGTTGAAGTATAAAGGCTATATCATGCGGGAGCGCCAGATTGCGGAGAAGATGAAGCGGCTTGAAGACATCAAAATAAAGAATGTCTTTGATTACAACACGCTCCATGCGCTTTCCACGGAAGCTCGTCAGAAGCTCTCCCGTATCAATCCTGATAACCTTGGGCAGGCCAGTCGTATTCCCGGCGTGTCTCCCAGTGATATCAACGTCTTGTTAGTTCTCATGGGACGATAAACAAGCGTGTTCCACGTGAAACAATTAGATAAAGTATATATAGATAAATCATTGGTTATGAACAAGGAATCATTACTGAAGTACTTGCGGAACATACCTGATTTTCCCAAGCCGGGAATCCAGTTCAAGGATGTGTCCACGCTTTTCAAACGCCCCGACTGTCTGCAATATATTGTAGACTATCTGGCGGAATATTACAAGGACAAGGGCATCACAAAAGTGGTGGGTATCGAATCGAGAGGCTTTGTGGTAGGTGGGGCTTTGGCTTATAAGTTAGGAGCCGGCTTTGTCATGTGCCGCAAACCGGGCAAGCTTCCGGCTGAGACCATCAAGGAAACTTATCAGAAGGAATACGGCACGGACACTATCGAGATTCATAAAGACGCTATCGCATCAGACGATGTAGTACTGATTCATGACGACTTGCTGGCTACGGGCGGTTCCGCACGGGCGGCATACGACTTGGTGGAGAAGTTCCATCCGAAGGCTGTAAGCATGAATTTCCTGATTGAATTACGTAGCGAAGGATTGCGAGGCAGAGAAACCTTCGAGGATAATACGGACATCTATTCTTTGCTGACCATCGAATAATCTGCGTAGCTTATACGGAGAATACATCTTGTGGGAGACTTCGCTCCGTGGCGATAGCCTCCCGTTCTTTTATATGCACAACCCATGACAAAAGAAGAAGACGAAAAGAGGCTTGCTTATCTGAAAAGTATCGTGAACAACTTGCCTGAAACTCCGGGCTGCTACCAGTATCAGGACGAGACGGGCAAGATTATCTATGTCGGAAAAGCGAAGAACCTGAAGCGAAGGGTCTCTTCCTATTTCAATAAAAACCAACAGACACGGAAGACTCGTTTGTTGGTCGGAAAGATAAGGGATATTAAGTATGTGGTGGTGAAGACGGAGGAAGATGCGTTGTTGTTGGAAAACAACCTCATCAAGAAATACCAGCCACACTACAATATCTTGTTGAAAGATGGGAAGACCTACCCTTCCATCTGCCTTACGAATGAATACTTTCCTCGTATATTCAAAACACGGAAAATCGTGAGAGACGGTTCTACCTACTTCGGTCCGTACAGCTCGCTGCCTGTCATGTATGCGTTGTTAGAGTTGTTCAAGAGAACCTACAAGATTCGCTCCTGCCGTTTTCCGCTTACACCGGAAAACATTCAGCAAGGTAAATACAGTGTTTGTCTGGAGTATCATATAAAAAATTGCAAAGGTCCTTGCGAGGGACTGCAATCGCACGAGGATTATATGCGGGACATCGATGAAATCAAGCAAATCCTACGGGGAAACACAAGGGAGGTCTTGGCGCAGTTGATGAAACAGATGCAGGAATTAGCGGCGCAACTGAAGTTTGAAGAGGCGCAGGTAGTGAAGAACAAGTACACGCTCATCGAGAACTTCCGGGCGAAAAGCCAAGTGGTCAGCCATATTTTGCATAACATCGACGTGTTCTCCATCGAGGAGGACGATGGCTCGGCTTTCATCAATTATTTGCATATCACCAACGGCAGCATCAACCAGGCATTCACTTTTGAGTACAAGAAAAAGCTCGATGAGACCAAGGAGGAATTATTGGCGATGGGTATCATGGAGATGAGAGAACGCTATAAGAGCCGTTCCAAGGAGATTGTCATTCCGTTTCCATTGGATGTGGAAATGCAGAATGTCACGTTTACGATACCGAAGGCCGGAGAGAAAAAGAAACTGCTGGATTTATCGTTGATGAACGTGAAAGAATACAAGCTGGATAAACTGAAACGGAATGAAAAGCTGAATCCCGAACAAAAGAGTGTACGTCTGATGACAGAGATTCAAAAGGACCTGAAGCTCCCTACTCTTCCGCTTCAAATCGAATGTTTCGATAACTCCAATATTCAAGGAAGCGATGCGGTGGCCGCTTGTGTGGTCTTCAAGAAAGCGAAACCCAGCAAGAAAGACTATCGTAAATACATTATCAAGACCGTGGAGGGACCTGACGATTACGCCTCTATGCAGGAAGTGGTGAGAAGAAGGTACAGCCGGATGGTGGAACAGGGAGACCGTCTTCCTGATTTGATATTGACGGATGGTGGAAAGGGGCAAATGAGCGTGGTGAGAGAAGTCATCGAAGATGAATTGGGCTTGAAAATACCCATAGCGGGGTTGGCGAAAGACGACAAGCACCGTACTAATGAGTTGCTTTATGGCAATCCGCCTGTGGTGATAGGTATGAAAACAGACAGTGTGTTATTCCACCTGCTGACACAGATACAGGACGAAGTACACCGTTTCGCCATCACCTTCCACCGGGATAAACGAAGTAAACGGCAAGTGGCTTCTGCCTTGGATGGGGTGAAAGGTATCGGTGATGTCACCAAAACCTCTCTTCTTCGGAAGTTCAAAAGTGTGAAACGTATCCGTGATGCATCGGAAGAAGAACTTGCCCAAGTGATTGGCCCAGCCAAGGCGAAATTGCTGAAAGAAGGGCTGAAATAGTCGTGGTATTGTCTGCTTATTCAGAGAATGGGTAAAATAGTAGCTTGAGATACTTTTCAAAGTATCTTAGGTTACTTTGCCAAGTATCTTAGGTTACTTTGCCAAGTATCTTAAGATACATTGGCAAGTATCTTAGGATACCTTGAAAAAGGCTTTTTATCTGTTGATATGATTATCCGCAAACATACCACTCTCCTGTCTTGCACGTTGCAACAAGTAGAGACGCGATTCATCGCGTCTCCACATTCATCAGTGATGAATTGTATCTGTGATTGGTAAGATATTAAAACACTATGAAAAGCGGAGACGCGATAAATCGCGTCTCTACCTAAACAATGTTGATTAGTGGTACAATTGCGGACAATCATTTTTCCTTTATTTTTGAAGGGCTGGAAGCAGCCGGATTCCTAAAGATTTCCCCTTCTCATCGAAAAAGACGAATACAGCTAATTCCCCCTTTTCAAATTTCACGGGGGCGCAATATGCTTTCTGTCCCATAACATCCTGTGTTTTCCATGTGCCGTGGGACAGGTATTTCCCGCATTGTGTTTCCGTTTGTTTCAGTATGTCCTTTAGCTGTGCGGGTTGTACCATTCCTTTCACCTTGTCTGAAAGATGCTGGTAAAGGCTGTCGGGCTGATTGTGTAAGACATAGCCAAAGAGTTTTTCCGCCTGTGCGATGTGTGGATCGGTGGTTTGAGCCTGTGCGATACTTGCAGAGGTGAGTGCCACGAAAATGGGTAGTAAGAGTTCCTTCATTTTGAAAATAATTAATTCTTTTGGCAAAGATACAATTTCTCCGTTATAGTACATAAAAAGCGTAAAAAACTTTCGTCTTAAACTGATAAATTGTATCTTTGTTGTATGAGAGTAGTTATACAACGCGTGAAACACGCTTCCGTCACGATTGACGGGCATTGTAAATCAGCCATCCAACAAGGATTGCTTATACTGTTGGGTATTGAGAACGAGGATGGAGAAGAAGACATCCAATGGTTGGTGCGGAAAATCACCGGACTGCGCATCTTTGACGATGAAAAGGGTGTGATGAACCTGTCCGTAAAGGATGTGGATGGCGATATTTTAGTGGTCAGCCAGTTTACGCTGATGGCCTCTACCAAGAAAGGCAATCGTCCCTCCTACCTCCGTGCCGGAAGCCATGAGATTACCATACCCTTGTATGAACGGTTTTGCAAGGAATTGTCCGAAGCGTTTGGCAAGGCTATCGGAACGGGTGAATACGGGGCTGACATGAAGGTGGAACTGCTCAATGATGGCCCTGTGACCATTTGGATGGACACAAAAAACAAGGAATAAAAGGATGACGATAGAAGAAGCGCAGCAGACCGTAGACCGTTGGATAAAGACGTACGGTGTGCGTTATTTTAGTGAATTGACCAATATGGCCGTACTGACGGAAGAAGTGGGCGAAGTGGCCCGCCTCATAGCGAGGAAGTACGGAGACCAGTCTTTCAAAGCGGGAGAAAGGGATAATTTGGCCGATGAAATGGCGGATGTCTTATGGGTATTGCTCTGTTTGGCGAACCAAACGGGAGTAGATTTGACCGAGGCGTTCCAAAAGAACCTTGAAAAGAAGACTACACGCGACAAAGACCGTCATAAACAAAATCCGAAATTACAAACTCATTAACACATATAATTATCATGGCACATACACATTCATGCAACTGCGGACATGACCATCATGATCATGACCACGTTCATTTCGAGGCAAACAAATACCTGGATACGCTCCGTAAATACCACACTTGTCTTAACGAAGAGGAAGTCACCGAGAAGGTGAAAACGATTATTGACGAGAAAGTGCAGGAGAACAACACGGAGGATGTTAAGAAATTCCTTTTCCGCAGTGTGGAGCTGACCTCCTTGAACATTACGGACAACGATACCCGTATCTTGAAGATGGTGGAGAAAGTGAACCGATTTGGCGATGAATTCGCCGATTTGGGCAATGTAGCCACTATTTGTGTCTATCCTAACTTCGCTCAAGTAGTACACGACTCCTTGGAGGTGGACGAGGTTGGCATCGCCTGTGTGTCTGGCTCCTTCCCTTCTGCCCAGTCTTTCCCGGAAGTGAAAATGGCGGAGACTATGATGGCTCTCCATGACGGTGCCACTGAAATTGACATGGTATTCCCTGTGGGCAAATTCCTTGACGAGGACTTCGAGGGTGTTTGTGACGATATTCAGGAGATGAAGTCGGCTTGCAAAGACAAGAAGTTGAAGGTTATCTTGGAGACAGGTGCGTTGCGTGATCCTTCCTTGATTAAAAAGGCCGCAGTCTTGGCAATGTATGCCGGGGCAGACTACATCAAGACTTCCACTGGTAAGATTACGCCTGCCGCGACTCCGGAAGCCGCATACGTGATGTGTGAGGCTATCAAGGAATACTACAAGCAGACGGGTATTCAAATAGGTTTCAAGGCTGCAGGTGGTATTCATACACCGCTCCAGGCTGTAGTTTACTACACCATCGTGAAAGAGGTGTTGGGCAAGAAATGGCTCACGAATGAATGGTTCCGTCTCGGCACCAGTAGTCTGGCCAACAAGCTATTGTCTGATATCCTCGGCAAAGAGGTGGTCTATTTCTAAGGACACAGTGTTTGATACAGAATAAAGAGGCGTTCTCCGCAAGGAGAAACGCCTCTTTGTCTGAGTGGCAGTGTATCATCGTGTACCTTTAGTGTATCTTTCATGTATGTTAGTATGAATGTAAGTCGTTGTTATACAATCGTATAGTGGACTTAGTGTAGCTTGTGTATGTAAAATGAAACTTTTGTGTGGGGAGATGTGGGTAAAAGTACGCACGAACTCTAATGAATGAGTCTATACGGTCGTTCGGTATTGTACAAGATAGTAAGGTGGTACGTTTGCGGAAATGATTATCCGCAATCGTACCACCAATAAACATTGTGTAGGTAAAGACGCAATGAATTGCGTCTCCGCTTTTCATAGTGTTTTAATATCTTACCAATCACAGATACAATTATGTGGAGATGCGATTCATCGCATCTCTACTGATTGATGGGCATTTAGGATGTGTCTTGTCATGCCGTGAGTAGTGACTCCTAATTCACCGTGTTTGACTCTATGTAATGAAGAGGTTAGACTGGAGAGTGTAAGGTTGTCTCAACGCAACGCACCCTTATTCTGTCTTATAAATGGAAAATTACC
>CAVDHB010000047.1:0-30197 GCA_963608705.1 Prevotella sp. P5-108
GCGCGTGAGAGGTTGAAATCCACTTACGTTACTTACGCACTTACGCGGAATTCATGCGGTGAACAGGGGAAATTATACGGTGAGTTACGAAAATTGCACGGTGAACTGGAAAAATTGCACGGTGAGTAATTTTTTTTCTGCGGTGAGTTATGAAGACTTTTGCGGTGAGTAACGACTCTCCATACACTGAACTGCATAAGATGCAAAGGATGCATAAGTGGATTCCTTAACTTTACAGGAATACGTTTCTATAAAAACAAGGGTGTTTTTCTTTTTCACGCGCCCGCGCGTAAGAGGTTGAAATCCACTTATGCATCCTTTGCATCTTATGCGGAATTTAACGCCCCGTCATCTAAAAAGCGCAACCCCGAGTAAGAGCCTTGGCTTTTATCTTGTTGTTTATTAGCCCATTAGGATGAGTACAAGCAGGAAGAGCCACATAGGGTGTGGTGATTGCTGATTCTGTGAGACACGTAAACTACGTGGAATGCCATGTAAGACATGTAAGATATGTAAGTGGATTTCAACCACTCACGCGCGGGCGCGGGAGAAACAATACTACTCTAACTTTCACACTTACACTCCTACAATGTTATAAAACCTACTTACATATCTTACATGTCTTACATGGAGGCCGTTGAACAAAAAAAAGCACTGGCATTACTACCAGTGCTTTGTGTGATCCCGGTGGGATTCAAACCCACGACCTTCAGAACCGGAATCTGACGCTCTATTCAGCTAAGCTACGGAACCGTTTCCTGAATAAAAAAGGCCACATTCCTCACGGAACGACGGCCTTTTTAGAAAGGAGGTGAGGTACCTGGCAGATTCGAACTGCCGTACGCGGTTTTGCAGACCGCTACCTAGCCACTCGGTCAAGGTACCGTACTTCGCATTTCCTGAATGCGGATGCAAAGGTACGACAATTTTTTTAATATGCAACTAATGGCAGCAACTTTTTTTCTTGCATCCTCCATTTTTTGCGCATTCACGCTGTTTTTTCTCCATCAACAGCCTTAATTCGCACTTTGCGGTACAATGCTCGCACATCGTGTCCCCCTTTTTCAGAAGCACCAGATTACGATAGACTTTATACATAAGGGTGATAATAATCACCCCTACGATAATGTACACTATAATGTCTTGCATTTCTTTATTTATTATGCACTCCCAAAACTTGCGTGGGAGGAAGCTCACGGTTGCGCTTGTTCACCAAAGTCACCACGCTCTGTCCTAAGTTCAGGAAAACTTGTCCCACTGGACTTTCGGGATGCAAAGCCGCCGGCTCACCCTCATCTCCAGACTCACAAATGCCCTGCACTAACGGAATCTGTCCAATCAAAGGTATGTGCATATCCTTGGCAAGCTGCTTGCAACCTTCCTTACCGAAGATGTAATACTTGTGGTCGGGCAATTCCTTGGGCGTGAACCATGCCATATTCTCCACTAAGCCCAGAATAGGGATGTTCACTTTTTCGTTGCGATACATATCAATGCCCTTGATAGCGTCCGCCAACGCCACCTTCTGCGGTGTGCTGACGATAACAGCACCCGTGATGGGAATGGACTGAATCAGAGACAGGTGGATATCACTGGTGCCAGGAGGCGTGTCAAGGATGAAATAGTCCAACTCTCCCCAGTCGGTATCCCGTATAAGCTGCAACAAAGCGTTGCACGCCATTCCCCCACGCCATAACGTAGCTTGTTCGGGATTGACGAAGAAGCCGATGGAAAGGATTTTCACCCCATATTTCACTTCAGGCACAATCAACTGCCGCCCGTCTTTCTTCACGGCATAGGGACGTACATCCTCCACATGGAACATCTTCGGAATACTTGGGCCGAAAATATCCGCATCCAGCAGTCCGACTTTATAGCCAAGCGCAGCCAGGGATATAGCCAGATTCACAGCCACTGTAGACTTGCCCACACCACCTTTTCCACTGCTCACGGCCACAATGTTCTTCACACCGGGCAGCAAAGGGATTTCCTCTTTCTTCGGCGGCAACTCGGGGGTCTTAATCTCCACAGTCACCTCCACCTCTGGGTCTACCAGCGTTTTAATAGCGGCAATACACGCTTTCCTCACTGATTCTTTGAAAGGATCCGTAGGCCGTTCAAAGAGAAGAGAGAAAGCCACCTTGTTTCCGTCTATGTGCAAATCGTCCTCCACCATGCCGTTCTCTATCACATTCTTTCCATTTCCGGGATAGCGTACGGTTTTCAGTGCGTCTTGTATCAATTTGGGATATAACGTAATCATTCTTCTTTCTATAATAATGTCTTTTATTTCGCCGTCTCCAACCCGCTCCGCTTGCTACGGTTGTAGCTTCGGTAGTCGTCCAACTCTATCTCCACCTCTGGTTCTTCCAATGTTCCAGTCTTTGGAAGTCTAAACTTCAAGTACTTGATATTCAATCCTCTGTCCAGCCACTGCTGCTCATAGTAGGTGCGAATGCCCAATATGCGAGCCGCCTCACTCTCCGGATTTGCAGCCAATTCGGAATGATACAAGTCTTCCGTGTCCAGCAGTACTTCCAACTGATTTTTCTTTACCAGCTCACGGGTATAGGTGTAGAGGAAATGACTGTCCGTTTTCAGATGCACAATTCCTCCGTCTTTCAAGAAGCGACGATACCGTTCCAGGAACCACGTGGAAGTCAGTCTTTTCCGCACATGCTTCATCTGCGGGTCACTGAACGTAAGCCAGATTTCCTCCACCTCGTCAGGAGCAAAGAAGCGGTCTATGTACTCAATCTGTGTACGCAGGAACGCCACGTTCTCCATTTTGTCCTTCAGAGACTGGGTGGCACCTGTCCACATCCTCGCCCCCTTGATGTCCACTCCGATGAAATTCTGGTCAGGATAGAGCTTTCCCAGTCCTACAGTGTACTCACCTCTTCCGCATCCCAGCTCCAATATGAGCGGATGGTCATTATGGAAAAATTCCTTGTTCCACTTCCCTTTCATGGGGAAAGAGGAAGCGGAAATCAAGGAAAAGGGCCATTCAAATACATGCGGATAGGTTTTCATATCCGCAAACTTGGATAGTTTGTTCTTACCCACGGGCAGGAATATTATTCAATCACCACCGTTGTCCAGTGATGGGTGTCAGGTTCTTCCCCGTACTGGATAGCGCGCAGTTTGTTATACAGTTTAGTACAAACAGGTCCTGGTTTGCCGTCTTTGGCAATCTTGTACTGCTTACCGTTCTCAAGGTCATCAATCTCATTGATAGGGCTGATGACAGCTGCGGTTCCACACGCTCCGGCTTCCTCGAAGGTCTCCAATTCCTCTTCCGGAATCTGACGGCACTCCACTTTCAAGCCCAAGTCTTTCGCTAACTGCTGAAGACTCTTGTTCGTGATGGAAGGAAGGATGGAAGTAGACTTGGGAGTAATGTACGTATTGTTCTTGATACCGAAGAAATTAGCGGCACCACACTCGTCGATGTACTTTTTCTCTTTCGCATCCAAGTAGAACTCGCAGGAATAGCCACGGTCATGCGCCATCTTATTCGCACGCAGGCTGGCCGCATAGTTACCGCCCACCTTGTATATACCCGTACCAAGCGGCGCCGCACGGTCGAACTCACGGATAATCACGTAGTTCTGTGCCTGGAATCCGCCTTTGAAGTACGGTCCTACGGGAGTAACCATAATCATGAAGAGGTATTCGGTGGAAGGATGCACGCCAATTTGCGGGCTGATACCCAGCATCAAAGGACGCACATACAGCGTGGCACCGCTTTCGAACGGCGGGATATACGCCTCGTTCAGACGCACCACCTTCTTCACCATCTCCTCGAACAACTCGGTCGGCACCTCCGGCATCACAATACCACGGCAGGTGCTTTGCAGACGAGCGGCATTCTCATCCATACGGAACACACGCACTTTCCCGTCCTTGCAACGGTATGCCTTCAATCCCTCAAACGCCTCCTGTCCGTAGTGCAGACAGGTGGAAGCCATGGAGATGTGGATGTTCTGGTCGGAAGAGACCTCGATCTCTCCCCATTTTCCGTCGCGGTAATAACAACGGACATTGTAATCGGTGGGAATGAACCCGAATCCTAAATTAGCCCAATCAATATTCTTCATTATGATATTATTGTTTATATTGTCGCTGTTTTATGAGTGAAAACGCACGTTGCGCACGCCCTTACTTTTTGTTTCGGACAAAAGTACGAAAAAAAATGATTATCCGCAATCCTGCCGCTTATTTGTTTTCCACAGTCGCACTTTCCTCCCCCATTACCTCGTTGACGGCCTTCTCTGTGGCATAGAGTTTATCCTTGCAAAAAGCGATTAAATCACGGGCTTCTTTTATCTGGGCGCACAAAGCGTCCATGTCCACCCGCTCATTCTCTATATCGGACACAATGCCTTCCAAGCGTTGCATCGCCTCACTGTATGTCAGCTTTTTCTTTTCCATATTTCAATTTATAGTTGATTCCACCGTACCTTCCGACAAACGTGTCAGAATACGGTCGCCTTGTTTTACCTCTTTGGCATTCATCACTACCTTGCCATTCAGCGTAGTCAATGAATAGCCACGCCGCAGTATGCGCTGTGGGTCTGCTTGCGAAACGGCACTTTCCACACGTTCCAATGCCGTTTTCTCCTTCATGAAACGCTGTTTCAACGCATACGCCATTCGCTGGTCAAGCATCTCGAACCCATGCTTCTTACGAGTGAGACTCATCCTTGCCCCCATGTCCATCCGTCTTTCGAAAGAAGAGAATCTATTCTCCTCCCGATGTCTCACT
This sequence comes from Prevotella sp. P5-108, assembly GCA_963608705.1. GTDB lineage: Bacteria > Bacteroidota > Bacteroidia > Bacteroidales > Bacteroidaceae > CAVDHB01. The sequence goes on from CAVDHB010000047.1 coordinate 4,769, forward strand.
TCTGAGAACAGCAGGGGAATCTTTCCCGCATAAAAGACCACCTTGTTTCGCTCTGTCTCCATTCGTCCATGTACCGCAGAAGCCAGACGAACCACCGCATCGGTCAAACGGTCCGCCGCTTTTTCCATCTGGTGAATCAAGAGTTCAGCTGCCGCCGTGGGTGTCTTCACCCTTGTGTGTGCCACATAGTCAAGCACACAAGTGTCCCGCTCATGGCCTATGCCCGTGATGACAGGCAAAGGAAACTGGGCGCAAATCTCCGCCAACGGCAGCGAGTCGAAGCAAGCCAAGTCTGCCGTAGCACCTCCTCCACGAATAATCACCACCACATCAAAATCCTCTACCTTATTATATATGTGGTCAAGTGCCTGACTCATGCTTTTCTCCACCCTTTCCCCTTGCATCACCGCCGGGAAAAGCGTGGTCTGGAAAGAGAATCCCCGCTCATTATGCGCCAATTGGTTTCGGAAATCGCCATATCCTGCCGCTGTGGCAGACGAGATGACCGCCACTCTGCGGGGAATGTCGGGCAAGGGTATCTCCTTGTTCATGTCAAGAATCCCTTCTTTTTTCAGCTGTTCCAGTATCTTCCTTCTGCGCAACGCCATGTCCCCCATCGTGAAAGACGGGTCTATGCCGGAGATAACCAACGCAAAGCCATACACCTCGTGAAAAGTCACCTTCACTTTCACCAGTATTTTGAGTCCGCTGGTGAAAGCCTGTCCGGTCGTTTCCTCAAAGTAGGACTTGATGAACGGGAAATTCGAGTTCCAAATCATAGCCCTGGTTTTGGCGGACACATTGTCTGAACCCGAGCGCTTGTCCACTAACTCCAAGTAACAGTGTCCCGAAGCGTTCACCCTCAGTTCGGTAATTTCCGCCGACACCCAGTAAGCATCCTCAAAAGTTCCCTCCACCGTCATTCTTACGGCAGAAGTGAGCTGGTATAGCGTGTAGATGTTTCGTTCTGTCATTTGGCGAGAGAAGTTACTGATTTCAAATAACGGTATGCCTTTCCAAAATCGGGGATACCATAACCATACACATTATCGGGAGTGTCCTTATTATCGGCACATCGCTTTACTATATCCTCTATCTGTTTCGCTGTACAAGAAGGGAACGCCTGCCACAGACACGCCACCAACCCGCAGAGTATCGGTGAGGAAAAAGAAGTGCCGCTCCCGTGCGTGACTCCTCCGTTCACTCCGCAGACAGCACACCAACTTCCGAGTCCCACCACATCCGGCTTTACTCTTCCGTCCGCCGTGTTCCCCACGGCGGAGAACAAGGCCACTCTGCGGCTTCTGTCCACCGACCCTATGGTAAGAATGTGGTCGGCATCCGCCGGGATTGTGATTTTCTTCCAGTAGTTCGTCCCCGTGTTTCCCGCACTGCAACACACGATGATGCCCTTCTGTCCTGCCAAGGAAGCCGAACGGGAAATCATCATCTTCTTTCCGTCCATATCCGCATAGCGGAAATTCTGTGAAGGGTCGTCATAGCGGTAATATCCCACGGAAGTATTGATAATGTCTACTCCCACACTGTCCGCGAACTCAGCCGCCGCAGTCCAGAAGTCCTCTTCTGCCAACGACTCGGTTTGGCTGTCCTCGCTACGAAGCAGCCAGAAAGAAGCCTCCGGCGCCGTACCGACCAAGGCGTATGGCTCGTTCGCCGCCATACAGGACAATACTTTCATGCCGTGCGCATCCTCCGCATAAATATCCGACAAGGGATTGACAAAATCTCTTGTACCGAGAATCTTCGCTTTGCTTAACGCCTGAATCTTGTCGGCGTTGAAATAGCCTGCGTCAATCACCGCCACCGTCATGCCTTTTCCCTTGAAACCCGCCTCATGCAATGTACGGCCATGAAGCATATCTATCTGCGTCTGTCCTTCTCCATAATATTTCCGCTCATTATAACGATAACGATTGGTGACAATCTTCGCCCTGTCCGCCGGTGGCAGGCGCAGAGAGTCCGGCTCCGTCCACACTTTCTTTTCGGCCTTGACGAAAGGAAGTGTACTAAACCGTCGCAGAAGCGCGGTATCCCGTATGCTAACCAATACTGTATTATGCCATTTGCTCACGGCTGCTATGTCCGCACCAGCCTGACGCAGCTCCATCAGATAGCCTGGATTCACAGGCAAATCTGTGGAATCCACCTTCAATCCCTGCCGTGTCCGACGGGCAACGGACTTTGCGGAAAGGAACTGCTCCGGCCTTTCAAGCGTATAAGGCGTACCTATTTTGTCTTTCAAATACAGCCGCACCAATAACTTACGAGGCGAAGAAGCATAGCGATAGACATCCTCCTGTGCAAACAACGCCACCGTCCACAGCCCGCTCATCCACAGCCATACAAAGAACAAAAAACATTTATTTCGCATTCTATACAGTCTATTCTCAATCGGATGCCAAAGTTACAATTTTTTCTTAACACCCACGAAAGAATCCATGAAAAGTTGCTACCTTTGCCACAGAAACAGACAAGAACCCTTTTATATGTCAAAGCTGAATACAACTACAGAATTAGGTACCTTATCCGTGTGGAAACTGCTGAGGCAGTATGCCATTCCCGCCATCATCGCCATGTGCGTGACTTCTCTTTACAACATCATCGACAGTATTTACATCGGCCAGGGTCTCGGCCCTTACGCCATCTCCGGCCTGGCACTTACCATGCCCGTAATGAACCTGTCGGCGGCGTTCGGCGCCATGGTGGGAATGGGAAGCGCCACCATGCTCTCTGTCAAGCTGGGACAGAAGGACTATGAGACGGCTCGCCTCATCTTAGGCAACAATATGATAATGAACATCTCCATCGGACTCATTTACTCCGTGGTCATGCTCTGCTTCATGGACGAGATTCTCTCTTTCTTCGGCGCCAGCGACAAGACACTGCCCTACGCAAGAGACTATATGTTAGTGCTTCTTATAGGCAATGTACTGACGCAAAGCTATTTCGGGCAGAACGCCGTTTGCCGTGCCGCAGGATTTCCCCGTCAGGCCATGAACGCCACCATCCTTTCGGTCGGCTTGAATATAGTATTAGCTCCCCTCTGCATCTATACCTTCGGCTGGGGCATCGAGGGAGCGGCCATCGCCACTATCACTTCCCAGACTGTGGCTCTCTGCTGGCAGCTCACCCTCTTCAGCCGCAAAGACCGTATGCTGCGCTATGAGCGTTCCATCTTCAAGTTCGACAAGGACATCTGCCTCAACTCACTGGCCATCGGCCTTTCTCCATTTTGCATGAACGTCTGCGCCTGCGCCATCTTCATTCTGGCCAACCGCAGCTTCAAAGAATACGGAGGTGACCTTTCCATCGGGGCCTACGGCATCGCCAACCGTGTAGTGTTCGTGTTCATCATGATTGTGATGGGCATCAACCAAGGCATGCAGCCCATCGCCGGCTACAACTACGGTGCGGAGAAATACGACCGGGTGCGGAAAGTGCTGAAATACTCACTCATCTTCGCCTTCTGCGTCACCACCACGGGATTCCTTGTGGGGGAACTGCTGCCTGAGTACGTAGTACGGGCATTCACCACCGACCAGCAACTCATCGACCTCTCCAGCAATGGTCTGCGTCTTGTCATGCTGGCCTTTCCGTTAGTGGGCATCCAGATGGTCTGCACCAACTTCTTCCTCTGCATCGGCCTGGCCAAGAAGAGCATCTTTCTCTCCCTCACCCGTCAGCTGTTATTCGTGATACCCCTGCTTGCCACCCTGCCACCCATACTCGGCACGAAAGGCGTATGGATATCCTTCCCTTGCGCTGACGTGGTGGCTGTCATTGTCTCCTCCATCATGATGTACTTTGAGATGAAAAAATTCAAACGGCGTGAAGAAGCACTCGCTTCCAGCACACCACAAAACACATAACATACTATGAATGAAAACTATGTAGTGACCATAGGCCGCCAGTTCGGTAGTGGCGGATACACCATCGCCCAACACGTGGCTTCCCGTCTCGGCATCAAGTTCTTTGATAAGGAACTGTTGGCTCTGGCCGCCAAGGAAAGCGGATTTCAAGAAAGCATCTTCGAGCAGAAAGACGAGAAGAAGAACCTCTTCGACTTCATCTTCTCCGCACATTCCGTCTTTGACAATGTGCATGCCCTCTATGGCAACTGCCTGAGTGAGGAGAGTCTGTTCAAGGTGCAGAGCGATGTCATCCGCAAGGAAGCCGACAAGCAGTCATGCCTCTTCGTGGGACGCTGCGCTGACTATATCCTGCGAGAAAAACCACGGTTAGTGAACGTGTTCATCTCCGCCAATCCCGAAGACCGCATACAGCGTATCATGAAGCGTCTCTCCGTGGACGAGTCCACCGCCAAGTCCGCCATCGAGAAAGCCGACAAGCAACGCTCCTCTTATTACAACTATTACAGTTGCCACACATGGGGCGCCGCCTCCACTTATCACCTTTGTGTCAATTCCTCCAACCTCGGACTGGAAGGCACCGAAGAATTCGTGACTGATTTCATACGCCGCTCCTTGCGTTTAGAAGCATGAAACGTATCGGCATTCTCTCGGACACCCACGGCTACTGGGACGACCGCTACTTGAAGTATTTCGAAGAGTGTGACGAGATATGGCATGCGGGAGACATCGGCACGTGGGAGGTGGCCGACAAGCTCTCGGACTTTCGCACATTCCGAGCCGTCTACGGAAACATCGACAGTGGAGACATCCGCCGCTTTTATCCCCGCATCCTGCGCTGGAACTGCGAGGGTGCGGATGTCTTCATGAAGCATATCGGCGGTTATCCCGGACATTATGACTCTTCCGCCCGTACATACCTGTACGCCAATCCTCCGAAACTTTTCATCTGCGGACACTCACACATCCTTCGGGTGAAATACGACCCGACCTTGAAGATGCTCTTCATCAATCCCGGCGCAGCGGGTACATACGGCATCCAGCAGGTACGAACCCTTGTCCGGCTGACAGTGGACAAGGCCGAGTTCAAGGACTTGGAGGTGGTGGAGCTGAAATAAGACTGGAAGCAGCCACCCCCTAAAAAACGTCACATCCACCTTCCCTATGCAGAGAAGATGGATGTGACATTATTCTAAAGAGGCCTCGCTTATTGGAAACACTGCCAGAGCTTATCCTCGGGCAAGGGAGCCTCCACCTCTATTCTTTTCTTCGAGACAGGATGGATGAACCACACTTTACGGGAAAGCAAGGAAATGCCTCCGTCGGGATTACTACGGGGAAAACCGTACTTTAAATCCCCTTTTATAGGACATCCCATCTTGGCCAACTGGCAACGTATCTGGTGATGCCTTCCCGTCTTCAAGTCAATCTCCAACAAGGTGTAGCGGTCGGATTGACCTATCACCTTATAGTCGAGAATGGCTTTCTTGGAATGCGGCACTTCCCTGTCATACGCATACGACTTGTTCTGCCTCTCGTTGCGTGTCATCCAGTTCACCAACTCTCCCTCTTCCTTTGCGGGCTTCTGTTTCACGATAGCCCAGTACGTTTTATGCACTTCGCCATTGCGGAACATCTCGCTGAGACGTGAAAGAGCCTTACTGGTACGGGCAAAGATGACCAGTCCGCTCACCGGACGATCCAACCGGTGCACCACCCCCAAGAACACATTGCCCGGTTTGTGGTACTTCTCTTTCAGGTATTCCTTCACGGTCTCTGAAAGCGGCTTGTCACCCGTCTTGTCCCCCTGCACTATCTCGGAACAGTTCTTACTGACAATGACCAGGTGGTTGTCCTCGTAGACTACCTCCATCCCTTACCTCGACATAAAATTACATATTCATTCCACCGTCTACCTGGATAACCTGTCCAGAGACGTAAGAGGACATATCGGAAGCCAGGAAAGTAGCCACATTGGCGATGTCTTCCACCTGTCCGCCACGGCGCAAAGGAATGGCGGAAATCCACTGTTTGCGCACGTTTTCGGGAAGAGCGGCGGTCATGGCCGTCTCGATGAAGCCCGGAGCGATGGCATTGGCGCGGATTCCACGAGAACCCATCTCCTGTGCCACAGACTTGGCCAAGGCAATCAGTCCAGCCTTGGAAGCAGCGTAGTTGCTCTGTCCTGCGTTTCCATGGACACCCACCACGGAAGCCATGTTGATGATGCTACCCTGACGCTGACGCATCATCACCGGCACACAGGCATGAATGAAGTTGAAAGCCGACTTCAAGTTCACGGCAATCACTGCGTCCCACTGTGCCTCCGTCATGCGGAGCATCAATCCGTCCTTCGTGATACCGGCGTTGTTCACCAGGATGTCAATCGTACTAAAATCCTTATGAATCTCTTCCACCACCTTGGCAGTCTCCTCAAAGTTAGCCGCATTGGAAGCGTATCCCTTGCACTTCACACCCAGTGCGGATATTTCCTGTTCGGTAGCTTTGCCGTTCTCATCGATTTTCAAGTCTGTGAAAGCAATATTCGCTCCTTCAGAAGCGAATTTCAAAGCGATAGCCTTGCCGATTCCACGGGCAGCACCCGTGATGATAGCTGTTTTTCCTTGTAATAATCCCATTTTGGTTTTATATATTATTAGTTTGATGTTTGTCTGTTGCGTTTGACTTCACTTTTCCCAACGCCTTGGAGATAAACCTCGCCACGATTGGCTCGCTGGTCTCCGAAGTCAGCCCCCCTGAGAAACGCCCGCAAATATAAGGCACCTCAAGTCCTTTGATGCAATAGTGCGCCACGTCGGCAATGAGGTCGATGTTCTCGATGGCGAACACTCCCTTGAGCACTCCTTCCTTAAAGACACGGCGCAAGATGCGAATCTCGCTCAAATCAAATTTCTTGCGCACTCTCTCCACCAGCCAGATATTGCGGAAGAACTCCGCCCGCAGGTTCCCGTTCCGTATCACCGTCTCCTTTATCTGGTCCAGGTGCGTGTAGATTAGCGAAAGCACCTTTTCTTCGGGCGGCATATTCCGTTCCGACACTTCCATCATGGTGTTCGTCAACCGCTCTAACTCCGACTCAATCACAGCTGAATAGACGTCATCCTTGTTTTTGAAATAGGTGTAAAGCGTCCGGCGTCCTTTTCCCGAAGCCAGCGCAATATCGTTCATAGTCGTGCTTTCCAGCCCCTTTCGGGCAAAGAGCTGGCGCGCCACGTCTACTAATTTACTCCTTGTTTTAGATACAGCCATGGGTCAATCGTATATTTGCACCCGCGAATGTAAGAAAAAGAATTGACTCGCCCAAACACCGTCTCTTTATCTATTGTCAAACACTCCAGTCTCCCGGAAAATGCGTACATTTGTGGGCGAATTGGAATGTTTTCCTCATAAAGGTAATTAAAGAATGCAAACACAAAGAACAAAAGAGAAGAAAGAACACAAGTTCTTGAGATTTTGTAAAGAATGGACACTGATTATCAGCATGGTCCTGGGAGCCATCGGTTTCTTTATGCTCAAATACATCGACATCCTCGCTCCTCTTCGGCATCCGGCGTCCGCGCTGTCCCACGGCATTATGCCCTATCTCATCTTCGCCATGCTCTTCATCACGTTCAGCAAGGTAAACTTGAAGCAATATTGCGTGAAGAGCTGGTATTTCTATGCAGTACTCATCCAGCTTGCCCTGGTGTTTGGCACGGTGTGGACAGTTTCCCTCTTCCCCACCTGGGACGGACGTTTCGCCTTAGAAGGCGGCATGATTTGCCTTATCGCTCCCACCGCCACCGCAGCGGCGGTCATCGTGAAGAAATTAGGAGGACAAGTGCCCACCATTACCACCTACACCCTCATCTCCGGTTTCGTCACCGCCGTAGTCGTGCCGTTAGTACTTCCGTTGCTGCCGTCCCAGGACTTGCAGATGGACTCTTCTTTCTCCTTTCTCGCCTTGTTCGGTGTACTTATCAGCAAAGTGTTCCCCTTGTTGATACTTCCCTTTATCGCCACACTGATATTACGGGAAGTAGCTCCCAAGCTGAATGAATACGTCGCCACGAAATCAAAAGACCTCGCTTTTTACCTGTGGGGATTCGCCTTGGTCATCAACATCGCACAGACGATACACGCCATCGACAGCTGCCACATCGACCTCCATCATATCTTGATGATCGCCATGGCCGGCCTTGTCGCCTGCCTACTGCAGTTCGCCATAGGCCGTCTGACAGGCCACGCCTGCCACGACACCATCAGCTGCGGGCAGGGAATGGGACAGAAGAACACTATCATCAGCATCTGGGTGTCACTCACCTACATGAACCCGATTACCGCCGTGGGTCCCGGCTCCTACGTGTTATGGCAGAACATCATCAACTCCGCCCAACTCATTCATAAAAGCAAAGAAGAGAGGGTTTAAAAAGGAAAAGACCGTAAAAGTGTTGGCGTTCACAGGAAAAAGGCCTATATTTGTAGCGGGAATAAAACACAAGAATAAATAACTAATTAAAAATTACAATCAAATGCAAGACATTTTCGGCTACATCGTCCAATTGGGCGCATCCGTGATGATGCCTATCATTTTCACCGTGATAGGACTATGCATCCGAATGAAGTTCGGAAAAGCTTTCAAGTCGGGACTCTACGTGGGTGTCGGTTTCGTAGGCTTGGGTGTGGTAACAGCCTTATTGACCACCAATTTCAACGATCCTCTGAAAGCCATCTCAGATCTTTACCATCTTCAACTGAACGTGTTCGACATGGGATGGCCGGCCGCAGCAGCCGTGGCTTATAACACGGCGGTAGGCGCGTTGATTATCCCTATCTGTTTAGGTGTCAACGTGCTGATGCTGCTTACGAAGACCACCCGCACCGTCAACATCGACTTGTGGAACTACTGGCACTTCGCATTCATCGGCGCCGTGGTGTATTTCATCACTGGACACAACTTGGCGTGGGGCTATTTCGCCGCTATCGTCTGCTACATCATCACGATGATATGCGCAGACTTGACCGCCCACAAGTTCCAGAAGTATTACGACTTAGACGGCATCTCCATCCCGCAGCCTTTCTGCCAGAGCATGATGCCTTTCGCCATCGTGATTAACAAGCTGCTGGACAAGATTCCCGGATTCTCCAAGCTCGACATTGACGCAGAAGGGCTGAAGAAACGCTTCGGCGTAATCGGTGAGCCTTTGGTGTTAGGTGTCATCGTGGGTATGCTCATTGGCTGGGCCGCACAGATGGACATCAAGAAGATTCTCTTCCTCGGTATCACCATGGGAGCAGTGATGGAGTTGATTCCCCGTATCACCTCCTTGTTCATCGAAGGATTGAAGCCTATTTCCGAGAAGACACAGGAATTGGTGAAAGACAAGTTCAAGGGCAAGAAAGTGCACATTGGCATGAGTCCGGCATTGGTTATCGGACACCCCACCACGTTGGTGGCTTCCATTATCCTGATTCCCGCCATCTTGGCCTTGGCCGTATTCTTACCTGGCAACCAGTTCCTGCCGTTGGCTTCCCTGGCTGGAATGTTCTACTTGTTCCCGCTGATTCTTCCTTATACTAAAGGTAATGTGGTGAAGACCCTCATCGTGGGTCTCGTCATCCTGGTGGTGGGACTGTATTTCGTGACCGACATGGCAGGTGACTTCACCTTGGCCGCCAATGCGGTATTCGAGGAGACCAAAGACAAAGCCGCACAGATTCCGCAAGGATTCGAGGGTGGCGCACTCGACTTCGCCTCTTCCCTCTTTGGCTGGACTATCTACCGTGGCATGAAACTTTCCTACATCGGTGCGGGAATCCTCACGCTTATCACCCTCGGCCTGATGTACTACAATCACCGCCGCATCGTGAAAGAAGACAAAGAAGCAGCAAACAATCAATAATATTAGTACAAAATAAAAGACTAATGAAGAAAGTATTATTCGCAGCCGCCCTCTTGATGGGCGCAATGGCTGCCCAAGCTAAAATCAACTGGAAAATCCAGACGGCTTGCAATCCGCAGGACGTGAAGACGTATGACACACAACGCATCCGTGACGCATTCGTGATGGAGAAAGTCATGGAGCCGGACCAAATCAACTTGACGTACTCCATGTACGACCGCTTGATATTCGGTGGTGCAATGCCGGTGAACACCACCTTGAAGATGGACACCATCGACGCTATCAAAGCTCCGTATTTCTGCTACAACCGTGAGCTGGGTGTCATCAACACCAGCAAAGGCACAGGCTATGTAACAGTAGACGGCAAGAAATACGAGCTGAAGTTCAAAGACGCTCTTTACATTGGACGTGGCAGCAAGGACATCACCTTCGCCAGCGCAGACCCGAAGAACCCGGCCAAGTTCTACCTGAACTCAGCCACGGCTCACAAGGCATACCCCACCCAGCAAATCGTCTGCAACGACGCCAAGCGCGCTAAACAGCTGAAATGCCTTAACTCCAACAGCTTCCATGCCGGAAAGATGGAAGAGAGCAACGACCGTGTCATCAACCAGCTGATTGTGAACAACGTGCTTTCCGAGAAGAACGGTGGCAAGGGAGGTCCCTGCCAGTTGCAGATGGGGCTGACAGAGTTAGCTCCGGGTTCTGTATGGAACACCATGCCGGCGCACACGCACGAACGCCGTGTGGAGGCTTACTACTACTTCAACCTGCCCGCAGGCAACACCATCGCTCACTTCATGGGTGAACCGAAAGAAACCCGTGTGATGTGGCTGCACAATGAGCAGGCGGAAATGGCTCCTGAATGGAGTGTACACTGCGCTGCCGGAACGAGCAACTACATGTTCATCTGGGGCATGGCCGGAGAGAACCTCGACTATGGCGACATGGACAAAATCAAGCCCGCAGACATGAAATAAAGACAAACAGTCTTTCTACTATCGCAAGCCCTGCCGTTCACTCATGAATGGCAGGGCTTTTTGATTCATCAGAAAGATAGATGCAGATGTACTTCTATACAAACTTTTCTCATAGTGATTGCATATCAAAATCTGCGTTCGTGCGTCTCACAACATACGATACACACACTCATCACATACGATACACACACTTATCACGTATGATACACACATTCATCACATACGTTGTAAGACAACTGAATCACTGTTTAAAACAATAATATCTAATACTCACAACTCACATACAGTGGAAAGACACCGACTATAACGTCAGCACATACTCCACATCTACCCGATTGAACACCGTTTGTTCCACGGGGATTTTCTGGAATCCCAATGACTCGTAGAGGTAGATAGCAGCGGGAAGTTTGGTGTTGGTCTCTATATACAAGGTCTTTCCCTTTCTCTTGCGAGCCTCGTCTATGACCTTCTCCACCAACAAACGCCCCAGTCCCAAGCCCTGCATCCTGGGAGTCACTGCCAGTTTCTCCAACTCAAAATCGTAGGCGGGATTATTTGAGAGAGCCAGTGCGCATACACCGCCTGGCTGTCCCTTGTACAATGCGGTGAAAATCTCACCACCCGGTTCCACAATATACCTGTATGGATCGGAGAAGAGTTTCCGATCTATGTCCTCTATGGCGAAGTACTTCGTGATCCACTCCTCGTTGAACCGCTGGAAATAAGGAGCGTACTTCGCCTCGAAAGGCACTATTTGAATGTCGTTTGAATGCTGTTCCATCGCTGTTATATTTGTTATCAAGTGCGAATATAACCCTTTCCAGGCAAACTACACACAGCCGAACAGACTTTCAGCCGTAATATACCATGAAGATGGTACTTACTCTTTCATCAGCTTGTCCAAGAACTCATCGAGGTCATTGTTCATGCCCTTGATGAAGGTATCATCCAGCAAGGCTATCTTGTCGTCAATAAGCAGCAGCTCAGTGACAATCTCCCCCTCCGTGTCTGTCAAAAAGAGCGAGAACGGACGGAACACACCCATCTTTTCGATTTGCGGACGAATACGACGAATACATTGTTTCAACACATCGGCTGTCTGATTGTAAAAGTCCGTATCAGCCTCCGCCTCGTTCCATTCCTCCACATCCGCCCGGGCTATCTCGCCCTCGTCATTCTGGATGGACAGCGCATTGTCCTCCTCCAGCACAGGATGGAAATAAATGTCCGTCACAGGCAAATCCTCTGTGTCCGCAGGATAATACGTTATCATCTCTTTCAGCGCATCCTCAATATGCGCAATTGACTCTTCTCCTAATTTCATACCTTATACTAATAGTTTGTTGATACTCATGTTATCGGTTCATCTGCCGGTTCAGCCTTCCGTCCATCTGCTGCTTACGGAGCAGCACCTTCTTGTACGACTCGATGAGCGAACGATCCCTGTGGTCTTCCTCGTCCGTAAGCTGCCACGCCACATCACACCATGAGACAGCTTCCTTCAGATTGCCTTGTATCTCGAAGAACAGGGCGGCGTTGAAAGCGGCACGCATCTTCACGGAGAGATTCTTCTCTTCATACGCTTTTTGCCACTGTTTGAAAGCCCCCATCCAGTCATTCTTAAGCACCAGTGGCACAGCGGCCTTCAAGTATTTGTTTCCCGCACTGAAGTATACCCTGCCAGCCGACTTCCATTGCGGCACAAAACGCTTCAAAGGATTCTCCGCTATCACCTCGGCAGAGGTGTTCTTGGCCTCCTCCAACGTCAGCCTTTTCACGTCATTCCAGTAAATCGTGTCCTTGTCGGTAAATGTGTACAACGGATCTCTTCTGCCGGGCAAGTACAGACGGAAGACAGAGGAAAGCGTGGCGTCGGCATAACCCACCTGAGGCATCACTTTGACGGCAGCCTGTCCGTAGTCATAAGTCACCAGCATATCCGCCCCCAGCGTACCGGCCAAGGAGTCTACCTGAGCCTGGTCTAAGACATAACGCCCCAACGTATCTTTTTTCGTGTACAGATACCCTTCGGGACGGATGGAAAGCGCACTGTCCGCCAATATGACCTTGCTGAAATAACGAGTGTCCGCCAGATTCTGGGCGAAAGCCTTTACGGTGCGGTATCCTCCCAAGGGCAACAGAAACGTGTTTCTGTCCTCGTAGGCTCTTCCCTCATAATGACGCAAGGGATGATAATAAAGCGAGTCCGCCACCGAGTTGTCTACCACCGCCACGGTACGCACCTCTTTCGGAACCGTGTACTCCGCAGGATGCAACTCGTCAATACTCACCGTCTGCATGGGGACGGTGCAGGCGGAAAACAGGCAAACCGCTCCTCCCGCCAGTCCTTTGAGTATGCATAGTTTCTTCATCATTGGTCCTCTATTTTAAGCGGAGAGAGGACACTCCGCACTGCTGAGTGCGGAATATCCTCTCTTCTTGGTTATTGTCAAAATTGGAAAAGAATCACTTCTCCGGCTCCACAGGCTTACCGTCTTCGTCCAACACCTCTTTCTGCTCAATGGTCTTGGGCTGTTCTTGTTCCGGTTGCTCGCTGGGAGCCTGTTCAGCCTCCGGTACCGGAATCTGCGCACGCATCAGTGTGCTTACAGACTGGTCGTTGATGGTGTTAATCATGTTGTCAAAGAGTTTCACGGACTCCAGTTTGAAAATCAACAGCGGGTCTTTCTGCTCGTAGCTTGCGTTCTGCACGGAATGCTTCAGCTCGTCCAGCTCACGCAAGTTCTCCTTCCATCCCTCATCGATGGTATGCAGCAAGATGACCTTCTCGAACTCTTTCAACACAGACTTTCCCTCTGTCTCATAGGCTTCCTTCAACGGCACGGTAATCTGGTACACCATCTTTCCGTCCGTAATCGGAATCATGATGTTCACATACTTCTGACCGGCACCCTCGTAGACATTCTTGATGACAGGATAAGCCACCTCGGCCACATGAGTGGTACGGCGTTTGAAGTTGGCCATCGCCTTCTGGAATACTTCCTCCTCCAGCTCATCCCGCTTCTTGCTTATCAGTTCTTCCTCGGTGAACGGCACTTCCATCGCAAGCACTTTCAAGAAGTCTTCTTTCATGTCCTCGTAGGTGTCCGTCTCGATGAACGTGGTGACACGGTTCCATATCATGTTTGCGATGTCCATACCGATACGCTCGCCCATCAAGGCGTGGCGACGCTTCTCGTACACCACGGTACGCTGCTTGTTCATCACGTCATCGTATTCCAGCAAACGCTTACGGATACCGAAGTTGTTCTCCTCCACCTTGCGCTGCGCACGCTCGATAGACTTGGAAATCATGGAGTGCTCAATCATCTCTCCTTCCTTGAAGCCCAGACGGTCCATCACACGGGCGATACGCTCGCTGGCGAACAGACGCATCAGCTTGTCCTCCAAAGACACGAAGAACACGGAAGAACCCGGGTCTCCCTGACGACCGGCACGACCACGCAACTGACGGTCCACACGACGGCTCTCATGACGCTCCGTACCGATGATGGCCAAACCTCCCGCAGCCTTCACTTCAGGACTCAACTTAATATCGGTACCACGTCCGGCCATGTTCGTGGCGATGGTCACCGTGCTTGACTGTCCGGCCTTTGCCACAATCTCGGCCTCTTTCTGGTGGTATTTCGCATTCAGCACCTGGTGCGGGATATGGCGCAAGGTCAACATCTTCGCCAGCATCTCGGAGATGTCCACGGAAGTCGTACCCACCAACACAGGACGGCCTTCCTTTATCATCTTCTCGATTTCCTCGATGACGGCCTTGTATTTCTCACGCTGTGTGCGGTACACACGGTCGTTCATATCCTTACGCAGCACCGGACGGTTGGTCGGAATCTCCACTACATCCAACTTATAGATGCTCCAGAACTCGCCAGCCTCGGTGGAAGCCGTACCCGTCATACCTCCTAACTTGTGGTACATACGGAAATAGTTCTGCAAAGTGATGGTGGCGAACGTCTGTGTGGCGGCCTCCACATGCACATGCTCCTTGGCCTCCACAGCCTGGTGCAAACCGTCAGACCAACGACGGCCTTCCATGATACGTCCCGTCTGCTCATCCACAATCTTCACCTGACCATCCAACACGACATACTCGTCGTCCTTGTTGAACATGGTATAGGCTTTCAGCAACTGCTGGATGGTATGCACACGGTCGCTCTTCACGGCATAATCAGCCATGAGCTGGTCTTTCTTCTCTATCTTCTGCTCTTTCGTCAGGCTCTCGTCGTTGTCAAGCGTGGAGAGTTCGCTGGTGATGTCAGGAAGGACGAACAAGTTGGGGTCATGTACCAAGTTGGCAAGGAACTCATTTCCCTTGTCGGTCATGTCCACGCTGTTCAGCTTCTCATCCACCACGAAAAACAGCGGATTCGTCACCTCCGGCATACGCTTGTTGTTATTCTCCATGTAAATCTCTTCGGTCTTCAGCATACCTGCCTTGATGCCCGGTTCTGAGAGATACTTAATCAACGGCTTGTTCTTGGGCAACGCCTTGTGGCTGCGGTACAGTTCGAGGAAGCCCTTCTCCTGGTCTTCCTTGTTCTTGCTGGCAAGCAGTTTCTTCGCCTCGGCCAGATACTGGGTAGCCAACTGACGCTGCACATACACCAAACGTTCCACCAGCGGGCAATACTGCTCATACATCTGGTCGTCGCCCTTGGGCACAGGTCCAGAAATAATCAACGGAGTACGGGCATCGTCAATCAACACGGAGTCCACCTCATCGACAATGGCGTAATTGTGCGCCCGTTGCACGAGGTCTTCCGGCCGCATGGCCATGTTATCACGAAGGTAGTCGAAACCGAACTCATTGTTCGTACCAAAGGTGATATCCGCCTGGTAAGCCTTACGGCGGGCTTCCGAGTTAGGCTGGTGTTTGTCAATGCAGTCCACCCGCAAGCCATGGAACATATAGAGCGGTCCCATCCATTCGGAGTCACGTTTCGCCAAGTAGTCGTTCACAGTGACCATGTGCACACCGTTACCCGTCAAGGCGTTCAAGAACACCGGGAGCGTAGCCACCAAGGTCTTACCTTCACCCGTGGCCATCTCGGCAATCTTTCCTTGATGCAACACCACGCCACCGAACAGCTGCACATCGTAATGCACCATGTTCCAAGTGATTTCCGAACCACCGGCATTCCAATGGTTCTTATAAATGGCCTTGTCGCCTTCTATGCGGATGAAATCCCTATGCTCGGCAGCCAACTGACGGTCGAAATCGTCCGCAGTCACCACCACTTCCTCATTCTCCGCAAAACGGCGCGCCGTGTCCTTCATGATGGCGAACGCCTCCGGAAGAGCCTTGTTCAGTTCATCCTCATAGATGTCCAGCACTTCCTTCTCCAATTTATCGATACGGTTGAAGAGTGCCTCACGGTCTTCCAGCTCGGTCTCTTCCACCTTTGCCTTCAACTCGGCGATTTGCTTCTTCTGCTCTTGCGCCGAACCCTGGATGGTAGCCTTCAGCTCCTCCGTCTTGGCACGCAACTCATCGTTGCTCAATTTCTGAATATCGGGATAGACAGCTTTAATTTTTTCCACCCATGGCTGGATGAGCTTCATGTCCCTTGTAGATTTATTACCGAAAATCTTACTTAAAAACTTATTTATATCCATTTGTCTTATTTTTTCTTAGTTTGAATGAGAATTGAACTTGTGACTTACCGCTTGAATACCCCTGTCTCAGGAGCCGTGCCACAAGCGTTGGGTGCCCGGATACGGAGGAACTGCGCCAAGGTCGGCGCAATGCAATCCGTGGTGACAGGCGTGTCGATGGTAGCCACCTTCACTCTTACCCCCCAGAAGATAATCGGGAAATTCACATACGAGTCACGCACCAGTTCAGAGGTACGGAAATTCTCGTTCACCAGGTTCCATCCGGGAATCACATCCACTACGACATCACCTGAATATTTAGGGTTGTAACTGTTTCGTATGCGTGTGATGGACGGTGTCCATGCTCCCAATGTCAGCCGGAAAGAAGTGTACACATCCTTCACGCCCGCACACTGAATAAGGAAGTTCTGGCATTGCTCCAGCACATCAGACATTTTCAGCTGCTTCTTCTCGATTTGCTTGTGGTTCAAGTAAATCTGATTTCCGAAGCAAGCGTCCACATACTGTCCTTGTCCATAAAGTGCGACCAAGTACACATTCATCAACGCTGCGGAACGATTGATATAGAAATTGCCCGTAGGCACTTTGAATCGTTTCAAGTCTGGAGTTTCCGCCTCGTCATTCCCCGTGGAAGTCAGCATGAACACCACATTGCCGTTTCCCACTTTCCGGGTGACACTCTCTATCAGGTCGCCGATACTTTTGTCCAAGCGCACATAGGTGTCTTCCAACTCCCTCGGACTGTCCAGCACAGCTTTCCCCTTGTAAGTACCCGCATAATAAACCACGGAAAGCATATCGGGAATAGCGTCCGTACCCAAATCGGTAGACGTAAGGCAATTCACAGCCATGTGAGTCACCTCGTCATTAATCAAACCGCTGGTGGCAAAATCACTGAATTTGGAAAGCCCCTTGAACTTATAACTGAATGGCTTCGAATCCTTCTCGTTCAAGAAATAGTTCAGCGTGCGAGACGACGGATAGTAAGGTTTCCATTCAAGGTCGTTGATTTGCAAATCTATGGCGGACAACTGGTTATAAGTGTCCAGCCATTTGGGGCTGTTGCCATAGTAAGTAGAGCCAGACCATTTACCTATCTGGTCATTGAACCAAAAGGCGCCGTCCGCCGCATGACCTGCGGAAAAGATAGCCGCATCCCGGAAGGCAGACACACTATATACTAACGCCCTGCCATTCGTGGCAATCTTCAGCTCATCGCTCAACGTGGATACACCCAAGTTCTTAGGAGAGGATTTCTCGTTGGAATACAATCCCAGAAAAGCAGGGTCGTCCACACAATACACCGGACGCAAAGTATTACGGTCAAGCCACTGGCTGCCGATGATACCATTCTCAAAAGGCGACGTGCCGGAATAAAGCGAAGCCACGGCCGAAGCTCTGTCTCCATCGGCAAATCCATAGGAGGCGTTGCGATACACCCTCCCCTCTTTCCACAACTTCTTGAATCCTTTCTCTCCGTAAAGAGAAGAAAACGCCTCCATGTAGTCTGTACGCAGCTGATCCACCACGATATTGACCACCAACCTCGGCGTGACCGACACTGTCTGCCCTTGTGCAGGCGACAATGACAATACGGACAGTAAGGAAGTAATGAGTATGTAACCTGAAAATGTTTTCAGTTGTTTATTCTCGTCCATTTAAGCTCTTTTATGTCTAAGTAGCAGATGCACCACAGAAGGACACATCAAAACCACCGCCAAAGGTAATACAACTAAATTAAACTTTTGGGGTATTATCGTCCAAGAGAGTATAAATAGCACTAATATTATGATATTATAACAATGGTAATAGTCTTTTTTCCGCTTTATCGTACTGTATATCTCTACTGGAAGATAAAGAAGCGGTATCGGATTGAACAGAATCAAAAGCCAATTCGAGCCAACCGTAGGATGCGAAGAGAAGAAAAACAGGAAGGCGATGATACAGCCTGTCAACCCCTGGGCCGCAAACAACAGCAAGTCCACGCCCCAGTAAATCTTGCGCCTTTTCCATTCAAGGACGGACACAGCTATCACAACCCCTAACAGAATCAACGCACAGGCCATTGGAGTCAGCGGGAACTCAGCCTTTTCTTCCGCCGTGATTTCATGGTAAGGAGGAACTACCACTTCTTCGGCCACCAAAGGACGTTTCTCCCCATGTGTACCTACAATACTCGCCTCCTCAAACGCTTTCCTCAAATAGAGAGGTGCGAACATCTGTTGTCTTTCTGTCAGCGGTTTGTCCGCATCCGCACCCAGACATAAATCTGCCCCGAACTGCGCCCAGGGATATTCCGCCGTGTACTGGTGCATAATATCACGGTATGTCTTGGCAGTCTTCCACACAGGGTATTGCACTTTCCCCTGTATCGCCTCCTCAATGCGGTCTCTCGCCCTTGTGGTGCAATTGTCATAGAAGAAGTTGTAGAGATAAGTGCGGTTCTCAGGCAAATAATTCTCGTCCAACAAATTCCAGAGTTTCAGTTTCTCCGCAGGAGTAAGATTCAACACCTGCTGGTACACAGCCGAGCCACGCTCCTGATATTCTTCCTTAAAATAGGAATAAGGCATCACCCCTAACTGGTACTCAGTGTCGCCTTTCACGAAACGGTACAGGAAATGAGGCGTTCGAAAGCTGAACACACCGTAGTTGAAGCACCAGTCGTCTCCTGTATGCGTATTTTGAATGCGAATCGCCGTATGTCCGTATTGCGCATAGACCTCTGTGCCTGGAGCGCAGGTCATCAGACTCACAATCAATGAATCATCCGTCTCTTTCGTCGGATTTCCGGCATACGACATATTCACTCCGGCCATCAACGCCAGACAAAAGACCAATATAAATTGTTGAAAAAATCTCATTAGCTATCCGTTTATTTACTATCTATAGACGGATGCAAAAGTAGTGCTAATTCACTTCGGATAGAGAGGAAGGAACGAATTATTTGCCTTGTTTTCCGTTTTTTTAACGGCATGAGAAGGTTTTGATTTTGAAAAACGGCTGAAAAGTAGCATCTTTGCGCAATAATTGCGTGTGGAAATACACCACTCGCCACAACAAAGCAGAATGAAACAGAAAAAAAGAATAGTTTTCACCTTCATAGCCGGTTGCTTGCTGGCCCAAGGTTCCTTTGCCCAAAGTTCCACAAACTCTCCTTACAGTCGCTATGGCTTCGGACACATGAATGACCAAAGCATGGGATTCAACAAGGGTATGGCGGGTTTGTCATACGGTCTCCGTGACGGAGCCATCATAAACCAAACCAACCCGGCCGCCTACGCTGAAATCGACTCTGTCACCTTCTTGTTCGACGGTGGCATTTCCTTCCAGCGGGCGGAGTTCAAGCAAAACGGCACATCTGTATCAGCCAACAACGGCGCACTGGATTATGCGGCTTTTGCCTTCCGTATCCGCCGGGGACTGGGATTCTCGCTCGGTTTCCTGCCATACTCCACCATCGGCTATGATATGACACAAACGGGGAGCGTGTCCAATGACCAATACACCACAAACAACTATGTCAACGAGTATAACGGCGACGGAGGATTGCACAAAGTGTATGCGGGTCTTGGTTGGAAACCGTTCTCTTTCCTGTCTGTCGGTGTAAACGGCTCCTTCATCTATGGCGAGCTGAAACATTTTTCCGCAAATTTGTTCTCTTCGGGAAGCACCTATTCCACCCTGCGTGAGTACAAAAGCGAGATTTACTCATACAAACTGGACTTCGGACTCCAATTCAACCACAATCTTTCCAAGACCTCTAACCTGACAGTAGGTGCCGTGTTCTCCCCAGGACACAGTATGCCTGCGGATGCGAAGATATACGACCTCATCGGTTCTTTCTCTTCCATTTCCAGTGGAGAGTCCTTGATTACCCAAGCAGGTTTATCCCCCACCTACGTGGCTAAAGACGCCTACGAACTGCCCACCTCTTTCGGAGTAGGTTTCACACTGCGTCATAACAACAAGCTACTGTACGGTGTGGACTACAGTTTGGAGAAGTGGAGCAATGTGAAGTTCCCCACCATCCAGACTCAGGAAGGAAAAACCACCTATACTTCTGTGAAAGGACTGTTTGACGACCGACATAAAATCACGGCCGGCATGGAGTGGAATCCGAACATGTACAGCCGGAACTATCTGAAACGAATGAAATACCGTGTGGGAGCTTACTACGCCACCCCAAGTATAAAATACAATAATGGAGAGGGAGCCACCGAGTACGGAGTCTCCGCTGGATTCGGCTTCCCCGTACAAAACCAGTACAACAACCGCTCCTATGTGAACCTTTCAGCCCAGTGGGTACATTTCCAGCCCAAATCTGCCGGCATGATGAGCGAGAATTACTTCCGCATCTGTCTTGGACTGACGTTCAACGAATCCTGGTTCCGAAAATGGAAAGTGGAATAACCATCTATTATATAATATAAGGAGTAAAAATGAGCCGAACCCACTTTTGGTTATGTGGAAATCTGTTCGCCTATCTGTGCATAAGCATCGCCTTGGGCGGATGTTCCGAAGAGAAACGACAGATGGCTCCCGCTGTACGAGCCAAGGACTCTCTTCCCATGATGACAGACTACGGAGTCTCCACCCTCATCTCCGACTCAGGAAGAATCCGCTACAAGATAGTCACCGAGGAATGGAAAGTATATCCCACGACCAAACCGTCCAAATGGACTTTTGAGAAAGGACTTTTCTTGGAGAAGTTCGACCCCACCTTTCATGTGGAAGCGTGGATACAGGCAGACACGGCTTATTTCTACGACAAGAAAAAGCTGTGGCACTTGATAGGACACGTCTTTGTCCGCAATCTCAAGGACGAGACCTTCCGTACCCACGAGCTGTTCTGGGACCAGTCCAACAGAGAGATTTACTCCCATACTTACATGGTGGTGAATACCCCCAACCAACATTTGGAAGGCACCTCCTTCCGTTCCAACGAGCAGATGACCCAGTATGAAGTGTACAACTCAAAAGGTCACTTCCCCATGAAAAGCGGAAATAGCACACCGGGCGATTCTGTCAAACGGGCGTTTATCAAACCTGATTTATAACGATTTATGGACGAATATTGCACTATAACCATCTTGTTGGCCGCATCCATCTTATGTGCGGCATTCTTCAACGGCATGGAAGCGTCTTTTTCCGCCGTAAGCAGACTCCTTTTTGACAAGGAGGAAGATGAACACAACACGCAACACGTCGACAAACTCTTAGGAAAGCTATACCGCCATTACAGCCGGTTGAGTTCCGCCCTGCTGGCAGGTAAGATTCTCTCCATAGTAGTTTTCACCCTTACAGCCGTGAGTTTATTTCCTTTAATAGAGGAAGCAGTATCAAGCAGACTACTGGCCTTTGTCTCGCTGCTCATTGGCATTTCCCTGGTTATATGGATTTTAGGCATTTTACTTCCCGTGTTCCTTTGCCTTCTCAGCCCCGTGGGAACACTGCGCTTCTTCGCTTATCCCTTATACAGCTATTATTGCATAGCCAACCCTGTGCTCTCATTCCTCACCATCGGAGTACGCACCCTGTTGGGACTTTTCGGCATCCATATCCAGAAGTCCGATTCTGAGAAAGCTTTCACAAAGGTGGACTTGGATTCTCTCATTGAGCAGAGCGTGAACCAAGAGAAAACAGGCTCCAAGGTAAACGAAGAAGTGAAGATATTCCAGAATGCGCTGGACTTTTCCACCATCCGCATCCGCGATTGCATGGTACCCCGTACCGAAATCAAAGGCGTGGAAATCAAGGAAGACACCCAACAACTGAAAACGTTGTTCGTGGAGACTGGCCATTCCAAGATTATCGTCTACGAGAACGACATAGACCACATCATTGGTTACATCCATTCCTCCGAAATGTTCACCCATCCCGACACATGGAAAGAACACATCCGAGAGATTCCCATCATTCCAGAAACCATGGGTGCGCAAAAGCTTCTCCAGCTGTTCATAGCCCAGAAGAAAAGCCTGGCCGTGGTGGTGGATGAATTCGGAGGCACCTCTGGAATCGTCTCGTTAGAAGATTTGGTGGAGGAGATATTCGGAGACATTGAGGATGAGCACGATACAAACACCTATACAGCAAAGGAAATCGGAGAAGGTGAATACATTCTCTCCGCCCGTCTGGAAATTGAGAAAATCAACGAAATGTTCCATCTTGACCTGCCGGAGAGCAACGATTACCAAACACTTGGCGGACTGATATTGAACCAATACCAAAATTTCCCCAAGCTCAACGAGGAAATCCGCTTTCATAATCTTATATTCAAAGTGGTGAAGAAAACGACCACAAAGATTGAGCTTGTAAAAGTGAAAGTAGACTCAAAGGAAGAGGAACGCAAAGAATGAAGGAAGAAAAACTGAACTGGAACAAAGATGAAGTGGAAGCACTTCTGCAATGGTTTGAAGGCAAGGAATTTCCACAGGAAATGGACGTGGACAACGCCACACACCTACCAAACACCGCACAGACGATAGACAGCCTTAAGCATATAATCGAAAACCGAACGAAAATCTCCACCGTACTCGGCTACGTCCTGTTACTGGCTAAAATAAGAGCGAAACTGACGGGAAACAACACTGAAAACAAGGCTGAAAAGGAAGGAAAAGCATAAAAGAAGCCACTTTCCACTTTTTTCACGCTGAAGAAAGAGAGGGTGTCCTCTTTTTTTCGTAATTTCGTGCGCTAAATTGGAAGCAAACAGAAATAAAAACAATAATAATAAATGGCAGCTTTACAAAAAATCAGAAACAAAAGCATTTTACTGATTGTGCTGATTGGTCTTGGCCTGTTCGCCTTTATCGCCGAGGAGTTCTTCCGCGGAGTAGAGACGGGCATCAACAACGACAAGCAGAAAATCGGTAAGATTGACGGTGAGACAGTCACCGTGCAGCAATTCCAAGCCTTGCTCGACAAATACACCGACGTGTTGAAGTTCACCAACGGCATGACAAACTTGGACGACAACCAGATGAACCAGGTGAAAGACCAAGTATGGAACCAGTTGGTCAGCAACACGATCATCGGAAAGGAAAGCAAGAAAATCGGTCTCGAAGTAACCGACGCTGAAATCCAGCAAATCATAAATGAAGGCACAAGTCCCATGCTCCAGCAGACTCCGTTCCGCAACGAGCAGACTGGCGCATTCGACAAGAACCAGCTGAAGAAGTTCCTCTCCGACTACAAGAAGATGGACAAGTCCAAAATGCCGGCCCAGTATGCTGAATACTACGACCAAATCTATAAGCTTTGGCAATTTGTAGAGAAGAACCTCCGTACCAACACCTTGGCAGAGAAATACCAGACCTTGTTGTCGAAAACATTCATATCCAATCCCATCAGTGCCAAAATGTCCTTCAACGGACGCTCACAGGAAAGCGACGCCATGATTGCGGCGATTCCTTACAGCACGATAAACGACAAGGACGTGAAAGTGACTGACGAGGAAATCGAGGCTCTGTATGAAAAGAAGAAAGCTGAAGGACAATTCAAGCAATATGCGGAAAGTCGTGATTTCTCTTACATCGATGTGTCGGTAAAAGCCAGCCCAGCTGACCGTGCGGCCATTCAGAAAGACATGAATGACGCCACTAACAAACTGAAGGCAGCCACTCCTGCGGATTTAGCAAACGTCATCCGCTCCAGCAACTCATCCATCAGCTATGGCAACATCCCTGTAAGTGCCGCGTCACTTCCGCAGGACATCTCACAGAAAGTGACTACTGCTGCGATAGGATCTGTGGTCGGCCCCTTCTACACCGCACAAGACAATACATTGAACAGCTTCAAGGTCGTGTCTAAATCCCAAGTGCCCGACTCCATCCAGTTCCGTCAAATTCAATTGGCTGCGGCCACTCCTGACGCTACTAAAAAATTAGTGGACAGTGTGTACACCGCCTTGAAAGGTGGAGCAGACTTCGCTACCATCGCACAAAAATACGGACAAGACGGACAAACGAATTGGTTGACAGGCGCACAATATGAAAAGGCTCCGTCATTAGATGGTGATAACGCCAAGTTCCTCTCCGCTGTGTTAAGCACGCCGAAAAACGGACTTGCCAACGTAGAACTCTCACAAGGCAATGTCATCGTACAGGTGACTGACACCAAAGCTCCTACTGAGAAATACAACATGGCCATCATCAAACGTGAGATAAACTTCAGCAAAGACACCTACAATACCTATTATAACAAGTTCAACCGCTTCTTGGCTGCCAACCAGACATGGGCAGACATCAAGAAGAACGCCGGAAAGAACGGGTATCGCATACAGACAGGCGATGACATGTACAACGGTGAACACCTTGTAGCAGGCATTGCCGGCACAAGAGACGCATTGAAATGGCTGTTCAGTGACGCCAAGACAGGCGATGTGTCCACACTCTATGAATGTGGCGAAGACAACGACCACCTCTTAGTACTGAGTCTGACAGGCGTGAACGAAAAAGGCTATCGCCCGCTGGCCAAAGTAAAAGACCAGTTGAAAGCTGAGTTAATCCGCGACAAGAAAGCATGGATGATTGCTCAGAAGCTGAAAAGTGTGAAGAGTGTGGCACAAGCCAAGAGCATCGCCGGGGTTGTGATGGACAACTTGACGAAAGTCACTTTCTCCGCACCTGCTTTTGTGACGAAACTGAACGCAAGCGAACCAGCTCTTAGCGCAGCCATCAGTGCAGCCAAGGCTGGACAATTCGGAGGACCGGTAAAAGGCAGTGCCGCTGTGTACATATTCCAGGTAGTGAAGAAATACACAGACGGAAGCAAATTCAACGACGCTCAGGAAGAGACACAATTACAATCTCTCGAACTTCGAGCTGCAAGCCAATTCATGCAAGACCTCTTTATCAAGGCCGATGTAGTGGATAATCGTTACTTGTATTTCTGACAAGAAACTTCCATCAAATAGCGAAGAGGCTGTGTCAAAATATGCACGGCCTCTTTTTTTGCAATATTCAGAAAAACATAAAACAAAGCCCTGACTTTCGCAAGCCGGGGCTTTGCC
>CAVDHB010000048.1:0-71518 GCA_963608705.1 Prevotella sp. P5-108
CAAGAGCTTATGCACCGTGCGGGAGATATGCTAAAAGAATACAATGATTATCCGCTATCGTACCACCAATAAACATTGTTTAGGTAGAGACGCGATGAATCGCGTCTCTACTATTTCAGCAATGTACAAGATAGGACGGTGGTATGTTTGTGGATAATCAAAAGAATTTTTAGATTTCTCTCTATTTTATTCTTATAGCAAAATGACAGAACTTTGCGGTATTCAGTCCTTGCTGACAGGATTGTTTATATTCATAATGGAATGAAAGAAGAGGCGTTTGTGTGGCTTTTGTTAGATGCAGGTGCTTTCTTCTTCTGAAATATAAGAATATCTAAGCAAAAGAAGGGGTACCCTTTTCCAATAGCCGCACGACTACCATACAAAGACATTCAATAAATGTATGTTTAATTTGGAGATTTATACTTTTCACGGTATAAATTTGTGCAAAACAAAAAAGTAAGCATCTTTATGTTGTCCATACATAAAAGAGATGCTTACAATAAAATATACAGATGATATATTTCATCGGCTAAGGTACGAAAAAGAAATGAATAAATTAAGGACAATCCGCAAAAGATGCGCCGCATTGTACATGAAAATGTGTGACGCGGGGTTGAGCTGTGAGCGTATAGCCCGTCTTTGTGGCAGCCACAGGAACAGCGTTCGGAAGTGGATTCTCCTATATAACCGTGAAGGCATTTCCGCCCTGTTGTCAACCAGTTCGTTCCACCGTACCGGAGAGTTGGAGTCCCACGCCACCGCCATCAAGTCTTCTCTTGACTCGTTTCCGGTTCGTTCCGTCAAGGAAGCCTGTGCCCGCATCAAGGAGATTTGCGGTGTGGAAAGAAAGCAGACCCGGACACGGCATTTTCTCAAGTCACACGGCTACAGGTTTCGTAAGATGGGAGCGGTGCCGGGCAAAGCCAACCCCGCCTCTCAAAGGAAATGGCTGGAATCCTTAAAGCCGTATATAGCTGAGGCAAAGGCCGGCAAGTGCCGACTTTTGTTTTCTGACGCAGCACATTTCACGCTGTCCTCCTTCGTGTGCAATGCGTGGTCAAGGGAAAGAATCTATCTGAAAACGGCTGCGGGAAGAAACAGGCTGAACGTGTTGGGGGCGGTCGATGCGGTTACCAAAGAATTGATTACCGTGGAGAACACAACTTATGTCACAGCGGAAACGTTGAAGGTGTTCCTGCAAAAGATTAAGGATACAACGCCAAACAAAAGAATAGTCATTGTCATGGACAACGCACGATACCAGCATTGCAAGACTGTCATGGAAAAGGCGGAGGAACTGGGTGTTGAGCTGCTTTTCCTTCCACTTTATTCACCGAACCTCAACATCATTGAGAGACTGTGGAAGTTCATCAAGAAATCTGTCCTGTATGGGCGATACTATGACAAGCCCGCTAAATTCTACCAAGCCATCAAAGACTTTCTAAGGGAAATAAACTGCAAACATCAAAATGAGCTGGATAGCTTATTGACGCTAAACTTCCAAATCATAGATTCGGAAAATGCACATTTTGATGCCGCTTAAAGTATAAACATTACATTGAATGAGAATTGTCCTCGGATGGTTGATTCTTGTACCTCTATGTGGGAGAATCCGTTTATCTTTGTCATCGTGAATTTGTTTTAAATTAAAACTAATGATTATGAGATTAATTCATTGTGTGCTGTGGTGCTTATGTGTTTCGCCTGCGGGTATGGCTCAGCAAGTTTTTCCCATAAAAACAGTGAAGGACTTGACGTATCTTGCCGTGAAGGTGAACAGCGGGCAGTCGCTGGAAGGCGACACGGTGAAGCTAATGGCTGACCTTACGCTTCAGACGGCGACCTCATGGAGGAGCTGGAATGTGTTGAATAAGGAACTTTCGCAATGGACACCCATTGGAAAAGACAAGAGGACACCCTTTAAAGGGGTGTTTGACGGACAAGGGCATACTGTGAGAGGGCTTTATATCTATACCGAGAATGAATTCTATAATGGACTCTTCGGTGTGTTGGATGGTGCCACCGTGAAGAATGTCACGTTGGCGGAATCCTATATCACCGGTTATAATTTCACTGGGGGTGTGGCGGCTTATCTGACAAACGGAGCTACGGTAAGTGGTTGCAGGAACAAGGCTTCCGTTCGGTCGGTACGAAACTCTTCGGGAGGAGTGGCCGGCGCTTCATTCGGATTTAATTTCATTCTTGATTGTCTGAACGAGGGTGAGGTGTCGGGAAGCTCTTACGCGGGGGGAATTGCCGGACATTTTGAGAATGGAGTGGTGAGGAATTGCGGAAACAGGGGTGTCATTTCTTGTCAGTATGGCTCGGCGGGCGGAATCTTGGGACATTGGAATGATTTCGGCTATTCTTTGAAAAATACGTTCAACTCTTTCGCCAATTGTTATAATACGGGGACTATTAAGGGACCCTACCGACTGGGAGGACTGGCTGGGCTGGTTTATGTGAGCGACCAGAGTTTGCGGACTGATTTCTTTGCCAACAGTTACAGCACTGGGAAATTGGTCGCCCAGTCTCCAGTATTGACTGACGGCTTAGTGGGCAGGTATCGGCAGTATCCTAAACTTAGCCTGGATTATTTCTTTAAAGACGCTTGTTATTGGGCTGACAGCTGTGCGAAGGTAAAGGGTTCACCGGAACTTTACGACCGGGATATAGACGACTCATGGGAGAATGTGGACCGGGATTTGTCTCCTTCCAAGTTCTCCCGTATGGCAGTGGCGGAGATGAAGTCTGAGCCATTCTTGCAGAAGTTGAATGGATGGGTGGACAAGCAGCGTGCCGATAAAGGATACAGGCATTGGCAATTGCCCAAGAACGGGGAAAATGGTGGCTTTCCCGTATTGAAGTGATTAGTGTTCATTGATTGGACAGAGGGTGTGTCAAAATAGAAATTTCGTAAGAACGAGCTTTCAACATGTAAGCTGACTCACTGATTTGATGCGTGATTTTGTTCGTTTTAGCTTTTTATAAAGCTATAAATCGAGTTTAAGGTTTCAACTTGATACCTTTCAAACACATCATCTCTATTTTGACACACCCCCATATTAAACATTACACATTAATAATTAAACATTAATTAGATGCGTACATTATTTAGTATATCGTTGCTTTTAGGTTGTGTCATGCCTCTTAGCGCACAACAGCGTCCTTCAGTGTTTCAGGACTCTCTTATGGCGAAAATGGCACGTCAGATAGCTCTTTATCCTCAGGAGAGGATTCATGTGCAGATAGACCGTCCGGCTTATGTGCCGGGCGATACACTTTGGCTGAGAGCCTATCTGGTGGATGGCGTTTTTTTGACTCAAAACGCAAGAAGCCGGTATGTGACTGCCGAATTGATTTCACCTCTTGACTCCTTGGTCAGCAGGGTGAAGTTGAGAGTGAACGAAGACCGTTCATTCAGCGGATATGTTTCCTTGCCTCGTAACCTGGCAGATGGCCAGTACACGTTGAGAGCCTATACCTCTTATATGCTGCCTGAGGGTGAAGACGCTTTCTTTCGCCGCAGAGTGGATATTGTGTCTCCAAGGTGGCTTAATTTGCGCACAGTGGTGAACGCCACTTCTGACAGGACAAGGAAGGGGTATCTGGACATGGAGCTTCGGCACCAGTCAGGTAGCTCCTTTAAGCCCGCTCAGGCGGATATGGATTTGAAATGGGGCAGACCGGACGCACTGAAATTGACGAACGGACGTATTTCTGTGACATTGCCTCCCAAGGAAATTGCCTTGAATCGTGCTTTCCGTCTTAATCTGACAGACGGAAACGGCAATCGTTTTTCCCGTTATCTTCCCTTGTCAGGTGACAAGGTGGATTTCTCCGTCTCGTTCTTTCCCGAAGGGGGCTATCTCGTGGCAGGACAACCCTCCCGTATGGCGTTCGAGGCGTTGGACAGGTCTGGCAATGTGTCGGAGGTGACAGTCAGCGTGTTAGATCAGAATGGAGATACGGTGGCCACTGACTCCACTTTTTACAAAGGGATGGGACTGCTTTTCTTCACACCCCAAAAGGGAGTGAAATACAAGGCGTATGCCACGGCTCCCGATGGGCTTACCAAGTCTTTTGAGGTGCCGGAGGCGGTGTCGGCTCCCGGACTTCAGGTGGATACGGACGCAAAACGCATCAAGGTGCGTCTGTTGAGGGATGAGTCTCAAAAGAGTGATGAGTTGTATTTTGCGGCTCAGGTAAGAGGGGCGGTTTGTTTTGCAGATAAATGGGATAATAATTCGGAGGAACTTGTATTCTATAAGCAGTTGTTTCCGGCTGGGGTGGTGCGTCTTACGTTGATGGACAAGAACCGACAGGTGATAGCTGAACGTTTGGTATGGAACAATCTTCCTTCGGGTTTGAAAACCGAGGTGCGGACCGTGCGACAGAAGTATGCGCCGAGAAGCCTCGTGAAGATGTCGGTGGGCGTGACGGACAGACAAGGGAAACCTGTGAAAGCCTCTTTGTCTATGGCCGTGACGGATGCGTCGGATACCTCCGTTGACTCGTGTTTCCAAATCCGAACCTCGTTGTGGCTCACTCCTGAATTGAAAGGCTATGTGGAGAACCCCTCTTATTATTTAGGCCAGGGATGGCGGGCGATACGGGCTGCGGACTTGTTGATGATGACACAGGGATGGAGACGTTATGACCTTGGAAAGATTTGGCTGGGACAATACGACAAGCCGCAGAGAGAACCCGAGACGAGCTTTGCGGTGTCGGGAACCGTGAAGAAGTTCAGCCCTTTGGAGGGGAGAAAGAAATACATGGTCTTTATCCAGGGCACCAATAATTCGTTCTCTTCGTTTGCGGAGACTGATGAGAAAAAGCACTTCTCGTTCAAAAACATAGAATATCCGGAAGGTATGGGATTCACTCTCAGAGCTGCGGCCACGAAAAACAATAAGGGTAATCAAGAGATTATACTGGACAAGGAGGACACGCCTACTCTCAATGCTTGTGTGCCGCAATACAAGGTAGACGGATTTGGACAGACTGTTGCCCGGTACATTCCCGGAAAGAGCCTGATGAGACAGTACGAGTTGCCGCCTTTGGTGGTGAAGGCGAAGATGTGGGGTACTTCCGACTATGACCGTTATTCCAACGAGGAGATTAACTCGGGAAAACAGAAAACGGTGAAGGACTTCCTGGAGGAGATGGGAATCAAGGTGACGGAGAAGCAGAATCCTGACGCATCGGCGAGAAGTGATTATATGACAAGCCTGACTGATACAAAACCTAAGAATGGGAGAACCTATGACAATTTGCCGGATATTTACCGCCGTTTCCTTTACCAGTATTTCTATTATAAAGGTACGAAGGTGGTAGTCTTCATCAACAACCAGACCACCAACGATGATCCGGGAAAACTGCTTGTCTATGGTACGGCTTTGAATGATATAAAAGAAATCACGCTTCTGAAAGACGTAAAGAGGGATATTGTGAACGATTTTGCGAGAGAGTCCGAGGATTTGCCAAAATCTTCTCATCTGCCAGACAATATCCTTTACTCCATGTACGACATTCCTTTGGGAAAGAAGACCGTGCCGGTGTTGGATGTACGTCTGAAAGTGGATAACAATCTGCGATACTCAGGCTTCCGCACTTTGCAAGGGAATCTGTACGAGTCGTCCATGGACCGTCGCACGGTTTATCCGTTAGGATATCAGAAGCCGGTGGAATTTTATGCTCCCCAGTATGACACGGAGGCGAAACTGAAAAGCGACAAGCCGGATACCCGAAAGACAATTTATTGGAAACCAGTGATAAACATAGATGGGAAGACTCTCTCTGAAATCTCTTTCTACACTTCAGACCGTCCGTCCACTTCTTATAATGTGGTCATAGAGGGCGTTTCGGAACGTGGAGAATTGATACATGAGGTTCGGAAAATAGTGGTGGAATAATTTGGTAAGTCTTGTGTAAAGTGTTATCTTTGTAGCTCAGAATAGTATTAATCTTTAAAAGACAAGCATTATGAGAAACCCTTTTCGCAATTCGTTAATGGCCGTTGTTTGCCTTTTCGCTTTTTCCGCGACGGCTTCAGCGGACAATGACAAGCCCATCCAGACGCATCAGCTTCCCGCGGCCGCACAGGCTTCTTTGAAATATTTCAAGACCAAGAAAGTGGCGTTGGCCACGGTGGACAGGTCTGTGGTTTCCCGAAGTTACGATGTGGTGTTCAATGACGGCACGAAGATAGAATTCAATCGTAACGGCCAGTGGACAGACATTGAATGTGAACGTTCTGGGGTGCCTTCTAATTTTGTGCCTTCCGTTATTCGCAACTACGTGAACAGTAATTACAGTGGCTCACGCATCGTGAAAATAGAGAGGGACGGAAAAGAGACGGAGGTGAAACTCTCCAATGGACTGGAGATAAAGTTCAACAAGAAATACCAGGTAGTGGAGATTGATTAGTTTTTCCCTGCCAACCATTATTCATAACGGTTGCCATCATTGTGTTGGGCAACCGTTATGCGTTTTTAGAATGGTAATCTTTTACTACGTCAGTGTAAGTTGTTCATCTTATATACTTTCTTGTAAATTCTTTCACTCTTCGGGTGTATTCCACCCTGTGTGTCTTGTAAGACAGGGCGTGTTCAACTCCGGGGACTATCCACAACTCTTTGGGAGAGGGCTTGGCCTGGTAGAGCGGGTAGACCATGCGGGTTGGGACATAGGTGTCGTTTCCGCCATGAATGAAGAGCATGGGCTTGTGGCATTTGGCCACTTGTTTCAATGCGGAGGCTTCGCCGAAGCTCCAGCCGTAGCGTAGCTTGCACAAGGCACTGGCCGTGTAAAGCAGTGGGAATTTTGGTAATCCGAACATGGACTGTAGCTCATATCCGAACTCGTCCCATGCGGAGGTATAGCCGCAATCCTCTACAAAACACCGGGCGTACGATTCTTTTTCGCCAGAAACCATCATGGTCGTGGCAGCTCCCATTGAGATTCCATGTACGACTTGATGGGTGTGTCCTCCGAATAGGGTGTCAGCCACGGCCATCCACCGCAGTACGTCGAGCCTGTCTTTCCATCCCATCTGTATGGCCTGTCCACCGCTTTTTCCGTGATATTGCAAGTCGGGAAGGAGGATGTTGTAGCCTAAGTCGTGGTGGTAGAGATAGCCTATCATCAGCATTCTCCTTGCGGAGTCGGTATAGCCGTGGATGATGACGGCTGTGTGGGAGGTGTGTCTGGGTGCTTGGGCATAGAGTGCGTGCAGTCGGACACCTTCAGTGTTCGTGATGAAAGTGTCTTTCAGCGCTTTATGTAGCCTTAGGCTGTCTACCCATGGCTTGATAAAGGGATAGGCTGTGTACATCTCTTTGTCTGTCCGCAGGTCTTTGGCCGTTTTCTTCTCCGAGGGGGTGAGGGCAAACTGAATGAGATAGAGGCTGCCGCCCGTCACAATGCCAAGTAAAAGGACGAGGCATAGGAGTATGATTCCCGTGAGTTTGTTTCTTCTTTTCCGTGTCATGTTTTGTCAATGCTTTTTTATACATAAAAAATGGAGGTACGCTCACGCGCAGCTCCATTCGATATGAAATGAAATATAAAATAGAAAGGTTGTTATTTATTAATGACTCAACTTTTATTTGAGGACAAAGGTACGAACTCTTCTTTTGAAATCCAAATATATTAACAGAAAAAGGGCTGTGGAAAGAATATTATTAGTGTGGGTGTGCTTCCAAGAGAATGCAGTACGTAATTAATCAGTCTTTCATTTTATTTTCTACAGGATTGTTATTATCTTTGCAACCAGAGTTATACACCTTATTATATTTACACCTTATGAGACTGACAACTTTCACAGCGATTGCAATGATGATTCCCTTTTGTGTGGCGGCTGAGGCGCAGCCTGTGCGGCAACGTCTTGACACGGGGTGGACGTTCAGACAGGGACGTTTGAATAATTGGTATCCGGCCGTGGTGCCTGGCACAGTGCATACGGACTTGATGAGGAACAAGAAAATAGACGATCCTTATTTTCGCCTGAACGAACGGGGCGCACAATGGATAGACAAAGAGGATTGGATTTACCGTACTTCGTTCACGCTTCCTGCCGATATGAAAGACAAGGAGCGAATAGACCTTGTGTTCGAGGGGTTGGACACGTATGCGGATGTGTCGCTAAACGGACACAAGATTCTGTCTGCGGACAATATGTTCAGAGGCTGGAGGGAGTCTGTCAAACCTTACTTGAAAGACGGGGCGAATAGCCTTGAAGTGTATTTCCATTCTCCTATCAAACGGGATATTCCCAAATGGGATTCCATTCCGTTCCATTATGAGGCGGGCAATGACCAGTCTGAGAACGGAGGAGTGTTCGACAAGAAAGTCTCCGTGTTCGCCCGTAAGGCGGGGTATCATTATGGATGGGACTGGGGTCCCCGTTTGGTTACGTCTGGAATATGGCGGCCTGTATTTGTGGAGGCTTGGAGTGAGGCGAGGCTTTCGGACGTGTTCATGCGTCAGTTGTCCGTGTCTTCCCGGTTGGCGAAACTCGCTGGGGAGGTGGAAGTGACGGTGGACAAGGCGATGGCTGGAGCGGAGATTGTGATTGCGGACAAAGTGTCTGGCAAGAAATATGCCGTGAGAAAGGTGGATTTGCGGAAAGGTGTGAATAAGTTCTCTTTGCCGTTTTCTATCAAGAACCCGAAACTCTGGTGGTGTAACGGATTGGGAGAACCTCATTTATATCAGTTTGTAACTACGGTGAGACACGGACAGAAAACCATAGACCGCAAAGAGGAGACCACGGGTATCCGTTCCATCCGTGTGGTACGCAAGCCCGACCAGTATGGCAAGACGTTCTATTTTGAGTTGAACGGAGTGCCAGTCTTTATGAAGGGGGCGAACTATATTCCGCAAGACGTTTTCTTGCCTCGTGTGACGCAGGCAGACTACGAGAAAACCATCAAGGATGCGGTGGATGTACACATGAACATGCTGAGAGTATGGGGCGGGGGGATTTATGAGAACGATTTGTTCTACGACCTCTGCGACCGGAACGGTTTGTTGGTATGGCAAGACTTCATGTTCGCCTGTAGCTTGTATCCGGCGGAAGGAGAATGGCTGGAGAATGTGCGTCAAGAAGCCATTGACAATGTGCGCCGCCTGCGGAACCATCCTTGTATCGCCCTTTGGTGTGGAAACAATGAATGTCAGGACGCTTGGTTCAACTGGGGATACCGCAAGAACTACACGAAACAGAACCCGGAATGGGCTGCTAAAATATGGAAGCAATACAATGACCAGTATTTTGACGTGCTTCCGAAGGTCGTGAAGGAATACGCCCCTGAGACGTTCTATACTTCTTCATCTCCTTTCGGACTGCCGAATCAGGGCAGTGATGACCACAACGGTGATTATCATTATTGGGAAGTATGGCAGGGGTTCAAGCCTGTATCGGCTTTCAACACACAGAAAAGCCGTTTCTTCAGCGAATACGGCTTCCAGTCGTTCCCCGACATTGAGTCCGTGAAGCGTTATGCGCCTGAAGCGGAGGATTGGAGCATTACTTCCGATGTGATGATGTCGCATCAAAGGGGAGGAGCGTTGGCCAATTCCCGTATGGAGAAAATCATGAATGAGGAATACCGCAAGCCGAAAGATTTTCCTTCTTTCCTTTACATGAGCCAAGTGTTGCAGGCGGACGCTATTAAAGTGGCGATGGAGGCGCATCGTCGCCAGAAACCTTACAACATGGGGTCTTTGGTATGGCAGCATAACGATTGCTGGCCGGTGGCCAGTTGGTCTTCAAGAGATTATTACGGACGTTGGAAAGCGCAACACTATTTCACGCGCAAGTCTTTTGCGGACATACTGGTTTCTCCTGTATGGGACGGACAGAACAAGACGGTGGAAATCTACCTGGTTTCCGACCGCATGAAAAGTTGCAAGGGCGTATTGAGCTGGGAAGTACGGAAGTTCGACGGCACCTTGATTGGACAGTCGAAGAAAGAAGTGAGCATAGAGGCTAATGGCGGCAAGTGTGTGGCGCAGGTAGATGTGCGTAGTTTGCCCGGTTGGAATCCGAAGGAAACGTATTTGAGGGCGGTTTACACTGCGGGAAAACACACATACGACAACAATTTCTTCTTCCTGCGTCAGAAAGAAGTGGATTTTCCCAAGCCGTCGGTCTCCACTTCCTTGCGAAAAGTGGAAGACGGCTATGAGCTAAGTTTGAAAAGTAAGCAATTCGCCCGGGCGGCATGGATCAGTACTGGTGATGGGGATGCCTCATTCAGTGATAATTACATGGACTTGCTGCCTGGTAAGGAGGTAAAGGTGAAGATACACACGAAACTTCCGATGGAAACATTGAAAAAACAACTGAAAGTCACTACGGTGGCTGATACTTATTGACTATGAGTTATACATTTGAGATTTGCGCCAACTCCGTGGATAGTTGTGTGGCGGCACAGAAAGGCGGTGCACAGCGTGTGGAACTATGCGCCGGTATGCCGGAAGGAGGGACGACTCCTTCTTATGGAACGATAAAATGGGCGAGGAAAAGCATTGACATCCGTCTGCATGTGATTATCCGTCCTCGGGGTGGTGACTTTCTTTACACGCCTCTTGAGCTGGATATGATGGAAGAAGACATTCGCATCGCAAAGGATTTGGGTGCGGACGGAGTGGTGTTCGGCTGTTTGCTTCCCGACGGACAACTGGACTTGCCGGCTATGAGTCGGTTGAAAAAGGCGGCAGGAAACTTGTCTGTCACCTGCCACCGGGCGTTTGATTATGTGAAGAATCCGTCAGAGGCATTGGAGCAATTGATAGATCTGGGTGTGGACAGAGTGCTCACCTCTGGCCAGCAACCTACGGCTTTGCAAGGTGCCTCTCTCTTGGGGGAGTTGGTGAGACAAGCGAAAAAACGTATTATTATTATGCCTGGATGCGGAGTGAATGCAGGCAATATCAGAGAATTGGCCGACATTACACACGCCGAGGAGTTCCATTTCTCCGCAAGAGAGATACAGAAAAGCCGGATGAGACTTCGCAATCCGGCACTTTCCATGGGAAATCCAGACATGGATGAGTATGCGCATCCCGTTACCACGGCAGAAAAAGTGAAGGCTACGATTGCCGCTTTGAGGTGAAAGGCTGACTAACTAGTGGATTGGATTTATTATATTATAGGTAGTGGCAGACATAGTGGTCTGCCACTACTTTTATAACAAAACTCGCCGCATGACGAGGCACTTCCTACTGATTGGTGGTACGATTATTGCAAATCCATCTGCATGTATTCTAAAATGTTATGGTATAAGACTATACAAGAAGCTATCTTCCGACCACTCATGATTCCAAACCCCGACAGCACACACAATCAGTAGAGACTCGATTCATCGAGTCTCCACCCAGCAGTGGAGATTGCATCATTGTGAGCAGAGAATTGGGAGGAAGCGCATTTGAACCAATATGAACCAATTTTCTGTATCTCTACATAAGAGATACAGAAATCGGCTGCAAATATATTAAAAATATTGCACATACAGTGAGTTGGGACGAAAAAAATAACTCACATTATCTTCCAAAATTTATCGCTGTTTACTTTCTTTTACAGTTCGTGAGTCCCTTACTCGTACATTATCAATGAATTACATGGCATTCTGTATCTCTTATGTAGAGACGCGGAAGAAACCGGGAAACATAACCCGATATGGCTTTCAAAAAGCAGAGCGTATGACACACAATTTGCTACTCACGGGCTTGTCCGCATCATGCATGCGGAAAGCTGAAAGACATAAAAGTATTGAAGATTAGTGGAAGTCAGTCTATTGGTTTTTCAATGCTGTGACACATCTCACACCCATGTAACTTGGAAAAGACGCTCTTTTCCGGGGAAGCCGGGATGTATTCTTCGCACAGCGCATTTTTCAAGTCGTTAACTTTATGTGGTTCGTCGTCAAGACCGAAGTTTTCACCGAGCGGCGTTCGATAGACACCCTGCGTGAGAAATTCAAGGACACAATAGCCGACATCTATTTTCCCTTAAGAAAGAGGGTCTATAAAGATGACCAAGGGGAAGAGAAAGCGCGTTTCGTGCCTGTCCTGCGGGGACTGTTCTTCATCAGGGTCCAGGATGAAAGGCGTTTGAGCTGGATTCTTTCCCCGTACGGGTATTTCATGTACAAAGGCGTTGACTACACGGGAGGTGCGGAGACAGAACGCTTCTTCCTCACCCAGGCGCATCTTCTTTGCGCCGACCGCAAGTCATTGACATTGGGGGAAATCATCAGACAGGCGAGAATCCCCGACGAGGAAATGGACCGCTTCATCTATTATACCGATAAACTCGGTGAGGGCATTGAGGGCCTGAGTATCGTGGACCAAAGATACGGCGACCTCGTACGGGTGAATGACACCATACGCATTCTCAGCGGACCTTTGACGGGTTGGGTCGGCGTAATCAGGCAAATCAAACACAAGGGCAGGAAGGACCGTCATCTTCTGGTACGTTTCGGAAACAACCACTGTCTTAACATCTCCAATATCCGCCAGTACGACATGCGGATAGAGCACGAGGCGACGAAGGGCGCAAAGTCCGAGGAGGTGGGCGTATGGCGCGCCATAGACCAGATGACAGGCTATCTGCAGGCCAAGAATCCCGCCGGCAACGCGGCGGACACATTACGGAATATTTTCAAAGACTATCAAAAGAAAACCGCGGTCTACCGCAACCGCCGTATGTCAGACATCGCATACAGCGACAAGACAGCCGAAATGAAAGTCGCCCGGCGGAAAGAGGTTCTTGGGCATATTGACGAATCCATGCGGAACAATTTCCTTATACTCGCCAATTATTTCAAGGCGGACGGTGAGACCGTCGACCGGGGATTAAAAGAACTCATCCCCGATGTGGTACTCCGTCCCTTCCTCACCCCCACTTCAGGCGTATCCATTCCACAAGGACAAGAGTATGCGGTTTTGTGCCATAACGAAATCACAGAGCTCATCCTTCGCCGCAACCTCCGTGCTTTTTTCCGGGGCGAAGAATACGACTCCGGGAAGTACGCCCCCGTCTTTGAGGAAGACTACGAGTATTACGCCCACTTCGCACTTTTGAAAACAGAGGAGGGCAAACTTAAGATTATCTGCTCATGGGGAGGTTTCTATGATTATTACGCCTCACAGAACAAGGAAGAGCGGACGAAATTCATCGATGACTTAGAAGCGAAAAAATACCCCCGTCTGCATTACCTGCTGACGGAAAGCCCTTACAAGTTCGAGAGTACGAACGGCATAGGCGGCTTTTCCCTGGAAACAGACATGAATTACACAACCGATCCAGAGGAATTAGGCCGAGAGGCGAGCGAATACCTCACTCATAATCCCTCACTCCTCACCCAACTCACAGCCGCTGCCGTGGAAGTGTGGCAAGGAGCGCGCCTACTGGTTTGGCGGAAGTTGCTCCAACGTTACGTCCTGCTCCATAAGGTGCCGGTCACAGACCAACCTTCCGTCATCACTCACGACACCAAACTGGAAGAGGCGTTTGTGAAGGCGGACGGCAAGCTCGACATGACGAAGGTGGCCGAAACTTTGACAGCAAGTAAAGGAGTCATTGAGGAACATTTGGAAAACAAAGAGGTGGCGGAAGCCGTTTTCAAGTTTCTTTCCACCTCCTTGGTGTATGCCACCCATTTCGCCCAAGACGAGCTGTACAACTATGTCTGTGACACGTTCAACCCCGACAGAACCTTGTCCGGGTTGTTCAATCGCATTGTCGAACAATGCGGGGAGGCATCCAATAGTCGTTCCATCGTCAGGCATCTGCACAAAGGCATGGCCGAGTTGCAAGAGCTGGACTCTTGGAGATATTTCAAGTTCCCTTCATTTCTCAAGCAAACGAGAAAGACAGACAAGGTAATTTCTTCCTTTCGTCCATCCACAACGCCTGGCCGGCTTGCAAAAAGGCGATCCGTCAAAGTAAGCACTCCTGAAAAAGTATCCTAAGATACATGGCCAAGTATCTTAAGATACATCGCCAAGTATCCTAAGATACTTTGAAAAGTGACCCTAGACATAGAAAACATGGAGGGGATTATTTGCAGATATGGGGATAAGTCCTTATCTTCGCAAAAAACAATCTTGACGGTATGATGGAACGACGCAGAAAACTTTACCCCATAGGAATACAGACTTTCTCGAACATACGGGAAGGCGACTATCTGTATATAGACAAGACGGAGTATGTGTACTGTATGGCCACATCTGACGCCAAGTACATATTCCTCAGTCGTCCACGCAGGTTTGGGAAATCTCTGCTCACCTCCACTCTGGAAAGTTATTTCTCCGGGAAAAAGGAATTGTTCAAAGGCTTGGCCATTGAGAAGCTGGAGAAGGAATGGACGGAATACCCAGTGCTTCACTTTGACATGAGCTTGGGTAAGTACATGGACAAGGAACAGCTGGAAGAATACTTGTGCTATCAGCTTCTTGACAAAGAATCTGCTTTTGGCATAACAAATCCTGTTAAAGGAACAAACAACCGTCTGACAAACCTTATCAAGACGGCATATAATAAGATCGGCAAGAAAGTCGTCATTCTCATAGATGAATATGACGCCCCTTTGCTCGATGTGGTGCATGAGGAGAAGAATCTCCCTGTCCTACGTGACGTGATGCGCAACTTCTACAGTCCGTTGAAAGGTTGCGACCCCTATTTGCGCTTCGTCTTCCTGACTGGAATAACGAAGTTCTCACAGCTCAGCATCTTCAGCGAGCTGAACAACATCGACAACATCAGTATGGATGAGCGTTACGCTGCCGTATGTGGCATAACCGAAGAGGAGATGCTCACTCAAATGGACAACGACCTGAACCTGTTGGCGGATAATTTGAAAATGACCAAGGAGGATGCTCTGTCAAAATTGAAGGAAAACTACGACGGCTATCACTTCACGTGGCCTTCCCCTGACATCTACAATCCTTTCAGTTTGCTCACGGCGTTGTCTAAAGGTAAGATCGGATCTTACTGGTTCGGTAGCGGAACTCCCACCTACCTGATAGAGATGCTGGCAAAATATCATGTCACACCTCAGAGAATAGGCGGAATGAGTATTCCCGCCGATGCTTTTGATGCCCCGACAGAACGGCTGATAGATATATCACCACTGCTTTACCAAAGTGGATATATCACCATCAAAGGCTATTCCTACATTACGGAGCTGTACACATTGGACATACCTAACAAGGAGGTGAGGGTAGGCTTGATGAAAAGCCTGCTTCCGAATTATGTCAGCGTCCATACGAACATGGGGCTTTCCACAATAGGACAGATGTACGGGCGCATATATGAGGATGACATGGACGGAGCGTTAGAACTCTTGCAAACATTTCTCTCCACCGTTCCCTATTGCGACCATACCGACTACGAGGGGCATTATCAGCAGATGCTCTACGTGATTTTCAGCATCTTGGGAATGTATACCGATGTAGAGGTACGCACTCCTCGTGGAAGAGTAGACATAGTAATGCGTTCACCTCATACCTTATATATTATGGAGTTGAAACTCGACAAGGGTGCAGACGTGGCGATGAACCAGATAGACTTGAAGCAGTATCCTGAGCGTTTCCGCCTGTACAGACTGCCTATCGTTAAGGTGGGTATCAGTTTCGACAGCGGAACACACACACTTGGGGAATGGAAGATTACGCAAGACGCTTAAACTCTATGGAGCAGCCTTGAAAGCATGGAACAACTGTGGAAAAAAGCACGTTGAATCCTCTCATGTATGTCCGAGATAATTTTCAATATATACGGAGGCAATAACCAAATCCTCCCCAATGCCGCTCATGCCGAGCAGCACTTCTACGGCGACGCTTTCGCGGAGGAACGACTCGTAAGAGAGAGCGTCGCGCCCCTTACGGCAGAGGAGAAGGCACTGTCCATCTATATAAACAAGGTGGAAAAGTTGCGTGGTTACATAGCCCTCCTTCGTTCCTGCAAGACCGCAGGGGATTTTGGCGAGGTGGTCGCCACGATGCGTCAGCAAGAGCCATCGCTCACCGACGAGCTGATAGTGAAGCGGCGTTTCCTCTCCCTTCTCCTTCCTTTTCTTCCCAAATGGGAAAAAGGGCGGAGCATAGACAACCTGCGGGTGGCTGTCAACAACGCATGGTCGGCTCGGAAGAAAACGCTTCATCCGACTGGTCGAACTGCCATTCAAAAGTCATGTAAGTGACTTTGCAAAGTTACGAAAGCGTTGATAGAATGAAATAATTATCTGAATGTTTGATTGTCTCAAATACAATTGTATATCTGTGTCAGATTTTAAAGATAAGACGTATTATGGCAACTCAAGTGTTACGATTCAATCTCACTCAGCAAGCCGTGCTCAATGTGGTAGCTTGCTTACAATCTGAGCAAGATTTGGCAGATTTGAGACGGACTCTCGTTAAGTTCATGAACGAACGTATGCAGCGAGAAATGGACAAATTGTGGGAATCCGGCTCTTGGTCTGAGGAAAGACTGGAATCCATGCGCTCTGAGCACCTACGAACCCTTTACAAATAATTTACGTATGAAAAGGCGTATTGTCTTGGATACAAATTGTTTGTTGCAGATAATTTCTCGCAAAAGCAAGAACTATTTCCTGTGGAATGGATTCTTGAATGGTGACTATTGGCTTTGTTATACGACAGAAGGAGTACGAAGAATTATAGGAACGAAAGCCAATCCAGTCATTGCTTCAATGGTGTTGAACATTATATGCGAAGCACCTAACACGTTAAGGGTTGACGCCCGTTATCATTGGAATCTGATTACGGAGGATTCGAATGACAATAAGTTTGTTGACTGTGCCATATTCTGTAATGCGGATTATATTGTTTCTGAAGATAAACATTTTAAGGTCTTGAAAAAAGTTAAATTTCTAAAAGTTTTCGTCATTCGATTAGAAGAATTTGCAAGACTGTTTAGAACACAAGAACAATGAGGTTCTTTAAGCCATAGTTTAAAGGCAAAATCTGTACTGAACATATTATGTACGTTCGGGCTTTTGGCAAGTTGTAAATGTAAAGTAGTTGAAACAAATGCTCCGTCATGATTATAAGAAATGTACAGGCGAAGAACCCAAGTTCGTAAATGTATGGTAATATGAAAGAGCTATCAAGCGTTGAGAAATCGCTTATTCAAATCATGGTTCGCATACGCTAATGAAAAAGACCAATACATGATAATGATGGCCAACGTGCGTGATTTGGAAGAAATGGACATTTATGCTGCTATGATTCTGAGAAAAGACAACCCGCATTTTGTCGATTATATATCTGAATTCAGCAAGAATGTCAATATGTTTATGATAAAGTCAGAGTAAGAATCATATAAAACGAAGGCAACCCGATAGACTGTAATATTGTAGAGTACGCTGTCCAGCTATTGACTACACTGCGCAATTCCATGCTCCACTTTGTCAGCGACGAAAGAGCGAAGATGGCTGCCACTTACCACAACATTATCAGTACGGTGAAGCTGCAAGGAAGGTCGGCATGGGATTATCTTGTAAAGTTTTTCGTTAATGTCTTTAACGGTTGCAGGGATTTTATCAGCCTACGGACAGACAATATCGGATTGGCAGTATGCTAATAGTTAATAAACACATTGAATTTTAACCACTCAATATATAGGCACCTATACAAGGGGTATGCCCTAATTTGAGTGCTTACTTTATGGGCGAGGAGGTGGATATCTCATTCTTGCCATGTGACTATGTTCGCCATTTTGAAGACGGCAAGGATGCAGAGGTCACTAAGCCATCCCAAGCTGTCGCTTGATTGTTAAATAATAAAAATCGAAACTTTATTCAAAAATACTGGTATAACTAACCCACTGATAAATAGTGTGAACGCTGTATTGGTGGCTTACATTTTAAAATATGAAAATCATCTTAAATACAGAAAATACATTCCAAGCTGTAAAGTTGAGGGAACTGGTAATTAAAGGTATCAAGGGGGAAATAGAAAATATAAATATCAATACTTGGAGTTATACTAAGTCTGTTGAAAAATATGATATTGTTTTCCATAACCCAGAGCAATACTTAAACGATCCAGAAAAAAATGTACTTTTCAAATTAGATGTAGATGGTTCTTTTATCGTACTATCAATTGTATGGTGGAAGAAGAATCCTGAACCTTCTGATGAAATGAAATGCTACCATGTAGGTAAGTTGGTAGAAATGCTGTTATGCCATTTTCGAAACAACTATATAAAACTTAGTATTGTTGACTAAATATAACGATTATGGGTGCAAATATAGGAAACGAAGATATGAATCCCATCTTAGAAGAGGTTGTAAGTAATTTGAATAACTTTATAGAAAATATTAATTGCTT
The DNA here is from genome assembly GCA_963608705.1 of Prevotella sp. P5-108. Classification (GTDB taxonomy): domain Bacteria; phylum Bacteroidota; class Bacteroidia; order Bacteroidales; family Bacteroidaceae; genus CAVDHB01. Next base: position 18,367 of record CAVDHB010000048.1, read on the forward strand.
ACGTGAAACATACGATTTCAGCAAAGGTATGCTTAATCAGCAATTACAATCTGCTACCAAAAGCTATGAGATTTTTATTGCTCCATTTCGTTCATTTGATGAAAAGGGTAATTTTCAGTTGGATGTTCCTATAGAAAAAATAAAAGAGTACAAGAAGTTATGCAAGAGAAAATGCCGTGCAGAAAAGGCTTTCCAACTGATACCGCCTTCATATATTGTAACTTTGGTATCTTTATATGATACTTTTTTGGCTGGTTTTGTTAGGTGTATATATAGCTTGAAGGAAAGTTTGATTCTTGAAAGTAATATAAGCTTTAGTTTTCGGGATATAGCTGAATATGGCTCTATAAAAGAAGTAAAGAAGAACGTAATAGATAATACCATTGACAGACTATTTCGCGACTCGCATACGGAACAAATCGACTGGATAGAAAAAGCTATAGATGTTAAGACGTTGAAGCAATTTTCTGGATGGGCTTCTTTTGTTGAATTGACTGAGAGACGTAATCTTTTTGTTCATTCCGATGGAATGGTATCGTCTCAATATTTGAAAGAATGCAAAAAGTGCAATTATGACACTGATGGTATTGAGGTTGGAAGTAAACTCTTTGCTGATGATAGTTACTTCGAAAACTCATACAAATTACTTTATGAAATGTCTGTAATGATGACACAGATATTACTTAACAAGCTTTATATTGGTGTCTATACAAACGATACTGGGGTGCGAGATAAAATATTGATAGGTAATATCTATGAATTAATTAGCGAAAAACTTTACGATGTAGCTATTAATGTTTCGATGTTTGCTCGTGATGGAAAAAGTTTTAAGCGTAATAATAAAGATAGAACTTATATTGAGTTAAATTTGGCTCAAGCTTATAAATGGTCAGGGCATAATGACAAATGCCTTGCAGTATTGAGGGATTTGGATACTAGCGCAATGAATCTTGACTTACAGATACCTAAGAAAGTGTTAGAAGAAAAATATGATGAGGTATATACTATGATGAAATCTTTAGGTTCAGGCAGTGATATACTTACCAAAGAGGCTTATCGTGAATGGCCAATATTCAAAGAAATAAGAAAGCAAGAGAAGTTCAAGAATGTATTTGAAATGATATTTGCAGAAAAATTATTATTACAGAATGTTCCAACCTCAGTGGAATCTTCTATAAAATGCAAGGATGAAATATCCTCAAGAGAAGTCGAATTATAATTCCTAGAAAAAGTGTCAACTCAAACATCAGATAACAACAAACGAATAGCAAAGAACACGCTGCTGCTGTATGTGCGGATGCTGTTCATGATGGCAGTGTTGCTGTACACAAGCCGTGTCATATTGAATACGCTGGGTGTGCAGGACTTCGGACTGTACAATGTCGTTGCCGGGTTCGTGACCATGTTCACGTTCATCAATACCGCCATGGCATCCGCCACACAACGGTATCTGAACTTTGAGCTTGGAAAGAATAATGATGAACGGCTGAGAAAAGTGTTCTCAACGAGCGTGAATATCCATGCGGTGATATCTTTGGTCATATTGCTACTTGCGGAAACCGTCGGGCTGTGGTTCGTATACACTCAACTGACAATTCCGAACGGGCGTATGGATGCCGTGCTTTGGGTCTATCAGTGTGCCATACTTTCCACTATCGTGTTGGTGATGAGCGTTCCGTACAATGCCGCAATCATCGCCCATGAAAAGATGGGGGCATTCGCCTACATATCCGTTGCGGAGGTTACTCTGAAACTGCTCATTGTCTACATGCTGACGATAGGCGATTTTGACAAACTGAAACTGTATGCCATACTGATGCTGGCTGTGCAGGTGTTTGTAAGAATCATATATGGCTGGTACAGCGGAAAGCATTTCAAGGAGACTAAGTATCATTGGATATGGGACAAGGCGTTGTTCAAGGAAATGACAGGTTTTGCAGGGTGGAGCTTGTTCGGCAATCTTGCGGCTGTCGCTTTTACTCAAGGCGTGAACGTCCTGTTGAACATATTTTTTGGTCCAGTTGTCAATGCAGCCCGTGGTGTTACTGTGCAGGTACAGAATGCGATAATGAACTTCTGCCGCAATTTCCAGATGGCATTGAACCCTCAAATTGTAAAACTCTATGCTTCTGATGAATTGGGAAGTATGCACAGACTGATATACCGCAGCACAAAGTTCTCGTTTTTCCTGTTGCTGTTACTCTCCCTTCCTGTCATGATAGAAGCGGACTATATATTAAAATTGTGGCTGAAAATTGTTCCCGAGCATACAGTCTCATTTGTCAGGATAATCCTTTGCATATCACTTGTTGATGCGATAGGCAATCCGCTGATAACAGCGGCACAGGCAAATGGCCATATCCGTAAATACCAGGCTGTGGTGGGCGGAATTCTTTTGGGCATAGTTCCAGTATCATACATCGTGTTGAAACTTGGCGCACCGCCAGTAGGCGTATTCATTGTACACTTCACAATGATCGTGTTGGCTCATGTCTCACGTGTTTGGATGATACGCCCGATGATTTCGATGCGCATAAGGGAATATATCGTGAAAGCCATTCTTCCTTTGCTCTATGTGAGCGTTCCGTCAGTGCTTGTGTCAGTCATGGCGTTCATGCTGATGCCTGAAGGCTTCCTTGGCTTCATTGCCGTATGCCTCGTGTGCGCCTTGTCAGTATCTATGTTGACATACGTTCTTGGTTTTGACGCACATGAGCGTGAGTTCGTGAAAAGTAAAGTTGTCGGAATGCTTCAAAAGATACGCAAATGATTGACATAAAAGATAAGAAGGACTGCTGCGGCTGCTCTGCCTGTATGCAGCGTTGTCCTAAGCATTGCATTTCAATGCAGGAAGATGATGAGGGCTTTCTTTACGCAAAGGCGGATGCCTCACTTTGTATCCAATGTGGTTTGTGCGAGAAAGTATGCCCGTTGCTGAACCCTAAGGATAAGATTAGTCCGAAAGAAGTGCTTGCCGTGAAGAGCCGCAATGAGGAAGAGCGGTTGAAAAGCTCCTCCGGCGGTGTGTTCATCGCCTTGGCACGTGAAGTTATCGGCAATGGCGGCGTGGTATTCGGGGCTGTCTTTGATGAGAGCTGGGAAGTCCATCATGTCTATGCCGAACGTATTGAGGATGTCTATCCGATGATGGGCAGCAAGTATGTACAGAGCCGGATAGAAAACACGTTCAAGGAAGCTGAAGGATTCTTGAAGAAAGGACGCTTGGTTCTGTTCACTGGCAGTCCTTGTCAGATAGCCGGGCTTCGCTCATTCCTCCGCATCAAAGACTATCCCAACCTGCTTGCCATCGATTTCCTATGCCATGGTGTACCGAGTCCCGGTGTTTGGAGGCGGTATCTTGCCGAGACATACAGTAGTTGGAGACCAGACAAAGATAATAAAAGCCGCCTTCAGGCGGCCGCTGGAAAAAATACCGTTTTACTTTCTCTAAACACGATGTCCCCGATAGGGGGCGTCTCGTTTAGAGACAAATCGACTGGCTGGAAAAAATACCGTTTTGTCGTCCGTGGAAAGTCCGCCTCCAAGGCGGACCAAAATTCCGTTTTGTCGTCCGATATACACTATGATAACGCTTATATGCGTGGATTCCTTAACGATGTCTACCTCCGTCCATCATGTTACGAATGCCGTTGTAAGAACGGTGCGAACCACAGCGACCTGACCATAGCCGACTATTGGGGCGCACGAGTGACTGATCAGGACTTCGATGACGACAAAGGATTGGGACTTGTGCTTGTCAACACTGACAAAGGTAAGGCTTATTTCGACTGCCTTGATATGGATTTCCGCAAGATAACCATGGAAAAGGCACACCTCTGCAACGGTGGCTTCAACGAGCATACCAAACCGCATCCGAAGCGAGAGAAGTTCTTTGCAATGATTGAGGATGGGGAAACAATACACTCAGCCGTTGATGGATGTCTGCATGTTAGTTTCAGTAAAATGTTGCTGGCTAAGGTGAAAGGTATAATGAAACGATTGAGAGGCATATAGAAATATATTTAGAATGCATCAATTTGGGTGCTTAATATTGGTATTGCCCTAAGTTTGTAATTTGTTTATTCAAATTATATTGTTATGAATATCAAGCCTGCTGATAAAACAATAAAAGCTCTTCTAAAATCAGGCCGTAAATTTATGATACCACGATTTCAGAGAGATTACTCTTGGGAAAAGAAAAATTGTGAAGAGTTCCTTGAAGATATAATTAAGGGATTAATTTATAAAAACGGTAAGTTAGGAACTTCTTCATATTTTTTGGGAACAATGCTTTTCATTGGTAACTTTGATGAGAAAAGTGATAAAGAAATTCAAATTGTAGACGGACAACAACGCATTACAACAATAACAATATTGTTTTCGGTTATTTCCGATATTTTTAGAGAAAAGGGTGAAGAGAAATTAAGTGAATTGATTTTCAGCTATATAATGACAAGTGATGATGATGGGAATTCTGTCAGAATTATAAAAAGTGAAAGTAGTTACCCATATTTTGCTTTTTATATCCAAGATAGAGAAAAAACGCAAATGCCTGAACCATCGTCTGAAGAAGAATTATGTATTCAAAGTACGTATAAGTTGTTTAAAAACCGTTTGGATGAGAAAAACCTAAAATCCTTTTTGGAAAAGAACTGTGAGAACTTTGATGTTGGTGTTGGACTTATTGAAATACTAAAGGCTATAAGAGACCAAATTTTGAATTGTATATTTATTTCAATATCTACAGATGACAAATTACAGGCTTATAGAATTTTTGAGATTCTTAATGCAAAAGGTAAAAAACTCGCAGCAATAGATTTGATTAAAAATAGATTGTTTGAGAAACTTCCCCAAACAGAACCTGCCGATTTTGCGAAATGCAAATGGGATGAACTAAAAAGAATAATAAACGAGTGTGATGTGGCTTCCGTTGGGATAGGGACTTTTTACCGACATTTTTGGAATTCTTGTTACAAACAAACTGGGACAAATCAATTGTATGACAAATTCTTGTCAATGATTAATAAAAGTGATTATGAATCGTTCCTTAATTCTTTGGTTGTTAATGCAAAATATTATGTACAAATAATAAAGCCTTTAAGAGAAAATTACGAAAATAGGAAAGAGTATTTTTGGCTAGTACAAAGTTTTAAAGTCCTTTCTGATTACTTCGGAATTGCACAAGTTCGTGTCGTATTGATGGCATTGTTATGGGCGAAAGACAACAACCGCATATTCACTGCAGATTTTAAGCAATCAATCTTGTTTTTAGAACATTTCCATTTCGCTTATACTGCTTTATTATCTGGCAAGGCAAATAAACTTGATGGTATTTATTCAAAATTCGCAATAGCTTTAAGGAAAAGTAACAGTAAAAATCAAAGTAAGCAGATAATAAAGACGAATCTTTATGACTGCTTGAAAGTATTGCTTCCAACTGAAGAACAGTTTACAGAAAAATTTTTATCTCTTAGTTATAGTAAAAAGTCTGCGCCATCTAATATGAAGTGCAAATATGCACTTCTTAAATTGAACTGCTATTATCAAGGAAAGGAAATTTTTGAAGATGACTCTTCAATAGAGCACATCATCCCTGAGTGTGAAGAAAGTGATGCCAATAACATTGGCAATTTAATTATATTAGAACAAAAATTGAATACAGAAGCCGATAAAAAGGATTATTCTGAAAAACAGCTGATATATAAAAAATCTAATTACAAATGGATTAGAAAATTTTCAGAAACGCATCCATCATGGATACAAGATATGATAAATGATAGGGCTAAAGAAATGGCGACTTTATTTTACAATAAGATTATCGTCTTCAATTAATAAACAAATGAGTTCAATAAACAAATGAAAATTGGAATACTCACCCTGCCGTTGCATACCAACTACGGCGGGATACTTCAGGCGTATGCCCTTCAGACCGTACTTGAACGCATGGGCCATGAGGTGGTTGTGTTTGACACTCCAAAGGAATGGTGGCATCTGCCTTTGTGGAAAGCTCCGTTGGTTTATGGTAAACGCTTCCTGAAAAAATGCTTAATAGATAAAAGCACTGAGATATTTGTTGAACGAAAACAGACCAAGGAATATCCTATAGTCAGCCAATACACATCAGAATTTATAAAGAAGTACATTCATATCAAGGCTATAGTGGATTTCTCTGAACTGAAGGAAAATGATTATGATTGTATTGTGGTTGGCAGTGACCAAGTTTGGCGGCCCAAATATTTCCCTTCTGACATATCTGAGGCGTATCTGAAGTTCGCTGAAGATTGGAATATAAAGAGGATAGCATATGCAGCCTCATTCGGGACGAATGAATGGGAATACACATCGGAACAGACGGCGGAATGCACAAAGTTAATAAAAATGTTCGATGGTGTATCCGTTCGAGAGGATTCTGCCGTTGGCTTGTGCCGTAAGTACTTCGGAATGGAGGTTAAACACGTATTAGACCCTACTATGCTATTGCGTAAAGAGGATTATGTAAGACTCTTTGAAAACGCCAACACACCGAAGAGCAAAGGAACACTGTTGTGCTATGTATTGGATGAAACTTCTGAAAAGATAGCATTGATTCAGAAAATTGCCGAAGAGCGAAACCTCATCCCTTTCCGTGTGAACTCAAAAGTGGAAGACCCTTCAGCCCCCTTAAATGAGCGGATACAGCCTCCCGTTGAGCAGTGGCTGAGGGGATTTTATGATGCGGAGTTCGTTGTGACCGACTCATTCCATGCCTGCGTGTTCTCGATTCTGTTTGGAAAACAGTTCTTGGTTATCGGCAACAAAGAAAGGGGACTTTCACGGTTTGGGTCTCTGTTGGAGATGTTGGGGTTGGAGGATAGAATGGTTACAAGAGAACATGAAAATCTGGAAGACATAGATTATACGAAAGTCTACGAACTGCTATCGAACAAAAGAAGATATTCTACAGACTTGTTGAATGAATTCAACAAGTAGTAAATCCTTAGGGCGTGAATTGAAAAACTCCAAGTTGAGAATGGTATAAAGGTACTTTCAATTTGTAATACACTCTCGTTGACATTACTCGTAAATGGGCGTTATTCATACATACTTTCTATATTTTTCACGGTTTACAAGGCTCAAGCACACTTTCGTAAAGATGGTATTTACGAACCGTAACCACCATCTTGGAGCGTCAAAAATATGCGGTTTCATTGATACAAACACCGCCTTTATTATATTGTTGTCATCCTGTGAATAATGGCATTCAGATGGTGAACCTTTCAATTCATAACTGAAAAGGCATGAACAGCGACCAGTGAACCGTGTGAATGATTAAAAACGCAAAATATTTGTATAGCGTTTATACCTTCCAAGACACGTTACAACACCATAAAAGTGTGGCAAAATTTCAAGAATATAATATAGATATGACATTATGGAAACAAATACAAAGATAAGCGTAATAGTCCCCATTTACAACGTGGAGAAATACCTCCATCGCTGTGTGGACAGTATACTTGCACAAACATTCACCGACTTTGAAGTGCTTCTGATTGATGATGGCAGCGCAGATAGTTCCGGAAATATTTGTGATGAATATGCGGACAGAAACTATAGAATTAAAACAATTCATCAGAAAAACCAGGGAGTGACAGCAGCACGGTGGAATGGGGTAATAAACTCAAAAGGCCATTATATATGCTTTGTAGATGCAGATGATACCTTGCCAGAAGATTCCTTAGGCACGCTATACAATATGGCAATATCTAAGAATATAGATATTCTTATCACCTCTGAATTATATGATAATAATGGTAATATACATGAGAACAAAATAGATTCTGATGGTTTCATGGGCAGTTATACATTTATTAAATGCCAACTAACGGGAAGCTTCATTTGGCTTGCACCCCATGGCAGGATTTTCAAACGAGAGGTTCTTGTTCGTTCGCAGTTTAACAGAATCTCTCGTGATATAGTTCAGAATGAGGATATGATAATGAATATATTAGCATCAATGGAGAGTAAGCATATTTATGTATTGAGTAATTACTATTCTTATGTTTATCATTATACAGAATCAGGAGCGGGACATATCAATACAGAATGTCAATATTGGTGTATGCTTTATGATGTATTAACGTCCCTAATTGGGCAAAAGGATAATCGTATTTTGCACGGAATACAAAAAGAGCTACATTTATTTTTATTAGATCGAACATATAAGAAGAAATGGTCAGGAAAAGGTATAAAATACAAAAGAGAATTGATAAATTATTTCTCTAAAATAACAGATCTGAAATTAGAAGATCGAAAAAGAGTTCTGATTTTAAGGTATCCATATATCTCATTTCCCTTGAAGTGCTTATTTTTTATTATGAAAAAATTTGAGTTATGTTTGAGATAAAAATTGTATTCATATCATTAAAACTTTTAGAGTTTCTTGCTTTTTGCATATCAGGCTTTTTATTGTCAAGAACAAAGAGAAAAGTCTCATATTGGAAAATTGCTTGTATTCCTATTATCGCATTTACTGTAGTTGAAGGATTGAGATTTGGGAGATTCATAGATTGGAATTTATATTATTTTCGATACATAGAAATGGGAACTAATCCTTCAAAAGCTGATTATGAGCCATTCTTTGTTTTTATAAACTATATTATATATAAAGTAGGATTACCATATTGGTCTTTTATCTCAATTCAATGTTTTCTCCTTATATTCTCGATATTGAAATTATGTGAGAACTTTAAACCTTATTTGAAATATATTCTGCCAATGACATTAGTTACTGTCTATTCAAATGAAATGTTTATTAGATGGTATATGGGGTTTAGTTTTATTTTATTGTCACTATGTGCTATATTGAATAAGAAAATATTACAGTCATATATATATGCTTGTTTAGCTTGCCTTTGCCATGTCGGTTTTGTTATATATATCCCCATTATTGTCTTATATAAATATATCAATGTTCATAGTTTAAACTCTAAAATATCTACAATTCTATTTCTGGTTGTAACTTTTGCCATGGGATTGTCAGATTTACAATTTATTGTTTCAATCACTGATATGTTTTTGTCTTTTGGATTGGGATCTTTAGGAGGTGGAAAAGTTGGTAACTACTTAAATGATACAGAAGCTTTAGTTTCTGGAGATTGGGGGACTGCAGGTGTTATGGGAAGAGACTTAAGTACAAATATAAAAATGGCTATTGCTTACGTACCTGCAATATTATATGGTTCAAGGGTATTGGAACAATATAAATACGGGAAACTTCTTTATAATTTATTTGTTATTGGTGCAATTATTGGTCCGTTGTTCCTTCAAATAGAAATATTCAATAGAATAGCAGACAGCTTTATTTTCTTTTCGTCAATAATTTGTGGGGTAACATATTATTATTTCCTTAACTCCAAGGTTAAGAACAAGTTGTTACGCTATCTATTAATAACACTTTGTTTGGCATGCTTCATATATCCATATTTATATGATATTTTTAATCGGGCTAATGATAATTACATGCTATTCATATGGGATGCAAACGGCAGAACTTATTTGCCATATTTAATGGAATAATCTGATTTATATATCGAATATGAAAATTTCAGTCATAATGCCTGTTTATAATGCCGAAAGATTTTTAGCAGAGGCTATAGACAGCATTTTAAACCAAACTTACAAAGACTTTGAGTTTATCATCATCAATGATGGTAGTACGGACAGAAGTGAAGAAATTATTAAATCTTATCATGATGACCGTATAGTATATGTCAAGAATGGAAAGAACTTAAAGCTGATAAAAACTCTAAATAAGGGTATTGACCTTGCAAGGGGAAAATTCATAGCTCGAATGGATGCCGATGACGTTTCTTTGCCAGACCGCTTTGAAAGACAGATGAAAGTCTTTGAAGAGCATCCTGAAATTGATTTTATCAATGGAAGGGCGTATAACATCAACGAAGCTGGTGAATCTATCGGTCAGGAATGGTATGGTCCAGTCCAGCCAGATACCATTAGGTACATAAATGTCTTTTGCTGTATTATTTGCCATCCAAGCGTAATGATTAAGGCATCTCTATTAAAAGCTTATAAATACAGCGACAATAAAATGGCTTTACATACGGAGGACTATGACTTATGGGCAAGACTTCTTATAGATAAACATTCATGCTATTCAATGAAAATTCCTGTTCTCAAATATAGAATTGTCAGTAATAGTATAGTTCACAAGTATACAAATGATATCATAGAACATTTGTATGTGAGTGTTCCTATGTATGTGGGAAAATATGGTGGATTCATATCCCCAAAAGACATAGAAACTCTAAATGGTATAAATAATACATTTAGCGGATTGAAGTCGTTACATAAGATGTTCAATGATTTTACATTTAATGTCTTGCAAAATGAAGACAACAAAATCATACATGAATTTACAAAATGGAGACTTCGGCGCGAATTACGAGTAATTAAAGCCATGCTACTACAGCGTGACTACAAAGAGTTTTACACTACGATTTTTAAAATCGTAATACCGAATATCATTTCTTATGCAAGAGCACTAATTTAATAAAGAACATGAAAATACTAGAAATCAATCAGTGGCTTGCTTCTGGAGGGGGAGAACGTTTTATTGTAGATTTGAGCAACGAATTGGCGACAAGAAAGGGCTTTGAAGTCTACGTTTGTACATATATGGATGATAAAGACCATAACAATGGTTTTTATAAATCACAGCTAAAAAAGAATGTACACTACATAAATTTAAAAGGCAAACAGAATCTGTTGTCAAAGATAAAGATGGTCTTTTCAGTCTTCTTCTTGATATGCAAAATAAGACCTGATGTCGTACATTGCCATTTAAGCGCATTCTATTTTGTCTTGATACCATCTATACTTTTCAGAAATATAAAATTTGTAAACACAATACATAATCTTGCATCTAAGGATATAAAGCCTGGAGTTGAGAAAATACTCAAGAAAATCGCATATAGATATTTGATATGCCCTGTCACCATATCTCCTATGTGTTATGACTCTTTCTCAGAATATATGGGATTCAATACCTCCACATTGATTGACAATGGTTGTCGTGAAATAAAAGTAACCTCTCGATTTGATGAAGTTCATAGGGAGGTTGAATCTTATAAAAAAACTGATAAAACAAAAGTATTGATAAATGTGGCACGTGTCCATCCTCAAAAGAATCAGAAATTATTGATTGAAAGCTTTAATAAATTGATTGATAAAGGATATGATGCCATTCTGCTAATTTTGGGTTCTTTGAATGATTATCCTATGATCGTTAATGAACTGAGAACTATAAATCGTACCGACAGGGTTCATTTCTTAGGTGCAAGGGATAATGTATCAGATTACCTGTTTAACAGTGATGCTTTTTGTCTATCCTCATCGTATGAAGGTGCTCCAATCTCATTACTCGAAGCTGGATTTGCTGGATGTTATCCCTTGTGCACACCTGTGGGAGGATGTAAAGATACTATAGTGGATAAAAACTGGGGATTACTTTCAAATGATTTGGGCACAGATTCTTACACTAAGATATTAATAGATTATATGAATAATCCACATCCCTCACGAGAAGATATTTCGAACCTTTATCACGGTAAGTATACAATGAGAGAGTGTGCAAATAAATATATTAATCTTTTTATACATAAATGATAACAACCAAAAAAGAACTGGGAGAATACATCAGATGCGACCGTTATGCACAGGGTATGCAGCATCCGTTAATGGCTAAATTCACTTATGGTGAGAACGCCATGATAAGACGTTATATGACTAATCTTCGCAAGACAGAATACTGGAGCACTAAACATTGTCTTTGGGGACGATTGATGTATGGCTTCCACTTCTTAAAGCATAGACGTATGTCACTTAAATATGGCATGTACATAGGCTTGAACGCAGTTGACAAGGGGTTCTTCATCGTCCATCCAGGTTTTATACGAATAGATTCATGGGTTCATATAGGCAAGAACTGTACCGTGTTGCCTATGGTTCTCTTTGGCAGGGCGCATCCGATAAACGGAACAGAAATATTCGTTGGTGACAATTGTTATGTGGGAACAGGTGCCACAGTCCTCGGGCCTGTAAAGATAGGAAACAATGTGACTATAGCCGCAGGTGCAGTAGTGACAAAAGATGTGCCAGACAACGTGGTAGTTGCTGGTGTGCCTGCTAAGATAGTGAAATATAAAGAAGAGTAATAATAGATTGGAAAATCATTATTCAAAATGATAACAAAACAAATATGGCAAAAGAGAAGATAAAAAGGAAAAACGTTGAGATGGCATTTATTAATGTCGTTCTTTATCCAACAGAAAAGCAAAAACCTGAAGAGTATGTAAAATTGCTCTATTCCATTATGGCTGGTCGTGTGATGATAAATAGTCGAAATTCATACCGTTCAACATTGCTACGAGCTTTTGATTTTGAGGGTGATTATTATCACGGTTACTTTTGTAATGCCATATTTCTAAAGGATGATTTCTGGGCGTTAAATATTAGAGATAATCTGCTTGAAGAGGCAGTTATTGATCCTAATAAGGTATTAGATCCCAAGTATATGGAATTTTGGTTTTATCCTAAATATCATAGGTTTGCTGTTCGTAAATCGGACGTTACGAAAATTGTAAAATTCTTGATTGGCAGTTTTAAATTCAAGTTGGGAGATGAAGATAGTTTTGCTGTCAATATAGAAAAGGATAAGAATATAATTGAAAGAATAATCAATTCAGAAGGCATAGTAAAGATAAAGATTTCCATTAGATATTCCAATAATGACAATTGTGAGGACTGGGAAGATTTGGATTCAGTATTACGTAATTCGGATACGAATAAGGCAGAATTATCTTTGCAATCAAGCAATGCTAAGCCAATACAGGCTAAAAAGAATTGGTTGTTGAGAGCCTTTTTGGTTCTAAGTAAATCTTATGGTACAGCTACAGCCAAAATTATCAACGAAAATGGATACATAGAAGATGTAGATACGAAAAGGTATCCAAATACACGTACAGTAGATTTCAATCAAAACCCAGAAAAAGACATAAGAGATTGCATTGAGGGTATCGCGCAAAATAAAGTATAGTTATGGGGATAAGGAAACCACCTACATTGCAATCAAAAGGATGGAGTGGCTTTAATTTTGTCTACTTTAAGTTTTGCGGAAAACAGTTTAGGCATTCACTTCGGTGGGCAAGTTGTGCTGTTGTTCTTGCTTTTATTGTATCTGTGCTGTCTCCAAAACCGTATTATGATTTATTAGTTGTTTTGACTAGTATCGGTCTGAAGGTTGCACCCCCACTTTTAGGCTTTACTCTTTCCGGGTATGCATTGGTTATAGGCGTAAACGATGCCAATGTTTCAGAACGATTGAAGAGATACAAAACAAAAACAGGTATTACAATGTATCAGCAGCTTTATACTACCTTCATAGCCATGCTTGGATCAATATTTCTACTGCTGGTAGAAAGTGTCATATTGCACTACGCTTTGGAATCAGGTATCATGTTGTCCAATTCTATTGTAGTTGGTATTGTTAATATTAGTATCTTTTTAATATATTCGTTCACTATGTTTTATGCCTTGTTTGCAGTCAAAGATTTACTGTCAAATTTATTTAGTCTAGGACAGACAATTAATAACATTCATCAAGAGACACATAAACAATAAGAAAAATGAATATACTTTTCTTGATAAAAGGTTGGGGCGTTGGAGGACTGGAGGTCGTAATGTTCTTGTTAGCAAATAAGTTTATTTTTTTGCTTATGTCACAAACTCAAATATGCCATTTACGTGTAATAACAAGCATGTTTATGAAATATAAATATGACATTTACGAGGTTCAGTGATATGTTTATTAAATTCAATGACTATAGCAAACAAGCTAAAACATTAGATAAATATTGATTTTATGAAAAGAGTTTTTTCTTTTAATTCCGAACTTTATAAAGTCACAGGGGTGCAAAAGGTACTTCTGGATGTTCATCATGCGGTCATGGAAAATTACGATGCCAAGATTGTTGGTACTGTGTCGTATGACAAGCTGCATAAAGACCAAGGCATAAAACGAGAGGAATATATAAAGTTTAGGAATCCGTTTATGTTCCGTAATTCCATAGTCATCTTACATGAAAGAAAATTTCTGGCTCTATTCTGGTTGTTGAATCATTTATTTTTCCAAAATATCAAATTGGTGTATATTCACCATAATGTGTTCAATAACCATCGCAGAATGTCGATAATGCCCAAAAATGTGGTGGCAATTTCTGATGAAGGTGTAAGAAATCTTCATGAGTTCTTTGGCGTACCAATGAAGAATATCCATAAAATATATAATTGCGTGAAAGACATTCACCCACATTCACATAAAATATATGATGGCGGTGTTGTGAAAATTCTTTATCCAGCGCGAATTAATGAACAGAAAAGACAACTTGAAATAGTAAAGTTCTTGAAGGGGAAATTGAACGATAAAATAAAGATACTTTTTGCTGGTACAGGGCCGTATTTTGAATCTTTGAAAGAGTCTGTGCAAGGTGATGAGCATTTTGATTGCCTTGGCTATCGTTCAGATATATACAATTTACTTTCGGAGTGCGATTATATGTTGCTGTTTTCAGGCCATGAGGGATTGTCAATTTCCCTGATAGAAGCGACTATGATGTGTACACCCATTGTTTGTAATAATGTGGGAGGAAACTCTGAGATTGTAAAAAATGGCGTAAATGGGACAGTGCTTGATGTGAATGATTGGAAGGGTCTCATAGAGACGATGAACAATTTAGCAAATATTCCGGGGACTAAGTATAATGAAATGTCAATGAATAGTAGGAGAATATATGAAAGCAACTTCACTTTTGAAAAATTCAAAGCAAACTATCTCAATTTATTAAGTAAGCTATGATGAAAAGAATTATACCATTCTTCGTCTTTTTGTTCTCACTAAGCGTTAGTGGATTTGGACAGGATATTTTTGAAGAAAAGCCAGCTTTTGAGGAACATTTCACAAGCAAGGAAATCAATAAGAGCATTTGGGGATTCAGCAAAGAGCAGTCTGGTTCTCTTCCATTCTATAATGGGGATAATAAGCGTAATGTCAAAGTAAAAAAAGGAAAACTTTATCTAACCCTAAGGAAGAATAGTCCTGATGAAGGGGAAAAATCGTATACTTCTGGAAGACTTTATACGAAGAAGTTCTATCGATATGGAAAGTTCGAGATACGAGCGAAAATGCCAAGTATAAACGGTATATGGGCGGCTATTTGGTTCAGAGCTAATTGGTCCAGAACCAAGGATGGTCCTGCTTGTCGTGGAGAAGTAGACTTGATGGAATGTTTTGTAAAGAACGGAAACTACAAGAAATGGAATGTGAACGTTCATTTATGGGGAAATATAGAAGGAAAAACTAATAGTCATAGTCAGTATCCTTATTCGGTAATGTGCGATATTTCCAAGTATCATGTTTATACACTGGAAATCGCACCAAATAAAGTCGTCTTTAAAATTGAAGGGAATATTGTACGTACTGTGAGGAGAGGTGATATACCAGAATGGCCATTCGGAAATAATGAGTATCAGCTACTATTGGCTTTGTCCTATGGTGGTTGGGATAAAAATAAAATAACAAATGATGCACGGCTTCCTCAGACAATGAAGGTTGACTATGTGAAATATTACAAGTTGAAAGGAGAATACGAAAATGATTGAACTTGCCTCGCATGAAACTTGTACAGGATGTACAGCCTGTATGAACAGTTGTAAGCATGGCGCAATAGAAATGAAGCCAGACAATGAAGGTTTCCTTTTTCCCAGTATAGATACAGCGAAATGTATCGAATGTGGGTTGTGCCAAAAGCGTTGTCCGGTTCTTCAGTCCTCAGAAAGTGGGAATTTTGACAAGCCTAAGGCTTTTGCTTTATACAGTGAGGAATACAGGAGAGTAAGTAGTTCTGGCGGAGCGTTCTCTGTATTTGCCAGATGGACTTTTGCCAAGAATGGTGTGGTATATGGAGCAGCTTTCGATGAGAATCTGTTTTGTCGACACATAAAGGCGAATACGATGGATGAACTCTCCCCAATAAGAGGTAGTAAGTATGTGCAAAGTAATATTGGAAATGTATTTGGAGAAATAAGAGATGCACTTAGGCAAGGAACACAAGTCCTGTTTACAGGCACTCCCTGTCAAGTGGCAGGTTTAAAAGAGTTCCTGCATAAATCTTACGACAATCTCTTAACATTGGATCTTACTTGTCATGGTGTTCCGTCTAACTCAGTCTTTCAGTCTTATATTGAAAGATTATCGACCCGATTCACTGGAAAAATATCATTTTTTGAATTTCGTCGGAGAGATGGATGGGGATTTGCCCCGTCTATATCTTTTGGGGGTAAATTGCAACCAATATATGATGTGGACAATCTGTATATGTGTGCTTTTGACCGTGCCGCTTTGTTTAGAAAATCATGTTATGCTTGTCCTTATGCAAAATTACCACGAGTTGGGGATTGCACTATTGCTGATTTTTGGGGTATCGGTCGGTATGGAAAACCATTTAAGCATAATCTTCTCAAAGGCGTTTCGCTTGTTCTTGCTAATAACGAAAAAGGTTTAGCAGCGGTGAATGCTTTGCAAGACTCTTTTATTGAAGAAAGAGATTTGCATGAAGCTTTAATAGAAAATTATAATATAACCCATCCTTCTGCTATTTACAAGGATAGGGATGCCATTATATCTGCTTTTCTTGATAAGAGATTAAGTCTAAATGACATTGATGAGAAGTTTCATTTAGTAGATAAAAGTCTAAAAGGCAGAATTAAGAAATATGCGACAAAGTACCATGTGTTTGATTTCGTAAAAGCCATATACAATAAATACAAAACATTATGAGAATAGGAATACTATCCATGCAGGAAGTGAAGAATTATGGATCATTTCTTCAGGCATACTCATTGAAAAGGAATATTGAAGCACTGGGACACAAATGCGAATTTATTAATATTATTCCTGGAGAACAGCTCGGAGATTACAAGATTAGCAAGTTCCATAAACTGCGTTTGTTGATTGAAAGGTTGTGGGGATGGGATTTTGCGAAACGTTTCAAGTACATCTATCAGTTTCAAAGTAGGTTCTCGAAAGAGTTCTTGCCTGAATTGGGAGTAAGGCCTGGTGCTACTATTGGACATTTCGATACCGTTGTCATAGGCAGTGACGAGGTTTTCAATTGTGCCCAAAAGACATGGTTCGGATTCTCAAAACAATTGTTTGGTGAGGGGCTGGATGCCAATAAAGTAATTACTTACGCTGCATCCTTTGGGGCGACGACTGTTTCAAAGTTGGAAAAATTGGGCATCAAGGACACGGTGGCTCAATTATTAAAGAAGCTGGATGTTATTTCCGTAAGAGATAAAAATAGTGCGGAAGTCGTTGAAATGTTGACAGGTGGCGTTCCAAGTAGAAACGTTGACCCTGTCTTTATTTATGACTATACCAAGCACATGCCGACTTCGGTAGACTTGAAAGACTATATGATAGTTTACACTTATCCTGGACGTATTACAGACAAGAATGAAATTAAAGCCATTCGTGCATACGCTAAAAGCAAAGGTTTGCTATTGGTAAGTATTGGTCATTACTTTTCTTGGTGTGACAAGACGATTGTCCCTCATCCGTTTGAAGTACTCGCTTATTTTAAAAATGCTGAATGTATCGTAACAGATACATTCCATGGTTCTGTATTCTCTATCAAGTTCAATAAGCAATTCTGCACGATTGTGCGTGGCATGAACAGTAATAAACTTACTTATCTGTTGGAGCAGTTCGGCTTGTCTGGACGCATAATTAATGATGTTAACGAATTGCCTTCAATTATGGAAAGAGATATAGACTATTCTCTCGTGAATACGAAAATAGCTCATGAGAAAGAGCGTTCCATCGCTTACCTGAAAGAAAACCTATCATAAAAGTTAATATGAAATCCGTTTTAATAGATAAAATAGTAATAACGGAAAAATTCTCCATAAATCAAATATTTAAATACCCGGAGAAAGTATATACATTCCTAAACCCTGTCTCTTATCTTACAGCACTCGAACACAAAGATTTGTTTGGATTGTTTGACGGTATTTTCGCAGATGGTTCTATTCTTGTCAAAGCCATAAAGTTGCTTTATGGTGAGGACGTGACGAGACGGAGCTTTGACATGACTTCGCTTGCTCCTGAACTGCTGTCGTATGCAGAGAAGGGCGGAAAGACTATTTACATAGTGGCTTCCAAACAAGAGCAGGTGGAAAAAGCCGTGGAGATATTCAAGGAACGTTATCCCCACTTGAAGTTTGCTGGTTATAGAAATGGCTATTTCTCTTCTGAAGCAGAAAAAGACGAGGAAACACGTCATATTGTCGCAGTTAATCCCGACTTTCTTATAGTAGGTATGGGTGCGTTGGTACAGGAGCAGTTTCTGCTGAAAGTGAAGGAAGCAGGCTACAAGGGCATAGGCTTCACATGTGGCGGATTCATCCATCAGACTGCCAAGAACGAGATAGACTATTATCCGGTATGGGTGGATAAAACTAATCTTCGTTTTGCTTATCGTATATGGAAGGAACCACATACACGCAAGCGTTATATGCAAGCGGCTCTTCTCTTTCCAGCACGTTTTATTTGGGAAAGATTTTTCGGATAGTCTTGTATAACCAATGGATTGGCGCAAAGACTACCGATATGGGCGTGAGGATGATAAGCAGGAGCGTAGGGATTATATTGCCCAATGCTCGCAATATGCGTTCTTTCATGTGTGCAAAATTACTACAGCTATTTTACAATAACGAATCTTTTTGCAACTATTCGAATTAGGGCTTAAAAATGTATACCTTCACGGCTGAATCTTATGTGCAGCAGCGAAGATTTGGAAAGAATCTATTATTCCTAATTGGGTTATCATGCCAGTGGTAAGAATAGCTATGCTGATGGAGTCGCCTATGGGTATCTGTCCTGCAAGGGTGAAGAAACTCCAGATTTCCACGAACATCTGTGGCGAGAAGCTGAAGAACTGTGGCTATCAGTTTAAATGGAGTTTGAGGAGGCTTTGGAGGAATGGTTTGAGGATAATGACAGAAAGTGGTTGAAATGAAGTCCTTTAGCGTTAAAATAATCCAATAAGTTTGGTGGCGTAAGAGGAAAAATATATCTTCGCAGTGCGAAATAGAAGAGAATTTGTTATGTTAGGAATTAATGCACCCAAGGTTATAGCCAAAGGTGAATATGCGCAAGCTGTTCGCAAGGCTGCTCTTGCGTCTGTCGGTTTAAAAGTAAAGAAGACAGAAGTGAGAAAAACGTCAAAATATCCATATAAGTTCGAATGGGTTTTATGATGGATCTGAAAGAATATAAGATAGAACATCTTATCAATTTTGAAGAGCTGTCAGAATTCTATACAGGAAAGGAGGAGATGGATGTGTTTCTTCACAATCATTTTACTAGTTTAGTCGTTATATTGCAATGTGCAAGCCAGGAGAGTGGTATGTTTGCGGATAATCATAATAGCATCTTTACCTAATAATGTGGATTAGAAGTTGAATTGAAAGCAACAGAGTGTCTTGTCGTACGGGAGTGCAAACTTGTATTTATTGCAGATACATGAACTCGAAAAATTTGCAGTAAAGAATGGGTATCTCATTAAGAAAATGGAGGTAATCTGATTACTAGAGAAAATGAAATAACATAATGAAGTGATTTGAACCTAAACCTTTTCTATGATTTCTATCATCTGGGCAGCAGTGACAACCTTTGGGGTATGTGGAAAATGCTTTAGATTCCCTGTTACCAAGAAACTGTCTTCTTTGCTTAAGGTCACTTCATAGAACACTCGGTCATCCTCATCTGGCATATCACCATTGTAAGGATAACGAGAAGAGTCTATGCCATTTTGTCTGATGAAATCTATCAACTCACTAATTTGCTCCTCTGAAAGTTTGAATTTCTTCCTATGCAAAACATTTTTGTATTCTGCAACGATTTCATCACTATATAGAGGTGTGATTCTATGCATGAAAAGACATTCCAAGACTTTTACTGTGGATGCATCAGAATTGTGAGTGATGAGAGCTGAGACGAGTACGTTTGTGTCAATAACAGCGTATACCATTATATACTATTTCTTTAATTGTCTAACTTCTCTTATCTCTCTATTTATTTCGTCTAAAGACAACTCTGGGGTAATTCCACTTTCTGCGGCAGCCCGAATACGATTGAACGCTGCCCGTGCTTTCGCTGTCACGCCGTCTTCACTTGCCTTGATGGAAAATGGAATGCTCTTGCTGCGGATGACAGCCTTCACAAAGATATTGATGGCTGTATTCGCACTCATGCCAAACTGTTCGCAAAGTTTGTCGAACTGGGCTTTCTGTTGGTTGTCCATACGGACGGTCATCGCTGTTGTTGCCATAATTGTTCTATTAAAAACTCAATGATAGCAATATGCCATCTATTTGATGGCAAATATACTAATTCCAGTGTGAATTCATTCGGTGTTCTCTTAATGTTTTATGTAATTTAACTAATATGAGGATAAGAAGTATGGTTTATCTACTTATGGAACGATTGTTGGCTCCATATACGGATAAAGCATATTTCTTTTCATAATCCATCAGTGTTGAACTGGGAATACATTTATTTGCACGAATATATGAGCATTATCCGCATTTATTCGCGCATATATCATACTGACACATTTTGTTTTGATGAAAAATATCCAGCTCTTTGATTACCAGCTGGACATGAAATCACGAATTGAGAAGGAGTTCATGTCTCATCAGTCCGTGATGGCGCAGATGCCTACAGGTACGGGTAAGACACACCTGCTGGCCGCTGTGGTGAAGAGTGGGGGACAGAGAGTCTGGATTGTCGCCCACCGAAGGGAGCTTGTTGGGCAGATTGAGGAAACGTTGTCTCGTTATGGCATTTCTTCTTCGGATAAGCGTGTCAAGGCTCTGTCCGTGCAATGGCTGTCGAGACATTATGATGAGATTGAGGATGAGCCGGGACTGATAGTGATTGACGAGGCACATCATGCATTGGCTAAGACCTATAAGGAGATGTGGGAGCGATTTCCGAAAGCGAAGTTCTTAGGATTGACAGCCACGCCTTGTCGACTGAGCGGGAAAGGGTTTACGGACTTGTTTGACGTGTTGGTGCAATCATGGGATATTCCTGAGTTTATCCGCAAGGGGCGATTGTCGGCCTACGACTTCGTTAGTATCAAAACAGATTCTGTGACACAACAACTGATTGACTCGTTGGAGAAACGTGGAGCTGACGGTGATTATCAAGCCAAGGAAATGGATGCGGTGCTGAACAAGCGGCCTTCTATCGAGAGGCTTTACAGGAGTTTCCGTGAGTTTGCTAAGGACAAGAAGGGCATCGTGTACGCTATTAATATTAGCCATGCACGGAGTATCGCCCAATATTATCAAGCGCAAGGTGTTAATGCCGTAGCTATTGACTCGAAGACTCCCGCCGAGGAGCGTAGACGGTTGATAGAGAGATTCAAGAAGACTTCCGCAAATGATATTCAGGTGTTGGTGAACGTGGACATTTTCTCGGAAGGGTTTGACTGCCCGGACGTGGAGTTCGTGCAGTTGGCAAGACCGACACTGTCGCTTGCCAAGTATTTGCAGATGGTGGGAAGAGGATTGCGTGTCGCCAAAGGGAAGAAGAGTTGCGTGATGATTGACAATGTGGGGTTGTACCGTGTGTTTGGACTGCCCTCACAAGTCTGGGACTGGAAGGCGATGTTTGAGGGTCGTTGGAAGAAGGGAAGGAATAAGGATATCAAGAGAGAGAACGAGTTCTTCCTGATGAATGTGAAAGAGGATATACAGCCAGTCGAGCTGGACACGGAGATGAGGCTGGTGGTGAGTCATGAGGAATTGCTGCAATCATTGAACTACAGCAAGTTCGTGGACAGTAAAGGCGATTTCGCCATTGTCAAGCTGACGGACGGGAAAATGACCGTGGTGGACAGAACGGGGGCGCAAATCATCAAGCCGTGTCACTATAACGACATGAGACTGCTGGAGGGCGGTATCCTGTTCCACAGGCCGAAGAGAAAGGCCGTGTGCTACGTTGACCTGTTGTCAAAAACGAAAATATATGAAGGTGGGAACACTGCGGACGTTCCCATGGTCGTGACGTTGAGAGGCTGGGAATTCATTAAATGCGGTGGCGTTTATATGTCCCGCACGAAAGAGGAGTTCTCCCTTTCATATCGTCCGTCCGAATACGATTTATTCAATTACGGTTATTGCCTCGTTTATAATATGCACCGTACAACGCACAGCCATTGCCAGGTTTGGATTTATAAAGAAGGGGATGCGGGTATGTCTTTCGGAAATTATAACAGTGAGGAGGTCTGCTTTCTGCGGAATGACCATGAGCATGTGTATTGGGTGTGCGCCACCCTGAATAGTGATAACATTGTGGTCATGGACAGCAAGGAGGACTATTATCTGGTGGACTCAAGTTTGAGGAAGACCTATATCGGCTGCAATTCTCCCAAAGACGAAAAGGAGGACATGGCTTTCGTGATGCCCAGGCTCGGCAGGAAATACCACAAGGTGTCTGTGTCGCAGAAAAAGGCTGCTGGAAAGAAGGACTTGATGATGTCGAGGGGGAAGTCAGAGCCTTGCCATGTGGAACTGTATCAGGTCGGAAGGAAATGGGGGGTGAAGGTGAATGGCCGGGTGGTCGTGCCGCCCATCTATCGGAAGATAGACAAGCCGGTGGGTGCCTATTGTACCTTTGAGAAAATTCCGAAGCATTGGGGCGTGATGACCTTGAAAGGCAAGGTACTTGTGGACCCTAAATATGAAAAGGTGGAAATTAAGGCGAATCATACGGCCTTGGTTACCACGGTTACAGGAAAGACACAAGAGATACGGTTGAGGTGATTTTTACTCCTCCCGAAACAAGGAGTTTTATGACATTAATTATTTTAGGCAGTAACGGAATCTTCGGAGAACGTTACTGCCTAAAATTGTTTTGCGGACTTTGTTTGATGCAAGCACTCGGTGTCGCAATTCAAATTCCTCTAACTATCAGACTGATGTCTCAAATCCAGCACGTAAATATATATTTAGAAATGAGTGCCTTCACTTAGTACAAGGCGGTAAACCAGCCACACGAGCCAGCTCATGATGGTCAGTATTCCTCCGATAAGTCCGATGCTGATGCTCCATACCACCCACTTGCGGGCTAAGACGGCCTTTTGTACAGCCTTTTCCCACTGGTTCTCTCGTATGGACTTTTCCGCATGTACTGCCTTGATGAGTCCTGTGATGGCAAGGGGAGTGGCTATCAGGCAGAAGGGGAATATGAAAGGAAGCGTGGAGGCCAAGGCTCCGTTAATAATCGTGGAGAATACAGCCTCTTTCTGCCAGGAACGCAGGGATGAGGCTGACTTGAATCTGTGAATGTTCGGCGGTAGCGCATTGACCACACTTTCTAATTCGGGTACTTCCTCTGCTCGTTTCCAGTCGTTGTATTCTTTTGTCCAGACTAACTCTGTCCTGGAGGATAGTTCCGTCTTTAGTTCTTCCAAAGAGAAAGGACCTTTTCGTTCCTCTTTTGCGTTCAATAAGAAGTATTCCATCTTTCGTAAAAGTTTAGAGCCAGCCTAACCGGTCTTTTTTCCATTCTTTAGCCAGTCCGCCTTGGCTTGTCTCTTTGTAGAGAGAGGGCAAATCGTGTCCCGTTTCTTTCATGACTTCCACCACATGGTCGAAAGATACCCGGTGTTGTCCGTCGGAATAGGCGGCGTAGATATTGGCGTCCAATGCTCTGGCGGCAGCATAGGCGTTGCGCTCGATACAAGGAATCTGTACCAGTCCGCACACAGGGTCACAGGTTAGTCCAAGGTGGTGTTCCAGTCCCATCTCCGCTGCATATTCGTTTTGTACGGGACTTCCTCCGAAAAGTTGGTTGGAGGCGGCAGCCGCCATGGCGCAGGCTACTCCCACTTCCGCTTGACATCCGGCTTCTGCGCCAGAGATAGAGGCGTTTTGCTTGACGATATTGCCAATCAGTCCCGCTGTGGCCAATGCGCGGCAGATACGCAAGTCGGAGAATTGGCGGCTCTGCTGGAGATAATACAAAACACCTGGTACCACTCCACACGCTCCGCAAGTGGGGGCTGTGACAATGGTGCCACCAGAGGCGTTTTCTTCACTGACAGCCAGGGCGTAGGCAAAGACCAGTCCACGGCTTTGCAAGTTGGGCTTGTAGCCCATCGCCTTGATATAGTAGACGGCTGCTTTTCGTCTGAGGTGAAGCGGCCCTTCCAGTACGCCTTCGTTGTCGATGCCTCGTTTCACAGCCTCTTTCATGACTTGCCAGACTTGGTTGAGATAATCCCAGATGGAGGAGTCTTCGCATTCTTCCACATATTCCCACAGGGATTTCCCTGTGTCATCACACCATTTCAGAATTTCGGTCATAGAGTTCAGACCGTACACTTCAGCGGACTGGAGATGATCTCCTTGCTCTTCTTCCAAGGCACCCCCTCCCACGCTGTATACCGTCCAGTTTTCCATGCTGTGTCCGTCTTTGTCCAACGCCCTCAGAAGCATACCGTTGGGGTGGTAGGAGAGGGTGACTTCCGGATTCCATATAATGGTAGTCTTGTCTGCGCCTAATACTTCAAGGATGGCTTTGTCTGTCATGTGTCCTTTTCCGGTAGCCGCGAGACTTCCGTAGAGTGTCACTTCAAAGTGTGCGGCTTCTGGATGGCGTGCCAAGAACAGTTTGGCGGCCCGGTTCGGTCCCATGGTGTGACTACTGGACGGCCCTTTGCCAATCCTGTATAGTTCCTTGATTGATTTCATGTTGCGTTATCTTAAAACAGATGAGGATAACCCTCCCTCATTTCTGATGCAAACGTACGGAATTTTTCTGTAATAATTACGCTTCTTTCTGTCTTTTTTTATAGGCATCTATTTGTGCCTTGCTTTTGCTTTGTGTCACACAGGCCACTCCGGCGAAGACTAATACCACGGCGATACCTTTTAAGGTATTGAACGTGCCGACTCCCAAGAGAATGGCAATGAGGGTGGCGACAAGGGGTTGTACGTAGTTGTAGATGGCTGTCACGGTGGGACGGAGGTTATGCTGTCCGATAGGAAGCAAGAGATAACTTACAAAGGTGCCGCCTAACACGATAAGAGCCGCATTGCCCCAGTCTGCAGAGGTGAAAGTCGGCAAATAACTGAATAATGCGGAAAGCGAGTGATAGGAGAAGGGCAGGATGCAGAGGGAGGCGTAAGTGAACATCCATTTCATAAGCGTGTAGGCGGAGTAACGCTTTATCAGGTCCTTGAACAGGACAAGGTAAAAGGCGAAAGAGGTTTGTGCCAAGAGGACACAGACATCCCCCAAGAGGCTGTTCTGGTTTCCTCCGCTTTCCTGTTGCCCGCTTTCTATCAGTAAGACAGCACCTGTAGCACCAACAATAATGCCCATGACCTTCAGACGGGTGATGGGTTCTTTCAGAATGATGGCCGCTATAATCATGGTGATGAGTGGCATACTCGTGGTGCAGATGGAGGCGTCGATGGGAGAGGTGAGACTGAGGCTCAACGAATACATTCCTTGGTTGAAAATGATGCTGAGCAGAGAGGCGAAAAACAGCTTCAACATGTCTCCGTGTGGGACGTGTTCTTGCTTCACAAACGGGCTGAACAGCCAGAACAGCAGTGCGGCTCCGATGAACCGCATATCCATCAGCATGAGCGGAGTGACTAATCCTCCGGCAAATAGCATTTTAGTGGCGGGACTCATGGCACCCCATAGAATCTCGGCAGAGCAAATGGCAAGATGACCTTGCGCTTCTTTTCGTTTCATATCTGTATATAAGCATAAAAAAGGAGCAGTTGTTCAGACTGCACCTTTTTCATTCGTTGTATTATGTGATTAATTCAGGCTTTCTTCTTGGCCGTGTTACTTCCTTTTTCCTCTTTTCTCTCTTTACGTAAAGAGGTGAGTTGAGCGCGTGTTTCCGCTTTTTCTTTCTTCAGCTTGTCCACTTTCTCTTCAGTCTGTTTCAGTCTTTCGTCCGTCAGTGAGAGCTTTTCTTGCAGTTTGGTAATTTCCTGTTCTTTCACTTCCAGTTCCTCCCCTTGATTCTTGATGGTAGTGAGCAGTGAATTTAACTCCTCATTGTCTATGTCGCTGGGGTAGAGTGAATTTACACGTGTAATGAAATCATCGAGGATGTTCATGTAATTCGTGAACGCATCGTAAGGCGAGTCGTATATTCCTCTGTCGAGGGCGATGCCTGAGTTCTTGGTAGTCATGAACCGGAAGTTGTTGCTGGCCTGCAGGTAGTCCCAGTCCTGTTTGATACGGCGGTCTCCGCAAATACGGATTCTGTCTGCCACACTGTATAACTTCTGGAATGCCTCACGTTGCATACAGTTGCCCAGCCAGCAGCTCACGTCTCTTTCCTCGTCCGTCCACGACATAGGATAGTTTACATCCATGCCTCCCACAGGTTTCAGCTTCGAACAGATTTCCGAAGGAGTGGAGAAAGTGATACCCTTTTGTCTGGCACATTCAGGCAGAGCTTTCAAGAACTCCAGGATATTGGAAGAGAGTGGCTGGTAATAGCCCAGGGCCATCAGTTCCATGAAGATATTGATGACTTGTTCTTCTTGTGGAAGCTCGTCTATCCAGCGGACATAGGTGTCAGCGAAGAGGGGATATTCACTCCAGTCGGAGTTGGAGAACCGCAGTCCGATATCATCGGATAATTTATAGTCTCTAAGGAGCAGTTTCAAGTTCTTGTTCATGGCGCAGTGGTACAGGTAATGGGGGCTTTTCCAGCCTAATACCGCTTTCGCACCTTCCGTCAGCATTCCCTTGAAACCCATATCGGCCACGATACTGCCGATTTCATCGGAGTAAATAAGAGAGGAGTTACGGAACACTTTTGGGGTCTGTCCGAACACTTCTTGTATCTTGCGTTTCATGCGGAGAGTCTCTTCCCGGAACGAGTCTTCGTTTATGAGGGAGGAGAGTCCGTGCGAGTAAGGTTCGCAGAGGAACTCCACACAGCCTGTGTCGTTCAGCTCTTTCAGCAGTGAAATGACTTGCGGGGCGTGCAGCTCCAGTTGTTCCAGTCCTACACCGGAAAGCGAGAGGGCTACTTTGAAATATCCCTTGCTGTCCTTCGCCATTTGTATCATGGTCTGCAAAGCGGGGACATAGGAACGTTCCGCTATGTCATTGATGAAACGTTCGTTTTCGTAGTCATCGTAATAATAATGGTCTTTGCCAATGTCAAAGAAGCGGTAGCGTCTCAGATGGATGGCTTGGTGTATCTCGAAATATAAACAGATAGTCTTCATATTATAGTGTGTTTAGTGGTGTGACTTTAATATCTATGGAGGGTTCGTTGGTATAACTCATATATCCAGGCTCCCACCTTTTCCCAGGTAATCTGGTCTACCTCGGCTTTTCCTTCTTTGCTCAGATATTCATGCAGTGCCGGGTTGGTGCAAATGGAGAACATGGCGTCGGCCATGGCGTAAGTGTCCCAGTAGTCGGTCTTGATACATTTTGTCAGAATCTCCGCACAGCCCGACTGTTTAGAAATGATAGACGGCACACCGCACTGCATAGCCTCCAATGGGGAGATGCCGAAAGGCTCGGACACAGACGGCATGACATACACGTCGCTCATCTTCAGGCAACGGTACACATCCATGCCTCGCATGAATCCTGGAAAGTGGAAACGGTCGGCTATGCCGTGGTTAGCCACGAGGTTAATCATATCCACCATCATGTCTCCGCTTCCAGCCATGCAGAAACGGATGTTTTTGGTTCTTCTGAGTACCATGGCGGCAGATTCCACGAAGCATTCGGGACCTTTCTGCATG
This sequence comes from Prevotella sp. P5-108, assembly GCA_963608705.1. Taxonomy (GTDB): domain Bacteria; phylum Bacteroidota; class Bacteroidia; order Bacteroidales; family Bacteroidaceae; genus CAVDHB01. The sequence goes on from CAVDHB010000048.1 coordinate 46,300, forward strand.
GTGATACGTCCCAAGAAGGTGACAACCTTCATCTTCGGGTCTTTCTTTATTTCCAAGTCTTGTATCTCTTTCCGTAATGGCATCACGGCGTTATGCACGGTGAAGACCTTTTCCGGGTTTTGTCCGTATTTCTCTATCACAGTGCGGCGTGTCATGTCGCTCACACACATGATGCAGTCGGCGTGGTCCATGCCGTCTCTTTCGATTCCGTAGACAGTGGGGTTCGGATTACCACGGCTACGGTCGAATTCCGTGGCGTGTACATGGATGCAAAGAGGTTTTCCTGACACTTGCTTTGCGTGGATGCCTGCGGGATAGGTAAGCCAGTCGTGTGCGTGGATGATGTCGAAAGTCTGTTGACGAGCTACGACACCGGCTACGATGGAGTAATTGTTTATCTCCTCGTAAAGGTTGGAAGGATAACGTCCGGAGAACTCTATACAACCCAAGTCGTCCGTGTTCATATAACTGAAATCCGCGTAAATCTTGTTGCGGAGGTCATAATAGAGCTGTGCGTCCATCTGTCCGCCAAGACGGCTGTCCACATAGTCTTTGTTCACGTCCCTCCACACCACCGGCACACGGTTCATGGGGATTATTTTAAGGAAGCTCTGATCCTCGTCACCCCAAGGCTTCGGCAGACAGAATGTGATTTCCATGCCGGGTTGTTTGGACAACCCTTCTGTCAGTCCGTAGCTTGCGGTACCCAGACCTCCTAAGATATGAGGTGGAAACTCCCACCCGAACATCAATACTTTCATAGGTTGGTTACATATTATATTTGGTCAACAATTGTATGATTCGTAATATCTCGGCTACGCTCATGGCATAGGAGATGGCACCCTTGCCGTTGTAAGGCGGGTTTCCGTCGCACATTTCCGGTAAGGTGGAAAGACAGCGGGTGAACATCTCGTCTTCCAGTCCGATGAGTTGGCGTTCCACGAAGCTCACACCACTTCTCTTGTAAATGCGCAGGTACGCTTCCAGATAGAAGCCTTCCAGCCAGGGCCATGCGGTGCCGTTGTGGTATTCGAAAAGACGGTCTCTTTCCGAGCCTTCATACATGGGACGGTAGCCGCCGCTTTTAGGACTAAGTGAACGGATGCCCTTGGGGGTCAGCAATTCCTTTGTGCAGATGTCAAGCACTCCCTTTCTTTCTGCTTGCTCTAACGGGGAATGGTCGAAAGCGATGGCGAACAACTGGTTGGGGCGCACGCTCCAGTCCATCATTGTGCCGTCTACATAGTCGAAGAGATAGCCGTATTCATTAAGGAATGTCTTTCTGAAGGAGTCTTTGCACAACTCGGCTTGTTGCTGGATGGCTTTCGCCTTGTCTTCTTCCCCTTTCTCTGCCAAAATCTCGGCGCAAAATACCAGGGCATTGTACCATAAGGCGTTGAACTCAACTAAATAGCCTGTTCGTGGAATGACCGGATGACCATCCACCATGGAGTCCATCCAGCTGACGGGGGTCTCTTTTCCGTTAGTGTACACCAGTCCGTTCTCCATGACTTTCAAGTTCGGGTGTTTCCCTTTTAGAATGTAGGAAATGATTTTCTCCACTTTCTTGCTATAGAGTTCCATGCATTGAGTGTGGGACATGAACTTGTTGTATTGCTGCACTGTCCAGATAGCCCACAATGGCACGTCAGGCTTCTCCATCTCGGTGATTTTCACGCTTAACGGACGTGATTCCATGAAGTCGTCCAAGCCTTTGAAGAATGTCTGGAACATTTTTTCATAGACTTCTGTATTGTAAACAGAGGTGCAAAGTCCTGGAAGGGAAATAAGCATATCCCTTGCGCGGCATTTGAACCAGGGGAAGCCTGCCAGTATGTAGTAGTTGTTGTCTTCTATGTCGAAAAACTGGTGTGAAGTGTTCACCAGGCAATGATAGAAGGAATCCCGAGGCTTTCTTTTCTCCACGAGTGTTTCCATCATTTTCTTCAGCGTTCGGGTGGATATTTCCGTGGTGCCTGCGGAGAAGACAATACTTTCTCCTTTTTTTATTTCACATTCGAAGTATCCTGGCACATAAAGATCCTCTGCGTAGTCATATCCTCTTGCCTGTTCTTTGGGATATTCTATCCCTTTATACCAATGCGCATCAGAGACGAAGGTGTTTTTCTTGTTCAGCTGCATGAACAGGTCTGGATAACCAGGGTATAGGCACATGCTTATGCCGTTGTCCACCACTTCGAACTTACCGTTCACGGAGTTGTTTTCGTAAGTCAGCGACTCTACATTGCGGAAAGCAAGGAAGGGACGGAAGCGTAGTGTGGTCTTGGAATGTGCGTCCAACAGGGTGTAGCGTATCAGTATACGTCCTTCCTGATGGCTGAAAGATGTCTCTTTCTTCAGTATCACTCCACCGATTCGGTAAATAGTTGTTGGAACTTTGTCCCATGTGAACTCACGGATGTACTTGTGTCCGTTGGGACTGAAGTGCCCTCCGGCATATTTGTGGAGCCCTAAGTTGAATTCCGCTCCATGTTGGATGACAGTCTCGTCCAACGACGAAAGAAGCACGTGGTTCTTGTCGTCGATTTCGGGTACTGGTACTACGAGTAGGCCGTGGTATTTACGAGTATTACAATCTACAATGGTCGAACTGGAGTATCCCCCCGAACAATTGGAGCGTAATACTTCCTTTTGCAAGGACTCTTGTAGATTTGTCATGATCAGTCTATCAAATCTAATATATGTCATAGAACTAACAGTTGTTAAGGTTAGATATTTTATGTCTGTCTAATCGTGCTTCAAAGGTACTGAATTTAAGGATATAAATGCGATATTCTATATTAAAACTGTTTAATTCTGAATGCTTGGCTGGTATTTTAACGAGCTTTATCAGTCAAATGTGCTTCTCATAAGGGTAGAGAGGGAAGAAAGAGAAGTTAAAGTGCAAAATAACAAAAATGTTTCGTATCTTTGCAGCCATAGATACAAAGGGGATAATTATGGCAAAGGAAACATTTAAGGAAGATGAAATTATAGCATGTATCTCGGATCTCTGGCAGTTGCTTACTCCAGAGGAAAGGGACTTGGTTCGCACGAAGTTCACCATCGTTCACTATAAGAAAAACGAGGTAATCTATTACGAGGGGGAGTCTCCAAGAGCCTTTTTGTGCCTGTTAAAAGGGAAGGTTAAAATATGCAAGGAAAGTCCGGGTGGAAAGAATCAAATCATGAGGGTCTTGAAGCAGGTGGATTATTTCGGGTACAGGGCTTATTTCGCCAATGAGGACTATCTGACTTCGGCGGCGGCGTTTGAACCTACGGTTATCTGCAAGATTCCCATGAATGTATTCGATAGGATTCTGACACAGAACCAGGCGGTGTGCTTGTATTTTTTCCGGGTGTTGGCCGTCAAGATGGGAGAGTCTGAGCAGCGTACCGTCAATTTGACGCAGAAACATCTGAGGGGAAGGCTGGCGGAGTCGCTTCTCTTCTTGAAAGACAGTTATGGGCTGGAAGATGACGAGGCCACACTGAGCGTCTATCTGTCGAGAGAAGACCTTGCGAATATGTCTAACATGACTACCGCCAACGCTATACGCACGCTTTCCAGTTTTTCCGCTGAACACTTGATAGCGACGGACGGCAAGAAAATTAAGATTATTAATGAGGAAGGACTGAAGAAAATCAGTCGATTAGGATAAAGTTCACCCACTCTTTTCGAATGGTCACTTCCAGCGGGTAGGAGATGTCTGACAATATATAGCCGTCTATGGCCACTGGCGCATGGGCGGCTTTTGTTACCTCAACTTGACGGGTGCGGTAGGGAAAAACGTTTTCATGATTCAAGTACTGGCCAGAGGACAGTAACCATAATCCTTTCGTTAGTTGCCATACGTCTGTGAATCCTGTCACGGAAATGTCCAGCCATCCGTTGTAAGGCACGGCACTGGGAGTTTGCCCGTAGCCCAGACTGTTGCCTATGCACAACATCATCGCTTTCGTATCCACTTCCTCTTCGTTCACTTTCATTTGCAGCGGGAAGGTCTTCCGTTGAAAGAGGAGCAGAAATACCGACCAGCAAAAGGCTATGAGTCGCACACCCCAGAAACGGCGTGCTGAATGGTAGATGTGGATAATCTGGGCTGTCAGCCCTATGTTCACACAGTTGACGAACGGGCGTTTCTTTTTTTCTCCTTTCTTGGACTTGTAGAAGCAGAAACCGATGTCTATTCGCCGGATTCTGCGCTGGACAAGTGCGTGAATCAGGCTTCGGTACTCTTTTTCGGCTGGAAGCCAGAAGCGTGCGAAATCATTTCCCACACCGTAAGGGATGAGACTGATGGCTACATTTTTTTGCATGGCCATCGGACAGGAGAGCAGTCCTTTCAACAGGCAATTGAATGCGGAGTCGCCTCCTACCACTACCAAGGATGTGTAGCCCTCTTGTATGAGTCGGGCGGACAGCTGTTCCACTTCACCGTAGCCTACTGCTACAAACGGTGTGTATCGCAAGCCTTCTTGCTGAAGCAGCCGGCGTATAGTCTTCCATTTATGCGGGCATCTCCATGAGGCGGAGGTGTAAAAGATGACAGCCCACTCGGCTGTGGTATTATCATTTGTTTTCATCCTCTTCTCCTTTCTTATAGAGTTGTGCAATCTCCTCGGCTTGTTTTTCGACAGGAAGGTTTCCGTCTATCCAGTGGATAGGGATGCCGCGGCGTTCCATGCCCCTGAACCATGTCATCTGCCGCTTGGCGAACTGGTGGATGGCGATTTCCAGTTGGCGGAACATTTCTTCGTATGTCAGTTGTCCTGTCACATGAAGCGTTACGTATTTGTATTCCAGTCCGTAATAGATGAGGCTTTCGGGTTTGATTCCCTCTGCCAAGAGTCCTTTCACCTCTTCAATCAGTCCCTGTGCCAATCTTGCTTTCAGGCGTTGAGTGATACGTTCTCGGCGTATGTCTCTTTCCACCTTTATGCCAATGGTGAGACTTCGCAGATGAGGGAAGGGGCGTTCGTCCACTTGATGATCAGCATAATATTTATGCACCTCAATAGCTCGTATGGCTCTTGCGGGGGAGTCAAGGTCTGTGGTGTTGTGCAGCTGTTTGTAATGCGAGAGAATCTGAGCGAGTTCCTCCATACTCTTCCCTTTCAGCGAGGAACGCAGTATGGGGTCTTCCGGCACAGGAGACATACGGTATCCTTTCAGTACGGATTCAAGGTAGAGACCTGTTCCTCCGCACAGTATGGGGCGTTTCCCCTGTCGGACTATCTGTTCGTATGCCTGCAAAAAGTCTCGTTGGTACTCAAACAGGTTGTAACGGTAGCCGGGTTCGGCAATGTCTATCAAGTGGTAAGGTACAGGAACACCCCCTGCGGAGTAATCCGCCAAGTCCTTTCCTGTACCGATGTCCATCTTACGGTATATTTGTCTGCTGTCTGCGCTGATAATCTCTCCGTCAAGAAGTCTTGCTGTTTTTACAGCGAGAGCTGTCTTGCCGCAAGCCGTGGGGCCGAGTATGGTGAGCAGGTCGAATGTGTGCATATCGGGGTGTCAACTTATAATAAACCAATCAAGAGCACGATGCCGACTATAATGGCTATCACAAGGAAGGTAATCATGAGGCAACCTGCGCTGCAACCTCCGAACGCTCCTTTTAGCGCACCGCTGAAGATGCCGTCTCCATTTCCTTTCATGGCTCCAAATACGCAACCTACGATACAGCCTATGATGACACAAATAAGTAAGAATTCAATCATGTTGTTTATCTTTTGGGTTAAAGGGACTTGACAAAATCCTTTTTGCAAACTTACGGAAAAATCGTGGGAAAAACGAATGGTAAGGGGTAAAATAATCTTTCAATCTGGAATAAGAATGACCACCTTCTACTTCATCTGAAATCGAAGCCAGCTTCGTTGCCCATCGAAGCCTGTTTCGTTGCTCATCGAAGCCAGCTTCATTGCCCATCGAAGCTAACTTCATTTTTTATGAAATGTGTTTAATATCCTGTCCAAGTTTCATGCGGATTACACTTACCTTTAAAATACGATGACATATATAAAAGAGGAGTAAGACTTATCGCAAGTCTTGCTCCTCTTAAATAAGTTTCCTAAAGTCTTTTTTACCTAATAATATACCTATCGTGTTCTTCGGTAGTTTATTATTTCTCGGTATGTTTCTTCACCCATTTGCGTGCGTTTACAAACGCTTCAAGCCACGGGGTGACTTCTTTCTTGCGGTATTCGTTCGGCAGCCAAGCGCATTGCCATGTGAAGCAAGCTCTTTCCGGGTGCGGCATCATTGCCAAATGGCGTCCGTCTGCGCTGCACAGACCGGCTACGCTGTAGTCCGATCCGTTCGGATTACCGGGATAGGCGTCATAATTGTACTTCAAGACAATGTTGTACTTGTCTTCAGGATAGGGGAGATGGAACTTTCCTTCTCCGTGTGCCACCCATATACCGAGCTTGTCTCCGCTCAACGAGCCGAGCATGACACTCTTGTTCTTCTGTACTTTCACGCCGACGAACGAAGACTCGAACTTGTGCGAGTCGTTGTGGAGCATCTTTCCTTTGTCCTCGAACTCTGGATTGATGAGGTTCAGCTCCATCATCAACTGACAGCCGTTGCATACTCCGAGAGACAATGTGTCTTCACGGGCGTAGAAGCGGTCGAGTGCGGCTTTCGCTTTCGGATTGTAAAGGAAGGCGCCTGCCCATCCTTTTGCGGAGCCTAACACATCGGAGTTGGAGAATCCTCCGCAGAAGACAATCATGTGGATGTCGTCCAAGGTTTCCCGTCCGCTGATGAGGTCGGTCATCATCACGTCTTTCACGTCGAAGCCGGCCAGGTAGAGCATATAAGCCATTTCACGGTCGCCATTCGTACCTTTCTCACGGATGATAGCCGCTTTGATGCCTGAAGGCGTTCTGCGGTCGGGGTCTGCTCCGAGGGATTTTAGCGTGCCTTTGAAGTCTTCACCAAATTGAATGTCAAGCGGCTGTTTCTTGTAGTTCTTGTAACGATCCTCGGCCAGATGTTTGGCTGTTTGTTTGCAGTCGAGCAGGTAAGAGGTCTTGTACCATTCATCACGAAGTTCGTCGATGTCTAACTTGTGCGTGTCTCCGTGGTGTGTGAGTACAAGTTTCCGTTTGTCGGAAGGCTTTCCGAGTTTCACGAATTCCACGTCAGAAGCGTTCATGATTTCCTTGAACTCGTCTACATTCTTGTCTGCTATTTGCAAAACGATTGCTGGATTCTCGGAGAAGAGGATGCGGTTGGTATCTTTCTCGTTGAATTTGTCCAGGCTTATCTCCATTCCTCCTTTTTCGTTGGCGAATGTCATTTCAAGCAGCGTAGTGATAAGACCTCCGGCGGATACATCGTGTCCGGCCAAAACCAGTCCTTTTTCAATGAGTAACTGTACTGCGTTGAAGGTTCTGCGGAAATAGTCGGGATTCTTTACGGTCGGGATGTCCTCGCCCACTTTACCCAACGTCTGGAAGAAAGCGGAACCGCCTAACCGAAGCTTGTCGCAAGAGAAGTCTATATGATAGAATGTGGACTTTTCTTTGTTCGCCATAACTGGTGACACCACTTTCTTCACGTCGCTCACTTCACCGCCCGAAGTCACAATCACAGTTCCCGGGGCAATAATCTTCTCGCCAGAGGGATATTGTTGTGTCATGGAAAGGGAATCCTTACCTGTGGGCACATTAATCTTCAACGCACAACAGAAGTCGCTCAAAGATTTCACCGCACGGTACAGCCGCGCATCTTCTCCTTTCTGGGAACGGCAAGGCCACATCCAGTTGGCGGAAAGAGACACACTATCCAGTTTCTCGGCCAACGGAGCGAAGACGATGTTCGTCAACGACTCTGCCACAGCCAATACGGAACCCTTTTCAGCTGAGGAAAGTGCGGCTGCCGGTGCGTGTCCCAATGCGGTAGCGATACCTTTCACTCCACGGTAGTCCAAAGCCACCACGCCACAGTCGCTCAAAGGCAACTGGATTTGACCTTGGCATTGCTGCCTTGCGACTTTTCCTGTGACGGAGCGGTCCACCTTATTAGTCAGCCAGTCTTTGCAGGCCACGGACTCCAGCTTCAGCACGTCTTTCAGATAGCTTGTCAGTTTGTCCGTATCGTAAGAAGCGTTTTCGTAAGGACGGTTGAATGTCTCGTCTCGCATATAGGTCACAGGAGAGTGGCCGAACATTTGCGCCACGTCCAAATCGAAGGGGCGTACACCGTCTCCCTGCTGGAAAGCGAAGTGTGCGTCGCCAGTCGTCTTGCCCACCACGTACATCGGAGCACGCTCACGTGCGGCGATTTTGCGCACTTTCTCCAACTTGTCGTCTTCGATGAGCAAGCCCATGCGCTCTTGAGACTCGTTGGCTATGATTTCTTTGGATGACAAGGTCTTGTCGCCAATAGGCAGTTTGGTCATGTCTATCAATCCTCCGCAGTCTTCCACTAATTCAGACAGGCAGTTCACGTGTCCGGCTGAACCGTGGTCGTGGATGGAAGTGACAGGATTCTCCTTGTCCTCGCACAATGCGCGCACAAGGTTGTAGGCTCTTTTCTGCATTTCCGGGTTGGCGCGTTGTACGGCGTTCAACTCGATACCAGAGGAATAGCGGCCGGTGTCTACGGAAGACACGGAGCCTCCTCCCAGTCCGATGCGGTAGTTGTCGCCGCCTACCACTACGATGTCCTCGCCTTTCACCGGTTCTTTCTTCAGACAGTCACGCTTTGTTCCATAGCCCACACCACCAGCCAGCATAATTACCTTGTCATAGGCGTACACCTCGCTGTTCTCCTTGTGCTCGAATGTGAAGAGTGAACCGCAGATAAGCGGCTGTCCGAATTTGTTTCCGAAGTCGGACGCACCGTTGGAGGCTTTCACCAGAATCTGTTCTGGGGTTTGATAAAGCCAGGGGCGTTCTTTCAGTGCCTCTTCCCATTTGCGTCCTTTCTCCAGACGGGGGTAAGAGGTCATGTACACGGCGGTGCCGGCGATAGGCCAGCTTCCGATACCTCCGCCCATACGGTCTCTGATTTCTCCTCCCGTACCTGTGGCCGCTCCGTTGAAAGGCTCTACGGTGGTGGGGAAGTTGTGCGTCTCCGCCTTCAGAGAGATGACGGACTCAATATCTTTGATTTTAAAATAGTCAGAGGTGGTTTGGTCTTCGGGCGCGAATTGCTCGATGACAGGGCCTTGTGCGAAGGCTACGTTATCCTTGTAGGCGGAGATGATTTTATGCGGGTTCTCCTTCGTGGTCTTCTTTATCATCTGGAATAGAGAAGACTCCATCTCTTTTCCGTCTATCACGAAGACACCGCCAAAGATTTTGTGGCGGCAATGTTCGGAGTTGATTTGAGCGAAACCGAAAATCTCGGAGTCCGTCAGTGGCCTGCCAAGCTGTTTCTCTATTTTGTGCAGGTATTCCATTTCCGCCTCTGAGAGAGCCAGTCCCTCTTCCTCGTTGTATTTCTCCAAGTCTTCCACGTGTTTGATAGGCTCCGGCTTTATGTCCACGGTGAAAAGAGATTGGTCAAGCCCCTTGTACATACGTTGCAGCATGGGGTCATGGGTGGCGTTCTCATTGTCCACAGGGAAGTATTCCTCGATACGGGAAATACCTTTGAGGTTCATGTTCTGTGTGATTTCCACGGCGTTAGTACTCCATGGGGTGATCATCTCACGGCGTGGGCCTACGAAGAATCCGTCTAACTTCTCAGTGTTTTCTTCATATTCCGCGCCGCCGTAAAGCCAACGCAGCTCGTCAATCTCCGCGGCGGCAGGCTTGTGGTCTGTCTCTGTGGCGATGACACTATTCTGTGGGGTCTTGAAGAATAAAATCATTGTCTTTGTTAATGTGATGATGTTATAATTATGTGGCAAAGATAGCGTTTTTTTTACTTATGACCAAATTAAACAAACGGGAAAAGCTACTTCATTAAGTGGTGTTTGGTGCGTGTCTTTCTTTTTTGTAGCTTTGCATCCCGAAACAAATCTCATAAATATTAAACCTTATGAAAAGAATAATGACACACATGGGCGTATTTTGCGCGGCGGCTTTGTTGGCTACGGCTTGCGGCACGAGTGGCAAACTCTTCAACGCAGGCGTTGGCCCTGAGGGCAAATGGAAAATCCAGCAGATTGACAATGAGAAGATAACGGATGTCGAGAAAGAACCTTTTATCCAGTTTGACGCGGCTCAAAAACGGGTGAACGGCACGGCGGGATGCAATAACTTCTTTGGTGGCTATACCTATACGGATGGAGGAAAGCTGAAGTTTTCCGATAATATGGGGGCTACCCGGATGATGTGTCCTAATATGAAGTTTGAGGACAAGCTGTTCCAGACGCTTCCCAAGGTGGAGCGTGTGGCTTACCAGAAGGGAAAGCTCGTGCTGAAAGACGCACAGGGAAACGACTTGGTAGTATTAGTGAAATAAACTGCCTTTATACGATTCGTACAACGCCAGTCTGCCTTGACTCGTCAAGGCGTCTGGCGTTTTTCAACAATGCCTTCTGGCCGGGATGGGAATGGATTTGGCAGACTGTATAGTGTAAATTAGTGTCATGCAGGCTAAAGTCTGAAGTCGCTGGGCTTCTTTCCCGTTTTCTTCTTGAACTGCGCCGAGAAATATTCTGGAGTCTCGAAGTTCAGCCTGTAGGCGATGTCTTTGATAGGCAGCTCGGTGGTGCAGAGCAGGTCTTTGGCCCGTTGCAGCTTGATGAACTGGAAATAGCGTGAGGGGGAAAGTCCTGTGTATTCCTTGAACTGCTTGCGGAAGGAGGAATATCCCATGTTCAGTTCGTCGGCTATTTCCTGTACAGTCACAGTGGTTTCCATTTCCTCATACATTCTTGCACGTGCCTGGTTGATACGTTCTATCATGGGGCGGTCTTTATGGAATATATGGTTGCGCGCCATGCTGTACATAAGTCCCAACAGGTGAGTCACAATGCCGGCCAGCACTTGCTGGAAGCAAGCTTCCTCTCTTTCGGTCACATCCATAGCCTCGTCATAGAGGCGGATGATGGCTTCCTTGTAGGCCACTTTGAACATGGGATGCTCGGGAGTGAGGAATCCGTTTCCCACCATGCGCTCTGGGATACTTCCTTTGAAGCCTATCCAGCGTTGTTTCCATCCAATCTCCCGCAGGGGGTAGTAGGTGTGCCATTCTCCGGGGAACAGCATACACATCATGCCTCGCTCGATGGGAATCTCCCCTGCAGACGCAGACCGGAAGATGCCTCTCCCTTCAGTGAAATACAATAGTTGATATTCGTTCAGCACCCTGCCTTTTTCCGGATGGAAGGAGTAGCCGTCCTTGTGTCCGGGAGTAGGGTAGTCCTCTCCGCTGCATATCGTCTCGTTGCCCACGGTGGTCACACACATACCCCATTCGAGGTCTCTTTCGTTCTCGACAATGTATTTCAGTCCCATCTCTTATATGAACGCTTTTATGAAGTCGGCCATCTCTTGTTTGTGTGCGGTGGCTTCCTGGTAGAGCTTGTATTGCGCTTTTGTCCGTATAAGGTTATGTTCGGGATACCCAATCTTGTAATAAGTGTCTCCATTCAAGTAGTCGGTGAAGAACCTCACGGCCTGCATATAGGGGAACAGCTGTGTGGCGAAAGGCAGGTACTTCTTCTCCGTGGAAGTGAGAAAGGTGGCCGAACGCAGATAACCTTCCGTGAAAGCCTTGAATATCCGCATATTGAACTGTACCTTTGTCAGGTCTTTCTCGTCTTCCTTGGAGGTGTTGGCTGCCGAACGCAGGAAATCTCCAAAGTCGGAGAACACGAAGTTGGGCATTACGGTGTCAAGGTCGATGACGCACAGCACGTGTCCTTTGGTGTCGAAAAGCATGTTGCTGACCTTTGTGTCGCAATGGCAGATTCGTTTGGGCAGTTTTCCTTCTCTGTAAAGCTTTTCTCCAAGGCACATCTCCTCCCCGTGTGCGAACAGTTCATCTGCGATGCCTCTTGTCTCATGCAGCCGTCCGGCCTTGTCCTGCTTGATGGCGGTCTTCAGTTCTTGTATTCGGAATTCCATATCATGAAAATGAGGAATTATCTCGCCTATCTTCTCCGGGAGGTCTGACAGTAAGTCCTCAAACTCTCCGAACTTGATTCCGACCAGTCCTGATGTATGGACGTTCACCGTGTCAAGAGAGACAGAATCAGGGATACACACGCTCATGCGCCAGTAGTTTCCCTTTTCGTCTTTGTAATAACTCTTTCCATTGTCCGAGGTGATGAAGCGCAACACTTTCCGTTCAATGTTGTCTTCTCCGCGGGCTTCCAATTTTTTCCGTATATGCTGTGTCACCACCTCGATATTGTGTTGCAGCATCTCGACATCTTTGAAAATATGGTGGTTGATGCGTTGCAGTATGTAGTCCGCGCTACTTTCGGAGGCGGTAGTCACCTTGTAGGTCTCATTGATAAGCCCGGAACTGAGGGTGTCTATGTAGGCCACATCCTCCACTTCGGGAAAATGGGCTATGATATGGAGTAATTCTTTCATAAGCGAGTGTGTGATATGATTTAATGAAAGGCAAATATAGAGAAATTATTTAGATAATCAAAATGTAAAGGGCGTATTCTTATAAAAAGATGATTATCCGCCATCGTACCACGTTTAGGTAGAGACGCGATTCATCGCGTCTCCGCTTTTCATAGTGTTTTAATATCTTGCCAATCACAGATACAATTCATCACTGATGAATATGGAGATGCGATGAATGGAGACGCGATGAATCGCGTCTCTACTAGTTTAGTCGTTATATAGCAACGTGCAAGATAGGATCGTGGTACGATGGCGGATAATCCTATAAAAACGTCTCCATCCCTTGTTTAGAATGGAGACGTTTAGAAGTATGTCACTATTTTCTTAATCCATGAACAGTCTTACCTTGTCCCAGGCTCCGTCCAGTGTGTCGGGTACGAGGTCGATGGCCTGTCCTTTTTTCAGGTCTGCCCACTGGGACTCGCTCCAGCGGAAAGGCTTTCCTTTTATATAAGGAGTGCCGAAGACCATCCAGAAAGAGGTCTTTCCTCCGTCCGGGTTCGGCTTGAATTTCAAGTTTTGCAGCAGGTGGCGCACTTTTTCGGCACTGTACACCTTGGCATCAATAGCTCCGTCGGGTATTGTCTTGAGTAATGGTGTGGTGCCATAGCCCAAGTCCCATCTTCCGAAGAGGGAGAGAGGTTCGTCGGGGGCAGTGTAAGTGATGAGGTCTCTGGCGTCAGAAAGCGTCTCCACCTCATCAATGAGCGCATTGAACTGCACTTTGCGCAAAGGGCGGTTGTCCGTGGACTGGAGGTCTTTGGCTATGTCGTAAGAGGCGGGGTAGTTCACTCCGAAGATGTGCTCGGAGGTGATAAGCCCTGTGTCGTAGTCTTCAGAGGAGAGTGCGCCTTTCAAGGTGTCGGTCACTTCCAGATGGCCTTTCGCCTTGGAGTAATACCATACAAACCGTTTGTAGCTCATCTCCAGCAGTCCCATCTCTCCTGTGTCGGCATCGGCCACGGCATATCCGTTGAGGAAAGTGCCTGTGTTGTCAAGCTGTAAAAGGTGGCTGAAATCTTCCACGCTCTCAGCGTAGAGTTCGGCCAAGGTTGCCCGCCAACTGGTCCACAGCCCCTTGGTCTTTGGCTCGCAGAGTCCGTAGCGGTGCGTGGTTTCATTAAAAAGAATGCCGTGTCCGTTGAATCCGTAGTCCGTGAGGCTGGCCAGTTCGCCTTGGCATCCGCAGTTCTCTGACACGAAGTCTTCGCCTACGACCACGTTCATCGTGTGCGTTTGTGAGAGGAATCCGAGCCAGGTGTTATGGGTGAAAAGGATATTGCCGTCTTCTGTCCGTTTCACGAAAGCGGAGCAGTGGTCTCGCTGACTTTCCTTGAATGCGTCAGTGTTTCCCAGCGTGTCGAACACATCGAAGGCGGTATTGATTAGGTAGAGGTCGTAGAATGTCAGTGCGTCCAGTCCGTATCCTGTGCTTGCGGTCAGTCTTTCTGGGTTCAGTTCGGAGAAGTCCGCCTCTGTGGAGGGAGCCGCTTTGCGGGTGGAGTCGAACACGCCCCAAAGGCGCATGAACACCCGTTGCAGCAGGGTGGCTTCTCTTTGTCCCTCATGCTTCTCTATCCAATGGTAAGTATAGGTGAAGTTCTCCTTCATGCAGCGTGCCGCTCTGTCCAGCTCTTCTTGGGAGGGGTCGAAATTCCGGGGGAAACGTTTGTCGGGTTCCGACACGTCGCAAAGATGGAAGTTGTTCCATGTATTGTTTCGGGAGGCTTTTAGTTGCAGTTCCCCTTGCAGTTTACCCTGCACGAACCCCGCCATGTACTCTTTCTGGAGGGTGGACAATGCGGGGGCACGGGAGATGATGGTGTAATTCCAGCAGTTGTTTCTGAGTTCCGCATAGCCGAGCGTATCCTTGTTGAGGGCGTATTCCGTGTATTGGTCGGGCAGTGCGTCGGGGGCGGCCTTGTGGAACGGTGTTTTGATGAGTTTTTCCATGGCGTGTGGTGTTTATTGTTCTTCTCCGTTCCAGAAACGCCAGGAGGCAAAAGCCTGCAAAAGCAGCATTTCCAGCCCGTTCTTGGTCTTGGCGCCGTGTTCAGCTCCTTTTTGCAGGAAGAGTGGCGTGTCGGGGTTGTAAATCAAATCATAGAGAAGGTGTTTGGAGGTCAATGCCTCATAGGGGAGGTCAGGGCATTCATCCACGTGTGGATACATCCCTACCGGTGTGCAGTTCACTATGACAGTGTATTCTTTCAGAAGCGCGGGAGTGATATCCTTGTAGGTAATCATGCCCGGATGTGCGGAACGGCTCACGTTCAGTGTCTCGATACCGAGCTTCTTCAGTCCATATATAATAGCTTTGGAGGCGCCGCCTGTACCCAGTACGAGTGCTTTCGTGTGTTGCGCCTCTAACAGGGGCTGGATGGAGTCCGTGAAACCGATGACATCCGAGTTGAATCCTTTGAGCAGAGTCTTGCTCCCTTGGTGTGTGACCCGTATCACATTGACAGCTCCGATGTTCTTGGCATCCTCGCTCAGGGAGTCAAGGTAAGGGATGACCGCTTCCTTGTAAGGGATAGTGACATTCAGCCCTCTCAGATTAGGATATTTCGCCACCGTGGCGGGAAAGTCCTTGATGGTGGGTATTTCAAAGTTGAGGTATTCCGCATGCACGTTCTCGTCATGGAACCGTTGGTTGAAATAGTTCTTCGAGAAGGAATGTCCGAGCGGGAAACCTATCAGTCCGTAGATGTCCATAGTAGATTGGTTGTGTGTAAAAGTATTATTTCACGGCGGTGTACAGGGTGCAGATGCCTCCTGTGAGCCGTTTGAAACGTGCGTCTGAGAAACCGGCCTTCTTCAATATTCCCTGCATGACTTCGCCTTGGGGGAAAGCCGCCATCGTGGCGGGTAGATAAGAATAGGCTTTGGAGTCCTTGGAGATGATTTTGCCGACAAGTGGCATGACGACTTTGGCGTAGAGTGCGAACAGTTGTTTCATGGGGAAGCGTACAGGTGTGCACAGTTCGAGAATGACCAGTTTGCCTCCCGGTCGAAGCACCCTGCATAATTCGGAGAGTCCCCGGTCGAGGTCGGGGAAGTTCCGTGCGCCGAAAGCCACGGTTGCCGCGTCGAACGTGTGGTCTGCGAAAGTGAGCTTCATGCAGTCTTCCCTGCGGAAAGACACTTGTGCGTCCAGTCCCTCTTTTTCCACTTTCTGACGGGCGATACGCATCATCCCTTCCGATATGTCCGCGCCAATCACCTGTGCGGGATGTAGCTTGCGGCAGATATAGAGGGCGAAATCCCCTGTGCCGGTGGCCATGTCGAGGACGTGTGCCGGTTGATAGGGCCTTAGCCAGTCTATCGCCTTCCTGCGCCAGCTCTTGTCAATGCCGAAGGAGAGCAGGTGGTTCAGCAAGTCGTATTTCGGAGCGATGTGGTCGAACATCTTTTCCACTTGTTCCCCCTTGCTGCCATTTTCGGAGTAAGGCTTGATTTTCTCTTGGGCGTACATTGAATATGAGTTATTAGTGTTTAGTGTTTAGCGTTTAATTGACTAATAATTAAACACTAAACACTAACAACTAAACATTATATAAAGTCTTATTTGCGTGAGTTGAGGTATTCCGTCACGTTCTTTTCGATACGAGCGGCGATGTCGCCTTCTTCCGTGGCCTTGTTGAACTTCTCACCCACGATGTCCTCGTACAGTTCGACATAGCGGTTAGTGATGCTTTCGATGAACTCTTCGGACATTTCCGGCACTTGCTGTCCTTTCTGTCCCATGAAGTCATGCTGGATAAGCCACTGGCGCACGAACTCCTTGGAGAGTTGTTTCTGCGGTTCGCCTTTCTCGAACTTCTCTTCGTATCCGTCTGCGATGAAGTAGCGGCTGGAGTCGGGAGTGTGGATCTCGTCGATGAGATACACCTTGCCGTCTCTCTTACCGAACTCATACTTCGTGTCCACGAGGATAAGTCCTTTCTCAGCAGCCATTTTCTGTCCGCGCTCGAAGAGCTGTGCGGTGTATTTCTCCATGATTTCGTAGTCTTCCTTGTCTACGATGCCCTGTTTGATAATCTCTTCCTTGGAGATGTTCTCGTCGTGTCCGCTATCAGCCTTGGTGGTCGGAGTGATGATAGGATGCGGGAAACGCTGGTTCTCCTTCATGCCGTCCGGCAGTTTCACGCCACACAGTTCGCGGCAGCCTTTCTGATATTCTCTCCATGCGGAGCCGGTCAGAATGCCGCGGATAATCATCTCCACACGGAAGCCCTCGCATTTCAGACCTACAGTGACCATGGGGTCCGGAGTGGCGAGTTTCCAGTTCGGGCAGATGTCGGCGGTAGCGTCAAGGAACTTGGCCGCGATTTGGTTCAGCACCTGTCCCTTGAAAGGAATGCCTTTGGGCAGCACCACGTCAAATGCGGAGATACGGTCGGTGGCCACCATGACCATCAAATCGTCATTGATGTTGTACACGTCGCGCACTTTTCCGTGGTACACGCTTTTCTGACCCGGAAAATGGAAATCGGTTTTAGTTAATGCCTTCATTGTTCTTGTATTTTAGTGTTAGAATTTTTCGTTTGTTTCTCGGCTTTCTCGTAGGCTTCCACAATGCGGGTCACTAATTTGTGCCGCACGATGTCTTTCTTGTTCATGGTGATGAACGAGATGCCCTTCACGTTCTTCAGGATACGGAGCGCTTCCACCAGCCCTGAGTGTTGGGAGGCGGGAAGGTCTATCTGGGTCATGTCGCCTGTGATGATGAACTTGGCGTTGCGTCCCATGCGGGTGATGAACATCTTGAGTTGTGCCGTGGTGGTGTTCTGTGCCTCGTCAAGTATGACGACGGCGTCGGAGAGCGTTCGTCCTCTCATGAATGCCAGAGGGGCGATCTGGATGGTTTTCGCGTCCATGTATTCTTGCAGCTTTCCGGAGGGAATCATGTCCTCCAAAGCGTCATAAAGCGGCTGTAGATAAGGGTCGATTTTCTCTTTCATGTCTCCCGGAAGGAATCCCAGTTTCTCTCCGGCCTCTACAGCCGGACGGCTCAGGATGATTTTCCTTACCTGTTTGTCTTTCAGAGCTTTCACGGCCAATGCGATGGCGGTGTAGGTCTTTCCCGAACCGGCAGGTCCTGTGGCGAACATCATGTCGTTCTTGGCGAAGCTTTCCACCATCTTCTGCTGGTTTTCGCTGCGGGCCGTGATGGGTCTTCCCTGCACGCTGTACACGATGACGCTGCCTGGCTGTTCTTCGACCTTGCGGTGGCCCTTCACGATGTCGAGCACATCCTCTTCAGTCAGTTTGTTGAATTTCAAACATTGCTTCTCCAGTGTGCCGATAGTCTCCTCGAAGGCGCATATTTCCTCCTCGTCGCCCATCACCTTCAGTACGTTTCCTCTTCCGATAATCCGTAGTTTGGGATACAAGGCTGTGATTATTTGGAAATTAGAATTGTTCACTCCGTAAAAGACCACGGGGTCTGCGTCCTCTAAAACAATATGCTTCTCTATCATGCACGTTTCTTTTTTGCAAAAGTACGCTTTTTTGAGCATATATGACGACTTTGGCGGGAGTTTTTTCGCAAGCCTGTTTTTTCGCTTTTACAGAAAGCCGTCTTGTCGTGCGGTTATAAAAAGAATATCAGTGTCCAGTATCTGTCTCCTTATAATATTAGACAACCGAATACTGAACACTGACCATTTGAAAATACCTTTGTTCCTGTCTTAATCCATGTGGAACATTTCCGGCAGCGGGATGGTTACAGGCGAGTTGTCGGGATTCACCTCCATGATGTCAGCCATATAGTCCCACCATTTCTGTACCACGGGATTGTCGCCCATGTCTTGTGAGGACCCTTCTCCGTTCACTTTCTGCACGGCGAAGAGGATGTTGGTGTCTTTGTCCCAATAAATGGAATAGTCGTAGACACCTCCGTCTGAAATCATCTTCTTCAGTTCAGGCCATATTTCGGAATGCCGTTTCTGGTACTCTTTCTCGAAACCGGGTTTCAAGAACATCTTGAATGCTTCTCGTCTCATAGTTACTTCTTGTTTTTAGTGATTATAAGTTTTTACAATGGCAAATATACGCCATTTTTCTTACAAGGCGTATCTTGTAAGGTGTTCTTGTAATACAATTGTCAAAAATCACAGGTGGAATGCCAAAAAACACAAGCCTCCCTCGCTTTTACCCGCTATCTTTGCAGCATAAAACAAAATTACCTCATTACCTAAAGAACGAAAATGAAACAAATACAATTCTTCGCCGTAGATTTGGGCGCCACCAGCGGACGTACAATTCTGGGCACTTTTAAAGACGGTAAAATCACCTATGAGGAACTTACTCGTTTCCCCAATCATATCATTCATGCCGCAGGACACTGCTTCTGGGATATTTTCTCCCTTTACCGTGAGATTGTGAAAGGTCTGAAAGTGGTGGCTGAGCGGAAGATTCAGATTGCTTCCATTGGTATTGATACCTGGGGTGTGGACTTCGTGTTCTGGGGAAAGGACGGAGGAATTCTCCGTCAGTCTTATTGCTATCGCGATCAAATGACGGTGAACGCGCCTCAGGAATACTTCAAAGAGCATTCGAAAGAGGATTTATATAAGATTACGGGCATACAAGTGCTCAACTTCAATTCCCTCTATCAGCTTTACACGTTGCATAACAACGGCTGCTCCGCATTGGAGGCCGCTCACAAAATACTTTTCGTGCCGGATGCCTTGGCCTATTTGCTGACGGGCGAAAGTGTGACGGAATATACCATAGCGTCCACTTCGCAGATGTTGGATGCGATAACCCGTAAGTTTTCTCCTGAAATATTAGCGTCCGTGGGCGTGAAAGAAGAACAATTCGGACGCTATGTGCAGCCTGGAGAGCAAATCGGCGTGCTCAGCAAGGAAGTACAGGAGCTGACGCACCTCGGCCCTGTGCCGGTGATTGCCGTGGCGGAGCATGATACTGGATCTGCTGTGGCCGCCGTACCGGCCAAGGGTGAGCATTTCGCTTACCTGAGTTCTGGCACGTGGAGCTTGATGGGAATCGAGGTGAAAGAACCGATTATTACGGAAGAAAGCTATAAGCGCAACTTCACGAACGAGGGCGGTGTGGAAGGAACCATCCGCTTCTTGAAGAACATTTGCGGCATGTGGCTGCTGGAGAGCTGCCGCCGGGAATGGAGCGACCAGGGAAATGATTACGCATACCCTGAGCTGATTGACTCGGCGATGAAGGTGGAAGCTTTCCGCAGTTTGATTAACCCGGACGCGCCGTGTTTCGCAAACCCTTCTTCCATGATCAGGGCTATCCAGGACTACTGCAAGGTAACGGCACAGCCTGTGCCGGAAACCTACGGAGAGCTGACACGCTGTATCTTCGACAGCCTTGCGCTCCGCTACAAGCAGGTGTTCGGCTATTTGAAGGAAATGGCGCCGTTCCCCATCGAGACGTTGCACGTCATCGGAGGCGGCTCCCGCAACAAGTACTTGAACCAATTCACCAGCAATGCGGTTGGTGTGCCGGTAGTGGCAGGCCCGGACGAGGGTACAGCCTTCGGTAACATCCTGTTGCAGGCCAAGGCCGCAGGCTTGGTACAGAACTTGGAGGATATGCGGACCGTGGCTCGTAACTCTGTGAAAACAGACCGCTATGAGCCGAAGGACCAAGAAATCTGGAACAAGGCTTACGAAAAATACCTCTCTGTCTTCGACGAGGGTATCTTCTGATGAGAATAAATCAACTAACAAAATAACTTATAAAACTTCTAAGAAATGAACGCATCATTGATTGAAAAGGCTTACGCTATCGCGAAAGAACGTTATGCTGCTATCGGTATCGATACCGATGCCGCTATGGAGAAATTGCAGAACATCCCTTTGTCCCTGCACTGCTGGCAGGCAGACGACGTGACTGGTTTCGAGTCCAACGCCTCTCTGACGGGAGGTATCCAGGCGACTGGTAACTATCCTGGAAAGGCTCGCAACATCGACGAGTTGCGTCAGGATGTGTTGGAGGCCGCTTCTCTTATACCGGGTAAGCACCGTTTGAACCTCCACGCTACCTACGGCGACTTCGGCGGTAAGTTCGTGGACAGAGACCAGATAGAGCCTAAATATTTCCAGAGCTGGATGGAGTGGGGAAAAGAACACGACATCAAGTTGGACTTCAACTCTACTTCCTTCTCTCATCCCAAGAGTGGCACCTTGTCTTTGTCAAACCCGGACAAGAGCATCCGTGATTTCTGGATTGAGCATACAAAGCGTTGCCGTTGGATTGCCGACGAGATGGGCAAGTACCAGAATGACCCGTGTATCATGAACTTGTGGATTCATGACGGAAGCAAAGACATCACGGTAAACCGCATGAAATACCGTGAGATATTGAAGAACTCCCTGGACGAAATCTTCGCCAAAGACTACACTCACATGAAAGACTGTGTGGAGGCTAAATTCTTTGGCATTGGACTGGAAAGCTATACCGTGGGTTCTCAGGACTTCTACGAGTCTTATGCTGTGTCTCGTCAGAAGATTTTCACCTTGGACGCAGGTCACTATCATCCTTACGAGAGTGTGGCAGACAAGATTTCCTCCATGCTTCTCTTCACCCCGGAGGTGATGCTGCACGTGAGCCGTCCGGTATTCTGGGACAGCGACCATATCGTTATTATGGACGACGGTACGCTGGACATCGCCAAGGAAGTGGTACGTTGCAATGCGTTGGATCGTGTACACGTGGGACTGGACTTCTTCGACGCTTCAGTGAACCGTATCGGCGCCTACGTAGTGGGAAGCCGCGCCACACAGAAGAGCTTCTTGCAGGCATTGCTCGAACCGCTCGACCAGCTGCGTAAATACGAGGCTGAAGGCAAGGGCTTCGAGCGTCTGGCTCTCTTGGAAGAGGCCAAGACAATGCCTTGGGGCGATGTATGGAACATGTTCTGCTTGAAGAACAACGTACCTGCCGCTGAAGACTTCATCCCTGTGGTGGAGCAGTATGAGAAGGATGTTACTTCCAAGAGAAACTAATCATAAGGTAAAATAAAGGGCATCGGGCGGACACACAGAAGAAGTCCGTCCGATACCGTTTACATGGTTTCCTATGGGAGTAATTTTTGGACTGTTAATCATAGCGTTGGGGGCGTTCTGCCAGTCCAGCTGCTATGTGCCCATCAATAAAATACGACATTGGAGCTGGGAATCCTACTGGATTGTACAGGGCGTGTTCGCCTGGCTGCTGCTGCCTTTGCTGGGCGCGTTGCTGGCAGTGCCGTCAGGACACAGCCTCGGCGAGTTGTTCGCGGGGAATGCGCAGGCGGTTTTCATGACCCTTTTCTACGGGATTCTCTGGGGAGTAGGGGGCTTGACGTTCGGACTCTCCATGCGTTATCTTGGTGTGGCTCTGGGGCAAAGTATCTCGCTCGGCACCTGTGCCGGACTTGGTACCATCTTGGCTCCCTTGTTCACGGGGCAGTACGAGAAACTGACCTCTCCCGTCATTATCGGCGTGGTGGTGACTTTGTTGGGAATAGCGATTATCGGTATCGCTGGCAACATGAAGTCGCAGTCGTTGAGCGAGGAGGAAAAACGAAAGGCCGTCAAGGACTTCAACTTCCCCAAAGGATTGCTGGTGGCTTTGTTGGCGGGCTTCATGAGCGCATGTTTCAACATCGGTCTGGAGCATGGAGCGTCCTTGCATTTCGAGGGTGTGAACCCCATGTTCGCCTCTCTTCCTGCCACTTTTCTGGTGACTGCGGGCGGTTTTCTTACGAATCTCGTGTACTGTCTGTACCAGAATAACAAGAACAAGACGTGGAATGACTACAAGATGGGCAGTGTGTGGGGCAATAACCTGCTTTTCTGTCTTTTGGCGGGAGCATTGTGGTACAGCCAGTTCTTCGGGCTGGCCTTGGGAAAGGGCTTCCTGGTTTCTTCTCCCGCATTGCTTACCTTCTCGTTCTGCATCTTGATGGCGTTGAACGTGGTGTTCTCCAATGTATGGGGCATCCTTCTGAAAGAGTGGAAAGGATGTTCGCCGAAAACAATCGTCGTGCTGTTGGCGGGTATCGTCGTGCTGATTATATCCTCCTTCCTTCCGCAGCTTTTGTAATGAAATAAACTTAATAACTAATATCATAATAAGAGAAAATGGAATCTATTTTGACGAATCGTCCGGCTCTTGCCAAAGAGGTGGAGAAAGTGGCCGAGGTGGCTGGCTATCTCTGGGAAAAGGGATGGGCTGAGCGCAACGGAGGTAACATCACGGTGAATGTGACAGACTATGTGGATGACGAAATCCGCAAAATGCCGGCTATCAGCGAGGTGTTCCAGATTGGCGAGACCCTGCCTCACTTGAAAGGCTGCTACTTCTTCTGCAAAGGCACGCAGAAACGTATGCGCGACTTGGCCCGCAAGCCGATGGAGAACGGTTCCGTTATCCGTATCCTTGACGATTGCGCAAGCTATGTCATCATCGCTGATAATCCTGTATTGCCTACTTCAGAGCTGCCCAGCCACTTGTTGGTACACGACTGGTTTCTGAAGACCGGCTCTCCTTACCGCGCTTCCGTGCACACGCACCCCATCGAGCTGGTGGCCATGTCACACCACAAACCGTTCTTGCAGAAAGACGTGCTGACCAAGCTCTTGTGGAGCATGATTCCCGAGACGAAGGCATTCTGTCCTCGTGGATTGGGCATCGTGCCTTACATGCTGCCGGGCTCTAACATGATGGCGCAGGCCACCTTGGAGCAGTTGCAGGACTACGACGTGGTGATGTGGGAGAAACACGGCGTGTTTGCGGTGGACACTGACGTGTTGCACGCTTTCGATCAGGTGGACGTGCTGAACAAGGCCGCCTTGATTTATAAGGCAGGCAAGAGCATGGGATTCACTCCGGAGGGAATGTCTCAGGAGCAGATGCAGGAACTCACCGACGTGTTCCATCTTCCGAAGTAATCAGCTGATAAACTAACCATTTATACATACAGTCTCTCTTTGTCCCTTCGGGGATAAGGAGAGTTTTTTTGATTAGTGTTTAATGTGTAGTGTTTAATGTTTAATTGGAGGTGTACCTAATCAATTAAACACTACACACTAATCAATTAAACATTACACATTAATAATTAAACATTATATTAAGGGGAAGTGTGCCGTTTTATGGCTGAAATATCGTACCTTTGTCCGCAATATGAATGCAACGATTACTTCAATAGGGATGTATCTGCCTGAGAAAGAGGTGGATAATCTTTATTTCGAGAAAATATTAGACACTTCTGACGAATGGATTAAAGAACGTACAGGCATCGCCAAGCGTTATTTCACAGCGGAGAACGAGTTCACGGGGGATATGTGCGTGAAAGCTGCCCACGACCTTTCCGAGCGGTACGGGAAAGATTTGACCGATGTGGACTTCGTGATTGTCGCCACCACTACGCCCGACCAGCCCATGCCCAATGTGGCCAGTCAGGTGGCTCACCGTCTGGGGGTCTCCCTCGGTGCGGGATGTATGGATGTGGACACGGCCTGCTCCGGCTTCTGCTATGCACTCTTGACCGCGCAAGGTCTGATTGCGGCGGGTACTTGCCGCAAGGTGCTGGTTTTCGGAGCGGACACCATGTCGAAAATCTGTGATTTCACGGACCGCACCACTTCCATCCTCTTTGGCGACGGAGCGGGTTGTGTGCTGATGGAGGCCACGGAGGAGATCCATGTCTTCAAAAGTCTCGTAGGCACGGACGGGAGCTATGGAAAAGACTTGTATGTCTCCACGCAGAATCCGTTGCTGGACGAGACAGCGATTGTGAACAACGGAAAAATCCACCAGAACGGCCGGACTGTCTACCGCTGGGCAATCACCACGCTGTTGAAGGGATTGGGTAGGCTGGCCGAGAAGAACGGGCTGACCTTGCAGGACATTGATTGTTTCATACCTCACAGCGCCAATTACAGAATGCTGGAGAATATCTTCAGCTCTCTTTCCATCCCGATGGAAAAATGTATTGAGAGTGTCCGTGAGTGCGGAAACACTTGTGCCGGTTCTATTCCTCTGGCTTGGTGCAAGGGCATTCGTGAAGGACGAATCAAGCAGGGAGACAAACTGATGCTCATAGGCTTCGGCGGTGGCTTCACCTATGCCGGACTGTGTGTGGACAATATGATTCATTGATGTTTAATGATTAATGTGTAGTGTTTAATTGATTAGGCACATCTCCAATTAAACATTAAACACTACACATTAAACATCAATGTTTCAGATTCCCACCACGCAGGAGGTGATTCCGAAGCTGGTGGCCAGTGCGGTCAGTACCGCCAACAGGGTCTGAAGGATGAATTTCCAAGTGTTGTTTTTCATAGTGATTGATTTTTTAATGTTTAATGATTAATGTTTAGTGTTTAATGTTCGCTTAGTGTTTAATGATTAATGTTTAGTGTTTAATGTAGAGACGCGATTAATTGCGTCTGTACCGTTCAGTCCAGTCAATTAAACATTAAACACTACACATTAAACACTACTAATTACCAACTATTTAAAGTTCTGCGTCTCCTCCGGGTTCGGTCGTTCCACCTCCTTCGTCGGGTGTGGTCTCGCTTCCGCCTTGCGTGTCCTTGTCCGTCCACTCGCTCAGCCGGGCCACGTTGCGCAGCTCACGGTTGCTCCAGCTGCGGGTGTTGAGGACTTGCAGGTAGATGCG